>NZ_JBVVPU010000019.1:0-68190 GCF_055811295.1 Mesorhizobium sp. WSM4871 | reverse complement strand
TAGACCGAAAAGTCCGAGCGACTTGTCGCTGCCTTTACAGCCGGATCCGCCCACAGATTGAGCCCGCCATCGCCGAGGACGGACGTGTAGGAGGTCAGGATTTTTGTATCGTTCCCCGCCATGTCGTCGAAGATGCGTTGTGCCTCTTTGTTCCGGGTCTCCATGGCGAGTTGCGCGAAGAGCTTGAACTTCTCCCCCGGCTGGGCGAAGAGGTCATAGACGGCGCCGATTGTTGGCGTGCCCCGCTCGATGCAGGCAAGGATCCCCGCGACAAAGATATCTCGCGCGCCGCTGACGAAACCTTCCGCGCCCTCCCCCTTGGCCGTGATCAGGTTTGCGGCCAAGCGGCGGGCTTCGGTGAATTGCAGCTGCGGAGGCAGCGCTATAAGGTCCAACAGCGGATTGTAGCAGTTGGTGCGCCGCTCCGAATCCAGCGGCGCGAATTTGAACACGTTGTCGCCTGTGGCTTTGCGCGCCCTAGAGGTGAGCTCAAAGAGCTCCCCCTTGACGTCGAGAGCTATCACTGAGCCTTTGAATGTAAGTAGCGTTGGAATGACTATGCCGACGCCCTTGCCGGCGCGGGTCGGTGCAACGATGAGGCTGTGAGGCTGCTCGCCATTGGTCAGGTAGTAGCCAGGCCAGAAAGGGCCACTTGTCTTCCCAAATACCGGCCCTGTCACGCTACGATATCGTCGCAGATATCCGGTGCATCGCATTTCGTCGACTCGAGCCCAACGCGCCGTCCCGTGGTGTTCGAGTTTGCGCCGCAATACGACCTGCTGAATCAGCAAGACGACCGCCGACGTTGCGAGCACGATAGCTATGCCCCGATAGAAGACAGGGGTTGCGAAACCCAGATAGAACGGCGTCTCAAACCAAAAGGCACGGACGTCAAACGTCATCAAAGCCTCGCCGCTACCCCCGTGGCGGAACGTTGCGTACAGACTTGCCGCGCAGAAGCCCAAGGCGAGCGAGCACGCGATGCTAAGAGCTATGTTCGGGGGCGTCGTTTTTGTTGAAGACATTGTTCCATTGCCGGATTAGCCGTAGCTAATGCTGCGCTTGCTTCAGACACCGAACCGACGTCGCGCGATGTCGCCGCTCGACAGATCGATGCCGCAGCGGGTGGTGCGACGTTTGCATCGCACCACCCGGCAGGCGTGGTCTTTGAAAGCTACACTAAGCAGGTACGTCAACGGCCAGCGAATTGGAGATGGCAAGGCCGTGAACGGAATTCGGGAGAGGAAGCGTTACTGCCATGGCCGAGACCTCAACGGCCGGAGCGATCTCTGCTTCTGGAGGCAGCCACTAGATCCTCGCGGGCGTGATTGTAGGCGTGGCTTAGGGACTGCCCGATTTCACCACCCCGCTGCCGCTGTTCATAGGAGATTTGCGCACCTGCCGCACGGACTTCAGCTTCAAGACCTGCTATGTGGGCGTCCAGATCCGCACTGCGTTCCTCTGCTGCATGCCGCGGAGGAGGCATCTGCGGCAAGATGTCTTGCATGCCGGGAATTGAGTGAGCTTGGGCCTGTTGATTTGGATCTAACTGGTGATACATCGCGTACATAGCATTGGATGCTGTCGACCTGACGTGGCCATCCGGATCGGTAGCCAATTCAGCGGCCTGATCAAAAATGCGAGATTTATTTTCAGCGTTAAACTTGCTGAAGTTTTGCGCAGCGTAAAGCGCTCCGTTAGCTTGCGAAGGTGGGGCCATGTTGCCAATGCGATTAACAATGCTATCTTGCGTCTCTGGCCTAAGGTAATGGGATACGTTACTGACGGCTCTGAATAGCTCCAATGCTACTTCATCCGAGGTGTGCCCCAGCCCGGCAGTCAATTTGTCCCCCAGATCGACGGCTGATCGTCCAAGCTGATTGGTCCGCGTTTCAAATCTCGCGAGGTCAGTTTCTGGCTCGGTTCGAGTGCCCCGAACGGATATGCGCTCTCGCCTCCCGAGTTCTTTGAAGGTCCCAAGATTTCGCGCTGTATCGCGCGGGTTAGCGGTTACCAGCCGTTCTGCAACATGGGTCAATGGTCCGTATGGAAGGTCACGGAGAGTACTGCGATTCCCCACGTCTTGGGATGAACTTGCAGCTGCGCGTGCCCTTTTGTTATCGCGATCCATTGCTCGGCCTCCAAAGTCATTATTCGACCCAATGAGGTTACCACCGAAGCTTGACCTGCGGAACCGATATGATGTTACAGTTGTAGTCTCGCAGAAGCTTCTCCCAACTCTGGGATACGCTGAGAGCCGTAACCGGGGCAGATTTCCGGGCGGAAGGGGTTTGCGGCGAGAGCGTTCGTGATTCACCGTTTGCGTGACGCATCAGGATCCTCTCGTATAAGAGAGTCCGTCGCGATACGCCCCGCGAATGACGATGGTACCTTCGGCTTGACTTATCCTTCGCACTCTGCGGGTCCGACGAGAAAATCAGCCTACCTTGCTGAGACTACCTGCGGAGGACTTGCCGCTACGGCGGTCCTGCTCGATCTCGTACTTGATCTTCTGCCCATCAACGAGGTTTGAAAGTCCAGCCCGTTCTACAGCTGAAATATGGACGAAAACGTCCTGACCGCCGTCATCGGGCTGGATGAAGCCAAAAACTTTGGTGCTGTTGAACCACTTCACTGTTCCGGTCGCCATATCTGTGTATTCCTCTGTGGCCACTGCGAACCAGACGGGCCGTGAAGCCGATCCTGTTCATATCTCGTACTTTGGAGTTAACCCCAGCAAAAGCGAAAATTACAAGCCCGCCTCGGGGTTGCGGCGCGAAAAGCCATTGCTCTGTTCGGGAACGCACCGAACAGGTGCCGGTGAGCTTGAGCGCAACGCGCTCCAAGACGCTCGAGTGCCGAGGAATCTCTCCGACAAGGATACGTCTGAGCCGCCCAGGATCGAAGCCGATCTGCAAAACGGATGGTGAGAGCGTTGGCTCGTTTCCAACCTATCCTGTCTCACCAGCGCGGACGCCTGGACGAATGTCAACGCCGGAAAAAGAACCGCATCGATTGGTCCCGCTTGCGGCCAGCTCCGGTCGGCCGCTCGATCGCAAGTGTGGTTCGAGGAGGAAGCTCTCCTAGATGCAATGCGAGGAGACGCTGGTCCAACTCCTTGTCGGCTGCCGTAAGGCGGTGGTTCAGGCGAAGGTAGTCCATCCAGGTCGGGGTGCGGAAGGTTTCTGTCCAATGCGAAGGCTGTTGTAGGTCGCGCTGGAGATTCCAGTGTCGCGCACCGACGCCGCTTTGTACTCGCCGGCGTTCCCGCATCTGCTCCAGGAACGCTTCGACATTTGCTTCGGGTATTGAATATTCGATCTTGGCGACGATCGGCCCGCTTCGTGGTTTCAATTCCAGGGCAACCTGAGGCGTTTCGAAGCCAAGAGGGGCCTGATCGGAGTCTTTCCATTGACGGATGGGCAGCAGGAAGCCGGTGCCGGCGACCAGCAGCAGCGCGCCACCTGAAAGCTCCAGAGCCGAGCTTAGCGAATTGCTCTCGGCCACCGTACCCCACAGCCAGCTGCCAGCCGCGATGCCGCCGGATGAAAGAGCATAATAGATCGAGAGCGTGCGACCAACGACCCACCTTGGACTCGCCAACTGGACGCTCACGTCCAGCCCGGTCCAGGTCACGACCCAGCCCGCGCCGCCGAGCGCCAGCGCGATAACCGCCACCGCCACCGAGGGGGTGAAAGCAAGCGATAGACAACAAGCCGCACAGGCGATGCACGACAGAGTCGTCAAACGTTCCTGGGACAGCCTCCGTCTCAGAGTGTTGTTGCAGATGCCGGCGAACAAGGCGCCGGTCCCGAAGCCGGCCATCAGGATGCCGTAAACGATTGGCCCTCCCCCCAGCTGATCGCGGGCGACGAGAGGCAAGAGCGCTAGTATGGAGATGCTCGTCAGGCCAAAAAGGGCACCGCGGGCAATTGCTGCCTTGATTTCGGATGACAGGGCGGTGAAGCGCGCTCCGTCATGGATCGCCGTGGTCAATGGTTCACTCGGCAGCGGTGACGACCGAACATGCCATTTGCAGCGCCCTATGGTCCACAGCAGCATCAGATACGTAAGCGTCGCCACGGCGAAAGCCGTCAAAGGGCCAAAGGAAGCAACCACGACGCCACCGAGAGCTGGACCGATGCTTCGGACGGCGTTATATCCGACCGAGATAAGCGTGACGGCGGCCGGAACATCGCGCTTGCGCAGAATATCGCCGACCGACGCGTGCCAGGCGGGGTCGGTGAAAGCGGCGCCTACTCCGGCCAAACAGCTGAATGCAAGAACCATCCATGGATTGAAAATTCCGAGGCCTGCAACAACAGTCAGCATCGTCGAGGACAATGCGATCACGCACCAGCCAGCGAACATGAGATTGCGGCGGCTGTAATTGTCGGCTAGGGCGCCGGCGACGATTGACAGGAGGAATGTGGGCAACGTCGTCGAAGCCTGCACCAAGGCGACCATCACATCCGATGTCGAAATGGTCGCCATCAGCCAACTGATGGCGACCATTTGAATCAGCCACCCTAGACTGGATACCTGTGTGGCAATCCAGATCGGACGGAAAGTTGAACTCTCAAGCGGCGCAAACGTTGCCGATGACGCCGGATTAACTTCTTCACGCGCCACCCCGCTCATTGGGCCGAGCCTCCCTTCGCTGCCAGTTGTATGAGATTTCTCCCCGCCCACGTGCTTTGGAGGAATGGCAAGATCAGGGCATTTTATCTGCGCAACGCAAGTTATTTTTGCCTGACCGATGCTGTGGCAGAACCGAATGCTTCCTCTGGCGCGATCGTTCCGCTATGCGTGACGAGACCGGTTCGATCCTGTCTTTGTCGATCCCGACCACGTTACAAGGATCTCAGTTTGACGATCCTTGGCATCTCCAACCAAGCCACGTCCTGGGCATCGACTTCCCTTCTGGTGATCACGAGCTCCCGCGCGTTGAACCGCCTCGCCAAGGTGATCAGTAGTCTATCTTTGGCGTAGGTATTCAGCAACTTGCTAGGCGCCCGCCGCCATGTACGAGCGACGCCGGCATCAACCGGCGGGCAGATGTGCCGAGGGCAACAAGCGCGCCTGACGCAACGCCGCCAGATCAGCCGAGCCGGTGCAGAAGCAGGCGACGGCCAACTGGCGGATGACGATCTCGAAATGTGCGACAACCGCCTCGGTGGACACCGTCGCCGCGCGCAGCACGCCGGCCGCCTGCCCGGCGGTGTCCGCGCCCAGGCGGATGGCCTTGGCCACGTCCACGCCGTCGCGGATCCCGCCCGACGCGATCAGCTTCACCGTTGGCAGCGCCCGACGTACCGCCTGCACGCTGGCCGGGGTCGGAATCCCCCAGTCGGCGAATGACATCGCCACTGCACGGTCGGCGGCATCGCGGGCGCGCTCGCCCTCCACCGCGGCCCAATTGGTGCCGCCGGCGCCGGCGACATCGATCACCGCCACGCCCGACTCGACGAGCGCACAGGCCACAGAGGCGGACAGGCCCGACCCCACTTCCTTGGCCACAATCGGCACGTCCACGCTGCGCGCGGCGCGAGCGATCTGCGCCAGGACGCCGCGCCAGTCCCGGTCGCCCTCCGGCTGTACCGCTTCCTGCAGCGCATTGAGATGGACGATGAGTCCATCGGCCTCCAGCGCATCCACCGCCCGGCGCGCCAGGTCCAGGCCGTCGGCCTCGCGCAGTTGCGCGGCGCCGATATTGGCCAGCAAGGGAATGTCTGGGGCCAGGCGGCGCAGCGCGCGCGTCAGCCCCTGCGAGTTGCGGGATTGCAGGCTCACGCGCTGCGAACCGACGCACATGGCGATCCCCAAGGCTTGCGCTGCCTCGCTCAGATGCCGGTTGATGGCCTCGGCGCGTGGCATGCCGCCGGTCATCGAGCTGATCAGCAGCGGCGCGCGCATGGTCTTGCCCAGCAGCGAGGCGCGCAGGTCGATCTGCGTCAGGTCCAACTCGGGCAATGCGCAGTGTTCGAAACGGATGTACTCCCAGCCGGCGGCGACCGTGGCCGGCGCCGTTCGCCGATCCAGCACGATGTCCAGATGGTCGTCCTTGCGCCGGCTCAGGGCGATGTCGCTCATGCTCGCCCCAACCGTCGCATCAGGCGACGGCGTTGCGTCGGATCGGACCGACGGCAGCGCGCGCACGCCGCCGCCTCCCGCGCGTTTAGGCCGGCGCACGCTGGCCTCCCCCCGCAGCGTCGCTGCGGTAGCGGCTGGTAGAGGGCTGGTAGTACTGCGCGCGGATGGCCGCCATGGCCTCGATCAACGGTCCCCACGGCGCGGGAAAGCGTTCTTCCGCCATCACCCGGTGCAGCATGCGCGTGTGGCCGGCCAGCTCGTCGTTGAGGAATTCCACCACAGGCATAGCCGGATAGCGCTGCCGCAGCAGGATCGCCGCGTTGTCGGCCTCGCCGGCCGACCTGTCCTTGTCGCGTCCATGCAGATCGTTCTGCAGGCGCCCTATTGCGCAGATGAGCCGCAGGACCTGGCGAAACGCCGGACGCGCGCGCAAGGTCGCCATGTCCAACCCCCACAGCAACGATAGGCAACAGAACACGTTCGTGTAGGCGATCGAATCGATGCCGTTGTGCAGGTACTCGGCGTAGGACCAGCGTTCCGCCCCTGCCGCCTGCGCGTGTCCGGCGCGCAGCGCCCCGCAGTAGCACCGGGTATCGTCGAGAAGCTGAGCATAGTCGCGGCGATCGTAGGCGAGC
Organism: Mesorhizobium sp. WSM4871; assembly: GCF_055811295.1. Classification (NCBI taxonomy): domain Bacteria; kingdom Pseudomonadati; phylum Pseudomonadota; class Alphaproteobacteria; order Hyphomicrobiales; family Phyllobacteriaceae; genus Mesorhizobium; species Mesorhizobium sp. WSM4871. The sequence continues at coordinate 61,462 of NZ_JBVVPU010000019.1, read as the reverse complement.
GCGGCCAGCGAAGCGCGCAGCACAGCGCAGCCCTCGAATCCGGGGAGCGCGCACGGCACGCCCTGCCTCAGCGCCTGCTCCACCGCGGCGAGCTCCTCCGGCGCGATCAGGCCAAGGTCGTTGCAATCGTCGAGCCAGAACAACAGCGCCAGTTCGCGATAGAACGCCACGATCAGCGTTTCGTCCTGCGGATCGCGGCCAGTGCGGGCGCTGGTGTCGCGCAGGCTCGGGTGGATGCGCTGCAAGATGTACTGGCCGCCCCTGACCGCTTCCACGGCATGCTCGTCGGCGAACCCTGTCAGGGACCGCCCCCACTCCAGCACCTGCTGCAGCGCGCGTTCGGTCTGGATCATGGCGCCGCTCCTGCTCCCTCGGCCAGGACGCGCCGCCCCCAACGAAGCGCCAGCCACAACCCGGCGAGTTCGGCCACGCGCACGACCCGGGTGGGGCAATACAGTTCCTTGCCGATCCACAGCGACGTCTGCGGCAATGCATGCTCCACATGGCGGGCGAGCATCCACTCCAGCGCACGCGCCACCGCCTGCGCGATGCGCCGGCGCCCTGTCGGCTCTTCGCTCCCGTCCATCACGTGCAACGCGAACAGCGCATAGGCGGTTTCCTCGAATGAGGACGCGCGACCGGCGCCCCAGCCGCCGTCATCGCGCTGCGCCTGCAGCAGCGCTGCCAGCGCGCGCTCGTCGCGCCACTGGGGCTTGCCTTGCGCCAGCGCAGCGACAGCATGCGCGGTGGGATACAGCCACGAAACGTGCCATTTTTCGTTGTCCCATAGACCGTGCGGGTTGCGATTGGCCTCGACGTAAGCGCTGGTACCGGCGGCGGGCTTTCCCAACAGTCGCAACGCATGCAGGGCATGGATGTTGGTCGACACCGAGGCATTGCGCTCGCCGGGGAAGGTGACGAATAGCTCGCCGACTTCGAAATCGCGCAACGCATCGACCGGCGGTTCGCGACCTGCAAGGCGCAGGACGCACAACGCAACGGAGGTGTCGTCGGCATCGGCTGCGAAGTGCAAGGCCGGGCCCAGACCGCGCACGCCCATGCGGGCGTCGAGCTGCGCGACGATCACGCGCACGGCATCGGCGAACGCGGGATGCGCGAACAGCCCGGCCAGATGCAGGGTGTACAGCGACCAGCATGGCTCGAACACATTGATCGGCCAGACGTTGGGAACGACACCTTCGATGCCGCTGCGCGTCGCCCGCGATGCCGCCTGCAGATACGCGTCGGTGCGCCCGACCTGCGGCGTGCTCCCATCTGTTACGGCGTGCGCACGCCACGCGGCGGTGGCCGCCGGACTGATGCCAATGCTGCCGTCATCGTCCGGACATGCGGTGGTCGGCGACGTTCCCCAGGCTTCCCAGGAGTGCAGCAACGGATGGCCGCTCGGCAACGTCGCCACCGCGCCCAACTTGACAAGGCACGCCTGCCGCAACGGCAACAGCGCCGGGTGGCGCGGAAACCCCACGCCGCCCAGCAAGGATGCGGCCTCGCCGCACAACTGCGGCAGGATCAGCTCCGCGCCGATCGGCGCGTCTTCCGGCACCGAATGCGCGTAGGGATCGGGCTGGCGCTCGAGGAACCGGGTTGCAGCCTGGACTGCGTCGGCAGCGCCGGGAAGAGGATCGGCACGCTGCAATGTCAGCAACGCCGCCCAGGTGGGCGCATGGCGGAACAGCGGGAAGTCCGCGCTTCCCCATCCGCCATCGGCCTGTTGTTGCGCGATGAGCCACGCGTATGCCTCCTGCCGACCGGTGACGTTGCCGTGGAACTGCAGAGCTCGCGCCGTGTCGTAGACGGACGGACCGACGCTGCCGCCGTCGCTCATCTCGATCAGCAGGTGGCGCAATTCGGAAAGGATCTGTTCGGACAGCGCGTTCACGCGGTATGTTCCTTCTGCAGACAGTTGACGGGAACCAAGATCGGGCAGACGCCGCGCATGTCGCCGCAGGCCCGTCGCGGCCCGACGCACGGGCAGCGCCGGACGGCCGCCCTGCTCCGGCGCGGCGACGCGCCCCATGCTGGGGCCGATCCGCCGTATAGGCTTGCGCGCAGCGCGCCGCGTGCGCCTCGTGCGCCGCGTGCGCCGCGGCTGTGCTGGGCAACCGCTGCGATCGCCGCCGACTTGGACACAGTGCAGCATGAACCGCTCACGCCGGCCGATCGATCGCAGCGGCACAGGGGCGACTCCATGCGGACGGGCGCGCTCATGCGCATGGCGCGTGCTTGAACAGATACGCGTTGGCCCGCTGCAGCATCTGCGCCAACCGTTCTGCACGCGTTCCCAGCGGGGCGATGGCCTCCCCGGCGTCGCGCAACAGATCCAGCGCCAACTGGCGCGCTGCCTGCAGCCCCATGATCGACGCACAGGTCGGCTTCTGCGCCGCTGCGTCCTTGCCGGGGGTCTTGCCCAACGTCGCGGTATCCGCTGTCGCGTCGAGAATGTCGTCGACCACCTGCAACGCCAGGCCGAAACAGGCGGAGTAGCGATCGAGCGCACAGTACAGCGCAGCATGGGCGGCATCCTCCGCGATGGCGCATAGCGCGCCCATGCGAACGGACGCGCGCACTAGTGCTCCGCTCTTCATCCGGTGCATCGCCACGATCCTGTCCAGCTCGACGTGCTTTCCTACCAGCGACAGATCCATGGCCTGCCCGCCTGCGGCACCCTCGGCGGACACCGCCTGCGCCAGTTCGCGCACGAGCGCGATACGGTTGTCGCCCGGCGCATCCAGGCTCGCCAGGGTCAGGAAGGCGTGCGCCTGCAGCGCATCGCCGACCAGGATCGCAGTGGCTTCGCCGAACTTGACGTGCACGGTCGGAAGGCCGCGGCGAAGCACGTCATCGTCCATTGCGGGCAGGTCGTCGTGGACCAGGGTACAGGCGTGCATCATCTCGATGGCGGCGCCGACATCGTCGAGCATGTGCGCCGGCGTGTCGGCCAGTGCGCCGGTAGCCAGACAGAGCAAGGCGCGGGTGCGCTTTCCGCCATGCAAGGTGGCGTAGCGCATCGCCGCCATCAGCTCGGTCTCACCGTCGTCTTCGGCGCAGAGAAGACGCGCCAGCGCCTGTTCGACCCGCCTTGCGCCGTCCTGCATCCAGATCTCGGGCGGCAGCCTGCCGGATGCGCCGCGCGCCTGCGCGTCGTCGTGTAGCGTGGAATCGGTCTGCATGTCGTTCATGTCCTTGTACCTGGCACGGCCACGGCGAGCGTCCGAGCCGCCGCGGTGTTGGCGGCGTCGCCCCGAGCGCGCGCGCCGAGTGCAGCATTGCCGCGCGTCGCCGGCGCAGCTGCCTCGCCACACGGGGCATGCGATGCCAGCTCATGAGAATCCGATGCGGATTTTCATGGACGGATGTGCGGTCGGGAAATAGCGCCGACCTTTTTCGGCGGCGCTCAGCAACCGCGGCCGCACCCCGGCCTTGTGCATGGTCAGTGCCAAGGCGATGCAGAACTGCACCATTTCCAGCCATACTAGGTGGTAACCGATGCAGACGTGTGGGCCGGTACCGAACTGCAGCATGTCCACCGGCCGGATCGGCTCCGTGCGTTGTAGCCACCGCGCCAGGCGGAACTGATCAGGCGCCTCGTGCAGCAGCGCCGAGGTCGACAAATGCAGCAGCGGGATGCACAGAGGGGTGCCCGCGGGAATGCGCCGTTGGCCGAGTTGCAATTCCTGCAGCGCGCGACGCGGCAGGAGCGTGGTCGCCGGATGCACGCGCAGCGTCTCGCGGAACAGCGCCTCGGCGACCGGACACTGCGCCAGGTCCGGGTGCCGGGTCGGCACCGCGCCCACGCGTTGCGCCTCCTCGACCAGGGCGTCCCACAGCCCAGGCTGCCGCGCCAGCTCGATCACCATCCAGGCCATCGTCGAGGCGGTGGTGTCGTGACCGGCAAGCAGCAGCAAGCGGATATTGGCGACCAGGACGTCGTCGGAAAGCGCATCGTCGCCGCGATCGAAGGCGCTCACCATGTCATTGATCAACCCAGTGCGCGCGGCATGCGCGCGCGCGTCGCGGACGAACTGGCGCAACTGCGCGTCGATCCAGTCGCGGGCGGCGCGGCCGCGCCGCAAGGGCAGTCCGGGCAGGTCGACCGGGGGCGCGACGATCAACTGCAGCAGTTGCCGGTATTTGCGATGCCATCCCGGCAGGTCCTGCGCTGGGATTCCCATGAGGCTGAAGATGAGCTTGAGCATCAGGTCGCCGGTTTCGCGCAGGATGGTTACGTCGCCGCGGTCGCGCCACGCCTGCACCCGCGCCTGGATGACGGGCGCGAACAGGTTGCCGATGCCGGCTTGGGTCAGCCCCTTGGGCAGGAACGCCGCCTTTATCGCGTCGCGCGCCTGCCGGTGCGCGCCGCCGTCCTGGGCGACCAACGTTCCGCCAAGCAATTCGGGCGCGATCTCTTCGATCAGCGCCGAGGACACGTCCTTGTGCCGGAGCAATGCAAACGCATCCGGATCCACACAGGTCATCAGGTGTCCGGCAGGGCCGAAATCCAGCCAGAAGTGGCTGCCCAGCGTCCATTCCGCGCGCCGCAACAAGCGTGGCAGGTCGCATACGATGGCGGGAAGATGTCCGACCAGGGGGAAAGCGCCGGGCATGACCGGGATGTCGTCCCGCAGCCGGTGCCGACGGTCCAGCGGGTTGAGCAGCATGTCCATCAGCAGCGGGGCGCCGCGGCCGCTTTGGCGGTGTCGCCGGCAGGCCGCGCGGCGCGGCTGTTGCCACCGTCGGCGTACGTCGGCACATGCGCCAGCATGCCGCCGTCGATGCACAGGACCTGGCCGGTGATGAACGCAGCATCGTCGGAGAGCAGGAACGCCACCAGCGCGGCCACGTCCTCGGGGCGGCCGACGCGTTGCAGGAGTTGGTGCCGGCTCAGATGCCGTTGCATGCGCTCGTCCAGCTTGGCGAGGAGACGCTCGGTCATGATGAGACCCGGCGCAACCGCGTTGCAGCGGATCTGCGCATGACCGTACTGGGTGGCGAGCGAGGCCGACAGCATGTTCATCGCCGCCTTCGACGCGGCGTAGGACGTCTGCGCGGTGTCACCGCTGAGCCCCTGGCACGACGACATGTTGACGATCGCGCCACCGCTGCGGGCGATCATTCGTGGGATGGCCTGCCGGCAGCAGAGCAGCGTGCCGCGCAGATTGGTCGCCATGGTCTGATCCCAGACCGCCAGGTCCAGGTCGAGGATCGTGTGGTCACGCGGTGTCAGATGCATGGCGCTCGCGTTGTTCACCAGCAGGTCGACCCCACCGAAGTGCCGCTCCGCCGTCTCGAACAGCGCTGCCACCGCCTGCGCATCGGCGATGTCCATGGCCAGGGCCAGCGCGTGGCCCGCTTCGGCCGCGATCTGCGCGGTGCAGGCGACGGCCGCCGAGCCATCAATGTCGGCCACCACCACGTTGCCGCCCTCGCGCGCGATGGCGAGGGCGCATGCCTTGCCGATGCCGGCGCCGGCGCCAGTCACCACGGCTACCTTGCCTTCAAACCGTCCTCCTGGGTTGCGTTGGTCTTTCGCGGCATGCCGCTCAGCCTGCGCCGGAGAAGGCGCAGGGTCGGCGCTGGCGCGCTCGCCAGCGTCGCTTTCGATGACCCGAATGGCGGCGACCGGACACTGGCTGGCGGCGAGCCGCGCGGCGGCGTGCAGCGCCTGCGGGACCGTCTCCACGCACACTTCCGCCACGCCGTCCGGTTCGCGCTGGCGAAAGGTGCCCGGCAGCGTCAGCGCACACTGCCCGGTGGTTCCGCACAGATCCTGATCGATCACGACGCGCATCTCAGCCCCCCTCATGCAGCCGCACCGGCAGCGCGCGAAACGTCCTAAGGAACGCGGAGGGCTCCCGGGTCGGCTGCTCGACCAATGCCAGCGTGGGGAAGCGCGCCTGGATCCGCGGCAGGCTCTCGGCCAACTGCACCCGGGCAAGTTGCGCACCGAGGCAGAAGTGGATGCCGTGGCCGAAGCTCAGCATGATCTTCCCGTCGGTCGACATGCCAGGAGTGGTGCCGTAGAACCGCGCGGGATTGAAGCGGTCGGGGTCGGCGAAGGCGTCCGGGTCGCGATTGCCGGCCGCGATGAGCACGCGCACGTCCGCGTTCTTCGGGATCACCACGCCGCCCAGTTCGATGTCGCGCTGGGCGATACGCGGAATGGAGCTGAACATGGCAGGCGCGTCGCAGCGCAGGACTTCTTCGACGAATGCCTTCACCCCCACGGCGTCTCCCTGCAGCCAGTGCCGCTGTTCGGGATACGCCAGCATCGCCAGGACCGCATGGTCGATGGTCGCAGCAGTGGTGGCGAAGCCGCCTAGAAGCATGCCCCACAGCATGCTGATCAACTCCGCATCCGACAGCTTGTCGGCATCGTCGTCGTGCGCGCCGACCATCATCGACACGATGTCGTTGCGGGGATCGGTGCGCTTGCGCTGTATGAGGTCGCCGAAGTAGGCCTGCACCCTGGCGCTGGCCGCGTCCGCCGCGGCGAGCTGAGGATCGCTGGCGTGTGGGCTCAGGCCTTCCAGAATGGCGCCGATGCCGGCGGCGAGCCCGAACATGTCGTCCTGGGGCATGCCGAACAGTTCGGCGAAGACCAGCATGGGCAAGGCCAGCGCGAATTCCCAATGCAGGTCCACCGCCTCCCCGCGCTCCAGCGCGGGCGCCATGCCGTCCAGGCGCGCTGCGACGATGCGCGCGATGCTCGGCCGCAGGCTGTCGATCTGGCGCATGGTGAAATCGCGCGAGATCAGCCGGCGCAGACGCGTATGCGTCGGTGGGTCCTTCATCGCTAGCGTGGACGCCAGCAGATTGAGTGACAGGCTGGTCGCCGCACGAGGGAAATAGCGCGCCAGTTCGCCCGGCGCCGGTCCCCGAAACGCATCGCCCGTGGCCTTGAGCGCCCGGTAGATGTCGGCGTGGCGGCTCAATAGAAAGAGGCCCGACGCCGCACGATGCACCGGATCGTGCTCGCGCAACCACCGCATGAACGGATACGGATCGTGAATGCACGCTGGCGACGCAAGTTCGGCGAAGGCGTCCCGGCATGCTGCCGTGGTTTTTTGCACGTCCATCTTGGTTTCCTGTTGGCTGGCTGATCTGACCGGCGCGCGCAACGCGCGCCGGCAAATTGCGGAGAAGGTCGCGATTCCGGGCGGCTTCCGCGCATCACCAGAGCACCGGCAACTCCTCGAACCCGCCAGTGATGATCTCCTTGCGCAACTTCAGTTCTTCGGGCGCCACGGCCAGGCGCAGCGCGGGAAAGCGCTGGAAGATCGAACCGACCACCACCTTGAGTTCCAGCCTGGCCAGCGCCATGCCGATGCAGTAGTGCGGCCCGTGGGAGAACGTCAGGTGCGGATTTTCGTCGCGGCCGATGTCGAAGATTTCCGGGTCGTCGAAATGGCGCGGATCGAACGACGTCGCCGGCAGGCCGACCAGCACCTTGCTGTCCGCGGGAATATGCACGCCCGCGATAGTCACGTCGGTCCTCGGATAGCGCATGATGCCGTCCCAGCCCGCGCCCGGCGGGTACATGCGCAGGATTTCCTCCACCGCCTTATCCACCAGGGATGGATCGCCGACCAGGCGTTCGCGCTGTTGCGGATGGCGGAACATGGCCAGCAGGCCGAATTCGATCTGCGCGACCGTGCTCTCGTGCCCCGCCACCAGCATGCCCGCCGCCAGGCCTATCGCCTCTTCCTCGGTCGCATTGCCCTGCTCGACCGCCGCGAGCAGATCCGTCAGCAGGTTGTCGCCCGGATCCTGGCGCTTGTCCCACATCTTGCCGCGAATGTAGGCGCGCAGTTCTTCCCAGGCCAGGCGCGACGCGCTGCGCGGGCCGCTTTCATGCTGGTGCGTCATCACTTCGTCGGACAGCCCGGCGAAAAAGGCGTGATCCTCGTAGAGCACGCCCATCAGCGCGCTGATGACCATGGCCGGCAGCGGAAAGGAGAGGTGGCGCTTCAGGTCGGCGGGCTGGGGCTGGACCGCCAGCGTCTCGAACAACTGCGCGGCGATCGCCTCGACCTGCTGCGCGAGCACCTTCACCCTGCGGTTGCTGAAGGCCGGCGCCACGATCGTGCGTAACCGGGCATGCTCGCCCCCCTCGTGCGAGACCAGCCACCCCGGCGAACCGAGAATCACCGAATCCGGGGTGAATGCCGCCGGCGGCATTCCCGCCGGCCGGAACGCCGCGTCGGACAGCGCCGCCTTGGCCTCGTCGTAGCCTGTCACCCACCAGCCTTCGTGCCCGGAGGGGAAGCGCACGCGGTGGATCGGACCGTTGGCGCGTAGCGCTAACATCTCAGGCGAGGGCTCGATGTGGTCGACGCGCCACATCGGCAGCGTCGGCAAGGGTTGTTCGGACATGGTGGCACTTCACTCTCTAGCGATGGAAGGGCGGAAGGCGCTGCGGGCAGCGAATGACGATGGCATGTAGACGTCCTCCGCGGCGTAGCCAGACTCGATTATCAAGATCGGCCAACGTGTAACTGCCTAGGCATACCGCGCGGCGAGATCCAGAACTTTATCCTGCGCCTTCGAGTTCAGGATAAGATGAGTGTGGTGGGCCTTTTGAGTCGCAGCCGGCCATCAAGACTTCCTGCGCAAGGGTCGACAAGGGCGGCAGCCTGTTTGGGTACTGGGCGGTTTCGCCGAGGCCACCTTGCCATAGAATGCTATCTGATGCGGATTTGACATTTTGCTTTTCTTTCTTCGATCCATCGATCGCGGTGTCATCCACCAAATGAAGGTCGGTCGGCGGCTCCCGGCTCGCAACGAAGGAGTTTCAAAACTCGTGCCAATTTGGCCGACCCAGCAGAAGAAAAAACATTGTGATTGCTTTTCAGCGGATTAGCCTGAGGCTAGACAGGAGCTCAGCGAAATAGGCCGGTGTCGCGGACCCAACAAAAGGCGACAGAACAGTGTCGGATAGTGGACGTCAGCGCTAGACCGGCGAGACCTTCTTTATCAGTTGTCCTGTCCTGGAATGATGGCAGGCGACCTGACCGTATTGACCCATACGGAAGGGCAATGGACGCCCGCGCGGCGTTCATCTCCTCATGCAACTGCGAACTCGCGGACCGCACGCTCGACAGCAACTCAAATGCTGGTGCGAGGAACGGCGATTACCACTGAACGAGGCGAAAATGGCCGCGTGATGCCCCCAGCTTTTTCATGCTCCCCTGCCCCTGAGCACTTGTCCGCAGCCGCTCAAACAAACGGCGCGACGCAAAACGCGACAGGCTTCCAGCCTCCTTCTGGATCGTTTCCCCTGCCTTGGCACGAAGCTTTGGTGCTAGCCCGCTTCTCTCACCGCATCTGGTGTTAGGCGGCATTTTGGCGCGGCCAGGCGCTGGCATCGCGCCGCGACCTCGAAGACGAGCACAATCGGTGCCGCGGCGTGCGACGATCGGAGCTTTGCTATGTATCCTGTGTTGTTGACGGTAAGGTTCAGGTCCTGCGGCGTCAGCGGGCCGCGGCACGCATTCGGGCGTGAGCCAGAGCAAATTCGTCGGCATAGGGACACGCCGATGCCATCGCGACCTTGATGCGGCGCACCGAGACGCGAACCTGTGCGCCGATCTTCAGCAGCTTGAGCCTGATCGTGCCGCAGGTGGCGTTGGCAAGCCGGGTGTGGGCGAGACCGAGGCGACGCAAGGCGCAGATGAGCACATACGCAAACGAGGCGAACCAGAGCCTGAGCTGATTGGCGCGCATGGTGTTCGCGCTGGTGCGGTCGGCGTAGACGTCGAGCTGGCACTCCTTGATCCGGTTCTCCATGTCGCCGCGGGCGCAATAGAGATCCTCGTAAAGCGCCCCTGCCGCCCAGCGTCCCGGCTTGAGTGAAGTGACGATAAAGCGCGGATTGGCACCCAGTGTCGTCCACTCGGCCTTGGCCACGACCCGCCGGCGGCGTGACCAGCTGTCTTTCGTGGACCACATGAAGTCGCGGAAGACGCGTGCGGCCTGTCCGCTTGCCCTGGATGCCCGGCAGGCTTCGTCCAAGGCCGGGGCGATCTTCGTTTCCAGCCGCTCGTTGCGGGCGACCCCGAAGACATAGTCGACGCGATTGGCCTCGCACCAGCTCATCAGCTCGTCGCGGGCAAAGCCGGAATCGGCACGCAGGATGATGCGCACTGTGCGCCATTTCCTGCGGATCCGGGTCACGATCCGCTCGACCTCGTCGACCGATCCCCTGCTGGCATCGATGTTGGAACGCCTGAGCTTTGCCGCCAGCAGGTGCCGGCCACAGAAGATGTAGAGCGGCAGATAGCAATAGCAGTTGTAGTAGCCGTGGAAGAACCGGCCTTCCTGGTGTCCGTGCAGCGGATCATCGGTGGCATCCAGATCGAGAACGATCTCGGCCGGCGCCTTCTCGTGGGCGTCCAGGAACAGGTCGACGAACAGAGCTTCGATCGCCTGCGTGTCGTGGCCGATCTTGTGGTAGCGCGTCGGCTCCCCGACGCGGCCGTGCTCCAGCCGGTTGAGCGTCGACTTGCCGGCAAGCACCGCACAGTCCTCCCGCTTCGGCGTCAGGCTTTCCGACAGGAGGGCCAGCACCGGGTCGTGGCGCAGCGTGTCGTGGTCGTCGACGTCCTCGTAGCCCAGCGCGATCGCGGCGATCCGCTGTCCGACCAGCGTCTGTACGCTATGCACCGTGCAGTCCGGATCGCGTCGGTCGATGAAGCAGGCGGCCACCCGGTCGAACAGGCCGACGACTTTATCGGCGTGGCGCAGAAGCAAGGCGCCGGCATCTGAAGTGATCGCTCCGCCGTCGAAACCGGCGACCACTTTGTGGCCGTCGAAGCCTTCAAATTCGAGCGGCTCGGAGATACAGTGTGTTTGCATCGGACCCCGTCCATGAATCTGATAACTCTTTGTTGCAAAAGCAGTTTCTCAGATTCTCGGGGCCGATGCACCTCTTGGTTTGAGATATTCAGGCTAGCGCCACCAACCGATCGGCGCACCGGCCGAGCTCGGCTCGCGGTCGGCAGGGCCAGCGGCGCCGTGCGTCAGCGCCCAAGCACAGGGCCCGCTCGAAGTTTGCGCCAGGCCTGATTCTTGGTGCGATTCCCTAGGCTGCTGCCCGGTGGCGCAATTCCACTGTGGCGTCCAGAATTATCTGTTGCAGTCCGGTGTGGCGTCCAGAATTATCTGTTGCAGTCCGGAATTAAGTCAGGACGTCGCTGTCGCGCGCACGTTGCCACGATTACATTCTGACGCCATCTGTCTCAAAGGATTGTGGGGAAGTACAGAGCTGAATCTTGGTCGATAGGCTGCTGCTTTGGTCTACCAATCCGGGAGTCTTGGGTTACCAATCCGTTGCCGACCGTAAGCGGGTTGACCAATATAGGCGGTTAAATTCCACGCCGATCCAACCACTTAACGCCAGTCCAGAATTAGCTGCCACTGAGGCCATTGGTAAACCCGGTCCTTGGATCGGCAATCCCTATCCTCGGCCTGAAAATCCTCTTGTTTTCCATCGCATAGGCCACTCACCAGCGACCCATGATTCCGGACTGGTAAACTCCGTAAAATGCCAAATAATTCCGGACGTCACAACAGACTGCCCATTTATGCGACTTTCGAAGCACAAAAAGCGAACATTGAAAGGTTTGCACCAGCACAGATCCTCCTGTGTGACGTCTCCCCTCGCCGACGCCAACGCATGCGAATTCCGTCTCCAAGACCACCTAATTGTGGTCGTTGAAACCGTATCTCCTACGGCTCACGACGTCCTGTCAAACACGGAAACGCTGACGGAACACACCCAACGCGTCCTGTGAGAATTCATTGCATGATACTCCCTCAGTCCGCATCGCGTCGCGGGCGGCTTTGAGGTGAGGATATCGCTCGATCAGTTCGTCCAGCACTTCGTCCGTCAGATTTTTCTCGCGTCCGGGCATTTTTGTGCTTACGGGCTTTTTCTCCTTGATCATGTGAGGCTCCATTCGTTTCCTGGTCGAAGTGATAGTTGTCGAAGAAATGTTGGTTCAGCTCCGGTCGGAAATAGTGCTTGCGGTCGATCCAAATGAAGCCATCTCCCTTGGAGATAACAGCAACATCAACCGGTCCGCCGACCGTCTCGGTGCTTAATGACATGCGCTTTTGAAACCAGTTCAAGCTGACTAGCCGCGCGGCTGCAAAACCCAGCTCATCCTTCGGCATATTCGCAATCGCCTGTTTGATAGGGCCGAGGTGTTTTTCTTCTCGCTGCTCATTCAACTTTTGGATCAAGCTTTTGATGGCTTTTTTGCTTTCGGGACGAAACTGACTTTTCCACTTGGCGCGCTGTTCATCCGTCAAGTCCGCGATCGCATCGACGATGGCGTCCGGCAGATTGGTCACGAGGTCTGCAATCTCCTTCGTCATACGAAGTTCAAAGCCGGGATTCATCCCATGGAGAAAGGTGTTGACCATGTCGCCATCAGCGAAAGGGACAATAACCGATGGCGTATCGCAATCGATCCTTCGAACCTCACAGCAGCGATATTTGAGCCGACCTTCGAAAACCTCGCCGATCTCCATAGACTGCATCACAGGGAAATGCTCATCTTCTCCGAAGCCTGCAACCACGATGCCGCTCAGCGAAAAGCTGGGAATTCTCTCCTTGGAGACGATCAGCCTCGCCAGTTCGTAAAGCGCCTGCATGGTCTCCGAATCGATCCGAAATGGACCGAATGCAGCCGCAATACGTTTGCTTATTTCGCCCGAGAAGCGACCGGTAAGGCGCGCTCCAACACCCTCAGCGAGACACGATGCCTCCGCCTCGCTCTTCCAGCTGTTTCGCTCTTTATTGATGATCTGTCGCGCGATGTCACTCGAGGCCGGCGGCGGATCGGTGCCATCAACGAACGATGCGTAGATTGCGTCTTCGATGCGGTTCTCAAGTAATGCGAAAAGCGTCTCAATTGAGCGAAGATAAAAACGATCCTGCAACGCCGCAGGAAACAGTCTTTCGTTCCTATCAAGGAAGCCGATCAGCGCGCTGCCATATTCTTCTAACGTCGCAAACCTGGAGTTGCCGAGCTGCCGCCGAAACACCTTGATGATCGTTTCCCACGGCACTCCAAGCAGGGCTGCGTTGTCATAAACCATCACTCCGACAGGGTGGCGCTTAGATAGCATGAACAGCTTGTCGGCAGAGTTGAAGACTTTGTCACCCTCGCCATTGTTGACTGTCGCAGCACTATCGCTGGCAAGCGCGACGCCAAGGCTGTTCATTACGACGACCTCGGATGTCATCGGGTGGGCTCGTCAAACCACCGATACCCAAACGCCACAGCCCGCGGCAAAGCGCGGGCTTGGAAATAATAACGCCTAAACAGCTCGCTCATCCCATTGCTGACCCGTCGTCCGTGCGCAACAACTCATCCAGCATTTCTGCAATTTCGGCATCCTCCGGCTCGCGACTCTTGAATGCCATGCTGATCCGCGTCGGCAGTTCAGGTCGCGAAGCGATAAGGCGACCGAGAAGCCGACGTCGTCCAGCCGCGTCACGGGGAACCGCGCGCCTCGCAGCTACTTTGGGGTAGGCTGGGGCGTGCCCGACCGATGCGTGTGAAACGGTGGATCTGAACTGCGCTAGCCTCATTGCGATGAAAGAAGAGGTTTCATCAGCCTCGCCTCGCGCAGTCGCCGTCATGTCGCCATTGACAGTGCCAGCAACAATGTCCTCACAGCCTCGCAACAGCGCGTCGAGGCGATCTGCAGGATCAAAATTACTCATGCTCAACTCCTTCCGGATATGCGCGGACAAGACAGCGTCGGATTCGACGCTGCGCCGACGCATATTGCTTTGCCGTTAGATCGGCTTGCGCCTGGATTTCATGCGGCTCAAGTCCCTTGGCTAGGCCATCAAGGATTGCGAGTGCCGCAGCGTCCCCATCGAAAAGCGACAAGATTTGGCTGATCATCTGACGCGCGTGGATATCCCGTTCAGGTCCAGGACAGTCACTTGCAGTTGTCGTGAGGACCGATTCCTGACCCGAGCGGGTCAGGAGATCGGCCTCAATGGTAATCGGTCCAAACTGCCATTTGCGGCGGTGTTCGCTTGCGAGGCTTCTCATCACCTCCCGCATAAACAGAAGAAAGGGCAATCTACGCGGCCATTTGCGTGTGCCATCCAGAGCCTTGTCGATCGCGTCATGTAGCAAATCCCGCCACTCGAACCCGGGAGCATAACGGGCCCGAAGCTTGGCAATCAGGTTGAGGCGAGCGATTTCAGTGATGTCAAGCGCTGCCAAAGCTTGCGCGACTTCATCGCTTGTTGCGACCTCGTCGCCCTCAGATACTACCTTAGCTTGCGTGCGCATGTTTCCCTATGCTGACGAAGCCGCGGGTCTCGGACAGCCGCCCTGAAAAAAATTTGGCGGCGTTTTGCTGTCTGCAACACGAAGCGCCGTCAGCATCATCTGATGCAGAGAAAATAGCAAGGAGCTGCGCGATGAGCGATGATGATGAGAAGGACGTGAAGGACAAGAAGTCCTATAAGGTCCAGATCGACAAGGAACACTACGAGAGCAATAAGGCGCAGCCAACAGCCCGTGAGCTGTTGGTTCTCGCCGGAAAGTCGCCTCCGGAGCATTTTGCGCTCTACTTCAAACCCAAGCGCGGGGCGCCCGAGCGGATCGAGATCGACAAGGAAGTCGACTTGCGCGAGCCTGGCGTCGAACGGTTCGTAACCTTGCCGCTCGATCAAACTGAAGGACTGGGTACCGACCGCCGGGAGTTTGACCTCCCGGCGGAGGACGTTGAGTGGCTTGTGGCAACCGGTCTTCGCTATGAACTGGTAAGAGAAGGGGGCGTGCTTAGGGTTGTTATTTACGGTTACCCAGTGCCGCCTGGCTACAATGTAAGCGCAGTGGACGTGAACGTGCGCATCGACACGGGCTACCCCGAAGCGCAAATCGATATGGCCTACTTTTACCCAGAACTGCAACGGGGCGACGGCCGCTCAATTGGCGCACTCGCTGCAGAATCGTTCGATGGAAAGGTATGGCAGAGGTGGAGTCGCCATCGAACGCCCGCTAACCCCTGGCGTCCGGGAGTCGACAATCTTTCCACCCATTTTGGCCTCGTCGACAGCTGGCTGTCACGTGAACTTGCGAAAGCTTAAACGATGGCTGTTTCGCTTACCCTTACATCTGCTCAAAGGGACGCACTTGTGCAGCATCTCTTTCCCAGTGACCGGTGTGAAGCCGTCGCGCTGTTGCTGTGCGGTCGCCGAGCGGGCCAATCCCGTCATCGGCTGATGGTCCAGAAGGTCGTTACTATCCCATATGATCAATGCAGTGTTCGACTACCTGATCGCGTAACCTGGTCAACAGCCAAACTTGAGCCGCTCCTCAACGAAGCAGCGCAACGCGACTTGGCGGTCGTCAAGATACACGGCCATTTTGGCTACGATCAGTTTTCCAGCGTCGATGACGCTTCGGATAAGGAACTATTCCCGAGCATCTACAGCTGGACCGACGGCGGTCCGCACGGCAGCGCGATATTGATGGATGACGGCCGCATTTTCGGTCGCGTGGTGGATGATGCAGGTCATTTCGAACCGTTTTCTCATGTGAACGTCGTCGGAGACGACCTCTCCTTTTGGTATTCTGATGGCGAAACTTGTGTTGAGACCTTTGGCAAGCGGGTCGCCCAGGCCTTCGGCGCCGGCACCTACTCGCGACTGCGTCGACTCCGGATTGCTGTGGTGGGATGTTCTGGAACCGGCAGCCCTGTTGTCGAGCAGCTTGCGCGAAACTGTGTCGGAGGGCTCGTTCTCGTCGACCCCGATCACGTCGAAGACAAAAACCTAAATCGCATTCTTAACTCAACCATGGCCGATGCCGCAGCGGCGCGACCGAAAGTGGATGTTCTTGCGGAAGCAATCCGCTCAATCGGCCTTGGCACCGAAGTCGAGACATACTGCGCCGATTTGTTCCACCCGGACGTCGTTCGCGCGATTGCAGGTTGCGACATTGTGTTTGGATGTATGGACAGCATTGATGGGCGGCACCTGCTCAACAAACTGGCGACTTTTTATCTCCTCCCCTACTTCGATCTCGGCGTAAAGCTTGAGGCCGATGGGCAAGGAAGCGTCGATCAAGTCTGTGGCACGGTTCATTATCTGCAACCTGGCGGATCCAGCTTGCTGAGCCGAAACGTCTATACGATGGAGCAGGTCCGCGCTGCTGGGTTGTTTCGCACCGACCGTGCTGCGTATCAGGCTCAACTTGCACAAGGCTACATACGAGGTGTGGCTGAAGACCGGCCGGCGGTTATCCAGCTGAATATGTTGATTGCGAGCCTAGCCGTTAACGAGCTGCTCGCCCGACTGCACCCCTATCGCATCGACCCGAACAGTGACTACGCGATCCACCGGATTTCCTTGAGCCACGGTATCTTCGAGCACCTTGAGGACGGCAGCCCATGTTTGGCCCTTGAACGCCACATCGGTCGGGGCGACGTGACGCCATTGCTCGATTGGGCCGAATTGAGTGAACAGAGGGAGGCTGCTTGAACTGGATTCGACGCCTTTTTCGGTCCCTTGGCGATCGGTTATTACCGCGCTACCGCGCGGTATTCGTAGACGATTTGCCGGATCGACTGAAGGAACGCCGGATATACCTTGTGGGTGAAGATCGAGATTCGTGGCAGGCGGCTATGATTTGCCCATGTGGATGTCGCGCACGCATCCAACTGAGCTTGGTCCCTCGCGACAAGCCAAGCTGGAAGGCGGAAGTGGGATGCGCTGGTGTGGTTACACTCAAGCCATCGATTTGGCGAGTGAAAGACTGTCGAGCACATTTCTTTGTTCGAGCCGGTCGTATCGTTTGGGCTCGAGACAGTGGCATTGCGCAGCCCCCGCGACATGGAACTCGGCCACGTTCGTAGCCAGTCCGCCGATAATGGAGAGATACGCGTTGAAAAGTAGGCGCGGCATCTAATCTCGAGTTCTCATTGTAGTCCGACCTTCAGGTCGCTCAGGATTGTCGCGATCCCGGTTTCCTGGAGAAGTGGACCATGCTTAATCGAATGAAGCTTCGGGATTGCGCGGTCGTAGATCGCCAGATTTGTTTCACCATTCAAACGTGAGGGATAAATTATTCCGTCCGGTCGAGCTGGGTGCTCATATATGGCGAGCGACCATCGGCGTGCCAAACTCTGTCTCGAGCCTCGGGCTACATCGCTGGGAATGCCCATTCTCAATGGTCCGTCGCCCCGGAAGTCGACGAGTGACAGCGCTGCGGTGACCTCGACCAACGCGTAGCTGCGTGCTGCAAGATCGTACTCGTCCAACAGGAGATCGCCGATCCGGCCATCGCCTTGGTCGCGCAGCACCGCCTCGACGAAGCAGACCTTTATGCTGCTGCCTAGATAGACGACACCGAAGCGACGATCGGGCGATCGACGGCGAGGATCGCTAAATCGGCTTGGGCCTTTACCAAATCCAAGCGGGTCCCGGAAGCGTGTGAGCAGAATGCGCCCGAATTGCAGACCGACGTCGACTGTCGCGCTATCGAGCGAAACGGCCGCGAACCCAGATGGTGGATGGAGCCGCGGCACTCAGGCGAAGGTGCCATGGGCAATGCTGTCGGCGAGGGCTAACGCCTCCTCCGTTTTGCCGCGTCGCAATGCCTCACGACCCGTCAGCCCATCGAGTTCTGGATGCGACTGTACGAGAAAACGATATACTGACCACGGCCCTCCACCCAATCGCTCGAAGAGACCTGGAAGCGCTTCAAACGGCTTTCCGTCCTCACCGAGCTGCCACGAAGGAAAGCGAAAGCCGCGCTTAGCGCCGTCGAGACCCAACACCCGACCGTTTTGACGTTTGGTGTTGACGGTCATTCGGCTGATACCTAACAGCGACGCGAACCTGTCCGCGCTCAGCATGTCCGCTTGAGCCAAGATTGCTGCTGCGTGAATCTTGCCGCGCGCGCGCGCCTGATCGAGCGCTACTGTCAAATCTTGGGCGGCATCCGCCGGCATATTGGTCAGTCGGGTGACAGTAGTATCGCCCGTCGGATCGACGTTGACACGGAAACTGACAGCTCGGCCCGCCGCCTGACTTTCGGCCATCGCCCTGCCGTAACCAGCCAAAAGGGCCTTTATCTTAGCAGGTTTCTTGGAGATCACATCGACAATGTTACGTGGAGCACGGAAGGTAACTCCGGCAGTGCCCTTAGGCAGAGCCGCGCCCGCACTTGTCATGAAGGCGGTCGTGAGCATTTCTTGCGAAGAAGCTCGTTTGGGCCTCTTGGTGCCGCGCCGGCTCTGTTTGTTTTTGGCTTGAACCATATCGTACCTCTTGGATGCCATATGGCGTCTTTCGTCAAGTTCGTCAAGTTCGTAAGAATCGATCTAGTCTTCGTTAGGGTTGTGTGACCGTTCGGACCGCGCGCTCGTTTTGGAGGATGCTGGAACAATGCCTCTGCCCCACGCGGCTCCCGGCCCTAGATCCTACAGACTGCCCTGCCACGCGTGGGGAGCTAGCGCGCTTCAATCCTCAGCGCAGTCAGCGTCTCCGGCGTGATCGTCCCGGTGACCTTCAGCGAGTAGTCCGCCTGCATGCGTAGCAGCCCGGCCCTCAACTCAGGATTCATCTCGCCATCTATCTCCCCACTGTAGTAGCCGAACGCGAGCAAGGCGAACTGGACCTCCTGAACGATTTCCTTGAATTTGTAGGCGTTGCCAGGAAGCGGTTTCAGAGGCGCCGGCGTTGGAACGATCGCGGGCGCCTGATAGGACGGAGCGGGTGTTGAAGGGGCGCTATACAACGGGGCTGGTTCGCTCGGCGCGGACGGGACGTAGGAATAGCCGCCCGTCGACGACCGATGGCTCGAGTGCGAGCTATGGCTGCTGTGACTGCTATGTCCGGCCAGCGTATACAGGTGATCGAGCTTGAATACATCGAAGAGGGATTTCGTCTTTCCGACGTCGCCGTCGAACGTTGGCTTGGTCGGCAGCGCCTGCGCATTGGCTGGCAAGAATCCCGCTGCAAGCAGCGACGGTATGGCGAAAAGCCGCTTCTTCATTGGATAGCCCCCAAATTGGTGTATCCGTGGTTAGCCGGATGCCACTCGAAAAATCCCCCGCACCGAGACTTTAACGAGCATCCGCCGCACTCCTCTCGATAGGCACGCTTCCAGTCGGAGATCGTGGCCGGTGCCAGATGGCGGTATGGCTCCGGTACCGTGCAAAGTGGGAAATTGTAGAGCCAAGCATCTATCCCGCGACTCCTCACGAGATCGATGGAATGGCCGACGACATCGAAGCCCTCCGAACTGTCGTAGAAGAGCGTCTTCCAGTTCATGCGGCCGAAGCCGATATTCTCCATCTGCATGATTGCCCATGTCCGGATGAACGGCAGAGTGGAGGCGATGAACCTTGCCAGTTGAGGCAACCCGTCTGCATTCGGACGCATTAGCACGGTGCGGAGCTCTACCTGGGCACCCAGACGGCACATGAGCGCCAGGTTTTCCAACAGCTGCTCGTGCGCGCCGGCCTTCCCGACGATTTCGTTATGCACGTCCGGATCGCGGGAATAGAGCGGGATACCCCAGACCACCCTTCCTCGATCAATACGTTTTATCGCCTCGCAATCATCCCGATCGAAATGCTGGCCATTGGTCAGGACGTGGAAGGATAGGTCAGGGCGAGCTTCGAGAACCCTTCCCAGGAACTCGAAGAGCTGGGCTTTGAAAAGCGTCGGCTCTCCGCCGGAAATCCCGATCGTCGCGCCTTCCGGAGCGAGCAATGCCGCGGTCTCGAAATGCGAGAATAGGTCGACGTGGTGCTCCTTGGGCGGCTGAGAGCACATCAGACATATCTGGTCGCACCGCTCCGTTACCAGGAAGGTGTTGTGCAGCGACGAACTGCGGATGAGGCGATCCGCGGTTCCGCGCCGCGGGTTCACCAGCAGCACGTCTCCATCGACCTTTGAAGGATCGATGCCAAGAATTCGTATCGGTCCGCCCTCGCCGACATAGTGGGCGCCTTCCGGACCGACGCGCTCCAGCGCCGCGTCGAAAGGACTCAGTTGTTCAGTCCTTTGTTCGCGGGCATCAGCTTCGAACGAGCGAAGCCGGACCACGAAAGGCTGGTCAGCGTTTGCCTCCACCTTGATGCGCAAGGGTATCATTGGTGTGTCGGCGCCATGCTGTCGTCCCAGCCGCCCACGCAGAGCCAGGCTGCCAGCGAGGCACGGGCAGGCTCGTCGCTGCGGTAGAGGACCTCGAACACCTTGTCGAACAGCGACAAATGCCGGCCGCAAAACCATGTGTCCGGCCGCGGGACATCGATTCGGCCATACCGGGAGATGTCGTCGATCACGTCAGTGCCGCAGAATGGCTGATAGGTGCAGTGGATGCAATCCGGATCGAAGTGGTTGAGGGCGCCTGAATTGAGAACGTCTACCTTTGCCCGGTCGATTCCCGTCCCGACATTGCCAATGCTAAGATCGATATGGCCTATCCTGGACAGCATCCGGGCCTCGTCGGTCGGGTAGAAGCGGCCGTCGTGGTCTATCACGGCATAGTCGGAGGCGAAGAAGTTCGGGTTGCGAATGTCAACGTGGTTATTGGCATCGAAGCGGAGCACACGCTTCAGGCACTGGCTGAAGTAGTATTCCTCCATAAAGCGTCCGGTGCGATGGTTCCGAGCGATCAGCAGATCGATGAATTCGCAATGAAGGCGATTCCAACGCGCAAGAACGTTGTCGCCCTGCTGAAACTTTCGCGCAAATCCTTGGTGGTTTATCGGGCGCAGGTAGACGGACCTAATTCCATAGCGCTCATAGTTGTCCAGCAGCGCGTTGAAATCCGGCGGATTGGCGACATCCACCGTGGGCAGGGCCGAGATCTTCCCTTCCGGATAGCGGGAAACGGCCGCCTCGAGATTTCCAAAGAATGCGTCGGTGACTTCGCTTCCATGCGTGCGCTGGCGCCCATGCGTTGCCCGGTCTCCGTCAAGGGAGGTGCTGATGAAGGTGTCGTGGGCATCCAGGAACGCCCATGCGCGCGTATCCAGTCGCTGCAGGTTCGTGCAGACGACGAACTGTGATTGGGAAAACTTTTCCCGGCAGAAGTCTCGGACGGCTTCCAGCATGTCGATCCGCAGTAGGGGCTCGCCACCCTGGAATTCGATCTTGATGTCGGGACCTTCCAGACTGTCGAGAAACGAAAGGACACTGGCGAGGGTCTCGTCCGACCAGTCGAACCCGCGTGCATTTTCGGGAGCGCGGGAAACCTGGCAGTAGCCACAGGCAAGGTTGCAGCGGAGCGTCGGCACGAGGATGACGTAGTTCATTCTCGTCGGCCTCGACTGGCGCCGCGCCCACCTGTAGGCGAACGAGGTCCAGCGAAGGTCGAACGCCTTGTCGAAGCCGTGATTTCCCTCCCTCAGGAACGTCTCATCGCCGGCGGACAAATTGTCGGTGGCGTACCGATCCAGGAAGCCGTGACCGGACTTGAAGAACTCGCCAGCGTCATCGGAGAACAGCACCGAACCGTCCGGCATCTCGCGGAACTTCAATGGCCAGACGCTCATCGGCTTGTGACCGCGGCGACAAGCGCTTGGCGCATGGGCAGAGTTTCGGCGAAGATTTTCTCACGATAGACAGCGTGCAAAACATCTTTGCGAAACCGCTCTTCGGTCAGGTCGCTCGAACCGCGTATTGATATCCCTCCGTCGCCCCAGGCGAATCGGCACGAAGGATAAAGTGCCTGAAGGCGAAGCATCGCCGAATCGACGTGCTTTTGAAATTGTGGCGAAACATCCACCACGAAATCTAGTTCAACAGCGTTAGGCAATTTTTGTCGTATCCCACCCTACGCAATCATGCGCGGGTCGGAATAAACAATCAACGAAATATTTGACAAAGCGTTGTCAGAATCGGTCTCGCTTGTGACGTGTTTTCTCACTCTCGGCTCCAGCCCATACCTGATGCTCCGCATTTCGATTACGCTCACCCTGTTTCCGATGCTGATTGCGTTGGCTTCGCCAGCAAGATCATCGCCAACGGTTGATAGCGTCAGGCGCAGGCGCGCCCTGTTAGGAGGGTTTCCGGCGCCTCAAGTCTATCCACTCTGTCCACGATAGTTTTCTGGCGGGTGGTCGACCCTTCCGGCATTTTTAGTCGGGGAGCTTCGCCGACAGATCGAGAAGAGCAGGAACAAGAACAAGAACAGCACCATCATGAGGCCGAAGGCGGCGATGCCGACGATGGTGGCTATAATGATCAGAGTGCCCAGCTTGATGCCGATGCTGCTGTTGGGCGCGGTGGTGCCGCCGGTCATGACCGAGCGATCACCATCGTGAGAGGATTGATGCGTGGCGCCGCTATTGGCTATTTATCCTCTCGGACCTCCCGCGAGACGGACCTCGCCGCTAACTCCCGATCTCTCGCCATCACCCGGTAAGCATAAAAGCTCAAAGCCCTGCCGCCTTCTTGATTAGCCCCTTGGATTCGTGAATATGGCTGCTGGGGTTGTAGGGGATTACCATGCGTCGCGTGTGCAGTGTGGGCGTTGCCGCGTTGTTGGCCGCTGTTTCTTTGCCAGCTATGGGCTCGGCATCATCGCTTTCCGAGTTTATCCAGATAATCCAGAACGGGCAGCAAATGACGCGGCCGTTGGGTTTCAGGCCTCCGCAGTCGAACGCATTTTGGCTCATTGTGTCGAGCAGGCCTACCGAAGGAGAGGCCATCGCTCTTGCGCAATCCTATGCGCCGACATTGGGGCCGACACTTGTCCTTCACAGCCGGAACGGCGTGTTTGCTGTCGTGGCCGGGACGCTTTACCAGGACAAGGCGAAGGCGAACCTGACCGCGCTCAAGGAGCTGCACATCATCCCTCAGGATTCGTTTCTCTCGCGCGGGGAAGGTCTGGATGGATTGATCTGGATGTCCTACCAGAGGGGAGCCTCTTTCGACTTCGCGACCCAGCCCAACTATCTGAGGCTCGTCCAAAGGCTCCAGGCGGCGATGTCCAAGCTTGGCCTATATTCCGGCCCTGTGGACGGCCTGATTGGGCCGACGACCGTTAAGGCCTTCAGGTCATACCTTGCGCGTTTCGACCTGCAGCCGGGTGCAGTTCTCACCGACTACAGCCTGGCCGAGATCGAACGCAACGCCGGCGACGGCTTCCACAGCGACCAGGAGCGAAACGCCGCCCGCGCGCTCGGCTAAGGCCCTGCTCGAGGCCATCGACCCGATGGGAGGCAAGGCAATAAACGTCAGCTCGGACTGCGGGGCGGGCGGCCTTGAAAGCGCCGACCTCTTCATTGTCCAGCGCAAAACCTTCCTGGAGGCCCCGCCAACGCTTCAAGCGGCCTACCTCGAAGCGATGGAAGCCAAGACGATCCGCGTGTTCGATCCTATCCGCTTCGAAGACATCAAGACCCGCATGGATTTAGACCAGACGCTGGCCCTGAAGATCGCTCAAGACGTCTCATCAGGAATGCGCGAGGGATATGGTGGCATCCTGCTGACGAGCTCGTCCGACCGGATCTGCAGCGTCATCGATGGCAATGCTGCAGTGCACGAAGCGACCATAGGCAAGATAGCTGATTTCGCAGGCATGTCGGGAAGCACCGTCTCATACCCGTCCATCGACAAAGCCTACGAGGACGTACGGCACGAAAAGTGCCGGGTGCTCTACGCGTCGGCCGCGGACCTGAAGGCCACGTCGGAAGCGCTCGCCCGCGATGGCGTTCAGTTTATTTTCGCCCCGGTGTGGCTCGACAAGAGCGATGCCACCACTACTGCTGCCAAACTGGATGCAGCCAAACAGGATGCAATTAAAGCCGCGGAGGCCAAACGCGTGGCCGCCGACGAGGAGAAGAAGATTGCTGCCCAGCGCGAGGCGGACGAGAAGAATTCCAAATCAGCCCGCCAATTGGATCTGCGCCAGAAAAACGGACCAGCCGCGACCGCACTGCTGAACCTGTTCTCGGATGGCCTGAAGAGGACTGTCCTCGGTTCGACAGACAAGCCCAACACCTCCTCCGGGATCAATATGGAGACCCTGTTTCCTGATTTCGCAGAGTGGAACGCAGGCCTTTCACAAGACAACTGGAAGGCTACGGACGTGATCTCCGAGGTGCAGGACTACGGCGCCGTCAACTGGAAGGGTCGTAACCTGGACGGCATCGTTGTCAAGGCGACGGTGAAGATGGCGAGTGCGGAGCGTGGTCAGTACAAGGACGAATGCTTTCTGTTCGGCGCAGTGGTCGACAAGGAGTTCCAGATGGTTCGCGACCCGTATGAATCCAAATGCAATGAAACCCAGACTTCTGCCGAGTGGGCTGCCGGTCACGAGCTCAAGAGTCTTTGGGTTGCCAATTGACTGCCGGGCGACGAGGCAACAAAACGAGTTGGGATACCTGCAAATCTCATTCAGGCCGTCGAGGATTGGCTCCCCTCCATAGCGCGCTGAAGTAGCTCCGAGGCGTCGGCACCCCCGGAGGTCCTCACCGCCCTTCTTGTCCAACCTGTCCCTCGTCCCCATCGGAAAAGTCGGGCATGATGTCGCCGGCCAGCAGCTTCTCCTTCGACAGCAGCCCGGCATCTTCAAGCGCCTCGAAATCCGGCAGTTGGCGCAGCGTGTCGAGCCCGAACTGCGACAGAAAGTCTTTTGTCGTCACGTAGGTGTAGGGCGCGCCGGGCTGCGGGCTGCGCGGCCCGGAGGCGATAAGATCCTGCGCGCGCAGAACGCCGATCAGATCGCGCGACACCTCCTTGCCGAAGAAGGTCGATAGCTCTGCGCGGGTGATCGGCTGGAAATAGGCAATGCACATCAAAACCAGTGCCTCCGCCTGCGACAATTCTTTTGCCCCCTCGCCCGCTGCCGTGCCGAAGGCGGCGCGGATGACGTCGCCGAAACTTTTCTTGGTCCGGTGCTGCCAGCCGCCGGCGACCGCGACCAGCTCGTAGGGGCGCTCGGCGAGCTCGGCGCGGATGTCGTCGATGATCAGCTCGAGATTGCAGTTCTTCCCCACCACCCGCGCGAGGACACTACGTGTCACCGGTTCGCTGGCGGAAAAAATCACCGCTTCGACGCGGCCCATCCACTCGCGCCAGCGCAGCTCCGGCGGCAGGTGGTCCAGTTCGGTGTCGAGCAGCACAGGCTGTTCATTCGGCTTGCGGCGCGCAGACACTTCGCTCATCCCTACAACCCAAACAGCCGAAAGGTGGTGCGGCCAGAAAGCTCGCGCACGGCTTCCAATTGTTGCAGCCGGTCGAACAGGCGCCGCGCCGCAAAGCGGGACAGGTTTTTGGTCGTCAGCGAGCCCGAAACGGCGTCTTCACTGAGCAGCAGAAAGATTACATCGCCGGCGCCTTTGGCGCGCAGTCTTGGCGCCACCGCCAGGAGTTTTTCGGCCCGGCGCGACAGCTCGGCGGCCAAACGGCAGGCCTCCGCCGCGGCTTTAACCAGCGCCAGGCAAACCGCCCGCTCAAAACTCTTGTCCGCAGGTCGAATGCGCTTGCCGCCAGCCTCATCGCGAAAAGCCGGACTGAAGGCCTGCGCCGTCAACAGCGGTAGCGGCCGCGGCCAGCGCAGGCTTTGCGCCAGCACCAGGTCGGCGAGCCACCAAGCAAAAAGCTCGGAGTCGGGGCGCATGGCGACGACGTGAGCGACGATCGCCGCGGCGACGAATGGCGCCGGCCGCTGCAACCCCGCCAGTTTTTGGATCTCTGTGCACATGTCGGCGAGCGCGGCACCATCCCAATGAAGCCCGAGCTGGTCGACGATCTTTTCAAGTCGATCAGCGCTGGCGGCTGGCGGCTGCGCGGCCAGTTGCCGCCAGGCGCCAAAGATGGCGCCGGCGGGACCAGGATCGATGCCTGGTGGGCGCAGGTGCCAGGCGTCGCGCAAGGCGGCCGCATCCTCGGCGCGGCCGGCGAGCCGCATGCTGGCGGCGGCGCAGTTGAGCGCCAGCCGCTGGCGCCAGGCGCCGGCCCAGCTGGCTTGCGCGCGGGCAAGGACGTCGAGCGACGCCAGGGCGGCGCCGGCCCGGAAGGCGGCGTCCGCATCATTGAGCGCGCCGCCGCCGGTGAGCGCCCAGGCCGGGACGGCGGGCGGCGCAGAGGAGCTGGCGGTCGCGGGATCGAGGCGAATCATGGTTCTGGAGGGTAAAGCGGCCGTGCGCTTTCCGCCATGATTTTCGCATCGAAACGCACAGCCTGTCGGATCAGAATAACGAACGATAATGTTGCATTATCAGTCATTTAACTTTTATCTACTTCCGCCCTTCATAAGATAGTTGGCTAACTAATCAGTTCTCGACAGTGCACCTTCACGCAGCCGGGACGAAGATTTCGTGCAGTTATGTCACGAAACATTCGGCCCACTCCTCTGCCGGCCGATGGTCCATGAAATCCCCTCTCCTCGCATAATCCCGGACACCTCCTTGCCGATGTGAGGCTCGAGCACCGGCCGCCATGGCACCAGCGTGAACTCGCGCGCCTTCTCGATGGCGGCATATTTGCCGCTGGCAAGTTCGATCGATCGACGCAGCGTACCCGTTATACGATCTCCGGTCTGGGCTTCGGCATAGGGCAGACCAAGTTCAGCCGACATTTGACCGGCAACCCGGTTCAGCTCGCGCTGGCGCAAGATCGAAATCATGTTGGCGCGATAGACGATCCGGTCCTGCTCTTCATGCGCTAGGCCTTGCGCGATCAGCCATTGCCGCCGCCGGGCTTGCGCCTCCCGTACTTCACGGCCGAAGCCAGAGTTGCCCGATGCCTCAGGTCTATCGGAAACCAGCTCTTGGTCGATCCAGGTGGCGCCGTCGAAACCAACCTGTTTGTCCAGCGGCATCGATGAGAGTTTGCCTACGACGACAGGCTCGGCCCTGGCCCGCTGACGCTCGTAGTGCGACACACGTTCGAGATGATCGGGCGCGATGGCCCAGGTTCCGTCCGGCTCGCGCTCCACGCCAGCAGTGGCGCGCCGGATCGCCTCCAGCCGGCGGACATGCGTTCCGGCAAAGCTTTCAGTGGCCGACGGATCATGCTTCAGATGCATGTCGACGTTGTAACGGCCGCCATGCGCGGCGGCGATCTCGGCGATCGTACGGTCGACTTGTCTGGGTTCGGTGTTCCGCGGCGTGACACGCACGATACAGCCGTCGGCCGTCGGTTCTATCGCCTCGCCTCTGCCGATGTCGATCCAATGGCCTTTGCCGTCGACGCCGTCGACGATCAGGTAATGCCGGTCAGTGATCTCGTCGGCCAGTCCACGCGCGACAACGCGGCCAATGACAGGCTCGACCGGCTCGCCGGATCGACGGTGGATCACACATTCGGCGGCACTGCGGGCGAGCCCCTTGCCGGCCAGCTCGCGCTGCATGGCCTTGATGATGTCGCCGCGTTCGCCGATGCGGCGCAATATGGCTTCGAGCTCGCCATCGAGGTGCCAGCGGCTCGGGCCGACTTCCTCGGCCAGACCCATGCGCTCGAGCTTGCGCAGACGGCCTTGATGCAGCGTCTGGCGAAAAGCGTCGCGGCCGTCCGCCGAAACAAGTCCCTCATCATCGCGCATGCGCAGCAGTTGCCGATCGATACTCGTGAAGCGTTCCTGCTCCATTTCCTGGCGCAAGCGCTGTTCAATCTCGCGGTCGGTGCGCGGACCGAGATCGAGGCTGACCAGTTCGGCCGCCCGCTCGCGGATGCCGCTCGAAATATACTCGCGCGCGATGATCAGATTCTCGCCAAGGTCGTCCTTGCCGCGCACGATGATGTGGGTGTGCGGATGGCCAGTGTTGAAATGGTCGACGGCAACCCAGTCGAGCCTGGTGCCGAGGTCTTCTTCCATCTGCGCCATCAGCCGCCGGGCGAGTGGCTTGAGGTCGTCATACTCGATGCCGTCTTCCGGTGCGACGATGAAGCGGAACTGATGGCGGTCGCCATCTGCGCGTTCGAGGAAGTCCTTGCCGTCGACATGGTCCCTGTCGGCGCCATAGAGCTCGCCAGGCGCGCCTTCCCTGGTGACGCCATCGCGCTGGATGTAGCGCAGATGCGCACGCGCTCCGTCCGCACCCTTGCCGGCCAGCTTCACAATCCGCGCCTTGACCATCACCCGCCGCTGCCGAAAAGCAGCATACCGGTCGCGTGACTTGAGCAGCGCGGCCGCCGCCCCGCCGCGCCCTGCCCGACTTCCGGTGAAGCGACCGCCGCGCTGGGCCTTGCCACCCGCTCTGTTGATCGCTGCCCGGACCTGCCCGGCATAGCGTTTGCCGGCCTTGGAGCCGCGGGAGCCGATTTTGCCGAGCTTCGGCCGGAATTCATCATCCTGCATGGCAGCCTCCGGCCGTTACAGAGTCAAATCAGCCACTTGCGCTACCCTGCTCTCCTGATGCTGGAGGGAGCCTCCGGCAAAAACGATGTGCAGACAAAGACTTGACCGCCTCGTGGAGGCGGTGCCTTTATCTTGCCTTAGGCATCCGGCCTTTTGTGCCCTTGGCCCCTCTCGGATGCCCTCAACATCGCTAGCCATTTGGCTTCTTTGGCCGCGCGAGATCCCTGCCGAGCGGCACGAACAGATCGCCATTCCTTTCCCCGGCGCGAACGCCCTCGCGACGGAAGAACAAAGAGCGCCCGCAGAGAGCGTTCCGCCCCTTTGAAGTCGCGGATTGGCCTTTGAATTCGTTCATGTCGGCCGCCGAAATCCCCGTCGCCTCAAGCTGTTTCAGATAGGCAACGGTCTCTTTCGGCAGCGGCCTTCGAAGCTTCAAATGGCCTTCATAGCGCTCGGGTCCAGCGTTGTAGGCGGCAAACAGGCCCGGGAATCCGAAACGCTCATACATGGCGCTGAGATAGGCGGTTCCGGCCAAGATGTTGTCGCGCGGATCGTGCGGGTCGGCTCCCAGACCGTGCTCGACGCGCATCTCCTGATAGGTGCCGGGCATCACCTGCATAAGACCCATGGCGCCGGCGCGGGAGGTGATGGGGCGGCCATCGAGGACGGTCTTGCCGCGGCTTTCGGCCTCGATGACGGCGCAAATCCAGGCCTGGGGAATGTGGAAGCGTGCGCTTGCTTCCGATACGAAGGGCCGCCATCGTTGCAGCTGCGGACTTCGGGAGATGACGGCTGGCTCAGCGCCGGTCGAGGAGGAACAGGCGCATGGCGCGAGGGCGATCATGCCGAGCATCAGGAGGGTCACTCGGTCCATAGCGGCACCAGCCTCCCGATGATGTTTTCGGCCGGCACCGGCCCGAAATAGCGACTGTCGAAGGAGTGATTTTTTGCGTTGCCGAGCAGGAAAACCTCGTCATGGGCGAGCGCTCGGCAGCCGTTCCACCAGGGCAGCGGACGGCCTTGCGTGTCGATTTTTAGCCGACGGGCGACGATCTCGTCGCCGATGATGATGGCATTCGTGAAGGCGCAGACATGCTCGTCCGGCAGCGCGGCGAGACGCTTCACCAGCGGTATATTGCGAGGCAGATAACCGCGTTGGTCGGCGAGATAGGCAACGAAGCCAGGCGGGCGGGCGAGCACAAGATCGCCGCGCGCAGGCGTGGCAGACCCAACGCGATAGAGACCGACCGGCGCGCTAGCCGAGGCGTTCCAGACCAGCAAGGGAGACGGCTTTGGGAGCGCCGTGAAGCCTGTCAGGCTCAGGCCAATGGCAGCGATAACGATTGCCTTGCGCGCCTGAACGCGCCGCAAACGGCTGCCGATCAGATGGATGGAAGGCCGCTGGCTCATGAGCGGGCTCCCTCGTCGGCTGAGCCGGACCCGCCCTTGTCATCGTCGGAGCCGGGTTCTGGCGGGCGGCCTTTCGACCAGTCGTCGAGTTCGTCGATGTGGTAGCGGACATAGCGGCCGTGCTTGCGGTATTTCGGGCCGCCGCCGGTCAGCCGCATCTTTTCCAGGGTGCGCTGGGACAGGCCGATATAGAAGGCAGCCTGCGCGGTGTTCAGAAACGGACTGCCCTTCTTGGCGCGGGCCGCGCGGTCGTTTTCGTCGTCCATGATGGTCCTCGTTTCGCTTCGGACAAGCGACCGCGAGGATCGGCGAACGAAGTCGTCGTGGGGACGGGCGAAGAGTCGGGTGGGAGTTTTCGCCACCCCTTCGGGCGAGCGTCGGCGGGAAACCCCCGCGCCGAATTGCGGCGCGAGGGCTTGAGCCGGCCGGTCAGTCGGCCGGGTTCCAAATGACGGCGTAGGTGTCGTGATCATCTTGGCCGGCGGCGCGGCCGAGATTGGCGTAGAGCTTGCGCGGACCGAACTCCGGTGCGGCGATGGACAAGCTCACATAGTCGTTGCCGGAAGTCTCCCCGGTTCGGATCCAGCCCGCGCCGACCTCGACCCCCTGCGTCAGCACCCGGAAGTCGGGATGGTTGTCGGCGGACTTGCTCCGATTGGGCACGATGTCGATGTCGGCGCGGACGCTGAGCGTCCTGAGCTGGCCTTTGTAGCTGCCGTTTTCCTGCTTGTTGACGTAACCGATCGCGGTCATTTTCCTGTCTCCTTTTGCTGTCGCCGGGGACCATTCCCCTGCGATGGCGGACCGTGATGGGCGCGTCCGGACCGCCCGAACCCGGCAGGGCCGCAGCGGCAGCGAAGGACCCGAGCGGGCAGCTTTTTTGAAGCGAAGCGGCGCGAGGAAGCCGCGTCACGCGGCGGGGAAAAAAGCTGGTGGCGAAGGTTTCGGGCGGGCTGGAACCGCCCATAGGTCAATGAGCCAGCCGCAGGGGAATGGTCCTCAAGACGCGTGGAGACAGGGCGCGTGATCGAGTGAGCACAACAAGCGATCGGAACAACGTGCAGCGGGTTCCGAACACTCAACACCGTGCCGGGATCGATTAATGTGCCCGTGCACCGGGAGCCCCAGCAGGCATCTCGGCGTGGCAATCGCGCGCTGGCAAGGGCGAGCTTTGGCGGCCGGATTTAGAGCCGGATGCGGGGTCCAAGGGGGCGGAACGTGCAGCCAACGCGCCCCGGATAGGCGCAAACCCGCGGCTATCGACGAACCGTCTCGGCATGTCGGACTCATTCGGAGGTAAACAGCGGCCGGGCGTCGGCCCATTATCGGCGGTGCGGAAGCCGCAGCGTTTCGTGTGGTTTTCGGCCGGGAATTCTCCGGCGCGGCAGCCAGTTGTCGCTTTTCTCGCGACCGTTCTCGCCCGACAGGAAGTCGCAGATGATCTTCTGCTGGTCTTGACCTTCTCGGCGATGGGCGTCCGCGATATGTTTGCCGGCGACATCGGCGAGTATGGAATTAGCAATTCCTTGTCGCGCAAGAGATCGAAGAGGATATCGTCTGGCTTCCACCATGCGCCCATATCGACATTCGGATGATTGCCGACCGCTTCGACCACGGCGCTGCCGGCCTCAAGCGTCTGCCATCCGCCAAGGTCAGCGTCGTTCGTAGCGGCGCGGCGGGCACAGCTGAGCCCGCATCCGAAGTCGACGAGGAAGGGTATTGCTCCACCGGTTCCCGAAGATGGCCACCGTACCGGCAGGCCGGCCGTGGCGATCTTTTGGTCGCGCGTGCGACATTCTTGTCCGCCTACGGACACAACAATGTTTTCGGATAGGCGCACGAGGGAGCAAATCAAGGAATCTCAATCATGCAAACCCCGTGACGCCCAGCCGAACTCAATCCTTGCCGCGTGGAGACCGGCGCGATCCGTGCTGAAGAGCTAGAAGGTGTCGAAGACCTTCCTCGACGCAGCAATCCTGCGCACGCAATTACACGCTATAGACAAAGCCTTACGTGCTCGATGCGGTGCCGGCCGGCATGCGGCAATGCATCGGCTCGGCCCGTCCGGAACGGTTTCGTCTTCTGATCACTCCGACAGTACAGCACCTTTGCTCGATCCGGGTGCCTAAGCGATTTGCGGCGCACTCGGACTCGGTCCAGGCACGGCGCCCCTGCTCAAGCCGACAGGGATTCGGCAAAAGATAGTCCGGATCGGTGCCTTCAAGTGAAATGGCATAACGCTTGCTGTTATCCGTTAGAGCCCATCAAGGCACGTAGAAAGCTATAAACTGACCCATGGCAAAACCGCGAAGTTCCATGCAAGCGCCCAGGGAGCACGTTTGCGCCGAACGTCCCCTCCAGACGTCCCTGCTCCGGGTTTGCGATGGGTGGTTCGAGACTGACGGACCAAGGCGTGGTGCTCGCCCAATTGTCGCTTATCCGCCTGCGCCAGGAGCATGCCTTTTTGGAACACAGCGTCGAAGTGCGGCCTCTCGGTCTCAAAACTGTCGCCGACGCGATCAAAGTGCCTCAGTCAACGGTAAGCCGGGTAAAGTCGAACACATACATGCTGACCCCGCGCGGCGTGTTCGAACCGAATTATTTTTTCAACGTCGCGAGCGCCTCCTCCCAAGGTGGCGACTCGCACCCGGTCGAAGCTTGGGCGATGATCGCCGAGAATCGCAGATGACGTGCTTTCCGACGATGACATCGTCGTCCGGCTCAAGGAAACGGCCACAATATTGCGCACCGCACCGTCAAATATCGCGAAGCGATGAACATCCCCTCCTCCTTGCAGCGCCGCGGGGAAAGGCGCTTCTGGCGATAATGCGGGTCAACGCAGCTAGCCCGATGTTGCAGCGCATCCAGACTGGAGACCCTGTTCATGACCGAATCTGCGACAGCCTTCATGGACGGAGTTCTGCATGACCCAGAACAGCCAGATCAACGGTCTGGTCCCGCATGGGGTGCGGTTATTGCGCTTGCGTTAGGCACCTTCGGGCTTGTGACGGCAGAGTTTCTACCTGCCAGCGTGCTGACGCCGCTCGCGCATGATCTCGGCATCACCGAGGGTGCAGCTGGACAGGCGCTGACAATGACCGCCATTGTCGGGGCGATCTCGGCGCCGACGATGGCCATCATCACAAAGCGCCTGGACCGCAGGATTGTCATGTGGGCGATGACGCTGCTGCTCATCCTGTCGAATGTTCTGTCGGCCGTTGCGGGGTCGCTGTCGTTTCTCCTGGCGGCCCGCGTCGTGCTCGGCATAGCGCTCGGAGGCTTCTGGTCGATTTCGGCAGCGCTGGCGATGCGGCTCGTTCCAAGTCACCTCCTGCGGCGGGCCATGTCGATCATCCTCACCGGCGTCACCGTCGCTACCGTTTGCGCGGCTCCAATCGGCGCCTATGTCGGCGACATTTGGGGATGGCGAACCGCCTTCATGATCGCTGCAGTCGTCGGCGCCGTTACACTGCTAGTGCAACTCATGACCATTCCGAGGCTGCCTCCGATCGGAGTGGCCAGCTTCCGCAGTCTGCTGGATGTGGCCAAGAATCCGATGATCAAAGTCGCGATTTTGGTCGTCCTGCTGGTCGCCTCCGGGCACTTCGCCGGCTTCACCTATATCCGCGCCTTCCTCGAGAAGTTTCCCGCGCTCAATATCGAGACGATCTCGCTCCTGTTGCTCGCCTTTGGCATCTGCGGCTTCTTCGGCAATTTGGCAGGCGGATTCCTAGCCGAGCACAGCCTCAAGGCAGTGGCGGCCCTGCCGCCCCTGCTCATAGCGATGGCCGCTGTCTCGCTGCTGATGCTGGGGGCATCGGCCTGGTCCACGGCGATTGCGGTTGCCGTATGGGGCTTTGCCTTCGGCGCGGTGCCGGTGGGACTGCAGACATGGATGGTGCTGCACGCCGCTCCCGGGCAGGCCGAAAGCGCCGGTGGGCTGATGGCCGCAACGTTCCAAGTGGCCATCGCAGCCGGCGCGATTATCGGCGGACTGCTGGTGGACAATGCCGGCGTTGCCAGTGCCTTTGCCTATAGCGCCGTCGCCTCGTTCCTCGCCGCCCTGACGGCGTTCTTGCTCGGCCCGAAGCGCGAACCCTAGACCGGCTGACAGAGCGGCCCTCAGTGCACGCTGAAAAAGATGCAATCGCATCAGCAGCGCGCTGCGATCCTGCGGACGATTTTGGTCGGTTGCAGGCTTCGTCTCTGTGCGATCGGATGTTGTTGTCCAGGTGGATTCGCTCGGCGGCGGCGTTTCGACCGATGGTGCCGACGAGAGAAGCTAATAGTGCCGGACCGAAGCGCACCGCCTCGCCGTCGACCGCTTTGGCACGGCGACAATGTCGCTGTAGTGTGGGTAACCACCTGCATTTGAAAGATCCTCCAACAGGCGAGAACACGCTACGTGGGCCACAACGGCCGCTTGCTAACCGTCAGAGCGTGCGGTCTATGCTCTCACGCTCAGATCTCGAACTGTGATCGGGAGGCAGACGGGCCGATCCTTTTCGGCATTCTCTCGCCCCTCGTCACGCGGCCAGCGCCAGGCCAGCGAGACGATCGAACGCTCGGAAAAGCGGTCAGTCATTCTTTCCGGCCTCGTATTCGGCCGACTGGCGGTCAAGCTCAGTCACAAGGACATTGGCCAGCAACGTCGGCGTCTCGCGGCGGCGTAGGCGCGGCGTGGGTCATCCCGGGCTATCAGCCGCTCGAAGATCTCGGCCGAAACGACGACAACCGACGCGCGGCCATGCTTGGGGAGGGTGAGCGGGACGCGCTGCGCCTCGTCATGGTAGCCCGCGACTTCACATGCGGGATGCCTCCTGCAACATTATCTGCCGCATCCAGATGCTTGCCGGATCACTGTTGTGAAGGGCGGGCCATTGGACGGCCTCGGTGAACGTGGGTAGTGGCTGCGGAAGTTCGATGATCCGCAGGGGGAAGGTTTTTTTGAAATGCTGAACCAGCCGTAAGGGCATCGTCGCAATACGAGCTGTGCCTGAGACCATCGGCGGGATCATGCTAAAGGCCTGGACGATGATCTCGACACGTCTCTTGAGACCATGCTCAAGCAAAAACCGTTCCTCGATGGATGGCATCTGCGCGCGGCCGACCCTGAACGCAATGTGCTTCATCGACACGTATCTCTCGAATGTAAGCTGCCGTGGCAGTTGCTTGTTCGTGGGGCAGCCGACGCACACGAATGTCTCGTCGAACAGCGCCGCTCTTGGATGCGCGCTCGACATGAACAATTCCGGAAGGATCAGAAAATCGACGTCACCGCGCCGGAGGAGGTCATCGGGGTCGTCGTCGAGCGGCCGCAATTCGAAGCTGACGGCGGGTGCTTCGCGTGCAACACGCTCCACGACCTTTTCAAAAAACACGAGTGTGGCGAAATCGGAAAGAATGATTCTGAAGCGGCGATCGGATTGAGCCGGATTAAACGGATCCCAAGAAATAATCGAGCACTGGATAAGCAGGAGTGCGCCGCGAACTGCGGGAGCAAGTGTTTCCGCGCGCGGTGTCAGAACACGTTCACGGCCGCTCATCGTAAACAGTTCATCGTTGAAATAGTTGCGCAGCCGGGCGACGGCCGCACTCATGGCTGGCTGACTTAGGTTGATGCTGCTTGCCGCCGCCGTGAGGTTGCGCTCGGTCAGCAGTGCGTCGAGCACGACGAGAAGGTTCAGATCAAGGCCTTTGAAACGCATGCCTCATCTGTCCGTAACGGGGTTGCTTGTCATCGCGACCATTGTGGGCACTCGCTTACGGTCCCCCGCAGAGGCGTTGTATCTCGACCTGCCGCGCACGAGCGTGGAGGACGTACTCGTCGTAGTTGAGGGGATTGCGCGGCCGATGAGCGAATGGCCGACCGGTACAACAGTCGATCGGATAGGTCCGGAGCTATGAAACATGTTGATTGCAGATGCGAATTTTCACGTGGCTAAATTGGTTACAGATTGAGATTTGGGCAGACTTGGACGCGGCGGGGCTCCGACAACGATCCGCGACACATATCCAAGGTCGCGCGTAACCCTGCGAATTGCCATGGCTATAACGACAATCGCCACTCCAACCGCACTAGCGAACGCGATTCTGGTGGTGAGATCCCAGACGTCTCCAAAGTTTATCAAATCCATGAGGCGAAACACGGCACCCTGGACCAGATAAAGCAGCAGCGTGCTCTGACCAAGCTCCACCGCGACAAAGTGAGCCATTCTAGTTGAATAAACTAGCCTCCAGCATTGGAACATAAACTGCATTGCCACAGCAGAAGCCGCCGCAGAGCCAGCGAACATCAGGAATACTTGTTTGAATGATTTTCCATCCTCAATTAAAACAAGATTGTTGTAAGCGTAAGTATCCTTTCCCCACCAAAGGAAGCATATAAAAGCCGATATCGAAAGCAAGCCCAGCGAAATCGATTTGTTGCGCCAGATGATACTGTTCTGCCATCCGGCCGACTGGGCACACAGGAACCCCAGGCAATAAAACGGGTAAGTGTATCTTAACAACGGTGTTATTGAGAATGTGACGGGGGCAAGTGCGACAACAATTGCAGATAGGCCTATGATCCATATCGATAGACGACTGAAAGTTGTAAGGAGTCTAATTAGAAAGAACGAAATAAAAGCTGCCCATATGAACCAGTATGTTCCAACTACCTCTGTCGACAAATCTAACAATCCTTTAGTAAAACTCTCCGTAGGAAAACTCACTGCGGACTTTAACGCCCAAATTAACACACACCAAAAAAGCATTGGCAGTAATAACTGCGTTGCCCGATCACCGATGCCTTGGTTGAATGATTTTCGAAAAATTGCCCCAGAAGAAAGATATCCGCTTATCGCCATAAAGAGGGGCATATGAAATATGTAGATAGACTTGAAATACGGCGACAGCCAGAAGGCTTCAGTGCCTCGATAGATACAGTATTGTAACAAGTGCCCGACCACCACCAAAGTAATGAGTATACCTTTGGCGAAATCAAAGCTTAGATTTCGGTTGTTTGTCTCTGCTGGATGCAAGCCGCGTCCCTTCGCTCCGACTGTTATGTGATCAAGCATCAGACTCCAGCCTATTTGTTGCGGTTGCTGCTTGCCGTTTCTGGGTACGGCGAGCGCCAGTTTCGGTGCAAGGATCGAAATTCACGCGGATCACGGCGTGGTATCGAGGGCCGACCGGCTGCAACCGAGCGGACGAAAACCCAGTGCCTGCTCGCAAACGTCGAGCGCAGGGGCGGTTGCGATGAGGTGTGGCCACGCGAACGCCCGGCACCCTGGTCGCCAGACGTCTCTGCAGAGCCTCTCAATATGGTTCCGCAGCGGGTACCGAGCCGTGCCGAAAGCGAATGCAATGCCAAGCTGCTGCGGCGTCGGACGCATGACGCGGATAGAATGGCTCATTCCGAGTCTCTCAAGATCCGGATGCACCCTGGACAATCCGCGTTCGCTTACCAAGAAATTAACCTCGCCAACCGTGCTGAAACGGCGCAGCAGGTCCAAATAAGCCGCTACGCCGTGCACATCAGAGCCGATTGCGCGAACCTTGGGCCCTGCACCGGCCCAGCTGCAACCGCCTGAAAGCCCCTGTCGCCCATAGGCCTTTCGGAAGAAGGCGGAGAGTTCGACATGACCGCCTACTTGCAAGTCATTTCCCACCACACGCTACACAAGCAGTGGCGTGATCGGGTGCATGTCAGGTGCGGTCATCTATGCAGGGCGTTGAAAGTTTGGTAAAATCGATTGTTTAGATCGCGAACATTCACGCTATGGATAAGTGAAAGGCAATGCGCTTCAAAGGCCTTGATCTAAACCTTCTCGTCGTGCTCGACGCACTGCTGACCGAGCGTACCCTCACGGCGGCGGCAAGCAGCATCAACCTAAGTCAGCCGGCCATGAGCGCGGCCGTCGCCCGGCTGCGCAACTATTTCAATGATGAACTGTTTACGACGAGCGGCCGTGAACGTGTTCTGACCCCGCGCGCGGAAACACTCGCCCCCGCAGTTCGCGGCGCACTCCTGCAGATCCAGTGCTCGATTATTTCTTTGGATCCGTTTAATCCGGCTCAATCCGATCGCCGCTTCAGGATCATTCTTTCCGATTTTGCCACACTCGTGTTTTTTGAAAAGGTCGTGGAGCGTGTTGCACGCGAAGCACCCGCCGTCAGCTTCGAATTGCTGCCCGTCGACGACGACCCCGATGAGCTCCTCCGGCGCGGTGACGTCGACTTTCTAATTTTTCCAGAATTGTTCATGTCGAGCGCGCATCCAAGAGCGGCGCTGTTCGACGACACGCTCGTGTGCGTCGGCTGCTCCACGAACAAGCAACTGCCAGGGCAGCTTACATTCGAGAGATACATGTCGATGAGGCACGTTGCGGTCAAGTTCGGACGGACGCTGAAGCCCTCCATCGAGGAACGGTTTTTGCTTGAGCACGGTCTCAAGAGACGTGTCGAGGTTATCGTCCAGGCCTTTAGCATGATCCCGCCGATGGTCTCAGGCACAGCTCGTATTGCGACGATGCCCTTACGGCTGGTTCAGCATTTCAAAACAACCTTTCCCCTGCGGATCATCGAACTTCCGCTGCCGCTTCCCGCATTCACCGAGGCCGTCCTATGGCCCGCCCTTCACAACAGTGATCCGGCAAGCATCTGGATGCGAGAGATATTGTTACAGGAGGCGTCTCGAATGACTTCTCCGCAGGACCCCAAAAGGGGTCGCAGGCACTCCTAATTACTCCAGTGTTTCACACCGGCACTTGCGCGAATAGCCCGTGTCGGACGAGGTCGATGCTCGCGGCAAGTGCGCCTGCGAGGTCGTCCAGCGGGTGGACTGCGTCGACAAACGGAGCGAATGAGAAGGGGCCCGCATAGCCGCCATCAAGCAGCGCCCGGATCTGACTGCCATTGTCGGAACCGACTAGCACGCGATCCGGGTAAATCCAGTGGATCGGATCGTTCACGCTTGAAACGTGCACGAGACCAGTCAGGTCGCAGGAGAAGAACGTCTCCCCGGCGAGCGTGTGATGGAACGTGTCGTGCACGAGGCGGAAGACGGACTGGCCATCAATGGCGGCGATGGCCTTAGCCGCTTCGTTCTTCGATCGAAGCGAGCTGGTCTGGAAGCCCAACGGCTCGATGAGACCGATCAGACCGCGCGACTGAAGGATCGGCTTGAGCGCTTTCAAGGCGACCCGGAGATTGCCTTGGCGCTCGCCATTGGCGGGCCACGTGCCGTCGTTGACCGGCACCAGCATGAGCGTCTTGGCTCCGCAGGCCGCGGCATAATCGGCGAGCTTGCTCGCCTCAGCCTTGCGGCCGGGAGTCCACTCGTTGAAGCGCTGTAAGGCATTGACGGAAATAATCCCAACGCCTGCTTCGGCGGCGGCAGACCGGACGTCAGCCGTCGGCATGCCGCGTGCAATAGCATTGCTGCACAGTCGGGGGATCTGGACATCGGTCAGTCCCTGGTCACGGGCAAAAGCGAAAAGTGCCCTGACGTCAAGTCCGGGCGTCGCCATGTGATCGAGTGCAAAGCGGGGCGATGCTTGGCGCATGGCTTGGCTTTCCTTCCATGAAACGGCCGTCATTCTCGGCTGACTGGCTTCTACCGTGCGTGGATTCGCAGGGGCTGAAATGATGGGTATGAGGCAGGCGAGTCAGTCGAACTCACGTTTCTCTCACACTGTATTTTCTCTCATCTACGAGCGGACTTTCACGCAACGGGTGGTGCCGCGCCTCCGGAGAGATGACCTGAATGGGTGCAAGACCGAAGCTGGCTCGCAGCCATCCAGCTACTCCGCAAGAACCCGCCAACCCGGAAAGATGCCCAACCGATCGGATTTCAAAGTCAGGCAGCAGGCTGCTTCGCCAGAGCGAGGCCGACGCCCAGCGCGATCATCGCGCCGCCCGACGCCTCCCTCAGGCGGCGGATCAAGCCGGGACGCGCGGCCGCGCCGTCTTGAATGCCGCTAGCCACCAAGGCAACCACGATGTCGGCGAGCGTGTTGAGCGCAATCGACACGGAGCCAAGCGCCGCGAATTGCAGAGCTACAAGCCCTGCGCTCGGATTCACGAACTGCGGAATGAAGGCGAGGAAAAAGACTACCGTCTTCGGGTTGAGCGCCTCGACCATCACCCCTTCACGAAACGCCCGCCGGGGTCCGACTGGCCCCACCGCGGGGCCGTCATTGCTGCCAGTCGGTCCCTTGCGGCGGGCTGCTTGAAAGGTGCGAAAGCCGAGCCAGACGAGGTAGACGGCGCCGAACAGCTTTAGTGCGGAGAACAGTTCCGAGCTCTCGAGCACGATCGCGGAAACACCTAAGCTTGCGGCGAGGACGTGGATCATGCCCCCCAACCCCGTGCCTAAGCTGGAAGCGATACCTTCCGCACGACCGCCGGCAAGCGTACGCGCGGCAACGTAGAAGATGCCCGGACCGGGCGTGATGGCGAGCACGGAGGCCGCGGCGAGGTACAGGGCGAGTGGGGTCAGTTCTGACATGATGTCGATTCCGACGAAGTCATGATTATTCTGGGATGAGAGCGGCGATCTCGCGGTCAGATGCCCGCTCGCTCGCCGCAAGGCCCGCGGCCACGCCGGCGCGATCGGCCGCGTTGCGGTTCTGGCTCACTTTGCGCTTGCCTTCCAGCCTCGTGATCGGCATGCGCAGGCCGACGATTCCGCGGAGTTGCGCCTGTACAAAATCCGGCGGCGCGTCCGACACCGCCCAAGGCGAGGCGCGCTCGCTCTCGTGGTGGTCGGTCAGACGATTCACCACGTCCAGCAGTCTTCCCGCATGCTCGAAGAACTCGACCGGTCCATAGGCGTGGACGGCGATGTAGTTCCAGGTCGGAACGACCTTCCCGGTTTCCCGCTTGGTCGCATACCATGCCGGCGTCACGTAAGCGTCCGGCCCCATGAAGATGGCCAAGCCCTCGCCCAGCGGCGGAACATGGCACTGGGGATTGGCCTTCGCTAGATGCCCGTAGATCACGCCGTGCTCGCCCTCGCTCTCGTCAAGGAAGAGGGGCAGTGGCGTTGAGAGCGGCCCTACTGCCGTGACGGTAACGAAGTTCGCCAGCTGCGCCGCACGGATGGTCGCGCGCAGGCACTCCTTGTCGTCGTCGCGGAAAGCGGGAGGGATGTACATCGCGAAACTCCTTGCGTTACCAGGTCAGATACTGGCGAGCTGGCCTGTTGGAAACAGCCAGTCAGAAGCTATTGATGTGGTCCAGTTGGTGAAAGATGGCATTGCGGGACGGATCGTTCGTGACGATCAAGGATCAGATCCACACAGGGGGCGTGCGAGCCGGGGACGACCTGCGGTCCGTCGCAGCCGAGTGGTGGGGCGTAGCCACATAACGGTGACGGCTGCCTAGCCTGGAAAATTCAGGGCAGGTTGGCGGATGTGGTGCAAGCCGTTGAAATGACGTAGGATTTGGTTGCTAAGGCCGATCCGAATCATTTCCGGAGACCACACCCGCCATGAATGATCTTACGCTGCCGCTGAGCGGTTTGTCATCTGTGGGCGGCAAGGCCGTCGTCGCCCGCTTCGACGGCGGCATGCTGTCGTCCAACGGTGGGGTTCTGGCTCTAGCCGAGGTGGAGAAACGGCTGCGTGTGGCTGACCGTCTGGCGCGTTGCATCGATGATCCGCGCTGCCCGGACCAGATCGTCCACAGCGTGGCCGATATGATCGGCTTCCGCATGAAGATGATCGCCGCCGGTTATGAGGATGGCAACGACGCCAACCGGTTGGCTGCGATCCGGCCTTCAAGATGGCCCAGGATGCGCTGCCTTCGGGTCGGGATCTGGCCTCACAGTCGACGCTGACCGGCTGGAGAACCTGCCCGGCATGCGGGAGCTGGTCGCTATGGGCCGGGCGATGGTCCATCTTTACTGCGCTTCCGGCAGGTGCCGAAGCGGATCGTGCTGGATATCGACAACACGTTTGATGCCGTGCATGGCGGCCAGCAGCTTCGCCTGTTCAATGCCCATCACGACGAGTACGGCTTCCAGCCGATAGTGGTGTTCGATGGCGATGGCCGCTTCGTCGGTGCGGCTCTGCGGCCGGCCAAGCGGCCGAGTGGGCAGAAGTCCGCCCCCACCCCGCTTCGTCCTTGATCGCATTCCGCGGCTCGTGACGTAGCCGACGGGGCGCCAACGCCCCGAACGAACCGCCGACCGCACCTGCAAACCCCCGCCTTCCATCACGACGGATCACCGCCGGCGCCCAAGCAGCTTGTCAAAAACAACCGAAACGGCGACCAGATCACCACCTCAGGCCGCCAAACCTTCAGCGCCGTGCATAAACCCGGCTAGGACCCAGCTCTCGCCGAAGGCTACGGGATCCAACCCTGTTCAGCTGCGGCGGGTCGGTGCTCCTTGGCTACAACGAAGACTACGCCGCGCCCTTGCAATACCGTCCAGCCGTTCACGGACGGCGCGGTGCCGCGTCCGAGCGATCTCGAATTCTTTTCCCAAACAGACGGGAAAGGCTCTCGTGTAGGCCCACAAGCGCATTGCCCGGCACGGTATGGTGATAGGAGGATAGTAGCGGGCGGCGCCGCTCCTCGACGAATAAGCGCTCGAGTAGATTGGTCGTGCGGATCGCGCGGCGGTGGGTGATCGGCATTCTCAGGTGGGCGATACAGGCCTCGAAATCGTCCATGAAGCAGGCGATCGCGCTCGGCAATTCCGCCTCGTAATCTTTCACCACTCCGGCGGCCGGGTCGCGCGCAATGGCCCGCGAGGGCGCCTGGTATGCGGCGGTGGCGCGGGCCTTGAACTCCGGCCAGCTGTCTTCCGGCACCTTGGCGACGAGATTGCGCATTCGATGCGCAAGACAGCGCTGACGCTCCGAGCGCGGGAAGCAGGTCTCGATCGCCTTGATGATGCCGCCCGTCAGACACGACAAGCAGCGGATCGCCGAGCCCGCGGCCGCGCAAAGGAAGGCGCTCACTGTCTCGGCATCCTCCTTGGAGCCGGCCATCAGATGCAGCAGTAGCTTGGCCGGAGGCCCTGAAGCCCCAGGCCGCCAGCACCGGCTCGCGCCGCCCACAGCTCGCCGATCTCGCTGACCGCCGTCTTCGACAACAGCAGCCGGCCGCTCTCGTCCTTGAAGGCGTCCTCGATGTCGCGCACCGAAAGGCCGCGCGCCAGCAGTTCCACCGCCTCGAGCGCCTCGGTGCGGCCTTTCAGATGATCGCGGATCTCGGAGCGAAACGGCGCGTCCCGGCCCGCCACCTGCGGGGCAGAGTATTCCAAAGCCTTCCGCCGTCTTCAGGCGCCCGCTGCGCACGCCGTTATGGTAACCCTGGCCGGCCTCAGCTCCGTGCTCGTAATAGTCTCGCCCGACCGCATCCCGGCTCTCCCCCTCCAGTGCTTCCTGCCACAATCAGGAGGGTCGCAAGCTTCATCAGCTCCGAACGCCCCGTCGGTGTGGAAAGACGCCCTTCAATCAGGTCGGAAAGGGATTGGCGGGTGCGCATCGATGCGGGTACTCTCGTCGTCATGGGGTGCCTCCTTGCTGATGCCGGCGCCAACCGGCATGGGTTTTTGATTCCTCGGCAAAGGATGCACCCCTCCCTGAGTTTCCAGCAAGTTTAGGACTTCACCCTCGTCATCGTCGCGCGACTGGTACCGAACTTCCTGTGACCTGTCGAAAAGCCCAGCCCCTTGCCCGGCTTTGCCAGCGCAGCTGGATCGCCAAATCAGAAAGAGCACACTTGCGAAATAGCCCAGCTGAAGAAGTAGCGAACAGCCCAGCGTCGTGACGACTGCTAGACGGAACGAATGCGAGACGAAGTAAACCGTCACAGCGTTGCCGCACAGGACCAGCCCGAGGAGCCGACAAAAGTTGATGAGGCGCAATGCCGTTCTCCTGAGATTGTCTCGTCAAATCATGCAATTCATGCTGCGATCTGGTCGGCCGCGACATGGGTCTGACAGTTCTTTGGGCAGACGCGGCCGCAGGCTCCGCAGCCAATGCCGCGGCCGGCACGGTCGACAACCATGATCATGCGATTGAGCTCACCATCGAAATCGTCGTCACCGCCGTCGCAGGCGCCGAGGATTTCACCAGCGTCATCCACGCCGTAAAGATGCATGACCTCGCGCGAGCAGACCTTGAAGCAGCGGCCGCAGCCGATGCAGGACGCGCCATCGATCGCCGTG
This sequence comes from Mesorhizobium sp. WSM4871, assembly GCF_055811295.1. Taxonomy (NCBI): domain Bacteria; kingdom Pseudomonadati; phylum Pseudomonadota; class Alphaproteobacteria; order Hyphomicrobiales; family Phyllobacteriaceae; genus Mesorhizobium; species Mesorhizobium sp. WSM4871. The sequence continues at coordinate 17,554 of NZ_JBVVPU010000019.1, read as the reverse complement.
AGATAGTGTGGCGTCCATGGTGAGCCGTCGCGGGTGACAAAAGCGCCCGTCATTGTGAATTCTCCAAAGCCGCGAGTTCTTCCTTTGCCGCATCCAACTCGGTAAAAATCTCGAAGGCTTTCCTGGCGACCGCCTTGATCTCGGTTGTAGCAGGTGGCAACAAACGTCTAGCCAACGGTCGGAGCCGACCAGTTCGTCCGGTGTCGATGCAGTGCTTGTCCGCAGGGCGTAAACCGGCCTGTAAGCCTTCATAAGCGAGACGACACAGGTACTGGCTGGGAAAGCAGGTCCACAGGATCTCGCATTTCAGTGATGTTCTGGAAGCGAGCGAATTTCATATCCGCAGGCCTCTAATGCAGGAATCAGATTGGACAGCGCCATAACGGTCTGGTTGCGCAGACTGGCATGAGTGCTCCGTCTCGCCTCATCGGGAGGGCATCCGTCGTGCAAGAGCACGACTGCGCCTGGCCGTACCGAGGCGAGCACTGCATCGACGATCGCGTCGGTGCCGGGGCGCGACCAGTCTCTTGGGTCTATCGACCAATGGAGGGCCGCCAGCCCCGCGATCTCTGACGCAGTGAACACTTCTTCGCTCCAGGCGCCGTATGGCGCGCGAATGTAGCGGATCGAGGCCTGTGGGCAGGCTAGCATGATGACCTGGTTCGCCTCGAATACCTCACGTTGCACTTCGCCCAAGCCGCATTTGGACAGATCCGGATGAGACATGGTGTGGTTGCCTACCTCATGCCCTTCCGCGATCATTCGCTGGATGAGATCCGGGTGCTCGGCGGCGTAGGCACCAATGACGAAGAAAGTCGCTGGCACTCGATTTTGCGCCAGCACATCGAGTATCTGTGGTGTGAAAAATGGATCGGGACCATCGTCAAACGTCAGATAAACGCTGCGACGGCCGGTGCCGTCAGCGCACTCACTCTGCACCTCCCAGCTGTCATCAAGATGTTTCATAGCTCCGGACCTTTCCGGTCAATTGTTGTACCGATCGGCCATTCGCTCATCGGCCGCGCAATCGGCACGACGAGCACGTCCTCCCCGCGCGAGGCGGCAGGTCGAGATACTGAACTTCTGAGTGGGACCCTATGCGAACGCCGACACAATGGTCGCCAGGCCGTCTCTGCAGAACCTCTTAAGTTGATTCCGCAGCGAGTTGATCCTTAAGGTAGGCGCCTACGCTACTTGGGGGAGCTTGTGGCGACGAGCCGACGCGATGCAGCTTGCGCCGATCACCGACGTACCTGGTCGAAAAGGGGATCGGCTCGCTTAATGTTCGGCGCAGACCAGGAGGCACACACCAGAAAATGCTCCTCGGAGCCAACGCATACATCGACAATCCCCTTAGGGCTGCATCCTTGAATTCTCAATACGACGCTGTGTCCAATCGGCAAAATCGATTGTTTCGATGACAAGCATCCACCTTGCGGATAGATGAGACAAAGGCTTTGATCTGAACCTCCTGTCGGCTCGATGCACTGCTGACCGCGCGCAACTTCACGGCGGCGGCAAGCACCAGCAACCTAAGTCAGGCGGCCATGAGCGCGGCCGTCGCCCGGCTGCGCAATAAGTTTCAACGATGAACTGTTTACGATGAGCGGCCGCGAATGTGTTCTAACCCGCGTGCGGAACCGTCAACATCTCAGAGTTGAGCGACGACGTCCCGCAGCATCTCGACGCCTTTTTCGATCTGCCGGATGCTCAAGGCGGAATAGCCCATGACAAGCCCGACGCGGTCGGCTTCGCCTGCTCCCGACTGCCAATGATAAAGCGGCGAAATCGGGTGCAGACCCAGACCGGCGTATTGGGCGGCTTCGACCAACGCCGTCTCACGCGATTGCGGCAGGTCGTTGAACCATATGACGACGTGCAGTCCAGCCTCTGCTCCCTGGACGGTTATCCGATCTGAAAAACTCCGCTTCAGCGTGGTCAGCAATACCTCCCGGCGTTCGCCGTTAACGCGGCGCACGCGGCGCACATGGCTTTCATAGCCGCCGCTCTCGATCAGAGAGGCCAATGAGTCCTGCCCCGCCACCGGAGAATGCCGATCGGCAAACTGCTTGGCTGTTTCGAAAACCTGCTGGAATTCCTCCGGGACGACGAGATAACCGATGCGCAGCATCGGCGAGAGCGTCTTGGAGATGGTGCCGAGATAGATGACCGCCCCATGATCCTCGAGGCTATGCAGCGGGGGAACGGGGCTGATGTCGTAGCGATATTCGCTGTCGTAGTCGTCCTCGATGACATAGGCGCCCTGCTCCCGGGCCCATTCCAGAAGCTGATGCCGCCGCGCGATCGGCATGACGCCGCCGAGCGGAAACTGATGCGAGGGCGTCACATAGGCCAGCTGGGCCGTGACCCCCGCCAGTTGCTCCGTCTGCATGCCGTGATCGTCAACCTCGACGGGAACGGGCGTGGCACCTGTACTGGCAAAGACCTGGCGCGCCATCCTGTAGCAGGGGTCCTCGATGACGAAGCTGTCGCCTGGATCGAGCAGCAGGCGCGCGCAGAGATCGAGGCCCTGCTGCGAACCATTGACGATGACGATCTGCTCGGGGTTGCAGCGCACGGTACGGGCGCGCCAGAGATAGCCCTGAAGCGCCTGACGGAGCCGGCGCGAACCGCATGGATCGTCATAGGCGAGCCGTGCCGGCCGCTGCGCCATCGCCGCGTTCATCGCGCGCTTCCAAGCCGATGCGGGGAAATCGGAGGGCGCCAGGACGCCATATCGGAAATCGACCTTCAGCGGGTTCGGCAGGTAATTGGGCCAGCGCGGAGTGCCACGCAGCCGTTCGCCATAGCTTGACAAGTGGTCCGGGCCGACCCGTTTTGGGGGATTGGCGGTTAGCTCATGTGCGACCAGTGAGGATGCGACACGAGGGCGCGCGCCTTGACGGATGTCGATGAAACCTTCCGCGGCCAGCTGCTCGTAAGCGACGGTGACGGTCGTTCGTGAGACTCCAAGTTCCTCGGCGAGACCCCGGGAGGACGGCAGTTGGCTGCCGGTGTCGTAGATGCCTCGGAGTATCTGCTCGCGAAGCGCTTCGTAGATTTGACGCGCCCCCATGCCATGCGAGCGGGTTGAAGCACCGGGACCTGGAGACTGGACCATTTTCTTCTGCCGTTTGGACATTTCATATGAGCCAGTTTGCAGCCACTCCCTCCGAAAGCCAAGAGCACGTCTGAAGTCGATGCCCGACTGCCCACCAACCCAAGACTGAACTGGCACAGTCTGCGAACGAGGCCAAATTCGGCTTCGCTACCCGTGCGATCCATCACGGCTACGATCCGGCTGGCTTTCCCGATGCGGTTCAACCACTCGTCTTCCTGAGCTCGACCTACGCTCGAAAGCGTTGCGGCGAATGAGGCCGCCGCCTTGGCGGTGCAATCCTCGGCGACGCGGAAACCCTCCACACCCTGTACGAAACGGGCATGCGCAACATCACCGGCGCGGCGCTCTCGCCCATGTCGGCCTTCCTGGTTCTGCGCGGGCTGAAGAAGACTCTCACGCTTCGCATCGAATGGCACAGCACCACGGCGCTTGCGATCGCGCAGGTGCCCGTGGGGCATTCGGCCGTGGCTTGGGTGAGCTCCCCTTCCTCGACTCGCATCCCGATCAAGCGATTGCCCGAAACAGATGTCCGGATCGCGAACGCTAACCGCCCGGGTGAGCTTGACCAACAGGTCCTCGATTTCCTGAAGAAAGAAAGCGCCGGCGAAATCCGCAATGGCGTTATGGTCGGGATGCTCATTGGCAGCAATAAGCACGGAAGGTGACCGATTCGAGGGCACCCGCTCGATTTGCGGCCAGAAAAAAGAGACCGTCGTATTTCCTGCTTCACGCTGTGCATGAGCGGCTGTTCGGGCGGCTGAAGGCTTCAGACAAGCTATCGCGGACGAGACCACTGTGCCTGTGCTTGATTCGGGCGGAGACGGACCAAAGCGGGGCAGTTGTTCGCCTGTGAGGCAATGGAAACGACGCTGACTATCTCCACGCACATCTTGAGCTGAAGGAATCCGAACTTGCCAAGCTGAAGCCATACGAACGCTCAAAGGCCGAACGATCTCGACCAAACGAATCGGCATAGTTCGGCGGTCGGCATAAACCGCCAAGCTCAACGGCGGCGAGCCACACACCTACCTCGCTGACGTGATCGCCCGGATCGTCGCCGGCCATCCACAAAGCCAGATCAACGATCTGCTGCCTTGGCCTACAGGCCTATGCCGCTCAAGGCCGTGGCCTGAGAACAGCGGTTACGCACCGTGTTCGACGTGTTCACCGGGATGCCGGCTGATGCATGGCGGTACCGGCTGTTGGTCTGCATAAAGGGTATGCCGAAGATCTGGTGGTCTTCTAGTTCCACAGACCTGCAGCGCTGGGCACTGGTTCGCCAGGAATGACGCGCTCCAGCTGGGACCGCCGGGCGAGTTACTTCCCTAATCAGGTGAGAGGCGCATTGACGATCGTTATACCATTGATACTGACTGCCGATCTGGCCGTCCTTAATGACGTAAATTGCAGTGCGCGCACTGTTCTATTTGGAAGGACGCTCGCTGCTTTGGGTCCACAAAAGCCGGCTTTCATCGGCTGTGAGGATGCCCTTCTCGTCAATCTCTTTCTGGATCCTGGCGACCATTTCTTCGGCGCTGAACGGTAGCCGCTTCAACTCATCCGGCGAAAGCCCCTTGGCGGCAGGCAAGCCATAGTGGCTCATCATTCTGCCGATTTGCTCATCATTTCCGCCAGCCCCGACATTGCTCAAATGCAAGGCAGAGCTCTGGGATCCCTTCCACTGAAATTCGACCCATTTGCGATTGGTCTTGATGTACGTGCTCCCGACGCGCCGGCCCATCCAGAACAGCCAGATGTCATCGCCTTGAGGACAGAGTTTGGCGAACATGTCCTCATCCACAACCTCCGGCGACAGCGCTTTGGGGCCGTAAAGCACTCCACCGACGCCGGTGGGGAAAATCATTCCCGCCGGTTCAGCGACGTCGTATGACCATTTGCTGTAAGGCTGAATGCGTTCCGCATCATCGAGCGCAACCGAGTGGGCTCGCTGGCAAACGACTGTCTTTTCGCCGGCTCCTTCGACAAGTTCCTCCAGCCATGTGCGCGAATAATAGACATCGTCATCTGCAGTGACGATGTAGGTTTTTGGAAATGCCAGCAGCGCCGGAATAATTTTCTTATACGAGCGAAGGTCCCGGCAAAGGCGTATCTCGAGACCATGTCGTTTGAGGTCTGTCACCTCGGCGGGCAACTGCGCGGCGTCCTCGACAGCGATCCACAGAATGACTCGGTCCGGTGCAACCGTCTGCGACAGAAGACAACGCAGCGTCAGATGCAGTGTCGGGAAACGCGCGGGGTAAGAGGTCAAGGAGACAATCAAATCACCAGCCAAGCCATGCGGGCGGGCCTTTCGTCTCAATCGCCAGCGCAGCGCAATCAAGGCAAGGGCGATGTACGGCTTCACAAAGCCAGTTGCCTCCTGCTCATACTTGGCGACGCGCCAGGCAACCCCGTTGCGGAGTTGGCCAATTAGACGACCTTGCGCGCGCCCACCGTTGCCAAGGAACCACGGTGATAGCCACGCGGATATTTTCAGCACGAGATAAATCGCGAGCGGCCCGGAAACAGCGACGACGATGATGAGCGCCTCGTTGGAGACACCAAAATCGCCGAGCGAAAACTGAAAGAATTGATGCAAGAACATTATGACCAGCGACCCTTCGCGCAGCCTCGCCATCGATACGCCGAATCTTCCAAAAGCGGCTGCTTTCCGGACTAACATCAGCAGAGTCAGTGACAGCGCCAGCGCAATCAGAAGCCGAGGATAGGCGGGCCGAAGATCGGATATTTCATGTTGAACCGAATCTCGGCACCGCTTGCCTTGGAGACCGTCATATGAAGATGCAGACCGGTGTTTCGGCAGCTGCCATCTGTTGTCCAGCGTTTGGCATCAGGTTTGTTGGACGCGAGCGGCGTGTGGGGGATGCATGCGAACGCGGCGCTGCTCCCACAACCTTCGCAGCTCTCCTGTGAGAGCCTCGCGCTGGGCCTGATCCAGCGTAATTGTATCGAGGAGATCCGCGAGCACGGCTTCGCCTTCGATCCGCGTCAGCAGATCGAACAAGTCATGGGAAATACGCACGCCGTCACGGCTGGAGTGATCCGTGCGGATTTCGCAGACGGTCTCCTGGCGATCGAGCGCCGTGTAAGCGCGGACCTTGTGAAGGGATACATAAGGCGGCAATGAAACCGCGAGCGCAGTCCAATCCTGCAGCGTTGCGGCCCGTTTTTTCACGAGGAACGGCCCGACCACAAGTCCATCCAACTCTGTCGTCAGGAACGTGGCAATCGAGTCTGCAACTGAATCTACGATGGGCTCGGCATTGTTGTTAAAGGACGTATTGAGCAGAATTGGGATGCCTGTCCGCTGCTTGAAGGCATTGATGACGTCCCAGTAGGCCGGACTGGCCTTGCGCGATACTGTCTGCAGCCGAGCCGTACCGTCGACATGCGTGATGGCGCCGAGCAAACCGCGCTTGGAGTCGCGCACGCGAACCACGAAATTCATGAAGGGAAATTCGCACGCACTACCTGGGAGGTCGAAAAATTCGCGCGCATCCTCCTCCAGCACTGATGGGGCGAACGGGCGATACCCTTCCCGCTTCTTGACCATAGCGTTGATCCGGTCCTTGTTCGTGGCGGGCCTGGGGTCGGCAAGAATGCTGCGATTTCCGAGCGCGCGCGGCCCGAACTCCGAACGACCTTGCACCCAGCCGATCACGGCGCCACCGGCCATCCACTCGGCTGCCCGATCCGCCACCTCCTCCGTGCGTTCAAACTCCAGGTGCCCCGCCCATGCCGTTAGTTCCTCTTCGACAGCGTGATCGCTCGCGAGATCCGGCCCCCAATAAACCTCCTGCAATCGCGCACGCGGCGCGGGGCGGCCCAGCTCTTCAGACACGATTAGTGCAGCGCCTAATGCGCAGCCAGCGTCATGCGATGCGGGCTGCACGAAGATGTCTTCGAAAAGTCCTGAATAGAGCAGCTTGCCGTTCATGGAGCAATTGTGCGCAACGCCGCCGGCCAGGCACAACCGCGTCATCCCGGTGGCCTCACGATGATGCCGAAGAATGTGAAACACGATGCGTTCGAGCGCTTCCTGCAAGGACGCACTCACATCCTTATGCTGCTGGGTGAATGGCATTCCCTTTTGCCGGACCTGAATGCTGCGAAGCAAAGTCGGACCGATGCGGTCGAGGTGGACGCGATACTCGCCGTTTGCAGAGAGTTCATAGAACTGCTCGAAAAGCTCGCGATAGGGAACGGGATCGCCGTAGGGGGCGAGCCCCATCACCTTATATTCATCGAACAAGCCGTAGCCGAGATACCGGATCGTCTCGAGATAAAACTGCCCAAGGGAATTGTTCTCTGGGAAAGTCGCGAGTTGGGCAATTCCAGTGCCAGATCCAACCGCCACGAGCCCCGACAGGAAATCACCAGAGCCATCAATCGCGAAAATCAGACTTTGCTCGAAGCCCGACATTGCAAAAGCACTCACGGCGTGCGCCTGATGATGACTTACGAATGAGATACGCGAAGCGTCGAGCTCGCTACCGAACTCCTGCGCCAACAGCTTCTGCACCAACAGTTTAGCATCCAACGGAATGGAGGTGTCCGGCTGGGAAGCAAGCATGTTTTCGAGCATTGCGTTGCAATAGGCTTCGGTAGCGTAGAACGCCACATGATCGATTTCACTGAGCTGAACCCCAGCGGCTGAAAGACAGTACTGAACCGAACTGATTGGGAGCTTGTTGGAGTGTTTGATCCGATTGAGGCGCTCCTCTTCTACGGCCGCGATGACCTGTCCGTCTCGGACGAGCACCGCAGCGCCATCGTGCATGAATGTGTTCGGAACCTGGAATCTGTTTTCATAGACTTTGTCTAATCCGCCGCTCAATCCTAGACACAGCATCTTGCTCTCCATTTATCGTACAGAAGACTGAATTGGCCTCTCTCAAGGCCGTTTGATCAAAAACACAGGCTGCGTTGTCGTTCGCCGCGGCGAACGCCAGCAGACATCACAACCTCGAAGAAATTCTCTTTCGCCGGGATCAACATGAGACGTTGAGAGATTGAGTGGATGCCTCCGAACACCCTCCGTGGCATGCCGATTTCTGTTGGCGATGTCGTTTGCCGCACGGAGTCCGTAGCGCATGTTTATCTCCCGCTCTTTCGCGTCAGCGCATTAGTCGGCGGCGCAACAGCGCCATTGAGAGGAAGAATGGCAATAGCGCGTACAGGGCGAGCACACCGACATGCAGGGCGATGCCGCCGATCGGGCGATCAAGCATAACCGGGCGAATGAGGTCGATCGAATGTGATAGCGGCATGCATCGCGCTATCTGCTGAAAGGCGTCAGGCAGCTGATTCAATGGGAAAACGGCGCCCGACAGGAACAGCATAGGTGTGAGGACAAGCGTCTGGTAAAACACGAAGTAATCGAAGCTGGGTGAAAGCGCGGTGACGATCATCGCGAGGCTCGCAAATACGCACCCAGTGAGAGCAATGATTGGCAGCGCATAGAGGACGGACGGCCAGGCTGCATAACCCAACGTTGCGGTGACAATGGTGATTGCCGTACCGGCCAAGAAGGCCTTGGTGGCTGCCCACGCGAGTTCACCCAGAACGATGTCGCCGAGGGTAACGTGCGTATACAGCATCGCTTCCCAAGTGCGCTGAGAGTGCATGCGAGCGAAAGCCGCGTACAATGTTTCGAGGGTTGCGGCGGTCATCGCACTTACCGCGACCATGCCGGCTGCCAAAAAGGCTATATACGACGCACCGTCGACGCGGCCGACCATTATGCCGAGGCCGGTGCCGAGGCCGAAAAGGTAGATCATAGGATCGGCAAGGTTACCGAGAATCGACACGAGTGCGACTTTCTTCCATGCCAGATAGTTGCGGCGCCACACCGCAACCCAGTTCCACGCATTGGCCGGCAACGCCGCCGCATAAGCTTCAATCATGGCTCACTCCTCCATCTCGCGCCCGGTCAGCCGCAAGAAAACATCCTCGAGATTGGCTGGACGCAGAAGAAGGCGCAGACCTGCTCGCCCGTGCAGTTGCGTGCGCACCTGCTCAGGGTCTGGCGCATAGCAATAAAGGGTTTCGCCGCTCACCTCGATGCGCTGAGAATGCGGCTTGACCAGCGATTGCAACTCGTGGGGATCGCCGCCGTAAATCTCCATGACCTGGCATCCGATATGCTCGTTGATCAACGCCTGCGGGAGGCCTTCGGCGATATTGCGACCCTTTTCGAGCACGCACAGCCGATCGCATAATCGCTCAGCCTCTTCCATGAAATGCGTCGTCAGGATAATCGTCTTGCCGCGGGCCAACAGGGCGCGCAGCCGCTCCCAGATCAAGTGGCGCGCGTGCGGATCAAGGCCGGTGGTCGGCTCATCCATCACAATGAGCTGGGGGTCGTTGATCAACGCCCGCGCCATCGTCAGGCATCGCTTCATGCCGCCGGACAATTCCGAGACGCGCGCATCCGCCTTGCGCTCGAGGCGAGCGAACTCGAGAAGCGACGGGATGACCGCTTCGGCCTCGCGTGTGCTCATGCCGAAGTAGCGCCCGAACACCAGCAGGTTCTCGCGTACGGTGAATTCCTGGTCAAGATTGTCGAATTGCGGGACCACGCCAATGCCCCTGCGCGCCAGCCGAGCGCGTGCCGGCACCGGGAGGCCGAGCACCGTGATCGTGCCCGCGTCAGGGCATGTCATTCCGAGAAGCATACGCGCAATCGTGCTTTTGCCCGCGCCGTTTGGTCCGAGGAGGCCGAAACATTCTCCCGACGCAACGGTGAACGACAGTTCGTCGACGACGACCTTGTTCCCATACGACTTGGTTACGCCTGTAAAATCGACCGCCACGGTCGAGGCAGAGTCAGACACGGAGCTTTTCGCGCTTGATTGCTCGTGAGACTCCCGTTCGATCTGACCAGTCTCGGGCCGCCGCAAATCCTTAGGGTCCAACTCGCGCATCAACACTTGATCTTTCTGGTCCTGGCTCAAAACTCTTCCGCCTGAGATCACGTGACTATTGCTGTTCGCTGTAAGTTGCTTCGGATCCTACCAAGGTCGGCTTTGAAAGCGCGCCGCCGATGTCTGGCACCTTGGTCGCAGAGCTTCGCGACAGCCAATCGCTATTGCTCAATGTACACAGCGCGTATGCTTTCAATGGGAGCAAGAGAGAGATGTTGATGAGTGTGTGGAGCGAGAATCCGAGAAATCGAAGTTGGCGCGCACGAAACGCTGCCACGCTGCAGCGAACTATGGTCATGGCTGCAAGCGTCAGGCATGCCGTCCAAGGCACAGTACCTGTCGTTACGAATTGCGCGAGCCCCGCCAGGACCGACAAAGAGAGCAATAATGGGCCAAGGTTCTGGCCAATCACGTCCAATGTGAGATAAATATTAAGGCCGCGCAGCAGGTGGAGTGATAGCAGCGTGTCACGGAAAGTGCTCCGGGCCCAGCGAAGTTGTTGACGCAGATAGGGACCTATCCTGTCGGGAACGACTGTTGCCGCGACGGCCTCCGGGACATACTCGGTTCGGAAGCCTGCTTTCAGCATAAGGATCGTGAGGTGGCGATCCTCACCGAAGTCGCTCGGCTTCCCTCGAAAGCGTTGCGTCTCGTATTGATCCAGCACCGAAAGAAGCGCGGATCGCCGGTACATGGCACACGGTCCGCAGCAACACATGACGGCACCGAATCGAGCCTGTGCAGCCCGCTCTTCGTTGCAGGCGAGCCAGTACTCCATGTCGATCAACCGCGTCAGCCAAGTTTCACTGCGGTTGCTAGCCGCCAACTGGCCCATGGCCGCGCCGATCGCTTGATCTTGCATCTTTAGCGCAAGCCTTGTGACGACGTCCGGCGCGAGTATCGTGTCCGAATCTACATTGAGCACCAAATCGCCGCACGAGCGGCGAACCGCGGCAATCTGCGCCTTTCGCTTTCCGACATTCTTTGGGAGCGCAATGAAGTTGAACCTCGGGTCGTGCCCGTATTCCTCTTGTACACCTACGAGGGCATCGCGGTTTGCAGAACCGTCATCAACAACATAGACCTGCAGTTTTCCGGCGTATTCCTGACTTGCAATGGATGCCAGGCAGTCGGACAGGGTGCGAGGCGCCTCGTTGTAGGACGGGATAATGACATCGACGCTCGGCCAAGGCTCACCGCCGGCCGGGTCGCCCGACGTCGGCGCTACGTTTGTAGGCAGGGTATAAAACACCTGCGCGGTTTTATAAACGGTCGACAGCAGCGCATAAGAGCAGATGGCAACCGTACTGGCTGTGGCAAACAGGTTCATGAGATGTCAGATTTTTCTGTGAATTTGAGGAAGCGAGCGGATAACAAATCCGCGTTCATAGCTCTGGACCGTTCCGATCGATCAAAGTGCCGGCCGGCCACTCGCTCATCGAGCGTCCAATTGGGAGCACCATGAGGAGTACGTCGTCGTCCACTCGCGTGGGAGGCAGATCGGGGTACACCTCCGGGAGGGTTGAACGCACGCGAACGCCTGTCAAAATGTTCGCCAAGCCTTTCCGGCAGAACCTCCCAACATGGTTCCGGAGCGCTTGCCGAACCGTGCCGAAAGCGAATGGAACGCCAAGCTGCTGCAGCACTGGATACATCACGCTAATCGAATGGGCGATTCCCAGCCCCTCAAGATCCGGACGCACCCCATATAGACCGAGTTCAGCGACAAGCTGATCAGCGTCGCCAACTTTGATGTATCGGCGCAGCAGCCCCAAGTGAGCCGCTACCCCGTGCACATCATAGCCGATTGCGCGGACCTCCGGCCTTGCACCGGCCCAGCTCCGACCGCCTGCGAATTGCTTTCCATTAAAGGCTCCGGTCGGCTCATAGGTCTTCCGTAAGAACTCAGAGAGTTCGAGGTGATCGGAAAGCTGCAATTCATTTTCCCAGCACAACCTCCACTGCACGTCATTGCGCATGCGAAGACTTCCTCTTTTTCGGGTTCTTTTGTGCACCTCACGCGGTAGAGCAGCGGCGGTGCATGTCAGGTGGGCGGTTAATGAACGACCCGCCCGGATTGGTAAAATTGATTGTTTAGATCGCGAGCATCCACGCTGTGGATGTTAAAACCATGCGTTGATCTGGACCTCTGGTCGTGCTCGATCGGCCCGATAAAGCGACGACACCGATGGCAGCTGTCGGTGACAAAACCTGCCTCAAGAGCGGCCGCCAGCAGCGTGGCTGCGCCTCGTGCCGAAGCAGCGATCAAGTGGAGGATGGGCCCGACTGTTAGACGTCGGCAAATGCGGGGACCGTTGACGCACGATTCGCGCAGCTTTCCGAACTTAAGCCCACGAGCGAAAAAGGTTTCGAGGGGCTGATCGCCGCCACCCTCAATGCAATTACCGGCATTCCGTTCTGGCTTGCCAGCAGCGGTGATCAGCGCGGGTCGACGGCAAGTCCGCCTTTGAAGGCGCGGTCGCTTCGAGCTCTATACTGACGACCTGCCGTGAAAGGACGTTCTTTCGAAAATCCCCGACTTCGTTCGACACAACGACCACGCCGATCTCGTTTGGGTTCTGGGCGCGACCTGCACGGTCCCGGGCCAGCTTGCAGATGATGTGCGTGCCGACGACGGTGCCAAAGAAGGCATCAGCGTTCTGATTCTCGATTGGATCCAGCTAACTTGTTGCAATCAGGCGCTCTTATACGTCCCCATATTGGGTGCTTGACACCACAGAAGCGCACAGGGTCTCCAAGTGTTTCATCAGGAAGCGGAAATCGGCTTTCGGAAGAGGGCCAGCAGGCAGTCTTCATTGATCGACGCGCCCCGGCACTCGATGCACTCGATCTCGGTCAACGCTTCGTTCAGCATGGCGATGGTGGTCTCTGCACCAGCAGCGTGCCCCCAGCGTTGGCAATTGGCGTCACGTGCCGACCCGAAAACCAGATGCCCGCCTGGCGCAAGCAGGCCTACCAAGTTGCGGACTGCCGCGCGGATCTGAACGAGGTCTCCGACGTAGTAAAGAACCTCCGCAACGATGATCAGGTCGAACAGCTCATCACTCGAAAACTGTTGAACATCGGAGATTACCCAGCTGATGTGCGGCGCCTCCTTCATGCGTAAACGTGCTCGCGTAATCGCAGGCTCCACGACATCGATCACAGTGAGCCGCTGGCAAAGGGGGGCTAGCCGCTCCGTAAAGGCGCCGGCAGCGCACCCGACTTCGAGCGCATTTGCGACTGGACCTTGCGCAAGTGACAACCGGAGAATTTGGGTGTGGCGCTCCCGCTCGAACGGGTTGCCATCGAGCCGCCATGGATCGTCTGCGGCCATTTCTCGATTCAACAGTTCATGATCGATTTTATGGGTCAAATTCACACCTAGCCAATGCAGCAATCACCGGCGCTGCAAATGCCGTCAAATGTCGGTAGGGTCGGGGCCCGGGCACGCTAATTCTGAGAAGCGGGGTCGTTCGTGAGACCCGATGTCAAAACGCGAGTCGGTTGGACGCGCGACATAGACACCGATGAGGAAGAACGTCCCGGCAGCAATTTCCACTGCCTTCGGATCGTTGCATTCTGTTGCTCCTTTGGGGCTAGGTGGTTGGTGCTCAGGCTTTTTCGTCGGACGTACTTGCGGGCCGAGGCAGTTGATTTCGGTCACCCTCCTATTAGGGCCGGCAGGATTGGCAAAATTGATTGTTTGGATGACAGCCATCCACGCCCCAAGCACATCGAAGGCGGAATTGGGCGTGGCTGGGTCCGCGCCTGTGTGGCACTGGCCGACAAACGCATTGCGGCGCGCGGGAATTGCGCACACACGCGGCGATTGACACGCTGATGACCCGCGACGGAAGAGGCTCGCGGCATTCAGCAACGCCATCTTCATCAAGCATGGATCCTACCTTGTGCAGGAGATTGTCAATGTCGCAGACGCGATCGAGTTTGTGGAGGAGTGGCCGGAGGACCGCCGCAGTCTGATCCATGCTGTGGTGCGGCGATCTGGGAGAGACCTGCGCGACAATCTGGATGAGACTCTCAGGGCGCGGTCACGGGCAAATTATCATGCTGATTGTCGCGCAGGTCTCTCCCAGATCGCCGCGCTATACTGTGGATCGCTGCTTCCGATTCGGGCGGTGGACAGGTGTGGGTTCGTTCGGCCGCCCACCTCGTTTTGTGCCGTGTATGCCGGCTGCTCGGTCGCCTTGTTGGGCAGGCACGACCGATGAAGGCAGAATATCACCAGCCTGCGCCGTATGCGGCACGAACGCTTGAAAGAGCAGATCACGTAGCAGGCGGGCGAGTGTGGTTCGATGTGAGCGGTCGCGGCTGCGCGGAATCGACGATCCCAGTGAAGAGCATGACGCCTTCCTCCCCTGGATGGGCGAAAGCGCGGCACGCTGATGCTGACACTATGGTGACTGGGGTTCACCGCCTCAGCATGGCCGCAATGCCATGACGGACAAAGGGAAGATGTTGGCCGAGGCGCAGCCCCACATGCCTTGCAAGCCGTGCCGCCGGATTCTCGCTTGAGTAGAGTCCGACGAGAATATTCGTAGCATGATAGAGCGGCGCCGCCGACAGGCGCAGTCGCCTTTCATATCTGTGCAGCATGTCGGGATCGGCAATGTCGCGACGGTCGCGCCACGCTGTCAGGATACCACGGGCGAGCTGCCTCTGGCCGCCGAGGCCGATGTTGAAGCCATGCGCGGTGACCGGGTGCATGCCGACGGCAGCGTCGCCGATCAATGCGGCGCCCGGCGCCCGGAACCTGTGCGCCCAGGTCGTGACCAACGGATAGATATGGCGTTGGCTTGCCAGGCTCATATTGCCGAGGCGGCCTCGACAGCGCTTCGTCAACTCCATCAGGAACAACTCGTCGTCAAGGGCAAGCAGTCCGTCGGCCTCGTTAGAGGGCAAAGTCAAAAGCAGCGACGACACGCCTTTCGCGAGGGGCAACATCGCTACCGTCTGATGGTGATTGAACCATTCGATCGCGATCTGGTGGTGGGGGCGCTCGTGCCTCACCCGGCAAATCAGCATCGAGTTGCCAAGCCGATTGATATCGGCGCCGATGCCGAGCAGATCGCGGGTGGCGGAAAAACGCGAATCCGCGGCAACGAGAAGCCGAGCGGTCAGCCGCCTGCCATTGGAGAGCGTTATGACTGCTCCCTCGCGGCTGTTTGTTGCACGCACGACCGAGTGGCCGCACAGCAGCCGGGCATGGCCCTGCAAGCGGATGATCTTGAACAGGGCATCGCGGATCCGGCAATTCGGGACCAGAACGCCCAGTGGTTCCGCGGATCCGCCGGGAGAATCGAAACACAGCGCAAAAGGACTCGATCCGTTGAGGACGCGTGCGCCTTGAAGCGGTGACTTGTCCGAAGCCGGGATAACATCCCAGGCGCCGAGCTCGCGAAGGATCCCAATCGAGGCGTGGGTGAGCGCGATCTCGCGACCGTCGAAAGCCGGACTTGCCAGTCTTTCCAGGGACTGCCCCTCGACAACCGCCAGTTTGAGCTCGCTGTGGGCAAGCGATGCGGCGAAGGAAAGTCCGACCGGCCCGGCGCCAACGACGATGATGTCGAAGCTGTCGTCAAAGCCGGCCATCAGCATGCCGCCAGCTCGTCGGCTATCTTGGTGAGATGCTGCTGGAATCGAGCCGCAGGTCGTGCATCGATTGCGCTGCGATCCAGCGCCCGCCGCATCGTCTCAAGCGCGTTTCTCACGTCGGTTCCTGGCCGGTGAAGCGTCATTTGCCCGCCATATGGTCTGGATTGTCAAGACGTTGGGAGCGACGAGCAGGCTGTCGGTCAGCCCATGCGTTTTCCCTTGTAGGACTGATCGATCAAACCACGCCGACAAAGGCATGGCCTTGATCTGGGTCAGTCGAGGCGCAACAGTCATGCGCCAGCTGACCCATGACGACGCCATGGCGCCAGCCAGCCCCAGGGAGAACCAGGCGCGTCTAGGGAAGGCTGTTTCAGGACTTTTGCGAGATCAGCAATGACCGGCTCGCCATGGAAACGCCGGCGCGAGGGCGGCGGGACACCGAAGCCGACTCCATCATCAGCCGTGGCGTGCGCAAAGGCTCGGTGCCCATATGGAAGCCGAGCGAGGCACGGTTCTTGTCGGCGTCGCAAGCCTGGCCGGTCGGAAAGCTCCACCAGACGCGTGTGGTGATCAGTTTCGCCTGTGCCCCCAGATTATGCTGGGCGATGTCGAGCAGCAGCAGGTCGCGCTGTATGGCGAGCGCTGCCTGGCATAAGGCTGCGTTCGAGATAATGGTCGCTGAGCAAGGGGGGCCGAAGCGGGCCTCTGCCTGCGCATGCTCACCGGCCAGGAATTCGAGACGGCGATCGAAGGCGTGCACCGGGCGAAGTGTGGAGAGCAGTTGATCAAGACGGATATGTGCGCGACGAGATTGTCCAGACGTGTCGCAACACCAAGGCCGCCAGGCGCCTGCTGACGCGATCTCTGAAGAAGGGGGTCTGCCGCCAAAGCGTATGATCACCGATAAAATTGCGCTCCTACAGGGCGGCCCAACGCCAGATCATGCCGAACGTGGAACACCGCTCGCACACAAATTCGGATCCATCGACGCCAGGCAATGGCCGCGTGGGAAGCCGTGGGTGCACGGCCTGCCTGAAAAGCGCGGTGTCGGCCTCCCGCGGGCACATTTCAAACGACGTGACAACGCCATGTCCTGCCATCGCAGAGCGCATCCTCTCCCGACGAGCAGGACTTGGTCATCTCTGTTGGCGGGTTTGTCGAGTTCGCGACACGGCGATGTTCGGCCCGGCGTGCGGCCGCGCTCTCAATTAAGCGATTGAATCAAAGGCAATAAGCGCCGTTCACAGGTTTCCTGTGCAGTTGGCACGTCTCTTGATGTTCTCGTTATGCGGCGGCACACGCCGCTGACCGTGCACTACTGATTCATCCTCTTATCTTGAGTTCTAGGAAAGGAGAAACCAATGAAGTCGGAAATGTCAGCTTATGGTGTGACCGAATTGGCTCCCGAAGAAGCATCTAAAATTGCGGGAGGGATGTTTTGGGCAATAGCTTTCGCGATTTTGGGGACGTTAGGCCTTGCGCTTGTTTGTATAGGTGCAAAAATCCTCGACGAAAAAATCCACTGATTCACCCTCACATTTGAGATAGGAAAGTAAAGCAATGAAATCAGACCTGTCGTCTTATGATGTGACCGAATTGACTCCTGAAGAGGCTTCAGCAATTTCAGGAGGGTTTTGGCAACTAATTTGGGCAGCTGTTACGCTGATAGCCTTTGTAGCTGCAAGCGTAGGGGAAGCGATAGTACGCCAGAAACATTGAACGTAAGTACCAACCAGACAAATGCTTCATACTGAAGATAGATCAGCAGTTCCCCTTTCTTCTGAAATAGCCTGCTACACCGCAGAGAGCATCCTCTCTCGCCGATCAGGGCGATCTTTGGCCATCTACAAGGTGGTTGTGCTCTCTGTGG
>NZ_JBVVPU010000018.1:0-69265 GCF_055811295.1 Mesorhizobium sp. WSM4871 | reverse complement strand
CCCCCCCCCCCCCCCCCCCCCCCCCCCCCCCCCCCCCCCCCCCCCCCCCCCCCCTTTTTTTTAATGATACGGCGACCACCGAGATCTACACTCTCTCCGTCGTCGGCAGCGTCAGATGTGGTATAAGAGACAGCGGTAGGCTCGGTAGGAGCAGTTGGCGTCCCGGTATCACTCGAATTGTGTTCCCTGAAAAAGGCCTGCAGGGTCGGAGAGTGTTCAAGCGCGGTGTCGCCTTCCTGCTCGCCCCAGGCATAGGCAAAGTCGAAGGCGGGATCGGGGACCAGCTTTTCCCAGTGGTCGATCATGGTCTGCAACTGGTCCGTCGTGGGCATGACATATTTGCCGCCCGTGTTGGTCGTCCAATTGCCGCCGCCGAACGTCTGGTAGACCGGAACGATCTGGCTGATCGGGATGCCCGATTCCACCGCGGCCGCCACCGATCTGTCGATCATGTCGTAGTCGACGGTGCTGGTGCCGGTGCGCACCGGATAGGGGTCAAGGCCGAACAGATCGATATGGGTGTTGGCATAGTTGTAGGTGTTGGAATAATCCGGGTTTGCGGCGGAGCCCATGTCCATCAGGGTGATGAAGGTCTTGGCGCCCGGCACATTGGAATGGATATAGTCGGATTCCGCTCGCAGGTCGGCCGCGTCCACCTGGGTGTGGTACTTGCCGGTTGGATCCGGCTCATCGACGAGAAAGAACCCATACAGCTTCGGATTGCCTATGAACGGGGTGACCTTGTCGATGAAGGATTGGGTTACGCCTTCGCCCTCGTTGAGCCAGACCAGGCCTTGCGAACCCTCTGGCAATTCGTTGAGCTGCTCGACGGTTTGAACATCAACCAGGTTGAAGCCGGCGGTTGTAACTTCGCTGGCGGTTCCGCCAGCGGCAAAGTGGAGAGCCATCTACAATCCTTTGTCTCATTCGATAGCGCCCCGCTGCCGCCTGCCTACTAGAGGTATATATTAGCGACAAATCACATACCGACACCCTTTGATAAAATCATTGATCGCCAACGGGATTTCAGGGTATTTGAAAGATAAATTTCCTGACAACCGCAAAACTACGGAAAAAATAGACGCTTCTCTTCCAGGTATAGTTCTTGAACTCTACTACACAATACCACAGTTTTTGACCGACATGCTGTGAATGCGCCGGCCTCGTTGGTAATTTATGTTACTGTGTATTTTATAGGCATATTATTTTGTTAGTGTTTTGCGCGAAATCTTTCGGACTACCGGCAAAGTCGGCAGAGATTAAAGCAGGTGCGAACCTGATTGCATCCTCGCCATCGCGACTGAATTTGTTGTGCACATAGATGGCAGATACTCGCTCCCGCCCGGTCTCAGCTGAGGTTACCGACGTCGCATAGGTTCAGCCGACGAATCGAGAGCCTATTTGAGCGATGCCGAAGCGCTCGCGAAATGGTTCCTCTCAAGCGTCGCCACGCGCGACAGAATATGCGTTGCAGATATCAGCCACACGGTTGTTGCAAGCGCGTCAGGCGGTGAGTTTCCCAGCTCGGCCAGTTGATCCACGTCGAGGCTTGCCGAAGTGTGATGCCGCAGCGCGATCCAAACCCGTTTGCCTCATCTAAACAGACGAGGACAGTAGACCAGCCTGCCCCTACCGTGACCTTGGCGACATACGCGCACAAATGGCGAAACCAAGAGCATGAAAGCAGAATCGAAAGCCGGCCACCGCCCGCTATTAGGGTATGGCGCAGGGTCAAGGGAGCGAGGATGAATCCGCATCTCGTATGTGTCGGGGGCGAGGATCACGCCTTGAGGATCCCGTTCCTGATGTCGTTGCGCGAAAAGGGTTTTCGGGTCACTGCGGTCTCGAGCGGCAGTGACGCCGCGTTTTTGCGGCATGGCATTCCGCATCGCCAATACGGTTTCGACCGATTTTCCAGTGGCGGTGGACAATGGGGCACTGTCAGAACGATCAGAAAATTGATGTCGGAACTCCAGCCGGACGTTGTCCAAAGCTTCGACACCAAACCGAACCTGCTGACGCCGCTTGCGGTGCGCGGACGGTTTCCAGTCATCCGCACGATCAATGGCCTGGGCTGGACATTCTCGTCGCTGGAACCGCGCGCTCTGGCTCTGCGTCCCGTCTTTTGCGGATTGCAATGGCTTGTCTCCTTCTGGACTGCCGCGACAGTGTTCCAAAATCGGGACGATCAGTCCTTTTTTGAGCGCTACAGGTTAATCCGACGCGGCAGCGGGCGGCTGATCCGCAGTTCAGGAATCGATGTCGATGCGTTCGCCATGGCAAGGCATCTTGCCCCGCCGGCGATGAAAATGCGTGAAGAGCTCGGGCTCGACCAGTCCGCCGAAGTCGTCATTTTCGTCGGTCGGCTGACCCGCCAGAAGGGTATACCGACACTTCTCAAAGCTGTCCCACAGATCCTGTCCAAAAGGCCCAATGCACGTTTCGTGCTCGTCGGCCCTTGGGAATCCGAGGGCCCATTTGCCGTCGATAAAGCAGAGATCGATCGCTATGCTCCCAATGTCATCGCCTTGGGTCCGCGACGCGATGTTCCCGCCCTTCTCGGCATGGCCGATATGTTCGCCTTTCCCACGGAATATCGGGAGGGGATCCCGCGCGTCCTGCTGGAGGCAGGACTGGCAGGGTTGCCCATCGTCGCCTCGAGAATGCCTGGCTGCAACGATGTGGTTGAAGACGAATGGAACGGCTACCTCGTGCCACCTCACGATGCCGATGGCCTGGCGTCTCGAATAATAGACGTGCTCTCCGACCGCGAGCGCGGAAAGCTCATGGGCGGCCGTTCCGTCGAGCTCGTCCGGGAGCAGTTCGCGCTGCCCTTTGTTGTCGATCAGTATTGCGATCTGTACAAAAACGTCCTTGGCGCCAAATCCCATGGCGGCTTGGCTCGACCTGTGTCCCCGATCTTGCTCGAAGAGGGCGCCGCTGAGCCCGAAATGGGAGGGGTACGCCGATGATCCGGGACGCGTTGCTGGCCGGTGGCGTTGCGATGGCCTATGCCGCGCAGCTCAGCATTCCAGGGATGCCTTTCGGATATACCGAATTGCTGCTGTCGCTTTGGATCATGCTGTCGATCGGCCGAATAGTCATGGGTGGTCGCCTGGAGGCCACGCCGGCCCTGTATCACCTTGTGACTTTCTGGGTGATCATGACCTTTGCCTGGGGTGTCGGTCTCATCACCGGCTTGTTGACCTCGGTTGAACTGCTTGCGGCGCCTGTCCACGATATGACGGCCTATGTGCTGTTGGCCTGCGTCACCTGCCTCTCCGCCGCCGAGCCCGACGCCGAACTTCATCTACGCCGCACCGTCTGGTGGGTGATCGGCATAGCGGATGCGTGCTTTCTCTTTCAGCTGGCGCTCGGGTGGGGCGTTATCCACCAAGCCGGTGTCGACCCATGGTTCTGGGATCGCTTCGTCGGCTGGTCTGAAAATCCCAACCAACTGGCGCTCTATTGTGCACTCTTTAGTCCGCTGGCTTTGTATCTTGCAACGACCACCGGCAATCTATGGGCGCGGGTATATGCGTTAAGCAGCATTGGCCTGATCTTCCTTGTCGGGAAGCTGACAAAGAGTGATACCTTTCTTCTTACAAGCATCCTTACCCTCCTGATATTTCTTGGATTGCGTGTTCGGACATGGTTCGCTTCCGGTAACAAAGTCACCGTTTTCCGCCAGGTGACTCTCCTGTTGGCGATCGGCTTTCTTCCCCTGGGGATGTCGATGGCACCCTACGTTGTCACGGAGTTTGGCAACGTCGAAGATATCGCCAAGAGCCTCAGCCGCGGTGGGGGCGGCGAGGAGACGACGGAGACTGCTGAACTTCGCTTCATCCTCTGGAACGATGCATTGCATAAGGGCGTGACTTCAGGGTCTCTGGGCCTTGGACCCGGCCCGCATGTGGACCGCCCGCTCGCGGTCTATAAGCAGTTTCGACGCGAACCTTTCGAGGCCCACAGCACTTATCTCGATACGTATACTCAAGGTGGTTTGATTGCGGTCCTGGCCCTGCTCTGGATCCTTGGCTCAGCCACCCTGGCCGCTTGGCGTGCGAAGGCCGATGCCCTGTTGGCGTTGATGTTGTCGATCCTTTTTTATGGGTTTCCGCACCTGATCGTCCGACACCCGATCGTGTGGTTTGCGGTCACCCTATGCCTTGTTGTCGGAACGTCGCGAACAGTTTCAACGTCACGAGCAGCTTCAGTGACCCCCACTCGAACTTATAGCTACGCGGGGTAACGGGGATGTGTGGGATTGCCGGAATTCTTCTTGCACCTAATGCAACCAGTGCGAAGCCACTGAGGGCAATCGTGCAGATGACGACGGCGCTGCGCCATCGCGGGCCCGATGGCGAAGGCTTCTGGACAGATCGTGAAGCCGGCATTGCATTCGGACACAGGCGCTTGGCCATCGTCGATCTGTCGGAGGCGGGACACCAGCCGATGCTTTCGGACGGTGACCGATACGTCATCACCTTTAATGGCGAGATATACAATTTCCACGATTTGCGCCGCGAACTTGAAGGCGAGGGCCATCGTTTCCGCGGCAGCAGCGATACCGAAGTCATGCTGTGCGCGATCGAGAATTGGGGACTCGATACCGCACTCAAGCGCTTTGCCGGCATGTTCGCGTTTGGACTGTGGGACAGGAAGACGAGGACCCTTCATATCGCCCGCGACCGAATGGGCAAAAAACCGCTCTACATTGCCTCTACACGCGACGCACTGGTTTTTGCCTCCGAATTAAAGGCGATCAACCGTTTTCCAGATTTCCGTCAGGAGGTTAATCTCGATGCGGCGGCGGCGATGCTGTCGAGGGGATGGGTGCCGGATAACAGTTGCATCTGGCAAGGCGTGTTCAAGCTGCCTCCCGGCTCGGTTCTGTCGCTGACGGCTGCAGATTTCGCTAACGCACGCAGTGCCGAGTCCCTTTCGGACCGCATCCGACAGTGGTGGTCTCTGGCCGAGGTCGCAGAGAAAGGTCGGCTGGAACCAATCGCCGGCACCGACGAAGAACTGACAAATGAACTCGACGATCTGCTGAGACTTGCCGTCCGGCAACGCATGGTCACCGATGTGCCGCTGGGCGGCTTCCTGTCCGGCGGCGTCGACAGCTCGGCTGTTGTGGCCCTGATGCAGGCTCAGTCCTCAAAACCTGTGCGCACGTTCACGATCGCATTTGGAGAAGGCGGATTCGATGAGGCGCCTCACGCCGCCGAGGTCGCCAGGCATCTGGGCACCGACCATACGGAACTTCATCTTTCGCCTGCCTCCGCGCGCGACATTATCCCAGAACTGCCACAGACTTGGGACGAGCCGTTCGCCGACGAATCACAGATACCGACTCTGCTCGTTGCACGGCTGGCTCGCCAGCACGTCACGGTGGCTTTGTCGGGCGACGGTGGCGACGAGTGTTTTGCCGGTTACGCCCGCCACCTCATGGCGGCCCGAGTGAAACGGCAGCATGGGCTGTCGTTGCCGATGCGTCAGACGCTTGCGACAGGTATCGGATTACTTGCTCGTGCAGCCCGTCATGATCTCGTCAGCAAGCTGCCGCTATCTGCTCATGCCCGGCATGCGCTGCGGAGCGATCGGCTGGATCGGCTGGCTCGGCTGCTGGCAGCGGCGGATGAGGATGAACTCTATCAACGGCTGATGGGATCATCGACCGAGAACCTCACTCATCACAGACCCCCTATTTCGGCCAATGGCACACCACCGCTTGATGGCCTGCTGTCGCGTCTGCTGTACGACGACATGGTCGGCTATTTGCCCGGCGATATACTGGTGAAGCTGGACCGCGCCAGCATGGCCAACAGCCTCGAGGGACGATGCCCGCTTCTCGACCATCGGGTCGTTGAATTCGCCTGGCGCCTGCCGGCGGACGTGATGGTTCGCCACGGCAGAGGCAAGTGGATCCTTCGTCAGTTGCTGCATCGCTATGTTCCGGAGCGGCTGATCGATCGGCCAAAACAAGGTTTCGACGTTCCCATAGCCGTGTGGCTGAGGGGGCCGCTGCGCATCTGGGCCAGCGATCTTATCGCCGATATGCGTCTCTCCGGGGACGGGATCTTCGACTTCACAAAGGTTGAGGCCTGCTGGCGGGATCACATCGACGGCAGGCAGGATCATTCTCGTGATTTGTGGGCGGCATTGATGTTCCAGGCATGGCGCAACGAGACCACGCGCCCGTCGGCGCCCGCAAAGGATCTTTCTCGCATTTTCGAACTGGCAGGAGTGTAAGATGGAAGGTTCCATAGTCAGCCGCATTCAACTTCCGCGTGCGACTGAGATGCATGTAAGCGCGCGTGAGACCAAGCCACGCATGAGGCGGCCGCTGCGCGAGCAGATCGATACGGAGAACCCCTTACATCAACTTCTCACGACCATCGCGAGACGAAAATGGTTCCTGCTGGGCATGGTCGTCCTGGGCGGTGTCTTGGCGGGACTCGCGGGTCTTGCTCGCTCTGTCGAGTTCGAGGCCACCACGCAAATCATTCTGGATGCACCCGGCAGGAGCGGGCCTAACGGCACGGATCTGGGGATGCTGGATGCCACCATTGACGACAATATAACCACGCTCACGTCGCAAGGGCATCTGCGTCGCGTAGCGGCGGCATTACGCAAAATGGATGCTGGCGGCGCTGCTGCACAAAGTGATTCCGGAACCGGCGATGCTCGCCCCAACCCCGTTCGCGATGGCCAATCGAATTCGCACTCTTATGCAGGTGGTCTGTTCAGCAGAATTTGGCCGCAGAGCAAACCGGAGGACTTGGAGGCGGCTGAACTGAAGGCGTTGCGAAAGGACTTGAGGGTTGGGCAGGAACTGCGATCGAGAGTGATCACGGTCGGCTTCACCGATAACGATCCGACGCGCGCGGCCATGGTGGCTAATACCTTCGCCCAATTGTACATCGACGATCTCGCAACCAGGCATCAGGCATCGGACAAGCTGGAACTCGCCTCGATCGTTGCCGCCTTGCCAGGAGTGCAAAGCGATCTGGCGGAAGCGACCGATCGCCTGGAGAAGTATCGGCTGAGCCATGGCGCCGTTGATCAAGGCGCCGCGGACAGCGCCGCTAGGGAGACGGCCGATCTCAGCCAGCAGATTTCCTTGTCGAGAGCGGATTTGTCAGCCTCGGAAGCTCGTCTTCAACATATTCAGGACCTGCAAAAGCAAGGGGCGTCGGTATCCGCACTCGCCGAAGCGATGGGGTCACAGGTGCTGGCCGACCTGGCGGTGCGCCAGGCCAGCGGCACGGCCAATGAAGACCTGACCAATGCGATCAACCTCGAGATAGAACGAGGCACTGCCCGTATCGCCGCGGAAGCGGAGATCTACCGCACCCAGATCACGACTCTGGAGACACGCAAGAACGTACTCGATGCGGTCGCGGCCGATACAGCCGGCCGGCTGTCCGGACTGCGTGCGCTTGAGCCGCAGGTCAGCATCCTGACGCAGCGATACAATCAGCTCCTGACGCAACAGCAGGAGTTGAAACAGCGCATTGCATCGCCCTCGGCCGGAGTCTCGGTCCTTTCAGCCGCATGGCCGCCGACGAATCCAAGGACCCTGTCGCCAATTTTCCTTATCCCACCCGGCATGGTCGTGTTTGGCCTCATAGGCGGGGTCTTTGTCGTTCTTCGCAACCGCCTCGATCAGACTTTGCGCGGCGTGGCCGAAGCTGAAGCAGCGCTCGGGGTTCCTTGCCTGGGGCTGATACCTCAAGCTCCCACAATGCACGCCAAGCGACTGCAGCAGCTGGTTTTGGCCCAGCAGAAGTCCAGATACAGCCGCGCCATAACATCCCTGCTTGTCACCGCAGCGCCCAAGCCGGCCAGGAACCGCTCATCGCATGTCATTCTCGTCACATCCAGCGTGCAGGACGATGGCAAGACCGAGCTTGCATGGAGCCTGGCCTTGGCTGCCACCCGACTGGGCGGCAGAGTGCTTTTCCTCGATCTTGACGGCACGGGCGCGCGCCTCACGACCGAGTTTCTGGACGAGTTCACAGCGCACAAGCCACACAATTTCTTCGGAGACTATGTGAGTGACCGCTGTGCCTTGCACGACGCAACCGTCGCAATGCCGGAGATCGGGATCGACTTCATGGCTCTTGGGCCATCGGAGGATCTGCTGGCGCTGCTGTCCACGACCGACAGTTCCCTGTTCACCGATGAGCTACAGTCGATCTATAGCGTCGTCATCATAAATGGACCGCTGGGGCTTGGAGGGCCAGAGGCCGGGCTTCTGACGAACTGGGCCAACGCGATTCTTTTCGCCATCCGCTGGGGCAAGACACGGCGCAGCATCGCGCGCGGTGTTCTGGAGCCGCTTGCGAGCGATACGTCGACTTCGGTCCCTGTCGGGAGCGTCCTCACCCAGGTCGATCTCAAGAAGCACGCCAGCTATCATTTCGGGGACAGTGCTGATCTCTTGCTCGAGAGAGTGTCGTGAGCGTCACACGCGACTTCCAGGCAATGATAGTCGCAGAAATCGCGCGGATATCGCCACGATCGGATTTGTCCCATGATCATTGAACTCTTCGGACCACCTGGATCCGGCAAGAGCACTTTTGCTCACGCCCTTGCGCAGCGGCTGCGCGGGCAGGGGTACAACGCCACGGTCGCCCGCAATCACGCGCCTCGCGAGAGGGGGTCGAGCGTCGATCTTGGACTCTTTCTGGCTATTTTCAGGATCTTGTCGGCAATTTTCTCGACATTGAAAATATTGCTTTCTCCAAGAGGCAGGATCAAAGACCTTTCGACGTCCCTTTCCATGACAAGAATGATCCCGCCAAAAAAACGAATATGGCGGGCTCGGCTCTGGCAGCACATATTGAAACTCTCGCGCCGCTGGGATGAGGCGAAGCAATCCAGAGACGTGGTCATATTCGATCAGGGCTATGTCCAGGCGGTTGCATCACTGGCAATGTTCAATGGAACCGTGGACAAGGCCGCCCTCGCAAAGGCCCTCAGCCTCGCGCCCACCGCTGATTTCACGCTCAGAGTTGTTGCGCCACGCTCGATCGTGGAGACGCGCTTGCAGCAGCGGATGGAGCATGAGGCGCCTGGGGAGCGAATTTTCGAAGCGGATTTCGACACGAGCATGCGCGCTTTTGGGCTATTTCAAAGCATTAATGACATTCTGGCAGGATCCGACCGACAAATCATTCCGATCAACACCCTCAACGACCGGTCCACGTTGGAGGGCATCGAGTGTGTCGAGCAGAAGATAATCTCAAGAATTCTGCAAGCCGGAGGTCGACCTGCGGTCCAAGGCAGCCAAGATGAGGTGTTCGAGGCCAGTGTAGATGACTACGGAGATGTGAAGACGGCGCGAATTCCTGCTGTCTCTCCTGCCGCGGCAGATGTCGTTTCGCGCCCCAACCAGGACATGGGCCGAAGCCTGGGTTATGCCACCATCTTCGCTCTGATGATCTATGTCGGTGGCGCAGGATTGACCAGTCTGGCGCAGTTGTTGATTGCACGCCTCGTCGGTTCCACCAGCTATGGCATCTATTCCTACGTCCTGTCCTGGACCTCCGTGCTTGCCTATCTTGCAACACTTGGTTTCAACATATCGCTATTGCGCTTCGTGTCGGCCTACAGGGCCAAAGGGCGGCTTGACCTGGCGCACGGCGTAATCAGGTTTGCCCTGCAAAGGGCGCTGGCAGCGGCAACACTGTTCGGCGTCACAGGCGCCGTCTTGATCTTTTTCTTTTCGGATCCTTCCCACAAGGAACTTGAAATCAGCCAGCTTCTGGGCATGGCGGCAGTGCCCCTGGTCACCGCCTACGCCCTGGGGGCGACACTTGTTCGTTCTTTCGGCGGCGGTGTCTCGGCCCTTTTGCCGGAACGCATCGTGCGCGACGGCCTGTTGTTAACGATGCTCGGACTGGCGGCCTTGTCGGGAGCGTGGACCCTTGACGCCACCTTGGTGATGAAGACGGTATTGATCAGCTCGGGCATTACAGTCGCGCTGGTGTATATCCTCGCGACACGATTTCAGCCGATCGGGTTGCGGCAAACCGACCCCTGCGACGCGTCGCAAGAGTGGTGGGCCGTGGTTCCGCCGATCATGCTCATGGCCGGGCTTGACGTTTTCATCAACCGCGCCGGCGTCATGGTGCTGGGCTGGACAGGTCATATCAAGGATGCTGGAATCTTCGCCCTGGGACTGAACGTCGCGTTGCTTGTGGGTCTTTCCGTGGCTGCCGTCGGGGTGATGTTTTCGCCCGCGGCGGCGGCGCTGCATGCCCAAGGCGACCGCAAGGGTCTGCAGCAGCTATTTTCACGCGCCTCGATACTATCGGCCTTCGGCGCCTTGGCGATGGCCATCCCGCTGGTTGTGATCGTCAGACCTCTCATGAGCTGGTTCGGCGACGATTTCAGCACAGGAGCGCCCATCGCGCGGATCCTGATGTGTGGATATGTCGTTGTCGCTTTCTGCGGACCGCAACTGAACTTGTTGACGATGACCGGCAACGAATGGGCGGCGGCTGTAGCCATGATCATCGGCGCGGCCGCCGGCGTCCTGGGCTGCGCCGTGGGGATCGAGCTCTACGGCCCACTGGGCGCCGCGGTGGGTCTCGCACTTGCCCTGGCTGTTTGGAATGTGGTCATGGCGATCTTCATCAGCAAACGATTGAAAATCATGCCGGGGCTGCTCTTTGCGCTGATCTCGCTCAAAACCGGCACCGTTAACCGCCAGCTGCGATACTGGTTCTTACACTGACATCGAGCTCTGAGCAGTTGCAGGGACTTTACGACAAAGCCCGTTCGAAGGATTGTTCAAGCGGCCGTTGGCCGGCTTCGGGCGGGACGGGGTCGCGGCTCAGAATTGAGGGCAGTACATCCCCCTGCCAAACGGAGCCGGGGCCGCGCGTGACCTGGACGTCCACTCTGGGAACGACCGCTAGAGCCGGATGATTTCAGGTCAAGTCGACCTGAATCTGTAAATCAGAGAGATAGAGCATGATGTCGTCGGAAAACCGCTTCACACTTTTCGGCATCATGCTTTAGTCAAATCTCAGCTGAAAACCCCGCAGGCCTGGCAGCTCTGAAGCTGCGGCCGGCGGGGGCTTTGATTTCAATTTCGTATTCGCTGCGCTCGGGGCATCGCCGCGTCTCGACAGACGCGACCGATGTTCACACGTGCATCAGGATCGGTTGCTGCGTGCGCAGCTCGGCATCGGTTCCATGAAACTGTCGATACCATTCGACAAAACGATGCACGCCGTCCTCGAGCGTTGTTGCCGGTGCGAAACCGACGGCATTGCGAAGGTCGCTGACGTCGGCGCGAGTCTCCAGAACGTCGCCGGGTGGCAAAGGCACATCCTTGCGCAGTGCACGACGGCCAAGGGTCGTTTCGATGATCGAAATCAACCGGTTGATCTCCTCGGGCTGGTCATTGCCAATATTGTAGACGCGATGCGGCGCGGAGCTTGTAGCCGGATCAGCGGTATGAGCATCCCAATTCGGATCGGCGCTTGGCGGCGAGGCGAGTGTTCGAACCACGCCCTCGACGATGTCGTCGATATAGGTGAAGTCCCGCCAGACACGTCCGGCATTGGCCACTTCGATTGTCTTCCCCTCGATGATGGCCCGCGTGAATATGTAGACCGCCATGTCGGGTCGGCCCCAGGGGCCGTAGACGGTGAAGAAGCGCAGTCCCGTCGCGGGCAGGCCGAACAGATGGCTGTAGGAATGCGCCATGAATTCGTTTGAACGCTTGGTTGCGGCATAGAAGCTGACGGGATGGTCGGCGCCATGGTGTTCGGAAAAAGGTATCGTTCGATTCGCGCCATAGACGGAGCTCGACGAGGCGTAGACGAGGTGGCTGGCGCCGACGTGCCGGCAGCCCTCAAGCACATTGAGAAATGCCACGATATTCGACTGCACATAGGCGTGCGGATCAACCAGCGAATAACGCACCCCGGCCTGTGCCGCCAGATGCACAAAGTGTGACGGCCGAAAGTCTGAAAAAAGCGACTTTACGCGCGCCTGGTCCGCCAGATCCATTCGCAACGGAATGAACCCCGGCTCGGCGCAGAGACGCGCAAATCGCGCCTCCTTGAGTCTTGGATCATAGTAAGGGGTGAAATTATCGACACCCACGACTTCCACACCGAGATGCAGAAGCCGTAAGGCCACGTGAAACCCGATGAAGCCGGCCGCGCCGGTGACGACAATCGGCCCCTTGCGGGCCAGGCCCATCACGGAGTGATCCGATTGCGATCGGGTGGATTTGTTGTATGGATCATTGCCCAACTTGTCGGCCTTTCGAACTGTCGCCCTTCGAATTCGTTTCGACTCTGGCGAATTCCGCTGGATCCCGAGTTTACGTCCGC
Source organism: Mesorhizobium sp. WSM4871 (assembly GCF_055811295.1). Taxonomy (NCBI): domain Bacteria; kingdom Pseudomonadati; phylum Pseudomonadota; class Alphaproteobacteria; order Hyphomicrobiales; family Phyllobacteriaceae; genus Mesorhizobium; species Mesorhizobium sp. WSM4871. Next base: position 56,900 of record NZ_JBVVPU010000018.1, on the reverse strand, counting down.
TGAAATCGTACGCCGGCTTAGGGGGCCAGGCGCACTGGCGCCATAAGCTGCTCAGCTATGTTGAAAACGGTTCTGAGTGCGATTGCCTTCGTGGGCGGGGGGGGGGGGGCCCCCCCCCCCCGGGGGGGCCCGCCCCGCCGCCCCCCCCCCCCCCCCGGGGGCCCCCCCCGAACGGTATCAGGCTTGGGAGGCCTTATTTCACGCCAGCCTTCTCGGCAGCATCAAGGAACGGCTTGCCGGTGACGGCGGCGTTCTCCTTGTTGATCAGCACGGCAGGCACGAAGGTGAACGGCGGTACCTTCTGGCCGGCCAGGAACTTGGCCACGTTCTGCACCGAGGTCTTGCCGATCTCGTAGGGCTGCTGGGCGGCGACGGCGGCGGCCGGCGACTTCGCGTCCATCACCATCTTGATGACTTCCGGGCTGCCGTCGATGCCATAGGTCTTCAACTCCTGCCGGCCGGCGGCCTCGGCGGCCTGGGTGGCGCCGATCTGCGGCACGTCCCAGCACGCCCAGACCGCGTTGAGCGAGCCCTTCTCAGGCGACTTGGTCAGCATGTCGGTGATGTTGGAATAGGCCGCCTGGACTGTGTTCGGGATGACGTCGCGCAGTTCCGGCTCGACGATCTTCACGTCCGGGAACGAGGACAGCACATATTTCATCTGGTCGTAGCGGATCTTGCAGACCGGCACGGAGTAGAAGCCGTTGAAGACGAGAACGTTGCCCTTGCCGCCCATGTCGGCGACCATCTGCAGGGCGATTTCGGCACCGATATTGTAGTTGTTCGAGGTCGTGTTGTTGATCGCATGGGGCGTCGCCGTATCGACGGTGAACAGCGGAATGTCGGCCTCGCGGATCTTGGCGAGCCACGGGTTAAGCACTTCAAGATTGCCGAGCACCTCGACGATGGCGTCGGGTTTCTGGGCAATCAGCGTCTGCAACTGTGCGATCTGCTGCTGGTCCTTGCGGCCGGCGTCGAGCGCGATCGCCTCGCCGCCAAGCGCCTTGATCTCGTCCTGGATGCCGCGGAACGCCATCAAATCCCAATAATGATCGGTGCCGACGATGGAAACGCCGATGCGCTTGCCCTTGAGGGAAAGCTCCTGGGCCTGCGCGGCAGACAGGACGAACTGGAGACTGCACGCAGCCGCCAGCGCGATGGCCGCCGTCTTGAGAATGCCGTGTGATCTGCTTTGTTTGTTGGACATTGGTTTCCTCCACTTTGCCTTCAATAACCCTCAGAACCCGCTCTGAAGGACCTCACCGGTTCGATCCGGCAATTCGTTCGAAACGCTCATGCGGCATCGGAATCGCGATGGCCGTAGCTGGCCATCCTGCCGATCACGTTCTCGATCTCCTCATCCGAGAGCACAGGCGGCTCGCCTATCTGCAGACAGCCATGATATTGCCGCGCCAGCGTCTCGACCTCGACCGCCAGCCACATGGCGTTGTCGAGGGACGTGCCGACGGCAATCATGCCGTGATGCTCCAGAAGACAGGCCTTGCGGCCCTCGAGTGCTGCGACCGCGTTGACCGAAAGCTCGGCCGTGCCGAAGGTCGCATAAGGGGCGCAGCGTATGTCGCTGCCGCCGGCAATGGCGATCATGTAGTGGATCGCCGGGATCTTCCTGCCCATGATCGCGATCGTCGTGCAATAGTTGGGGTGGGCGTGAACGATCGCATTGACCTCCGGCCGCGCCTTGAGGATGTCGAGGTGGAAGCGCCACTCGCTTGAAGCGTCGAGCCTGCCTTCGACGTCGCCGGCCCAGTTCATGAACACGATGTCCTGCGGCTTCAGCGTCGCGTAAGGCGTGCTGGTCGGCGTGATCAGCATGCCTTCGCCGTGGCGCACGCTGATGTTGCCTGACGTGCCCTGGTTGATGCCGACCCTGTTCATCTCGATGCAGGCGTCGATGATCGACTGGCGTATTTCGGTGTCTGCCGACATGTAGTTTCCCATTGCTTGCCGACCCATCACCAGGCCGTATAACCGCCGTCGATCGACAGGATCGCGCCGGTGACGTAGCTCGAGGCTGGCGACGCCAGGAACAGGATCGCCGAGGCGATCTCCTGTGGCTCGCCGCAGCGCGCCATCGGCGTCATGTCCATCCACACATTGAAGAGTTCGGGGCGGTCGCGCATTTTCAGTGTCATGTCGGTGGCGACATAGCCGGGGGCGAGCGCGTTGACGCGCACGCCCATCGGCGCCCATTCGACGGCGAGCGCCTTGGTCAGCATATGGACCGCGCCCTTGCTGACCATGTAGGACGCCGCACTTTGCGGACGGTTGACGATCACGCCCGACATCGAGCCGAGATTGACGATGCTGCCCTTGCCCTTCGCCACCATGTGGCGGCCGAAGGCGCGCGAGGCCCAGTAGACGCCGTTGACGTTGATGTCCATGACCAGCCGCCATTCCTCGTCGGGCGTGTCGAGCGCCGAATTGAGGCGGGCAATGCCGGCGCTGTTGACGAGAATGTCGATCTTTCCCAATTCGGCCGCCAGATCGGTGGCGGCGGCTTCCAATGCGTCCGGATCGGTGACGTCGAGCGGCCTTGTCGAGACGCTGGTGACACCCGCGTCCGCAAGCGCTGCAACCGCCGCGTCGAGCCCGCCCTGGTCGAGGTCGATCAACACGACATGCGCGCCGCAGGAGCCAAGCGCCTTGGCCGCTTCGAAGCCGATGCCGCGCGCGCCGCCGGTGACCACGGCAACCTCGCCATCGAGATCCAGTTGACGCCTGTAATCCATACTCTTCCTCCGCGCCGGAACACGGCTCCGCCTCGCGCAAGGCAACAGCTTTGCGCCCGTCGCCAGCCATCGGGGCGACGCCTCAGATCCGATCTTCCGAAAACTCCTCCCGTCACCCCTGCCGGATGACGGTCCCCGTCACCCGGGGATGACGAATTCGTCACCCGGGGATGACGAGTTCCATCACCCGGGGATGACGGCATGAGCAAACCCTAAGGTTGTTCCACGCTCATGTCAATCTGGTTATTACCAGAAATAATATTTCTGCAAGCCGGGCAAATCGGCAATGTGTTGCCTTGGCATCCCTATGCGTTGGTCGCGCTGCTCTGCTCGATAGACATGTGGATGCGCGCCACCGACGAGTTGTAGAGCGCCTGGTAATATTCGAGCGCGGCGCCATCGGCATCGTAGGCGATCGATTCGATCGAGATCAGCGGCGTGGTCGGCGCCACGCCCATCCGCTCCGCCTCCTCCAGCGTCGGCATTGCGGCAGTGAACCAGCGCTCGGCCCGCAGCACGGTCAGGCCATAGCGCTCCCTGATCGTCTGGAAGACCGACTGGTTCTCGATGTCGACGGTCTCCAGCCCCGGCACCTTATGGCCGGGCAGGCTGATATGGGTGAGCGTAATCGGCGCGCCGTCGGTCATGTAGACACGGCCGATGCGCACAACGCTGCCGGTCTCGGGTATGCCGAAGACGCTGCTTTCCTTTTCGCTGGGCGGGCAGCGGTAGAATTCGAACGTGCGGGTCGAAACGACATGGCCCTTGGCCGTCAAATCCCCGAACACTGAGAGGTTCGAGGTCATGAAGTCGACATGCTCGCGCGGCGCCGCCACGAACATGCCCTTGCGCGGCATCTTGATGACGCGGCCGCCATTGGACAGCGAACCGATGGCAGCCCGCACCACGGGGCGCGACACGCCGAAGAAATCACACAGCGCCTGTTCGGACGGAATGCGCGAATTGGCGGCCAGCACGCCGGTGTTGATCGCCTCCTCGATCTGGTTGCGCAGTTGCACCCAGAGCGGCGCGGCGTTGTCGCGGTTGAGCTGGATCTTCGCACCGATATCGCGGAAGGCTTCTGCAGCCTCCGCGTCTTCCTGGTCGTAGCGCGGTCTTCCCCGGGTCTTCAGCATCCACCCACCTTGAACTCTAGAGCGGCTCATCGTTTCACGGAAACGATGAGCCGCTCTATCTCTTCTTTTTGCGCAGCTCCGGACGGAAAACCGTGTCACACTTTTCCTGGAATTGCTCTGGGCCCCGGTCGGCAAACCGGGCACCGGCATTATCGCCGTGCCTGATACACTCAATCTTTACGCGAGAAATCAAGCCCGGCGGTGAACCATCGCTGTGAGCCGGCAGTCTAGCCGGTCTGGCCGTTGCCATACCATGTGCCCTTCCCAATTCCATGCTGCGCCAAGTGCTTTGCATCAACCAACATTGCCAGATGTTTTTTGACGGTGTTGCGGTTTGCACCTGTCAGGTTGACGATCTCGCCTATAGTCATGCGTCCGCGCTCCTTTATGCCTTCAATGATTTGAAGTGAGAGTTCTGGCAGCGTGCCGAGCACGAGACGCTCGCGCTCGATTTTCTTTTCAAGACGCCGCTTTTGCTGCTGAAGGGCGCGCAGGAAATACACAGCCCAGGGCTGCCAATTCGGCTTCGGACTGCGGATCGTTTTCTGGGTCTGGCGAAGGGCCAGATAATAGCCCTCCTTGCTGCTCTCGATCACGCTTTCGAGCGAAGAGTAGGGCACATACGCGTAGCCGCTGCGCATCAGCAGGAGCGTCGTCAGAACGCGCGACAGCCTTCCATTGCCGTCCTGAAACGGGTGGATCTCCAGAAACACCACAGTGAAGATTGCAACGACGAGCAGAGGATGCAGGCTTTGCTCGTTGAGCGTACCGCGCGTCCACTCGATAAGTTCCTTCATCCGCTTTGGCGTATCGAAAGGCGTCGCCGTTTCGAAGATGACGCCAATCTCTTTTCCCTCGGAATCGAACGCACTGACGTTGTTGGCGAGTGTCTTGTACGCGCCGCGATGACGCTCATCCTTGTTGCTGAACGCCAGCAGGTCACGGTGCAGCTGTGTGACGTGGTTTTCGGTCAGATCAATCGCATCGAAATGCGCAAAGATCATTTCCATGACCTGCGCATATCCCGCGACTTCCTGCTCGTCGCGGGATTCGAAGGATTTGATGTCGAGGTTAGCAAGCAGCCGCTCGACTTCTGCGTCCGTAAGCTTGCTGCCTTCGATACGGGTTGAAGAGCCAATGCTCTCGATGGTCGCAACGCGGCGCAAAGCCGAGAGACGCTCTGGCGCGAGCGTGCCCAGCGCTCGCCAAGCCCCCTTGAACTCGTCAATCTCCGAGACGAGGGCAAGGATTTCGGGGGTAATTTGCAGGGAATTGACCTTCAGAACCATACCCAAAAATATACCCAAAAATACCCAAAAGATCAAGAAACGGCCTTTTACCCAATAAATGACCCAAAAATACCCAAACGAGGTTTCACTAGCGCTTGCCGCCGGCCATCTTCGCGGCCGCCGGCAGACGCCGCAGGGCAAGCATGGCCGCCGCACCAATGAATGGTCCCGGCACCAGCAGCAGGAACGCCCAGCGCCAGCCGCCGAGCAGCGAAGCGACCTGCGGAACCAGCCAGATCACCAGCACGGTCAGCGCGAAGCCGAGCCCGAGCTGGACGGACAGCGCCGTACCGACAAAACGCCGGTCGCCGAGTTCGGTCACCGCCGCCGAAAACTGCGCCGAATCACCGATGATCGACATGCCCCAGACAATCGCGACCAGAACAAACAGCCAAAGCGGCCCATCGAAGACAAACCCGATCAGCAGCGCGCAGAGGCCGGAAACGAGCATCAGGCCTGATGTGGTGAAGGTACGGCCGAAACGGTCGGAAAGCACGCCGCCGAGCAGGCAGCCACCGACACCGGCGGCGATTGCGCAGAACGTCAGCAGCGACGCCATCGCCGGCGAAACCTGCTGCGCTTCGAGCGCTGCGCGGGCATAGGCGAGCAGCCAGGCCCACATGGCGTAGAGCTCCCACATATGGCCGAGATAGCCGATGTTGACGAGGACCAGCGGCCTGTCGCGGAAGACCCCACCGATCTGACGGGGATCAAAGACCGCCTTGCCGAAGGGATACGGCCCCTCGCCGGCGAAGAACCAGAATATAGCAGCGCCGACGATAGTCGCCATGGTCGCGGCGACGACCACCAATTGCCAGTCGAGCGCACCGCTCAGCGCTCGGAACAGATGCGGCAGCGACGAGCCCAGCGTCAACGCGCCGATCACGGCGCCGAGCGCCAGCCCCCTGCCCCGCACGAACCATGTCGAGACCAGCTTCAGGGCGGGCGGATAGACGCCGGCAAGCGCGACACCGGTGAGGATGCGGGCGCCGACCAGACCGACCGGCCCCGGCTGCAGCAGCAGGCAGGCATTGGCGGCTGCGGCAAGCAGGGCGGAGAGCGCCATCAGCCGGTTCAGCCTGACGATGTCGGGCAGGTTGACCAGGCTCGACGCCAGCGCGCCGGCGACGAAGCCGATCTGCACGCCATTGGTCAACCAGGCCTCGATGGCGCCGGACAGGTGCCACGCCGCTTTCAGCTCGGGCGTGATCGCGGTTGCCGAGAACCAGGTGGTCAGCGACAGCACCACGGCGAGGCAAAGCAGGGCAAGGACGCTCCAGCGCTGCGCATCGTCGACACCGTGCATAGCGCCCGGGATGGCCCGCGAGAGCGCCATCCCGTCGCTCAGGCCCTGGCCAGCGGCACGGTGAACACCGTCGCGGTGCCGGTCAGGCAGATGTCGCCGGCTTCGTTGCGCACCGAGGTCTCGATCTTGCAGATCGGCTTGTCGGGACGCACCTCCTTAATCTCGACGCGGCCGGTTATCATCTCGTCAACGCCGACAGCCTTGACGAATTTCCAGCCGACTTCGAGGAACACCGTGCCCGGGCCGGGAAGGTCTTCCGCCACCAGCGCATTGAGGATGCCCGAGGTGACGCCGCCCTGGACGATCAGCTTGCCGAAGACCGAGGCCTCGGCCAGCGCCTTGTCGTAGTGCAGCGGATTGCGGTCGCCGGTCATCTCGGTAAACGCCTCGATGTCCTCCAGCCGCGTGCGCCGCGAACGCTCGGCGAAGGCGCCGACTTGCGGCCGCCCCTTGATGACGCCGAACCAGCCGTCCTTGGTCTCTGTGCTCATGGGCGTGTTCCCTCTATGGTTGGGTTGTCTGGTGAGCCGGCACCGGCCGACGGTTTGAAGGCGGGCAACAGGCGGCCGCCGATCCGAGTCGGCACGAGCACAAGCGGCTGCCCGACGGCGCAGGCGGCTTCGTCGGCCACGATGAAGCTCAACATGGTCGGGCCTTCCTCAAGCTCGACCAGGCCGACGACATAGGGAGCCGCCGGCAGCCAGCCGGGATGGCCGGGCTTGTGGACGGCCGAGAAGGATTTCAGGCGACCACGGCCGGAAGCCTCGCGCCAGGCGAGGCGGTCGCTCCAGCAATGCGGGCAGATCGGCCTGGGATAGAACACCGCCTTGCCGCAGGCCTCGCAGGACTGGATCACCAGCCGCCCCTCGGCCGCCGCCTGCCAGAACGGCGCCGTCAGCGCGGTGATCGTCGGTCCCGGCGTCTTCAAGAGATCGAGATCGGCGCTCATTGATCCGCTCCCAGCACCAGCGCGGTTGCCTCGCTCATCGTCGCGCCATTGCCGGTGACGAGAGCCAGCCTCGCATCGGCGATCTGCCGGCCGGTCGCCTCGCCGCGCAGTTGCCGCACCGCCTCCACGACATGGGTCATGCCGCCGGCAAGGTCGGGCTGGCCGAAGCCGAGCTGGCCGCCATGCGTATTCAGCGGCCCATCGCCGGTGGGACCGAGATCGTGGTCACTCACCCAGCGGCCGAACTGTCCTGGAGCGCAGAGGCCGGCATCCTCGATCGTCGCCGCCACCATGATCGTGTAGCAATCATAGAGCGACAAAAGGCTCATCTGGTCGGCACGCGTGCCCGACTGCGCGAAGGCGCGTGCCATGGCCGGCTTGAGCGGGCCGGAGGTCAGGCTCGGCGCCTGCGAAACGGCGCGGTGCGTCACCTTCTCGCCGGCGCCCAGAAGATGCACGGCAGGCTTTGCCAATTGCCGCGCGCGCTTGGCCGAGACGACGACGACTGCCTCGCCGCCGGCGACCGGCATGACGATTTCCAGGAGATGCAAGGGCGAGGCGACCATGGGCGAGGCCAGCACATCATCGACATCAGCCGGCTTGCCGTAGAAAATTGCATCGGGATTGAGCTGCGCGTTGCGGCGCGCCCAGGCGGCGATCGCGGCGAAATCCCGCGCCGTCGAGCCATGCTCGGCCATATGCGCCTGCATCAGCAGCGCATAGGAAATGTTGGCGCCCGACGCGCCGAACGGCACGTCGAATTCACGGATCGGGTTGCGGTTGGGCGAACGGGCCGGCACCTCCTCGCGGGTGTTGGCCAGCACGCACAGCACCGCTTCGCACATGCCCGCCTCGATCGCCGCCGCCGCCCGCCAGACCATGCCGGCGCCGGAGGCGCCGCCGAGATCGACGACATTGGCCATGTCGGGGTTGAGGCCGAGATATTCGGCAACCGTCGCCGGCACATGCTGCGGCGTCTCGCCGACCTGCGGTCCGACCAGCAGCCCGTCGATATGGCCAGGTTCGAGCCCGGCATCGAAGACTGCCAGCCGCGACACTTCGGCGATCATCTCCAGCGTCGTGCGTCCTTCGGTGCGCCGCGTTGGTTTCAACTCGCCGATGCCGGCAATGGCGCCACGTGATCGTGCCGCGCTCATGCCGCCTGGCTCCGGTCGAGCAGCCGGTATTCGTCAAGCGCCTCCGGGTTGGCCAGCGATCCCAGGTTCTTCACCGCCTTGCCCTCGATGACCGTGCGGGCGGCGCCCTCCACCCGCTTGCCGTTCAGTGTGTAGGGTATGGCCGAGACGGCATGGATGCGATGCGGGACATGGCGGGGCGATACCTGCTCGCGGATATGCTTGCGGATGCGCCGGGCGAGATCCGCGGTGAGTGTGCCGCCCTCTTTCAGCTTCAGGCAGAGCAGGATTTCCTCGTCGCCGGTGATCGGCGCGCCGAACACCAGGCAGTCCTCGATCTCCGGAAATTTCTCGCAGGCCGCGTAGATCTCGGCGGTGCCTATCCTGACACCGCCGGGTTTGAGCGTGGTGTCGGAGCGGCCGTGGACGATGGCCGAACCATGCACCGTCATCTCGGCGATGTCGCCATGCGTCCAGATTTCGCGGCGCGCGGCAAAATAGGTGGCGTGGTAGCGCTCGTCGCCGCCCTCGCCCCAGAAAGTCAGCGGCATCGAGGGGAACGGCTCGGTGCAGACGAGGTCGCCCTGGGTGGCGATAACAGGCGCGTTGCGCTCGTCCATCACCGCGACCGCCAGTCCGAGCCCTTTGACCGTCAGATGGCCCCGGCGCACCGGATGCAGCGGCGAGCCCAACAGGAAGCAGCCGATGATCTCGGTGCCGCCGGAGATCGAGGCGAAGATCATATCGCGCTTGACGTTCTCGTAGACCCAGTCGAACTGGCCTGATGAAACCGGCGCGCCGGCCGACAGCAGCGAACGCAATGCCGACAGATCGTGCCTGGTGCCCGGCGCATAGTGCTCGTCGGCGAGCGTCGCCAGATATTTCGGGCTGATACCGAAATGGGTGACGCCAGCCCGTTCGGCGACACGCCAGAGCGGGCTCGGGTCGAGTCCATTTGACGCCTTGAGGATCGGCGCGCCGTCATAGAGAACGACGGCTGCATTGCAGGCGAGGCCGGAGATCAGCCAATGATACATCATCCAGGCGGTATTGGTGTACCAGCTCATGACGTCGCCCGGCCTGACGTCGCCATGCAGCAGATGTTCCTTGACGTGCTGGAGCAGGACGCCGCCGGTGGAATGCACGATGGCCTTGGGGGCGCCCGTAGTACCTGAGGTGTAGAGGACATAGGCCGGGTGCGAGAACGGCACGCGTTCGAAGGCGAGGTCCCCTTCCCTGCCAAAGGCCTCGAAGCCGATGCAGGAAACGCCGGCCGGAGCCTGCACTGTGGCTTGGTCGCCGCAGATCACCAGCGTCGTCAGGCCAGGCATGCCGGCGGCGATCTCGCCAAGCCGGCCGGCAATATCGTGATCCTTGCCGCCATAGCGGTAGCGCGGCGTGGCGAACAGCACCTTCGGCTCGATCTGGCCGAGCCGGTCGAGGATGGCCGAGACGCCGAAATCCGGCGAGCAGGATGACCATACCGCGCCGATGGACAGTGTGGCGAGCAGCGCCGCCAGCGCCTCGACGCGGTTCGGCAGGATGCCGCCGACCCGGTCGCCGCGCCCGACGCCGGCAGCCTTCAGGCCATGCGCGGTGCGGGCGACCATGGTCCGCAATTTGCCGCGGCTGTAGTTGCGGAAATGTCCGGTTTCGTCGGCCTCTACGATGGCAAGTGCGTCGTCGTCGCCGCGCAGCAGATTCTCGGCAAGGTTGAGGCTGGCCTCGGGAAAGAAGGCGCTGCCGGTCATCGGCGCGGACGGATCGGCGCGGAACGCAGTCGCGCCCGGATCGCCGATGACACCGGCGAACTCCCAGACGGCGCGCCAGAAGGCGCCCTTCTCGCCAATCGACCAGCGATGCAGCGTCTCGTAGTCGTGCGGATCGAAGCCGTTTTCAGCAGCGAAACGCGCAAGGCCACAGTTTTTGAACGCGGCCGAGGCCGGCGTCCAAAGCACGCTGGATGTCATCCTGGTCCTCCCGGAAATTCGTTTGGCGTTTTCGCTCTTGGCTGTACGCCCGACACCAGCTAGAATATTGGTTATAACCAGAATGTCAAGAAGCCCGGATGGGCTAGTTCGTCTTGGCAAGGGAGCCGGAAGCGCATGCAGAATGTATTCATTGTCGCCGCCAGACGCACGCCGATCGGCAAGCTCAACGGCGCCTTCGCCGGCATCGCTGCCGCCGACCTCGGCGCCGCGGTGATTGGCTCGCTGCTGCAAGAGACCGGCATCGAAGGCGACGCGATCGGCGAAGTCATCATGGGCCAGGTGCTGACCGGAGGCGCGGGACAAAACCCTGCCCGGCAGGCGGCGCTGAAGGCCGGCATTCCGGTCGGTGTGCCGGCGATGACCGTCAACAAGGTCTGCGGCGCCGGCCAGAAGTCGATCCATCTCGCCGCGCAGGCGATACGCTGCGGCGATGCCGACATCGTCATTGCCGGCGGCCAGGACTCGATGACGGAGGCGCCGCATCTGATCTACGGCGCGCGCCGCGGCGTCAGGATGGGCGACCACGAGATCAAGGATTCGATGATCGTCGACGGCCTGTGGGATGCACCCAACCAGGTGCATATGGGGGTGACGGCGGAAGGCCTGGCGCGGCGCTATCAGGTCACACGCGATGAGCAGGACCGCTTCGCGCTGGCGTCGCAGGAAAAAGCGGCCAAAGCGATCGCCGCCGGGCGCTTCGCCGGCGAGGTCGTGCCGGTCACTATCAAGCTGAAGCGCGAGGACTTTGTCGTCGCAACCGACGAGCATCCCAATCCGGCCTCGACGCTGGAGACACTGTCGCGTTTGCGGCCGGTCTTCGATACTGACGGCACGATCACGGCGGGCAATTCGTCCGGGCTCAACGATGGCGCCGCGGCGGTGATGGTGGTCTCGGAAAAGCGCATGAACGAGCTCGGCCTGACGCCGCTGGCGCGTATTGCCGCCTATGCCTCGGCCGGCGTCGAGCCGATGGAGATGGGGCTGGGGCCGGTGGCGGCCTCGCGCAAGGCGCTGGACAAGGCCGGCTGGACGGCATCGGACCTCGATCTGCTTGAAATCAACGAGGCCTTTGCCGCGCAGGCCATCGCGGTCGATCGCGAGATGGGCTGGGACAGCGGCCTGATCAACGTCAATGGCGGCGCGATCGCGCTCGGCCACCCGCTGGCCGGCTCCGGCTGCCGCATCGTCGTGACGCTGCTGCATGAAATGCGCAAGCGCGGTGCAAAGCGCGGCCTCGCTTCACTCTGCATCGGCGGCGGGCTTGGCGTCGCCATTTGCCTGGAGGGCTGACGGGCGAAAGGTCGTTCAGGATTGCGGAAGGATGACGACGTTGTCGGAGTCCCAGAAAATTTCCGTATTCTCACCCGGTTTCGGCAGGCTCGTGCGCGTGCTGCGCTGAACCTGGACACGAACGCGGACACCGTCGGCGAGACGGATGGTGTAGAACGACCTGCTGCCTATGAAGATGACATCCTCGACCTGCCCGATCGCCGATTGCGTGGTGTCATTGTCCCGGTTGAAGCGGAAGGATTCCGGTCGAATCGAGACGATCACCTTGCCGGGCAATTCTCCGGCTGGAACGATGGAGCTGTGAAAGCGTAGACCCGATCCGGTGACGGCCGTCATACCGGAGGCATCGTCGCCTGCCATTGCCGCCTCGAACAGATTGGTCTCGCCAAGGAATTTGGCGGCGAACAGCGATTTCGGCGCCGCGTACATGGTTTCGGGCCGGTCGATTTGCATGATGCGCCCTTTCTCCATGAGGACGACGCGATCCGAGAGGATCATCGCCTCGTCCTGGTCGTGCGTGACGTAGACGAAGGTAGCGCCGGTCTCGGCATGAATGCGCTTCATCTCGACCAGCATGTGCTGGCGGATCTTCAGATCGAGCGCGGCAAGCGGCTCGTCGAGCAGCAGGACTTTCGGACCATTGACCAGCGCCCGGGCGAGCGCCACGCGCTGGCTCTGGCCACCGCTCAACTCGTTGATATAGCGGTTGGCGAAGCTGTCGAGCTGAACGATGTGCAGCATGCGCTGGACGCGCTCGCGAATTTCCGCCTTGGGCGTGCCCTTGACCTTGAGGCCGAAGGCGACATTCTCGAACACGTCGAGATGCGGGAAAAGCGCGTAGCGCTGGAAGACCATGTTTACCGGCCGCCGCTCGGGAGGTTGGCCGGCACAATCCCGGCCATCGATCTTGATGGAACCGGCGGTCACCGCCTCGAAACCGGCTATGAGCCGCATCAGGGTTGTCTTGCCGCAACCGCTGGGTCCGAGCAAGGTTACGATCTCGCCCTGTTCGATAGACAGGTCTATGTCGCTCAACGCCTGGAAGGAGCCGAACATCTTCTGGGCCGCGGTGATCTCGATCACGGGCGGGCGGATTGTCATGCCTGTCGATCCTTATGACACGATGCGGCTGGCGACGGCCGATCTTCTGCGCAGATGGCCGATGAGCCAGGCAGCGAAGAGGATGACGATGGAGAACACCAGAGCGAGAGTGGAGATGGCGTTGATGAGCGGGGTCACGGTGCGGCGCATCATCGACCAGATATACATGGGCAATGTCGTCTCGGTGCCGGCGACGAAGGAGGTCACGACGAATTCGTCGAAAGATACGGCAAACGCCAATATGGCCGAGGCGATCAATGTCGGTGCGATCAGCGGCAGCGTCACCTTGCCGAAGGTCTGCATCTGACTGGCGCCGAGGTCGCGCGATGCCTCCTCCAGCGATGGATCGAACAGAGCAAGCCTGGCGCGCATCGCCACGATCAGGATGGGCAAGGCCAGCACCACATGCGAGATGACGATGGTGACCGTCGAGAGCTGGACGCGGGCCTGCGCGAACAGCACCAGAAGCGAGACGCCGACGAAGAGGCCGGGTAGTGCGATCGGCGTCAGGCACAGCACCTCCAGCAGGACGCGGCCGCGATGCCCCAGGCGAAGCCAGGCAAGCGAGGCGGCAGTCCCGAGGATCAGCGTGATCAAGGCGGTGAAGCCGGCGACGGTAAGGCTCTTGACCAGGGCCGAACCGAGCTGGGCATTGCCGAGCACCTCGGCGTACCAGCGCAGGCTGAAGCCGGCAAAAGGAAACGACAGCGAAGGGCTCGCGTGGAAAGAGAACAGAACGATGATCACCAGCGGCATCAACAGGAACGCCAGGATCGACCAGACCACCAGTTTGAGCAGCATCGCGTCAGCCCCCCGCTTTTCTTGCCGGCCTGCGCTTCACGACCAGGCCGGTTGCGCGCCCAAGCCCCATCACCGAGAGGTAGATGACGATCGACACCAGGAACATCAGGAAGGCCTGGGCGGCACCCAGCGGCCAGTTGCCGGTCTTGCGGAACTGATCGGCGATCAGCAGTCCCGTCGTCTGGCCCGACGAGCCGCCCAGCATCTGCGGCGTGACATAGTCGCCCGCAACCATGACGAAGGTCAGCATGAACGCGCCGATCAGGCCGTTGGCGGCGTTGGGCGCGATGACGCGGAAGAAGGCGCCGAGCGGAGAGGCGCCAAGATCGCGCGCGGCATCAACAAGATCCTTCTTGATCTCGCTGAGCGAGGACACCACCAGAAGGATGCAGAACGGCAGGTAGATGTGGATCAGCGTGATGGCGACCGCAAAGCGGCTGAACAGGAATACGCCGACCGGCGTGTCGACGATGCCGGCCTGGATCAGAATGGTGTTGAGGACGCCGCTGGTGCCAAGCAAGGTGCGCCAGGCATAGATGCGGACAAGGTAGCTGGAGAACCAGGTGATCAGGATAAGATAGAGGATGACCTGCGAGCGGCTGACATAGACGAGGTAGTAGCCCACGGGAATCGCCAGCAACAGCGTGACCGATGCCGTGACCAGCCCGATCAGGATGGCGTTGATCGTCACCGTCCAGAACAGTGGCGACATCAGCGAATTCAGATAGTTCGAAAACACGAAGTCCGGCACGATCCTGTACGAGGCCGCCGTCCAGAAACTGTAGACGAACAGGATCAGGCTCGGCACGACGAAAAACACGACCATGTACAGAACGGCCGGCGCGGCCAGCAAGCCGCCCATGCTAGAGCGCGGTGCCTTCATGAACATTCCCACGGACAAACGCGCTATCGGCAAGGACGCCGATAGCCAATTCTCAATTCAGCCTGTTGCAACGAGGGAAGTCTACATCCCTGCCTTGAATTCCTGCCACGCCGCGATCCAGTCGTCATAGGTGGCATGGGTGTCGGATGCCCGCGGCGGAATGCCGGGCAGGCCGGCGGCGAAGATGCTGTCGATGGCTTTGTAGTCGATCCTGTTGCGCGACTTCTCATCGAGCAGGGCGACTGCCTTTTTAGAGACCGGCGCCTGAACCACGGCCATGGCGACCTTGGCCTGCACCGCGGGATCGAGCGACTGGTTGATGAAGGCATGAGCGGCCTCGATATTGTCAGCCGAAATCGGGATGAACCAGGCATCCACCCACAGGACCGGGCCTTCCTTCGGCATGGCCATCTCGATCTTCATGTTCTGCTGGTCGGTCTGCGTGATGATCGAGGGATCGGCGCAAAGTGCCGCAACGACCTCGCCGGAAACCATGAGGTTGACAAGCTCGCCCTGGTTGAGGGCGATGACGCGGGCCTGATCGCGGTATTTGGAGAATTCCGCGAAAGCCTTGCCAAGTTCGTCCTTGGTCAGCAGCGGATATTTCTCGCCAAGGCCGGCGACACGCGCGGCGACCGGCCAGGAGCTCACCGTGTCGTCCATGATGGCGATCTTGCCCTTCAGCGAAGGATCGAGCAGGTCGGCGTAGGATGCCGGTTTGGCCAGCTTGTCGGCGTTGAACAGGATGGTGTTGAAGCCCCAGATATAGGGCGATCCCCAATGCTGCCCGTCGGCGAACCAGGTCGGCTGGTCGTAGAACTGGCTGAAGAGATTGTCGGCGCTGTAGTTCGGCACTTTCGAGACATCGATCGGAGTTACGATCTTCATTTCCCTTATGTAGAGATCCGCATAGGCCTGGTTGTATTCGGCCAGATCGATGGGCGGCGGGTTGCCGGCGACGAACTTTGCCTGCACGTCATCCTGATTGGCGATCGACGTGGCCTCCACCGTCACGCCATTCGTCTTGCGCCAGTCTGCAAGCTCGCTGGTCAGGTCGTAGCCTTCCCAGGCCATGACCTGGAGTTCGCCCCCGGCAGCCGCCTGCGCCGGCAGCGAGGACAGTCTTAACAGGAACGCCCCGGCTCCCAGGCCGGCCATTCCGGCGAGAGCGGCCCGCCTGCTGATCGCCGATGTTAACAAGCTTGAATTGGCATTGTCTCCTGCTTTGCGCGTCATGATGAGTTCCCCTTTTTTGATGGCAGTTTCGACAACCTTGCTTTACAGGATATTGGATACAATAATCATCGGAGTCAAACGAAATCGTCCTGCCACTTGGGGCAGGCTCTGGATTTCCTTTTGAGGATTTCATGGCGGATCGGGATATCGACCGCCTTGGCCGCCGGCCCGCTCAAGGGTGCGAGCGCCGGTATGGCAATGACTGACGCTCAACGTTTCATGGGAGTGCGAAAAAGCCGGTCGCCAATGTGGCGAGTCCGAAATTTGGATTGTGTCGCCGTCCTTTCGGACGGCCACGATCCAGATCGACCTGGATTATTTCCCGGCTCCGCCAAGCAGGCCGCGCACAAATGCCTTCTGGAAGAGGAGATAGGTGACCATCACCGGAAGTAGCGAGATAAGCGTGGCCGCCATCAGCGGACCGTACTCGACCTGCAGACTGCTGGCGAAGCCGGCTATCGTCGCCGTAACAGGCGTGGCTTTGTCACTCGTCGTCAGGGTGATGGCGAAGAGCAGGTCGTTCCAGATGGCGCGGCTCTGGATGATCGCAAGCGCGGCGAGACCGGATCCCGATGCCGGAAGCAGAAGCCGCCAGAAATAACCCGCCGGAGTGCAACCGTCGATCAACGCCGCCTCATACATAGACCTCGGCACCGAGGCGAAGAAATTGCGCATGAAAAAAGTGCAGAAGGGGACGCTGTAGGCGGTGTGCACCAGCCACATGCCGGGAATGCTGTCGTAGAGGCCGAGCGACCTGATCAGAAAGAACAGCGGAATCTGGACGATCTGGAACGGCACGAGCATGCCCGTCAGCAGGAAGAAATAGACCACGCGTCCGCCCGCTCCGCGCATATAGGCAAGCGGATAGCCGGAAATCGCGCCGACCAGCAGCGAGAAGATCACCGATGGCACCGTGATCGCAATCGAGTTCAGGAAGCTTCGCCCCATCCGATTGTAAGCGATGGCGTAGTTCTGGAAGTAGAGCTCGTTCGGCAACGCGATCACCCGCGTTATTTCGGATGGCGATTTGAGCGACGTCAGGAACGCGACGACCAAGGGCGCGGCAAATATCACCGCTGCCACCACCAGGATCGAAAAAGGTAGCGCCGTGCGCCTGGCAACCGCTGTGTTCATCCTATTCCGCCTCGGCGTTCTGGACGCGTTTTGCCAGTTGGTGGATGTAAGGCATGATGATGAGGCCGGCGATCACGAGAAGGTAGACGGAGATCGCACTGGCGCGGCCCATTTCGAACCTGCCGAAGGCAGTGTCGTACATCTGTGTTGCCAGCACCTCGGATGCGTATGCGGGGCCGCCATTGGTCATCGCCCAGACGATGTCGAACAAGCGCATCGCGTCGACCGCCGCCATGCCGAGGACGACGATCGTCGAGGGCCACAAAAGCGGGAAGCTGACCTTCCAGAACACCTGCCAGGGCGTCGCCCCCTCGATCCTTGCGGCTTCTATGTATTCCACCGGGATATTGCGGAGGCCCGCGAAGAATACCAGGAAGGCGAAACCGGTCGTCCACCACAGCATCGACCCCATGAGCGCGAAATTGACGATCGACGGGTCGCCCAGCCAGTTCTGGGCCAGGCCGCCCAGCCCGACCGACTGGAGGATCGTCGTCAGCAGACCGCTGGTCGGCTCATACATCCAGCGCCAGATCGCAGCCACGGCAACGGCCGGGATGGTGAAAGGCAGGAAGAAGACGACCCGGAAAACCGACTCGCCTTTCATCCCCCTGTCGAGCAGAGCGGCCAGGAGCAGGCCGAGGCTTGTCGGTCCAAGCAGCAGGAAGACGAGCCAGGAAATGTTGTTCAGGACAGCGTGGTAGAAGCGCGACTGGTTAAGCAGCACGACGTAGTTCCGCAGTCCGACATATTTCGGCGTGGGCGAGAAGCCATCCCAACTGTGCAGCGACAAATTGAATGTGGAGACGATGGGATAGACATAGAAGACCGCAAAGAGGGTTACGGGAAGCGACAGAAAGATTGCGTGCGTCATCCCTGCGGTCTGAAACTTCCGGCGCATGAGTTGGAAGTTGGGCATGTCGAATTGTCTCTTGTGAGCTGATGCCTTCGGTCCCGCGGTCAAGGAGGAGGTCGGGTCGACATCTGTCGGCCCGGCCTTGGGATCACCACTTCAGGTAAGCGCCCTCCGCCTGGGCTTCCTGGCGGAGGCTTTCAAGCGTCGAGATCAACTCGTTCTCATTTGCATCGGAAGGGTCGATCGCGAATTTCTCGAGCTGGACGCCAAGCTCTGTGCCGACCTTCGTCGGCAGCAGGAAGAACAGGTTCGGCAGCACCGCGTTGGCCTTCGACGCATCCGCCAGCTGCCTGGCGAATTTGGCGCCGACGGCATCGTAGATCGACGGATCGACGGTCACGTTTGGCGCGAGCGAGCCTTTCGGAACCGCAAAGGTCGCCTGGCCTTCGGCCGACGCCGCGGAGATGACGAATTTCTCGGCTGTTTCGAGCGTATCGGCCGGGCCTTCCGGCACGGCCAAGGCATCCATCTGGAAGATGGCCTTGCCCTCCGTGCCCGGTGCTGGAAACACGTCAAACTTCTCGACGGGTGCGAAACCCGCCTGTTTGAAATAGGCGGCCGCCCAGGCGCCCATCATGAACATCCCGGTATTGCCGTTGACGACATCGTCGGCCGTCTGGGTCCAGGTCTTGCCGCTCCAGTTCTTGGCGTAGCATTTGACCATGGTGTCGCGATAAAGCTCGAGGGCCTTGCGGAATTCCGGGCTATCGAAGCCCAATTCACCGCTCGCGATCTTGTAGTAGCCCTCGGTGCCGACGGTGGAGACGAGCGGCGCGTAGAAATTGTAGAGGCTCCAGAACGGACCGCCTGCATTGCCCAGAGGCTCGACGCCGGCTGCGCGCAGCTTGTCGCAGACGGCGACCAGGCCCTCATAGTCCTTGGGAGGCTGAAGCCCGGCCTTTTCGAAGATCGCCTTGCTGTAGAAGATGTTGTTGATCAGCGACAAATCATAGGGAATGCCGTAGGGCTTGCCGTCGACCTTGACGACGCGCTGCACGCCCTCCGGGAAAATCTCGTCGCCCTTGATTTTCGCCCAGGTCTCCGAAAGGTCATGGAGCTTGCCGCTGTCGACGAAGGTCTTGAGCTCGAACGCCATCGAACTCTGATATGCGGCCGGCGGTGTGTTTCCCATGAACGCGGTCTGCAATTGGCGACGCATTTCAACCGCGTTGCCCGGGATTACTTTGCCGACGATCTGGTTGTCGGGATTCTGTTTGTTGGCGAAAGCGATCAGGGCTTCGATACCAGCCTTTTCCGACCCGGCCGCATAATAATGCCAAAGCTCCTTCGGGCCGTCAGCCCTGGCCGCTGATGCGCCGGCGAGCATGCCAAGCGCCACGCCAAACCATTTCAAGTTACGCATTGTTCTACCCTCTGCTGAGCCGGGCGTTGGTGTCCCCGGCATATATTCTGTAAACAAGAAAAACCTACCTTCAAAAATCGACAGCCGTCAACAGTTTGCGCGCAAAATATCCGCCTCGTTGAATGCGACCGGCCGACGATTTCAGTTAATGCTTTGTTTTTCAGCATTTTTTTCTCGCTAGCGCACTGAGCAGTCATCCTGCGATTGACAATGCGGCTGATCTCCTCGTATCAATTATTCTCATAACAAGAAAAATATCGGAGCGAGGCTTGAGCAAGTCGTACATCAGGCATTTCAATGCCAATGCGATCTTTCACAGGATCCGCATCGAGCCCAACGTTTCGCAGCGCGACATCGTCGCAAGGACTGGCATCGACAAGTCGGTCGTTTCCTCAATTATCAATCAATTCAGCGAGTTGGGCCTGGTCGAACGCAATCCGGTAGCGACCAGCAACAAACCTGGCCGCCCTATGGAAGGTCTTACCATTTCTCCTGAAAGCGGCCTGATCGTCGGTGTCCAGATCGAGGCGGACACGATCGGCTATGTCGCTGCCGCGCTCGACGGAATCCCCCTGTGCTCAAGGGCCCAGGTCTTCGACGGGAAGCTGGACGGGGTCGCCGATCTCGTCGCCCGGGGAGTCAAGGAAATCGTCGGTGAATGCGGCCGCGCCGGCGACACGCTCGGTGTCGGCATTTCGCTTCCGGGTCTGCTCACCGACGAAGGCGTGCTGCTTCACGCACCCGTCCTTGGATGGCGCGGTGTCCCGGTGGTGGACATGTTCTCCGAGGCACTCGATGCGCCCGTTTTCGCGGGCAATGACGGCAAGGCCGCCGCGATGGCGGAATACATGTTCGGCGAATGCATCGACATCAAGGATTTCATCTACCTGTTTTCGGGCTCGGGTGTCGGCGGCGCCTTGTTCCTTGACGGCGACATCTACCGCGGCGCCAGCGGACTGGCAGGCGAACTGGGACACATCAAGGTTGTCCCGCAGGGCCGCTATTGTTCGTGCGGCGCCTCGGGTTGCCTCTCGCCTTACCTTTCCGAGCCCGGGCTGGCAGAGGAGATCGGCAGGCTGACCGGCAATCGGCCATCCTCGTTCAAGGACATTATGGAGCGCGCCGACGCCAATGACGAGGTGGTTGTCGGCGTGCTCGACAATGCCGGCGCCGTCCTCGGTTCGGCGATTTCCAGTCTCGTGAACATCTTCAATCCGCCGCTGGTTTGCCTTGGCGGCGATATGGCGAGCGCCGAGCCTTACCTGCGCCCGGCGGTCGAACGGGCCCTGCAACGACTGGCGCATCCTTCGATGTCGGTTCAGACCAAGGTCATTTTCTCGCAATTGTCGACCGTCAGCCCGTTTCTCGGCGGCGTCGCGCTCGCGCTCGATGGTGTCACCGGTCTCGATTCCCCTCACGTTCTTCCGTGAATTCAGCTCAGGTCAGTTCGAAAGTCAGAGAATGCGCATAGCTATTGTCGGCCTCTCCATCGAGATCATGCTCGCCTCCCCGGTCCCGACCACATGGGACGCGATACAACACTACACAGGCAAGGAGATGTCCGAAGGCGATGTCTGGATGGTCCGAGGCATGCTGGCGCGCATGGCGGAGGATGGCGACGTCGAGGCGGTCCCACTGTACTGGGCCACCGCATTGCCCGGCGGCCCGCTCGAATTGTCGGCATACCGAGAGGTCAAGGACAGGACGCTCGCGCTCATCGACGAACACGGTCCGTTCGAGGGGATGCTCATTGCCAATCATGGCGCGCTGGAAGTCCAGGGGCTGGACGTCGACGCAGATACCGATTTCATCCGTGCCGTCAGGAATGCCCTTGGGCCTGATGTGCCGATCGGACTGTCGCTTGATCTGCATGGCGACATGACCCCGGAACTTCTCGACGCAGCAACGGTGATCAGCGTTCTGCGCACCGCGCCACACCGTGACGACAGGCAGACGGGGTACCGGACGGCAGACCAGCTTATCCGCGTCATCCGAACCGGCATTACGCCGAAGAAATCCGTCGTCAGCCTGCCCATCCTCGTCCCTGGCGAAACCGCGGTCACGGCACTGGAGCCCGCGAAAAGCCTTTACGGCGCGCTGCCGGAATACGACAGCGTGCCGGGCATGATGGAAGCAAATATCCTTGTCGGGTTCGCGTGGAACGACAGGCCGTGGACCGCCGTGTCAGCGATTGCGGTAAGCGATGGCGATGCCGAGGTCGCGCGTGCGCAGGCGACACGGTTGGCGCAGGCGATATGGGCCAGACGCGCCGATTTCAATCTCAAGATGGAGACCGCGGAGGTTCGCCACGGGCTGCGGCTCGCGGTCGAATGCGCGGAGCGTCCCGTTTTCGTATCGGATTCCGGAGACAACACGACGGCGGGCGCGGCCGGAGACCTGACCCTTGTATTGCAGGCAGCGCTTGAAGATGAGCCGGTCCGCGATATTGTCATCGCTGGCATTACGGCTCCCGAAACCGTCCGCAGACTTGTCCAGGCCGGGGTCGGCTCGACTGTCGAGATCGAACTGGGAAGCGAGCACCTTTCCCGCCCGAAGACGGCGTATCGCGTAAGCGTGCTCGTCGAGGCATGCGGAGAAGAACTGGTGCTGCCGGGGTTCCAGCCATACCGGTCCAGGGAAGGCGCGTGGGCGAAGGTTCGCAGCGGCAATGTCATTGCAACATTCCACGCCAATGCCATTGGCATAACCACGCCGCACCATTTCCTGGCAATGGACATCGATCCGACCATGCACAAGGCGTATGTCGTCAAGCTCGGCTATCTCCACCCGCAACTCGAGGACATCTCAGCCCGGCATATCCTTTTACTGAGCGACGGCACCTCGCAATTGGACATGACGCGGCTCCAATGGAACGTCCTGCCGCGTCCAACCTACCCTCTCGACAAGGATTTTGCCTGGGACGCGCAGGCCCGGATCTACGGCGATTGATCTCCATCGCAGTCGATTTTCACTGCTGTTGCACCGACACGAACAAAAGGACCCCCAATGACCATTTCCCTCACATCCGTTCGGTTGCCGGACTTCGGTTCCCCCGGCGAAAAGCCGGACATTCCCGTTGAGACATATGATGCGCGCGCCCGCGCTGCTTACGACAGGGCAGGACGCGACTGGCTGGCGATCTATGCGGACCGGGAGCATTTCGGCAACATCGCTTTCCTGAGCGGTTTCGAGCCGCGCTTCGAGGAGGCCTTCCTCCTGCTTGGGCCGAACAATAAGCGCGTGCTTGTCACGGGCAACGAGTGCGAGAGCTACGCGCCGCTGGCGCGTCTGCCCGGGATGAGCGTGCTTCTGGCCCAGACATTGAGCCTGATGGCGCAGGATCGCTCTCGCTTCCCTCGCTTCTCCGACCGTCTCGGCGATGCTGGTATAAAGGCCGGCGACACCGTAGGGCTGGTGGGCTGGAAGTATCTTGAGCCGTTCGAGGACGAAGCCGCCGAAACCGCCTATTTCGTTCCCGCCGTCTACGTGCAGGCATTCCAGCGGGCGGTCGGCGCTTCCGGCGGATTGCGGGACGCGACCCATGTTCTTATGCATCCTGAAAACGGCATCGCCGTCACCATCGATGCCGATCAGATCGCAGCGTTCGAGTGGGCTGCATCGCGCAGTTCGTCGGCAATGTGGCGGATTGTTTCGGGAGTGCGCGAGGGCGACAGCGAGTTCGACGCCGTTTCGCGCATGGGCTATGCCGGAGACCCACTGAACGTCCACACCATGTTCGCATCAGCCAGCAAGGGCGAGCCGGTGATTGGCCTGCGGAGCGCAACGGGCCGCAAGCTCAGGCGGGGCGATGGCGTGACGACCGCGATCGGACACTGGGGCGGTCTTTCCTCGCGGGCGGGCCTTCTCGATCGTGCCAATGACGAATTTCTCGCAATCGCCAAAGGCTACTTCCAGGGCTTGATCTCCTGGTACGAGACGGCAGCGATCGGTGTCGAGGGCGGCGCCATCCATGAGGCCGTGACATCGACGCTCGCGAAAGCGAAGCTGAAGCCGGCGCTCAACCCGGGCCATCTCGGCGGCTACGAGGAATGGACGCACAGCCCGATCCGGCCAGGATCCGGGGACCGCATCCGCTCGGGCATGCACTTCCAGGTCGATATCATCCCGACGCCGATCGCCGATGGCTGGGCCTTGAACTGCGAGGACGCGGTTGTCCTTGCCGATGAGGCGCTTCGGGCCGAGCTGGAGACCAAACATCCGGCGGTCTTCAAGCGCATGGCGGCGCGTCGCGACTTCATGAAAGACAAGCTCGGCGTGGAACTGCGGCCGGACATCCTGCCGCTTTCCTCGACACCGCTTTATTTCGCGCCGTTCTGGCTCGCGAGCGACAACGTCCTCGTCCGCGATAGATAGCCCTGAGATCCAGCACCGGAGGGTCCGATGGCAGCCATCGAGCTGAACAAAGTCGTGAAATCCTATGGAGGCGTTCAAACCGTTCACGGGATCGATCTCTCGATCAAGGATCACGAATTCGTGGTCCTGGTCGGCCCTTCCGGCTGCGGAAAGTCCACCACGCTGCGCATGATCGCGGGGCTGGAGACGATAACGGATGGCGAGATCAAGATCGGCGAGCGGCGCGTCAACGACCTGTTGCCGGGAGAACGCGACATCGCCATGGTTTTCCAGAATTACGCGCTCTACCCGCATCTCTCGGTCGAGGACAACATCACGTTCGGGTTGCGTTTGAAGAAGACGCCGCGTGGCGAAATTCAGACGCGGCTGGCCGAGACCGCGCGAATTCTGGATATCGAACACCTGCTCAAACGCAAACCAAGGCAACTCTCCGGCGGGCAGCGCCAGCGCGTCGCCATGGGGCGCGCGATGATCAGGAATCCAGCAGTCTTTCTTTTCGACGAGCCGCTCTCCAACCTCGACGCCAAGCTCCGCGTCCAGATGCGCGCCGAGATCAAGCAGATCCACGAAGCGGTGCCGACCACGACCGTCTATGTCACGCATGACCAGATCGAGGCGATGACGCTTGCCGACAGGGTCGTCGTGATGAATGCCGGCAGGATCGAGCAGATCGCGCCGCCTCAGGAGCTATATCTGAGGCCCGCAACCAAGTTCGTGGCCGGGTTCATCGGATCGCCGGGCATGAATTTCGTCAGCGCGACGCTCGAACGAAACGAAGATCAATTCAGCGGCGTCCTGTCCGATGGTACGCGCCTCGAACTGCCGGGCGACGTCTCCAGATTCGCCGATGTGACGGGACAGGTTGTCGACCTCGGCATCCGGCCCGAGCATCTTTCGCCTGGCCCAAAAGACGGCCGATCCGGAAACAGGATCAGCGCCACCGCGGAACTCGTCGAACCGCTTGGAATGGATACGCTCATTCACTTCACCATCGCGGGCACAAAGGCGGTCGCGCGCGTACCACCCGATGGTTCGCTACGACGAGGAACCGAACTTCCCCTCTTTGTCGACCCGCAGGACATCTATGTCTTCGACCGCCAAAGCGGCAGCACTCTGCACGGTGAATAGGGAACTGTGAACGGGCCGGAATAGAAAAAATCCGGGACAGAATCAGCCGGCTGCCTCGCCCCGCTTGAGCTGGCTGACGATCTCTTCGGCGGCGTCGGCGACATGCTTCTTGAGCAGCCTCGAGGTTTCGACCGCGTCACGCAGGCGATAGGCGTCGAAGATGTCACGATGCTCCTGCAGCGCCTTGGTCTGGGCCTTCAGCGGTTCGATCTGCAGGCGCAGATAGCGATCCGCCGAACTGTATAGCGTTTGCAGCACCGCCATCGAACGCGGCCGCATGGAAGGCTCGAGCAGCGCCGTGTGGAAGGCCCAGTTGAGACGGCTTAGTTCCTTCGGATCGCCCCTGGCAATAGCAGCCTCATAATCGTGAAGCGCGCGCTCGGCATTGGCGATATCCTGGTTGGACATGCGTGCGATCGCCTTCTTGACGAGGAAGGGCTCCAGCAAAAGCCGCGCATCGAAAAGGTCGATGGCATCATCGGCCGACAGGTCGGAGACGACCGCGCCGCGATGCGTCCTGATGACGACAAGACCTTCCGCTTCCAACTGCAGAAGCGCCTCGCGCACGGGAATGCGGCTGACACCCAACTCGGCCGCTATCGCCTCCTGGCGGATCTGATGGCCGCCCGGATAATCGCCACCGATGATCTTGGCGGCGATATATTCCGCGACCATCGCGGTGACGGTCTGGCGCTGCAACAGGGGCTTGGGCGAAGTCGACATGGCAGGCATTTCCAGAATCGCTCTATTTATCGGGCGATCGTATCCAATATTTCATTCCGATCCAATCCAGCCTTCCATCAATGCCGGTCCGCGTAGTCGACGATCTGTGGTGGCAGTGGTGCGCGCCCGCGCACGCGGTCGACAAGCTTTTCCGCAATCATCATGGTCGGGCAGTGCAAATTGCCGCTGGTGATGCGCGGCATGACCGACGCATCGATGACACGCAGCCCCTCGGTCTCATGCACCTTGCCGTCGGCGTCGACGACCGACATGTCGTCGACGCCCATCCGGCATGTCGAGCAAGGGTGGTATTGCGTGCCGAGATTCTCCTTCAGCCAGGCAAGCACTTCGGCGTCGGGCATCGTCCTCAGCCCCGGCGTCAGGGCTTGCCCGCGCATGTCGTTCCAGGCGCGTTGCTGGATGATCTCGTCCGTGTGGCGCACGCCGTCGATCAGATCCCGCTGGTCCTGCGGATGGGCGAGGTAGTTGGAAACGATGGAGGGATGGGAGCGCGGGTCGGTCGATTTCAAGGTGACAGCGCCCCGGCTCTTCGGCCGCATCAGGCAAGTCTGGTATTGGAACCCTTCTTCGATATTGACCTTGCCATGCATCAGTTCGCCGAGCATCGGCAGAAACTCGTGCTGGATGTTGGCATAGTCGGCGGCCGCGCTGCTCCTGAAGAACGTGCCGACTTCCCAAAGATTGGTCACACCGAGGCCGGAGCGCAGGAACAGCCACCGCGCCCCGATCAGGCCCATCTTGAACATGTTCAGGTCCATGGCGGGGGAGACGCCCGGGCGCGACGCCCTGTAGCGCACCGAAACGGCGACATGGTCGACGAGGCCCTTGCCCACGCCCGGCACATCCGCAACCGGCTCGACACCGAGTGCGCGCAGCTCCTCGGAGGGACCGACGCCGGACAGAAGCAGAAGCTGCGGCGAGTTGAAGGCGCCACCGCACAGCACCACCTCGCGGCCGGCCTCGACGGTGTGGGTCGCGCCGTCAACCTCATAGGTGACGCCGACCGCGCGCTTGCCGTCGAAGTGGATCCGGTGCACCAGCGCGTTCAGCTTGAGGTCGACATTGCCCTTGCGCAGCGCGGGCCTGAGATAGGCCCTGCCGCCGCTTGCCCGCACGCCCCTGTCGATATTCGCCTGGTAGACATGGACGCCTTCCTGACGGTAGGCATTGTAATCGGCATTGAGCGGATGGCCCGCCTGCTGGCCGGCCTCGAGAAACGCCGCGAAGACCGGCAGATCGCCTTTGAGCGTGGTGATCGCAATCGGCCCATCGCCGCCGCGATAGGCGTTGGCGCCCTTGTCGTAGGTTTCCAGCCGCTTGAAATAGGGCAGGCAATGCGCAAAGGACCAGCCCGGCAGGCCGTCTTCCGCCCACGCGTCGAAGTCGCGCGGGTTGCCACGCACATAGACCATGCCGTTGAGCGAGCCGGAGCCGCCCAGCATCTTGCCCCTCACATGCGTGATCATGCGGCCGCCGAGCGCATCTTCCGGTCCCGTCTCGAAACTCCATGTGCGGCGCTGGTCGGTCAGCGGGTAGGACATGGCGGCAGGCATGCGCACATAAATAGAATTGTCGCTCGGGCCAGCCTCCAGGACCAGCACCCGGACGCTCCTGTCCTCGCCTAGCCTGGCGGCGACGATCGAACCGGCGGCGCCCGCCCCGACAACAATGTAGTCATACGCCTTGGATGCCATATCGAACTTACCTTCACTTGTGCCCAACCGAATACGTCCGGCCAGCCCAGATAAAGCGGGATGCATCCCGCTCTATCTATTTGTTTTAGCCGCATTTGTGCGACGCCAAGTGATTCAACTTGGCTGCAAAATGCTTTATGTCGCCCACCAGATGCTTTTGGTCCGCGAATACTGGTCGAGCGAATGGATGCCCTTGTCCTTGCCGCCGAAGCCGGACGTCTTGAAGCCGCCGAACGGGGTGGTGAAATCGCCTTCGCAGAAAGCGTTGATCGCCACGAAACCCGCGTCGAGCGTTATGGACGCCTCACGAATTGCGTGGGAATCCTCGCCGAAGACATAGGCGCTGAGGCCGTATTGCGTGTCGTTCGCGGTTGAGATCGCGCTGTCGAGATCGTCGTAGAACCTGACGGAGAGAACCGGCCCGAAAATTTCTTCCCTCCA
Source organism: Mesorhizobium sp. WSM4871 (assembly GCF_055811295.1). Lineage (NCBI taxonomy): Bacteria > Pseudomonadati > Pseudomonadota > Alphaproteobacteria > Hyphomicrobiales > Phyllobacteriaceae > Mesorhizobium > Mesorhizobium sp. WSM4871. The sequence continues at coordinate 29,241 of NZ_JBVVPU010000018.1, read as the reverse complement.
GGCATTGGCGCTTTCGGCGACATTGAAGAACACGACCGGCTCGACCAGGCGCGGCGATGCGCCTTTGGTTTCGGCTGCCGACACGCTGAAATCATTGTTGCGCTGCTTCTCAATGTCGACGGCGCGATTGACCTTGGCCGCGTGGGCGTCGCTGACCAGCGGCCCGATGCGCGTGGCCGGATCGAAGGGATCGCCGATCGGCCATTCCCTCATCTTGGCGATGAGCATGTCGCGAAGATCGCCTTCCAGCGCGCGCGGCGCGAGGACCCTTGAAATGGACGAACAGAGCTGGCCGGAATTCATCAGGAAGCCGGTCGAAATGTCGTCGGCGAAACGGTCCAGCGACGTGACGTCGGGCAGGATGATGGCGGGATTCTTGCCGCCGCATTCCAGCGAAATTTCCTTCAGGTTCGAGTCCGCCGAATAGTGGAGAAAGCGCCTGCCCGTGGCGGTCGAGCCGGTGAAATTGATCGCCGAAACATCGCCATGCAGACCCAGCGCCTTTCCGGCGACCGGCCCAGTGCCGGGTACGACGTTGATGACGCCGGCCGGAAACCCCGCTTCGATCGCGAGTTCCGCCAGCCGCAGCGTGGTCAGCGGCGTGTCGTCGGCCGGCTTGCAGACGACGGTGTTGCCGGCGGCCAGCGCCGGGCCGATCTTCAGCGCCAGCGTGGTCAGCGGGTAGTTCCAGGGCAGGACGATGCCGACCACGCCTTGCGGCTCGCGCACGATCTGGCTGAGCACGCCCTTGCGACGGGCCGGGCTGAGATCATAGGCGGTCTCCGTCAGGCTGGCATACCAGCGCAGCACGCCGACCGTCGTCGGCACATCGTCATTGTAGGAATGCAGGACCGGCTTTCCGACATCAAGGCTCTCGAGAAGCGCGAGTTCGAGCCGGTTCTCTTCGACGGCGTCCGCCAGCGCACGAATCAGGGCCGCGCGCCCTTCGTGCCCCATCGTGCCCCAGTCCGCCTTCAGCGCCGCGTGGGCGGCCTGCACGGCAAGATCCACTTGCCTCTCGCTGGCAAAGGCGACTTCGCTGATCGTCTCTCCGTCGAAGGGAGACATGATGCTTGCGATGTCGGAGCCGCCGTCACGGGAAAAGCCGTCGCCTATCCAGGCCGCATCCAGCCGCCGCGCCGTCTCGCGGGCCTGCTTCAGGTCGGACGCGCCGAATGTAGGAATCTTATGCATGCAATCCGTTCCTAGTACATCCGCCGGTCGCGCCTCCTCGAAGGCGCGGTCGGCGACGCGGAATTTCCGGTGATGATCCGAACATCCCGCGGATCAGGCAGCGCGGCGCGATTGCGTCTGCTTGAGCTCCTCGATCGTCGCCTTGATGGTGGCGATGACGCGCTCGCGCTCCTCGCCGGCCAGCGGTAATCGCGGCGCCCGAGTCCATTCCGGCGCGCCGTAGACAAGGTGCTCGGCCATCTTGATGTACTGGACCAGCTTCACATGGGTATCGAGGTGGAAGGACGGCGTCATGATACGGTAGAGTTCGCGCGCCCTGGCGAAATTGCCGGCCGCGCACAGGTTGAAAATCTCGACGCATTCCTTCGGCCAGGCATTGGTCATGCCCGAGACCCAGCCGGTGGCGCCGAGCGACATGCTTTCGACGATCTGGTCGTCGACGCCGCAGAAGATATCGAAGCGATTGCCCAGATCGATGAACATGTCGGTAACGCGGCGCACGTCACCGGTCTCTTCCTTGACCGCCACGATGGTCGGGCAATCGGCCAGCATCTTGAGGATGGCGGGCGTGACGTCGACGCCATAGGCGATCGGGTTGTTGTAGATCATGATCGGCAGGTCGCTGGCGCCGGCGATCGCCTTGTACCATTCGGCCGTCTCGCGCGGGTCGGTCTTGTAGCCTAGGCTCGGGAACACCATCAGGCCTTCGGCGCCGTAATCCTGGAAGGCGCGCGCGCCAGCGACCGCGCCAGCGGTCGATATCTCAGCAAGGCCGGAGAGAAGCGGAACGCGCCCGGCAACGACCTCCCTGGCGGCACGGATGACGGCTTCCTTCTCCCGCGGCAGCAGCGAGGCATTCTCGCCCAGCATCGGCAGGACGATGATGCCCGAGACGCCGTTGTCGATCAGACGGTTGATGCTTGCCTGTGTCGCTTCGAGATTGATCGAACCGTCCTGCTCGAGCTTGGTCGTAACCGCCGGGAATACCCCCTGCCAATGCGTCATCGTCTGGTCTCTCCTTGGACTCGCTTTCGCAATAATGTATCCAATCTACAATATTCCATTCAAAAGTCCACCGTGAAATCCGCGTTGCGGCAGCGCCAAAACGGGCATGTCACGCCACTGGGACGGGCGGATTTTTCTCGAAGCGCGGCACGGACACACGTACCCCCTCCTGCGCCGAGCGCCTGACGGCCAGCGCCGTGGCAAGCGAGGCGACGCCGTCCCATCCCGTCGCCGCCGGACGATCGCCATGAAGCACGGCGGCATTGAACCGGGCGATCGTGGTGGCGTAGAGGTTGGCGGGCTCGACCGGGATTTCCGTCATCTCGGTGCCGCGGCGGACATAGACACGACCGGACGGCGCCTCATCCAGGATGCCCCGGCCATAGATCGACCCTTCGGTGCCATGGATCTCGAGCGCCGTCTCGTGATGGGCAAAGACCTGGCCCTCATGCATGTAGGCAATCAACCCGGAAGCGAAGTTGACAATGGATTGCACCTGGTCCTCCACGCCATTCTCGCCGATCAGGCTGCTTGCCTTCATCGACATGACCTCGACCGGTTCGTCCGCAAGCACGAAGCGCAAGACGTCGACATTGTGCACGGTCAGGTCATAGATGACTCCACCCTGCTCCTTGTCCTTCGTGCGCCACGTCTGCAATTCCTTGGGGAGGTACTCGCAATACATCACGCGCGCGGCGAGCGGCCGGCCGATCTGGCCTGTCAGCACCAGATCGCGGATGGCCCTGTGCGTCGCCGCGCCACGCATATGATGGTTCGTCGCCAGGACGACGCCGGCGCGATCGCAGGTCCTGGCCATCTCGACGGCATCATACAGGGTCAGCCCGAGCGGCTTTTCGCAAAGCACGTGCAGGCCCGCCGCCGCGGCTTCGAGCGTGTCGTCGCGATGCCTGTCATTGTTGGTCGAGACGTAGACCGCGTCGATCGCGGTTTCGGCAAGGAGCGATTCGAGGCTTGTCGCGGATACCGGTATCCCGAGATCGTCGGCGAAGGCGCGGCCACGGTCGGCACTCCTGCTGACGACCCCCATCAGTTCCGCATCCGGCACGGACTGGATCGCCTTGGCGACCCATGTGCGGGCAATCTGGCTCGCCCCCACGATTGCCCAGCGGACCTTGCCTTGGGGCGCGTCAGTCATGGAGTTCCCTCGAAATCGCCGGGCCGACCGAGAAATCGCTGAATGTGACCTCGAAACCCTCGCGTTGCGGCGAGCAGCACATCATGCCGACATCGACCGTTTTCGAGGGCGGGAAGTAGGCAAGCCGCACCGGCTTCCAGTGGCCGTCGGACGCATCCAGATATTGAACGCGGATCGCTTCGGCGTGGCGGGTCAGGCGGATCCTGATGCCGTCCGGACTTGCCGGAATGCTGACCAGCGACCAGTCGGACGCGTCGTTGGTGACGACGACGGAAAAATACATCAGTCCGTCGGTATATTCGATGCCGGCCTTGACCCAGTGCGTCTCGCTCAGCCGGACCATCAATCCGGCCTGGTCGTAAAGCACCTTGTAGTCGCCCTTGATCGTGACCTCGGCTGTGAAGTCGCCCTCGACCTGGCGATACAGAAAATGACCATTGTCGCGCCAGAAATCGTAGAATGTCTCGCGCCAGAAATCAGTCTCCTTGCCGGTGCGCACATGCAGCGTGTTGTCGCCGAACGCGTGGTGCGGCGGCGGGTTGAGCCAGGTCAGGCCCGTTTTCAGAGATGTCATCGGCTTGCTCGTCTATCCGTTGGTGTTGCGTTGATGAGGCGTCTATCGGAACCATGTGTCCGAGAGCCGATAGCCCTCGGGGAACGGGTCCTCCGGATCCACGCCATAATGGCTTATGCCCGTCAGCCAGGCGCGCCCGGATACCTCGGGCACCACCGCGGGCACATTGCCCGCCATCGCCGTTTCGACGATTCGGCAATCGAAAACGGTGTCGAGAATAGAGGTGTGCCGGAAGCGTTCACCGACGGCGAGTTCGCCCCGCGCGTGCAGCAAGGCCATCCGCGCGGAAGTTCCGGTGCCGCAAGGGCAGCGGTCGAGCCGGCCGGGGGAAACGACGACGGCATTCTTCGAGGTCTTCACGCCATCGACGATCCGCAGCGGACCGGCGAATTCCGTCTGGTTGATGGTGTTGATCGACGGATTCTCCGGATGGATCGAAGGAAGCTGTTCGGCCGCGGCGGCCTTGATGGCCTCGCCCAGCCCGATCAGGTCGCGCGCCTCGTCGCGGGCCAGCGTCACGCCGACGGCCTCGGCATCGACGATGCAGTAGATCATGCCGCCATAGGCGACATCGACCCGCAGCGATCCGATCCCGGGCACCTCGACCATCCCGTCGCGATGCATGACGAAGGACGGGATGTTGCGGAATGTGATGCGGCGGCACTTGCCGCCGCTGCAATCCGCCTCGACCTCGACGAGGCCGGCCGGCGTGTCCACCCTGACGATGGTCTTGGCGCCGCGCATCGGGATCATGCCAGCCTCGAGGGCGACGGTGACCGTGCAGATCAGGTTCGAGCCCGACATCGGCACAAAATAGTCGGACTCCATGACGATCATGCCGATATCGGCATCGGCGCGTATCGGCGGCGTGATGAGGTTGACGGCCGCGTTGACGCTGCCGCGCGGGTCGAACAGCAGCATGTTGCGCAGCCAGGCGCTGTCGCGTTCCAGCGCCTCCATGCGCTCGAACATCGTCGCGCCACGCGGCGGCAGAACGCCGCCGGTGATGACCCGACCCACCTCGCCCTCGGCATGAGCTCCGACGACGGTAATGACGCGATCCAGGTTCATCGATGGGCATCCTCAGATTTACGACGCAACTGCCGGGGTACGGCCTCTTGGCAGAGGATCTCCAAAAATTGCATCCAATATACGGAATTAATGGTGTGCTGGTTTTTTGTCAACCTGCAACCGGGCCTTTCCGGTCGGCCGAGCGCTAAGCACCCGTTAGCTCTGCCGCAGCGGCCGAGGTCGCAGCACTCAGACATTCAGCAACCGGACGAAGCGACCCACCCGGCGCGGCAATCTGGGCGCGTACTTGCCGAACTCCGGCCCCGGGATTGATCAAACAACAAGCACATCTTCCGATTGACAAAATTCTAAACAGGCGACCAAGATCATATGACCATCAACGATCTTGGTCCCGAGGTTGCCCCTCGGCATTGGCGTAAAGGAGAGCCAGATGCCCGTTCAGCAGAGAGTGACCCATCGTTCAAAACGCCCCGCCATCCTTGCTACCGCACTGCTCAGCCTGAGCCTGATCGCGATGCCCGGCACCGTCCATGCCGACGGGATTACGCTCAAGGTTTTCGGCGGTTCGGCCCTCGACCAACTCGCTCCGCGCCAGGCGCCGGACGAGCAGAAGAAGATCCAGCAGCAGGTCATCGACGGTTTCCTCAAGGCCAATCCCGACGTCTCGGCGGTCGAGTGGGATGCGCAGGGGCCGCAGACCGATTCCATCCAGCGCGTGATGACCGCCAAGCTCGCCAGCCAGGAGATGGACCTGATCGCCTGCCCGGCCTTCTACACCAATGGCGCCTATGTCCGGCGCAAGCTGGTGATGCCGATCACCGACAAGATCACGCCGTTCCAGGACAGGATCGATGCCGCGGCTCTTGGCGCCTTCACGGTCAATGGCCAGGTCTATGGCGTTCCCATCTCCACCCTGTCGACATCGACGATCTTCTACAATGTCGACCTCTTCCAGAAGCTCGGCATCAAGGTGCCGCCGACCTATGCCGACCTGAAGGCGGCGGTGCCGAAGTTCAAGACCGAGGGCGTGATCCCGCTGCTGCATCAAGGCTCGAACACCGTGATGTGGCCGATGTGGTATTTCGAGACCTTTTCGCAGGCCTCGGGCGACCCCGTCGGCAAGACCCAGAAGAACCTGGAAGGCACGGCGAAATTCACCGACGCGCCTGATGTCGAAGGGTTCAAGCTGATCAAGCAATGGGTCGATGACGGCATCCTTTCCAGGGATTCGCTTTCCGTCGACCAGGACGGCATGCGGGCGGCCTTCGCGGCCGGCAAGAGCGCCATGTATTATGGCGGCACCTGGGAAATCCCGTCGCTCCAGACGAGCGTCAAGGACTTCAAATGGGGCGTCTTTGCCTTCCCGAAAATGGAGGGAACAGCGGGCGCGCCAGGCCATGGCGGCGGCGCCGACAACGGTATCTGCGTGGCCTCGTCGATCCCGCCCGAGAAGCTCGATGCAGCCGTCAAGTTCATCGAATATCTGACCCGGCCGGAGGTGGCGACGCTCTATCTTGCGCCGGAGCAGCCGATCGCGGCTTCGATCAAGGGGGTGCCGCAGGTTGACGACGCCTATGCCGTCGAGCTGCGCAAGGAGGCCTTCCCGAGCACGATCAAGTTCCTCGACTGGATCTGGCCATCGGAAGTCGCCACAGCCACCGCCTCGGCAATCGCCGGCATCGTCGGCGGCACGACGACGCCGGAGGATGCCGCGGCCTCGATCCAGACCACTTTCGACGACCTCAAGGCGCAGGGAAACTGGCCGCCCAAGTGAGTTCGCAATCGGCTGAGCTGGCAGGCATGAAATCCAGCCATCAGACAAAAGGGGCCGCCCGTCCCGGGCTGCCTCCCCTACCGGAGACAAGGGAACATGACGAAAAATCGCGCCGAGCGGCAGCGCTTCTCGATCGGCTATCATCTGAACAGTTGGGACCTGACCGGCCTTCCGCTCAGGCCGGCGATAAAATTCCTGGCCGATCAGGGTTTCGGCTGGTTCGAGATCCTCGCCTTCACCAGCCTCTCGGATCAGTACGCCCGCAAATACATGCAGCTCGGCAACCAGGCGCCGATGGGGGTCACCACCGACACCGACATCCTGCGGCGCTACGCACTGCTTTCGGAAGGTCAGAGCGAGTATGGCATCAAGCTGTCCTCCTTCTATGTAAACGCGATCTTCACCAACCCTGTCGCCTGGCCCTATGAACGCGATGTGCTTGTCGCGCTGACCAGGATGCTGAAGGGCTTCGGCTCACCGGTGCTGGTTCTGGGCGGCGGCCCGTCGGAAGCCATTGCCGGACCTCACACGGCCGACGACTACCGCGCCTTCTGCCGCGCGCTCGAGGATATCGGCAAGCGGACCAAGGACCTCGGCATCGAAACGGTCTACCACCCGCATCTCGATACCTTCATCGAACGCCGCGACCAGCTCGACCGGATGATGGACGAACTCGACACAGACGTCGCCGGCCTCTGCATCGATCCGGCGCATCTTGCCCATACCAATTCCGATCCGGTCGATGCGGTCAGAACCTATATCTCGGCCGCGCGCTACATGCATTTCAAGGACACCAAGGTCGATCCGGCGCTGAAAGGCTATGACCGCTACGGCGCCTTTTGCGAACTCGGCGCCGGCGTCGTCGACCTTGCCGGCATTGTCGACGTGCTGCTCGACGCGAACTACGATGGCCTCGCCATCATCGAACTGGATGCTTCGAAGAAGACGGCCGAGCAGAGCACGCTGGAAAGCATCGCCTATATCAGCGACACGCTCGGGCTGGTGCTGACGCCGAAAACCGCGAAGGCCGCATGAGCACGCGACCGCAAGAGACGGCTCCTTCCGCGAGCCGTTTCGGGCGCTTCGTTTCAGGCGACGGCGCGGTCGCCTTCGTCATGATCCTGCCTGCAGCGATCCTCTTTTGCCTGTTCTATCTCTGGCCCTTCGTCAACGGCTTCTGGCTCAGCCTGCACAACTGGGACGGGTTTTCCGACCCGACCTGGGCAGGCTTCTCGAACTATCAACGCCTTGCGCATGACCGCATTTTCCTCGGCGCGCTGCGCAACAATCTGATTTTCGTCGTCGCCGTCGTCGTGCTCAAGAACGTGCTGGGTCTCGGGCTGGCGCTGCTTCTCGACCGGGCGCTCGTCGGCCGCACCTTCTTTCGCGCCGCCGCCTTCATTCCGGTGACGATGTCCTTCGTGGCCGTCGGACTGCTCTGGTCCTGGATATACAATCCGGTCTTCGGGCTGCTCAACGGCGCGCTCGATCTTTTCGGCCTCGGCGCACTGAAACAGTCATGGCTTGGCGACGCCAATATCGCGCTCTATTCGATCATCGTCGTCGATGTCTGGAAGTGGCTGGGCTTCCACGCCGTGATCTATCTTGCGGGGCTGCAGACGATCCCATCCGAACTTTACGAATCGGCGAAGATGGACGGCGCCGGACCGGTCCAGCGCTTCTGGCATGTCACTCTGCCGATGATGATGCCGATCGTCTTCATCAACACCATTCTCGGCCTTTCCGGCGCCTTCGTGCGCAACTTCGACATCGTCTATGTCCTGACCAAGGGCGGACCGAACCACGCCACCGAGGTCGTGCTCACCTACATGATGAGCAAGGCCTTCCAGGACGGCGCCATGAGCTATGCCGCAGCCATCGGCTACGTGCTCTTCCTGATCGTCGGGCTGGCCAGCGTCGGGCTGCTCGCCCTGATGCGGCGCCAGAAGCTGGACGTCTGATGAGCGGCTCGACACACCCTTCTCTCTCGCTTGGCAACGGCATGGCCAGCCATCGGCGCCGCCTCGGCGCGCGCGGCGTTCTCGAACTCGTCGGCATCTATGCCGCGCTCGTGCTTGTGCTCCTGGAGACGATCTATCCGCTGCTCTGGGTGCTGTTCGGCTCGCTCAAGACAAAGCAGGAAATGCTGAGCAACATCTGGGGGCCGCCATCGAGCCTGGTGTTCCAGAACTATGTCGATGCCTGGCGCATTGCCGGCATGGGATCGCGCATCGTCAGCAGCGTCTTCGTCACCGGTTCGGCATTGATCATCCTGGTGGCCGTGGCGACGCCCTGCGCCTATGCACTGGCCCGTCTTCGCTTTCCCGGACGCGGCCTTGTGTTGGCGGTGGCGGTGGCGGCCATGCTGGTGCCGCCGCAAGTCATGGCCATTCCGCTGTTCATGGTGGCGCGCGATCTCGGCCTGATCAACAATCGACTAGGCATCGCCTTCGTCTACGCCGCGACCTCGCTGCCGCTGTCGGTCTTCATCCTGCGCAGCTTCTTCGTCACCCTGCCGGCCGATCTGGAAGACGCCGCGCGCGTCGATGGCGCCAGCCGGCTGGCGATCCTGATCCATATCATGCTGCCGCTGATCCGGCCGGGCGTGGCGCTGATCCTGATCTTCGGCTTCATCGAGATCTGGAACGATTTCTTCCTCGCCTTCCTCCTGCTGCGCGACCCGTCCGTGCAGACCATCCCGCTCGGGCTCGTAAGCTTCTTCCAGCAGTACGACTCGCTCTGGACGCTCTATTTCGCCGCGTTGACGATCACGACACTGCCGGTGATCGTCGTCTTCATCGCCATGCAACGGCAGTTCATCGCCGGCCTGACGGCCGGCGCCGTTAAGGGTTGACATGCAGGATCGTGTTATCGGCGTTGGCGTTATCGGTTGCGGCGAGATCGCCCAGTTGATGCACTTGCCCTATCTCCAGGAATTGCCGGCGTTTCGCATCGCCGCGCTCTGCGACATCTCACCCGGCACGGTCGACAAGGTCGGGGATCACTACGGTGTCGCGGCCCGCTATACCGATCATCGCGCGCTGCTCGCCGATCCACATGTCGACGCGGTGGTGATCTGCACCTACGACCATGGCGAGATGGTCGCTGACGCAATCCGCGCCGGCAAGCATCTGATCGTCGAGAAGCCACTTGCCTTCACGCCTGAGGAAGCGCGCCCGCTGGTCGAGCAGGCCGAACGAAGCGGGCTCGTCGCCCTTGTCGGCTATATGAAATTCTATGATCCCGGCTATGAGATCGGCCTCGAGCGCATCGCCGCCATCGGCAGGCCAAAGTCGATCCATGTCCATGATTTCGCCGGCCGCTTCGACCGCTACGGCAAGCTGTACACACAGACCCGCATCGCCGACGTGCCGGCCGATCTGCTCGCGACCGGGCGCGATGCCGTTGCCAAGCGGATCGAGGCGGCGCTCGGCCCGGATCACGCCGGCTATCGCGATCTTTATCACCTGCTGCTGAGCCTTGGCAGCCACGATCTCGCCGTCATGCGCGGCGCTTTCGGCGCGCCAACCGGCGTCGTCCATGCGCGGCAGACGGGTCTGAACCAGCTTCTCGCCGTACTCGACTATGCCGGCGTTCCCTGTCTGCTCGACGTGGCACTCGCCCAATATGAATGGTGGGACGAGTGGATCCACGTCCATGGCGAGCGCGAGGAGGTGCGGATCGACTTTCAGAACCCCTATTTCCGCAATGCCTCGGCCATCGTGCGGGTGCGCGAAGCGGCCGGCGAGATGGCGTCGGAACGCGTGATACCGGGTATTCCCGACACCGCATTCCGGCGCGAATGGCTGCATTTCGCCGACTGCATCCAGGCGGGAGCGACGCCGCGCACGCCGCTTTCGGGCGGGCTCGCCGACCTCGATCTCGCAGTCCAGATCATCCAGGCAATGCCGCCAAAGCGGCTTTGAGACGAGGCCCCTTATCTGAATTTCGGAAACGCGCCGCCGGCCGGCGCGTTGGCCCAGCTCTGCAAGGTCTGGCCGCCATCGATCAGCCAATCCGCGCCGGTGACGTGCCTGGCCTCGTCGGAGGCGAGGAAGGCCACGGCGGCGGCGACATCGTCCGGCTGGCCGATGCGGCGCAGCGGGATGCGGTCGGCAAAATGCTGCACACTGCTCTTGAAATCGCCCTCGCCGTTCGCCGGTACGCCGAGCGTCGTCTCGATCACGCCGGGGCAGATGGCGTTGACCCGTATGCCGTAGGGCGCCGCATCGAGCGCAGCGACCCGCGTCAAGCCGACCACGCCATGCTTCGAAGCGACATAGCCGGCGCCGCCGGCGAGCACATCCCAACCGGCCATCGACGAGCCCATGTTGACGATCGAGCCGCCGTTGCCGGCCGCGATCATCGCCCGAAGCGAGGCCTGCAAGACGAGGAACATGCCGCGCAGATTGATGCGGATGATGGTGTCCCAGTCCTCGACGGGCAGTTCGTGAACCGGAGCGACGACGCCGGAAATACCGGCATTGTTGAAGACGGCATCGAGCCCGCCGAATGTCTCCACGGTCCTTTCGACAGCGCCTCGCACATCTGCCTCATCCGTGATGTCGGCTTCGATGGCGACTGCGCGCTTGCCAAGAGACCCGGCCAATGCATGCGCTGCCGCCCCGTTGCGATCGACAATGGCGACCTTTGCACCCTCATCGAGGAAACGCCGGACTGCCGCACTGCCGATCGCGCCGGCGCCCCCGGTGACGAGCACGCATTTTTCGTCGAATCGCTTCATTTTCCAGACTCCGGCTGGGGATAAGAACGCCACGAATGGCTGGGCTGGAAGCCGATCGTTTCGCGCGCATGGGCCGTGTCGAGCACTGCGCCATGGCCGGCGATCGGCCGCGACAGCGGGACATCGGGGTAGACCCGGCGCAGCAGCGGCTCGGTCTCCTCTTCCATGAACGTGTCGGCGGCGCTGAGCAGGACGCGGAGATGGCCCTCGCCTCCCCATTCCAAGGCCCGCAGAAAGCCCTGCCCCGCATCGCGCGCATCGAGATAGGACCACAGATCGCGGGCGCTGTCGGCGGTGGCGCGGCGCGGGCCGACACCGGCGAAGAAGGTTTCCGGGGTCTGGATCCAGGGCATGCGGATGCTGACGGCCGAAAAAGCGCCGCGGCGCACCGCGGCGTCGACAATCTCTTCGCCGAGCCACTTCGACAGCGCGTAAGGATCCTGTGCGCCGACAGGATGGTTCATGTCCACCGGCAGATAGGGCGGGCGCACGGTCTTCTCGAAGAAAGGATAGCCGAAAACGCTGAAGGACGAGGCGTAGACGAAGCGCCTGGCGCCAGCCATGGCAGCCGCCTCGACGACATTGTAGGCGGTCGCGATATTGGTCTTGAACACCTCGCCGCCGGCCCGTCCGGTCGGGCGCGGGATGGCCGCGGCATGGATCACGGCGTCGCAATCGCGCACCAGTTGCAACGCCGATCCCAGATCCGTCAGGTCCGCGATCGCATGCCGCCATGGCACGGCGTTCGGCGCAACGGCATCGATGCCCAATACATCATGACCGGCAACGACGAGCGCCGCCGCCACATGGCGGCCGAGAAGGCCGCTGGATCCGGTAACGATTGTCCTCATGGCTCAGCCCCTCGGCCCGGCAAGTCCGGCGAATTTGAATATCATTGATGGTCATACAAATCGAACACATGATCGTATTCGCTTGTCAATGCCATTTTCGCGGTGAAAATCGGCGCAAGCCCTTGTCGGCGCTGCTTGCGCGCATTCGGCAACCGGCTTTGCCTTGAACGGGATTGACTTGGCGTCCCCAACGGTTTTTTGTATGAGTATCAACGATCGACCAAAGGAGCTCGCCATGCCCGTGGACGTCTTTTCCTCACATCGGCACGATGACGCGATGCGCCTTGATCCGCAACGCGCGGCGATTATCGTCATCGACATGGTCAATGAATTCTGCAAGCCCGGCGGCGCCATGGTATTGCCGGGGTATGAGACGCTGGTCGCGCCGCAACTGGCGGTAATCGAGGCCGCACGCGCCGGTGGTGTGCCAATTATCTGGGTGCACGACACTCATCGGGCGGGCATGCGTCGCGAGCGCGAATGGGTGAAGCGCACGCCGCATTGTCTGGAAGGCACCTGGGGTCCGGAAATCATCGAGGATCTTGGCGCCCGCGACGATGAAATCCACCTGATCAAGCGGCGTTACTCGGCTTTTTTTCAAACGGATCTCGACCTTACGCTTAGAGATATGCAGGTCGATCAGCTGGTCATCTTCGGCGTGGTCACCAATATCTGCGTGCGGTCGACCGTCCATGACGCCTTTTTCCAGGGTTATGAAGTGGTGGTGCCCAGCGATTGCTGCGCGGCGACCGGACCGCGCGAGCAGGAAAGTTCGCTCTACGACATAGCAACGCATTTCGGCGTGGTCAGCGATTCGGCTGATGTCGTCGCCGCCCTTCGCGACGGAACGTCGCTTCAACCAGCGAGTGTGGCGGCTTGAGCGTCTTTCGAGACCGCGGCATCCGAGAGAGCGCGACAGGAGTGCGGCGTGAAGACTGAAATCGAATCGCAACCTGAAAGCAGCACAGCGGCGCCCAAGGGATCGGAGGACGCCACCAAGCCGCTGAGCCGCGAGCAGGTGCTGCAGCGATACGCCACGACGGGCTATGAGCTGGACCGCCATCCGGCGCACGTGATCCGCCGGGCGCATCAGCGCGCGACGCTGCGCTTCCAGCAGGTGATGGCCGGCGAAGACCTTTCGCCGACGCAGTTCGCGGCGCTTGCGACCATCCTCAGGCATGGCGAGGTCTCGCAGAACCATCTGGGACGGCTGACCGCGATGGACCCGTCGACAATCAGCATCGTCGTGCGCAAGCTTCTCAAGAATGGGCTGATCACCCGCAGTGCATCCGATACCGACCAGCGCCTGTCGATGATCGCGTTGACCGACAAGGGAACCAGATACACGCTCGACCGGCTCGAACGCAGCGTCGAAGTCGGGCGGCGGTTTCTGTCCCCGCTTACGCCGGCCGAGCAGGCGACGCTGCTTCGCCTGCTCAACCGCATCAATGACGACGATCCGTCGAATGGCGACGGCGGGAAATAATTCGCGTCCCAACGACTTCCAGGAATAACAAACGAGGTGCCGATGTCGCCCGACCAGAAACCCAACACGCTTGTCGTGCGCAACATCGGCCTGATGCTTTCCGGCGATCTCGCCCAGCCGATCCTGGACGCCGACACGATCGTCGCGGTCGACGGCAAGATCACCGCCATCGGCAAGGTTGGCGCGCTTGACGTCGGCGCCCCCGACACCGTGATCGACGCCGGCGGCTCGGCCGTCGCGCCCGGGCTTATCGACAATCACGTCCACCCGGTGGCCGGCGACTGGACGCCACGGCAGAACCAGATCGGCTGGATGGATTCGACCGTGCATGGCGGGGTCACCACCATCGTCTCGGCGGGGGAGGTCCACACACCTGGCCGCCCGCGCGACCTGGTCGGGTTGAAGGCATTGGCCATCGCGGCACAGCGGACCTTCTCCAATTTCCGTCCGAACGGCATGAAGGTCTTGGCCGGCGCGCCGATCCTGGAGCCCGGCCTGACCGAGGAGGATTTCCGCTATTTGGCCGAAGCTGGTGTGACGCTGATCGGCGAAGTCGGCCTCGGCGGCGTCAAGGACGGACCGACCGGCCGGCAGATGATCGCCTGGGCGCGAAAATACGGCATGACCTCGATGACCCATACCGGCGGGCCGTCCCTACCCGGCTCCGGCCGCATCGGTGCGGATACGGTGCTCGAGGTCGACGCCGACATTGTCGCCCACGTCAATGGCGGACCGACAGCGCTCCCCGAAGCGGAAATCCGGCAGATCTGCGAAAAAGGCTCGCGGGCGCTGGAAATCGTCCACAATGGCAATCTGCGTACCGGCCTCTTCGTGCTCGGCCTCGCCACGGAGCGCGGCGAACTTTCGCGCATCGTGCTTGGCACCGATAGCCCGGCCGGATCCGGCGTGCAGCCGCTCGGCATATTGCGGACCCTGACCATACTGGCCTCGCTGGGTGGCGTCGCGCCGGAAGTGGCGTTCTGCTTTGCCAGCGGCAACACGGCGCGCGTGCGCGGACTGCATGATCGCGGCATGATCGAGGTCGGCCGCGCCGCCGACCTGATCTTCATGGACCAGGCGATCGGCGGCGCCGGCGATGGGCTGCTCGACAGCGTGTCGCAGGGCAACCTTCCGGGGATCGGAATGGTCGTCATCGACGGCGTGGCGCGGACCGGCCGGAGCCGCAACACCCCACCGGCAATGCGGGTGCCTGAAGTTGTCACCGCTTGAGACGTTTAGGGTGCGCTGAGATTCAGCTGACACCGTCCTTGCCGACGATCTTCTCCTTGGTCAGGCCGCCGACGCGCGGATGCGGCCTGCCGGAATCGGTCACGGCGATGGCAACGACGATCTCGTCGGCACGCGGCGCGTCGGGCACGCGAACCTCCATGCCGTCGAAATGGCTGCGCACCCGCGCCGCGTCTTTGTGGCCGAGCGGAATGTCGAGCGGCACGCCGGGGCCGCCCCGCTTCTTCGACGAGGGAATGAGTGCGGCGCCCTTGCCGAGCACATCACGGAACGGGGCGCCAAGCTTGGGGTGAAGGATGGCCGCGGCGTGTTCCAGTTCGCCATCGGCGCCGACCGCGGCTGCCTTGCCGAAGCTCTCGACCCGGTCGCCGGGAATGCCTAGCGCGGCGACCGCGCGCTTCGGCAAGATCTCGCCCAGTTCCTCGCCGATGTCGCTCAACGCCGACAGATCCTCGACATAGCCGCCCACATAGGGGTTGCGGATCACGGCAATGGCCGCCGCGCGGCGGGTCGGCGGATCGACGGGACGGCCGCCCTCGCTCAAGGTTTCCTCGACAATGGTGATGATCCGGCGAATTTCCGCGCTCATCTCAATCCGTCCTCGCCCTTGATATCGGCGGCGGCAAGGCCGCCCACCCGCGCATGAATGCGCGCACCGGTCGTCATCGCCAGGATGACCGCCATCTCGTCGCTTCGCGGTGCATCGGTGATGCCGACCTCGATCGCATCGAAATGGCTGCGCACATAGGAGGCGTTGATGTGCGTGATCGGAATGTCGATCCGCGTGCCGGGGCCGCCGACCTTCTTGGTCGAGGGCACGATCGCCTTGGCGTCTCCAAGCAGCTCGCGCATCGCGTAGCCGCCCGGATTGTGCCAGAGCGCACCGTGTTCGAGCTCACCGGCAGCACCGACGATGGCGCCCTTGCCATAGCCTTCGATCGCCGAGGCGCCCTCGCCGATGGCCTCGATCAGACGTCGAGCCATATCGAGGCCGAGCGGCTTCAGGTCGTCCATGAAGCCGGTGATCTCTTCGACGTAACGCCCGGCAAAAGGATTGGCGATCACGGCGACGACCGCGCCGCGCTTGAGCGGGTGCGCCGCAACGGGGCCGCCCTCATGGAATATCTCCTCGACCTGAACCAGAAATTTCCTGACGACCACAGCCGGCATTTGTCCGCTCTCTCTTCCCGTCGTTTGCTAACTCGTTAGAGTATCAACAATTATCCCCGACAGCCATTTGTCAAGCTTCGACATCGGGCAAGCGAAAAAAGGCACAACGAAACTGCCTCGCATGGCGATTGACAGCCTGCGGGGCCGCTCATAAAGTCATATGACCATCAACGAAAATAGCCGCTGTCTCGGCACTATGCGCGGATGGTCAAGGCGTGGCTTGAAAAGCTGAAAAAGCTGAAGGGGAATGACATGAAAAGGGCGCTCAAGAGTTTATTCATGGCTGGCACGATGCTTGCCATCTCGTTCGGATCCGCCGCAGCGCAGGACAAGGTGTCCATCGCCGCCATTTCCGGGTATTTCGCACAGGGCTTCGGTGTTTCCATCGTCAATGGCCTCAACAAGGCCAAGACCGATTTCGGCATAGACCTCAAACTGGTCGACACCGGCAATCGCGCGCTCGATTACGAAGAGCAGTTCGAGAACCTGGCCAGGGCCAAGCAGTACAACCTCATCTTCGTGATGGGCTGGGAACTGGTGGATTCGTTGCAGAAGGTCGCCAAGGAATATCCCGACCAGCGCTTCGTGTTCATCGATGGCGTGCTCGACAATCCCAACATGATCTATGCCAATTTCGCGGAGGAGCAGGGATCCTTCGTCGCCGGTGCGCTGGCCGGCATGATCGAGGCCAAGGGCAGCGAATTCCCCAAGATCGGTGACGGCAAGGCGATCGGCTTCGTCGGCGGCCGCGACATCCCGGTGATCCGCAACTTCCTCGGCGGCTACGAACAAGGCGCCAAATATGCGGCGCCCGACGTGAAGGTGAACTCCGTTTTCGCCGGCACCTTCGACGATCCGGCCAAGGGCAGCGAGCTTGCCCAGGCGCTTTACGGCCAGGGCGCCGACATCGTCTACAACGTTGCCGGCCCGACGGGTGAAGGCGTCATGCAGGCAAGCGCGGCGGCCGACAAATATTCGATCGGCGTCGATATCGACATGTGCGGCTCGGCACCCGGAAACGTGCTCGCAAGCATGCTGAAACGCGGCGATATCGCCGTCTACACGCTGATCAAGGACGAGGTCGAGGGCCGCAAGGTCACCGCCGGCACCCGCACCTTCGACCTCGCTTCGGGCGGCGTCGAAGTCAAGGTCTGCGACGACATCGCCCCGACGATCCCGGCCGACGTGACGACCAAGCTGGACGAGATCAAGAAGGGCATCCTCGACGGCAAGATCGAGATTGCCAAGGCGAAGTAAGACAACAACAGCGCATCCTCCCAAGAAAGCGCTACGCTGGTTCGCCGCGGCTTGCCGCGACGAACCAGCGTCCAATATGCGAGAGCCATGGTGTCGAACGCCGGGTCGCCGACCCTTCACATGAAAGCCGAGATGGCCGTCGCATTGACGGGCATCACCAAGCGTTTCGGCGCGTTCGTTGCCAATGACGGCATCGACCTTGCCGTGCGTCGGGGCGAAATCCACGCCATCATCGGCGAGAACGGCGCCGGCAAGACGACGCTGATGAACATCCTGTTCGGGCTGCTGCAGCCGGATGAAGGCTCGATCCGTCTGAACGGCGAGGAAACTGACGTCACCGACCCGGCCGTAGCCATCAAGGCGGGGCTCGGCATGGTGCATCAGCATTTCAAGCTGGTCCCCTCGCTCTCGGTCGCCGACAACGTCTTTCTCGGCATGGAGATCCGTCGCCATGGCATGATCGACCACGCCGCGCAGATTGCGCGCACGCGCGAACTGTCCAAGCGGTTCGGGCTGCAGGTCGATCCGACCGAGCGCGTCGGGCTGCTCTCGGTCGGCATTGAGCAGCGTATCGAAATCCTGAAGGTGCTGGTGCGCGGCGCGCGCACCATCATCCTCGACGAGCCTACCGCGGTGCTGACGCCACAGGAGAGCCGCGAACTGTTCCAGACGCTGCGCAGCTTCGTGGCGGAAGGCATGACGGTGATCTTCATTTCGCACCATCTGGAAGAGGTGATGGAGGTCTCCGACACGGTGACGGTTCTGCGCAACGGCAAGAAGGTGGCGACGCGCCCGACGGCCGAGCTCAACAAGGACGAGTTGGTGCGCATGATGGTCGGCCGCGAGGTCAGCTTCGACCGCCGGCCGCGCACGCCCTCGCGAGGCGATGTCGTGCTCGATGTCAACGAATTGTGGGCGCGCGACGACCGCAGGCTGCCGGCGCTGCGTAATGTCAGCTTCACGGTCCGCTCCGGCGAGGTGGTGGGGATCGCCGGCGTTGCCGGCAACGGACAAACGGAGCTGGCTGAGGTGCTTTCGGGCCTCAGGCCGGCAAGCCACGGCTCAGCGCGGCTGAAGGGCCGGAATCTAACCACGCTCTCCCCCAGGGAAATACGCGACGCCGGTCTCGCCCACGTTCCGGGCGACCGGATGGTGCGCGGTGTCGACCGCAACGCATCGATTGCTGCAAACATGCTGATGGGCCGGCAGCACCGCGCGCCATGGAGCAGCAGCGGCGTGCTCAACTGGACCGCCATCAGCCAGAATGCCTCCAGGCTGATCAAGGATTTCGACATTCGCGCGCAGGGACCGAGCGACGCCGTGAAGCGGCTTTCGGGCGGCAATATCCAGAAGGTCGTGCTGGCGCGCGAATTCACCAATGGCGCCGATTTCCTGCTGATCGACCAGCCGACCCGCGGCGTCGACATCGGTGCGCAGGAGGCCATCCATGATGAGATCATGCGCCAGCGCGCCGCCGGTCGCGCCATCCTCTTGATATCCGTGCAGCTCGACGAACTTGCCGCCCTTGCCGACCGCATCCTGGTGATGTTCAACGGGCGGATCATGGGCGAGGTCGCCGGCGACGGCGCGGACGAAGATCGTATTGGCATGATGATGGCCGGCGTGGCCGCGCCTGAACGCGTTGCGGAGCCGGCATGATCAGGGATCGCTTGCGTGAGGTTTCCGGCCAGATCATCGCCATCGCCGTGGCGCTGGTCCTGGGTGCGATCATCATTCTCCTGGTCGGCGAAAGCCCGGTGCGTGTTTTGACGACGCTGCTGCGCGGCGCCTTCGGCGACCAGGAAAAGATCGCCGGCACCTTGCTGCAGACGACGCCGATCCTGATCTGCGGCGTCGCCGCCTGCATCGGCCTGCGCGGCGGCATGTTCAATGTCGGCATCGAGGGCCAGCTTTTCCTCGGCGGCTTCGCCGCCGCCTGGGTCGGCTTCGCGTTTGCCTTGCCTCCCGGCATTCACATGCTGGCGGCCTTGGCATTGGCGGTTGCGGCGGGTGCTGCCTGGGTCGCCATTCCCGCCTATTTCCGCGCCCGCTACAACACCAACGAGGTCGTCTCGACCATCCTTTCGAATTACGTCGCAGTGCTGCTCACCTCCTATTTCACGATCTTCCTGTTCAAGCGACCAGGCGGCTGGTCGGAGACGCCGCCGATCCTGGCGACGGCCTATCTGCCGGAACTCTTCAGCTTCTCGCGGTTGAACTGGGGCCTGGTCATTGGCCTGGTGCTGGCGCTCGGCGCGGCCTTGGTCTTTCGCTACACCAGCTGGGGTTATGGCGTGACGATGGTCGGCTCGGCGCCGAAATTCGCCGAATATGGCGGCGTCAACGTGAAACGACAGGGTTTTGTCGTCCTGCTGCTTTCGGGCGCCGTCGGCGGCCTGGCCGGTGGCATCGAGACGCTCGGCGTCCATCACCGGTTCATGGAGGGCTTCGCTCCGGGTTTCGGCTTCGACGGATTGATCGCCGCACTGCTCGCCAACGGCTCGCCGGTCGCCACCATCTTCACCGCGCTGTTCTTCGGCGCGCTACGCAGCGGATCGCTGCTGCTCGAAGTCGATACCAGCGCGTCGCGCGAGGTCATCACCGTGATCCAGGCGCTGATCATCCTCAGCGTGTCGGCGCAGGTCCTGGTCAGGCGCCGCGGCGACAGCCAGGCCGGGGAGCGGCGATGGAAATTCTAGACAAGCTCGTCAATGTCGCGCTGATCGCGGCGACGCTGCGGACCACCGCACCCATTCTTCTGGTCGCGCTCGGAGGCTCGTTCACCACCAAGGCCGGCATTTTCAACATCGGCCTCGAAGGCCAGATGCTGGCAGGCGCATTCTTCGCCGTCCTCGGCTCGATCTGGACGGGTTCAGCACTGCTGGGGGTCGCTTGCGGCGTCGCGGCGGCGCTCATCTTCGCCCTGGTTTTCGCCGTCCTGGTGGTGAGTTTCCGGGCCAATGAGGTGGTCGTCGGGCTGGCGCTCAACATCCTTGCCGGCGGCATGACGATCTCGCTGATGAAGGCGATCTTCGGCACGCGCGGTTCGATCGTCGGTCAAGGTATCGTCGGCCTGCCGAAGGTTCAGCTGCCCGGCGCCCGCGACCTTCTCGGTTCCTGGGCGCCGCTGATCTCCGGCTTCACGCCGATCGTCTATGTCGCCTTCATCGCGGTGCCGCTGCTGGTGCTGTTCTACAACCGCACCCGGCTCGGGCTCTATATCCGCGTCGTCGGTGAAAAGCCCGAAGCGGCCGAGGCGCTCGGCATCTCGATCACGCGTGTCCGTTACACCGCCTCGTTGCTGTGCGGATTGCTGGCCGGCCTCGCCGGCGCGCATCTGTCGCTCGGCTACATCACCATGTTCACCGAAAACATGTCGTCGGGCCGCGGTTTCATGGCTGTCGCCATCCTGATTTTCTCCAATGGAGATCCGCTGAAGGTGCTGGCCGGCTGTCTGCTGTTCGGCTTCGCCGATGCCTTCTCGCTGCGCCTGCAGACATTCGGCTATCCCTCCTACCTGGTTCTCACGGTGCCCTATGTCGTGGCGCTCACGGCGCTGTTCGCGCTCTCCTATCGCGCGCGGCCGAAGGTCATCACCGAGACGTTGGCCTCGATGCAGAGATTGTTGTCGACGGACAAGAACATCGGGCCTGACGGCAAACACCCCTCATGAAGGAATTTTCAATGGAACGCATAATCCTCGACGTGGATTCTGCCGGCGACGACATACTCGCCGTGCTGTTTGCCGCGGCGAATCCAAACCTGAAGCTTGAAGGCGTGACCACCGTGACCGGTGCGGCCGGCCCGATCGAGCAGGTCACCAACGTTGTCCTCAACACGCTGGCGCTTGCCGGACGCGACGACATCGCGGTTCATGCCGGCGCCTGGCGACCGATCGTCGGCAATGCCAAGGCAGATATGGAGGCGCCGGTCCATTTCGAAAAACGGCTCGTTGCCCGCTTCGGCGACCGCCTGAAGAAATTCAATCCGCCCGCACCTGCCCCGTCGCGTCAGGCAACGCCAGGGCACGCCGTCGACTTCATCATCGACACGGTGATGGCCAATCCCGGCGAGATCACGCTGGTGACGACGGGGCCGCTGACCAACGCGGCAATGGCGCTGTTGCAGGAGCCCCGGCTGACGGCCGCGCTCAAACGCCTGCTGGTGCTTGGCGGCAATTTCCGGACGCCGGGCAACATCACACCGCTGTCGGAGTACAACATCTGGGCCGACCCCGAGGCGTCGCGCATCGTGCTGAACGCCGATGTCGACAAGATCCTCGTGCCGCTCGACATCTGCGAGGACAACCGCGTCGCCGCATCGATGCTGACGCGCGACGACATCGCCGACATGCAGGCGCTCGCCAAGGACAATCCCGTCTTCGACATGATCGCCGACAGCTTCCCGATCTATATCGACATCTGGCGCGAGTTCTTCGATCTGGTCGGCTTCCCGATGGACGATGTGATCACCGTGGCGCTGGCGTTCGATCCTGGCCTTGCCACCATGAGCGAGCCGCTGTTCGTCGATGTGGTGCTGGACGGGCGTATCGCGCGCGGACAGACCGTCGCCCATCGCGGCCGGCAATTGCTGCCCGGTGGCGGGCCGAAGACCACGCGCATCTGCACCGACCTCGACGGCCGGCGCTTCCTCAACATGTTCAAGCAGACCGTCGCGCGGTACGAGCGGGCGGCGTGAGAAATGAAACGATGACCATTGCAACTCCCATCCTGTTCGATTGCGATCCCGGCCACGATGACGCCATTGCGCTGGTCATGGCGCATCGCTCGCCGGCCATCAAGCTGCTCGGCGTCACCACGACTTGCGGCAACGCCGAGGTCGAGAAGACGACGGCCAACACGCTGCGCATCCTCGAATTCATCGGCGCCGGCGACGTGCCGGTGGCGCAGGGCTGCCACCGCCCGCTGGCGCGGCCCCTGGTGCTCGGCACCGCCGACGGGCCGAGCGGTCTCGAAGGCTCGCCCTATCTGCCGCAGGCAACGATCAAGCCGATCAAGCAGCATGCGGTCGATTTCCTCGCCGATGCGCTGCGCGCTTCGCCCGAACCGATCCTGGTCGTCGCCACCGGACCGCTGACCAATATCGGCCTTTTGATCCTCAAGCATCGCGACGTGCTGCCCAAGATCAAGGAATTGATCTGGATGGGTGGCGTGTTCTACCGCAAGAGCGAGATCATCACGCCGACGGAGTTCAATGCCTTCTGCGATCCGGAAGCGCTGAAGATCGTGCTCGACAGCGGCGTACCGATCCTGATGGTCGGCCTCGACGTCACCATGCAGGTGCTGATCGAGGCGCCGCAATATGCCGAGTTGGCGACGATCGACACGCCGCTCGGCCGGCTCGTCAACGACTGGCTGCTGTTCTACGAGAAGCTGCACCGCAACTCGATGGGCGTCGGCGGAGCCATGCACGATCCGCTCGTGCTGGCCCTGGCGATCGATCCGACATTAGTGCGCACGCGTCCCGCCCATATCGGCGTCGACCTGTCCGGCAGCTACGCATTCGGCGCGACCGTCGCCGATTTCTGGGGCGAGCGGGGCGAAAAGGAAAATGCCCGCATCGCGCATGAGGTCGATGCGGACCGTTTCTTCAAACTGATGTTCGACCTGCTGCGGGATTAGGCGACACGGCCACTTCCTGATCATTGCATGGATCGCTAAGGGGCGGCGCGTCCGGCTTGAAGGTGCGCACATCCGCCGACGGCGCGCGATTTCGGCGCCGTCAGCGGCTTCCTGTGCCTCACCCCAGTGCCCCTGTTCCTTCGGATCAGGAAGGCGTGGATGGATCTTGGGGGATCTTCCACGCTGCAAGACCAACTCTATGCATGCCGGCCGGCCCGCAAATCGGTGCCATCACCCATTTTTGGGCGGCCGGTTCCCCAGTTTTCGCGAACTCGCCTAGCTTTCACCGGCTTGCAATGCTTCTGTCGGCGGCAAAAGCCAGGGCTCGCCGCGAAGGCGGAGCAGAATTTCCATCCGATTTGCCGCGCTGAATTTGCCGAGCACGGCGGAAACCTGGTGCTCGATCGTCCGCGGTGAGCGCGACAGGCGCCGTGCCGCCTCCTTGTTGCCCAAACCTTGGGCAATCATTGTGAGCACCTGCTGTTCTTGCCTCGTCAGGCCCAGCGGATGCTGCCTGGCCACGGTGTACGGCCCACGGCGCTGCTTCGGCAGTTGACCGGCGGCTCCGATGCGCTGCGCCAGCTTTCGCGCCAGCACTGCCGCTGGGCGCGCTTCGAGGCCCTCCAATGTCGTCACTGCGCGACCCAGCGCCGCGCCCGCATCGCTTGCGCGGACCTGCATGAGAGCGAGCGCCGACTCATAGGGAAGGCCCAGGCGGGACCATTCGGCCGAGGCCGCCATCGGGTCGCCACGAAGTTCCAATGCTCGTGGCAAGGGAATGCCGGCGGCCGGCACCGACAGCGGTCCCGCCATTCCACAGCGCTGCCACCAGACTGCCAGTTCGCCGATATCCCAGGGACGGAAATTGTCGAGGTCCATTTCGGCGAGGGCCGTCAGTTGCTCGTGGCCGGCGCCGGGCTCCTCGGCAAGCCAGGCGGCCTCGGCCAGCGCCAGGCGAACCGGTATGATGCGTTGAGCCTCGCCGGTCGACAGACCCTCCTGGAGGGCCTGCTCCAGCAGGGCCGCGCCACCAGGCCCACCCAGCCGGACCCGCGCCCTGCCGAGTTCCGTCAGAGCCGGCAGGTGCATCACCATCGGCAGGCGCTCCAGATTCATGACGCCCTGGGCAATCGTCTCGGCCTCGCGAAAGCGGCCCTGCTCGTTACGAAGCTGTGCTTGCCGGCCGAGCAGGTATTGCGCCGCCGAATCGAGGTCATGCCTGGCGCAGTACGCAATGCCTTCCGCGAGCAGCCGTTCGGCCAGGGCGAAGTCCTTGGACACCACCGCGCCTTCGGCGAAGTTCGTATAGGCTCGCGACGCGTGGTCGTGAAACCCGTGTTCGAGCGCCAGCGCAAGGCTTTCCTCCAGTCGTTCGCGACCGCCTGGACGGTCTGCGAACAGGAGAGAGGTGCCGACATTGTTCAAAGCGTGGACGCGTGTTTCGACTTCGCCCAATTGATCGGCCAGCGCGATCGCGCGCGAGCCCCAAGCGATTGCTTCGTCAAAACGATAATGCAGCATGTGGAGCTGCGAGCGCGTGCTGTAGGCCATCGCCAGTTCCGGCCCAGGCGGCAGATTCTCCACTTCACGCACCGCCTGATCCGCGTGGTCTTCAGCCTCCTGCCCCTCTCCGCGGCGCCAGTGGAGACGCGACAGCCAGCGCAGATTGGCGCCGACCTTGTCGATGCGCCCAAGCTCTCGCCAGATCGCAATGGCGCGATGCCGCGCCTCGATGATTTCATCATAGACGAACTGTGACAGACCCGCCTCATAGGCCCAGTCTTCCCAAAGCTGTGCTGCCTGCGCCGACGGCGCCTCTGAAACGTATCCGAGCGCGGTCGCCAGATGTGAAGCCGCCTCGCGATGCGCGCCCAGACGCGCGGCCTGCCGGGCGGCCTGTGGCGCCAGCTCCAGGACGCGTTCGCCGTTGTCGGCGCCCCCGGCATGATGCACCCGTCGCCAAAGCAGGGCGCTCGCCTGCGCCGCCGGAAGCTCGGAGAGCGCTGCTTCGACTTTCGCATGAAGCGACCGTTGGAGAGACGGAGCGAGGCGGTCGAGGGTGGCCTCCCTGGCAAGTTCGTGGCGAAACGTCAGCGCGCCCTGACCATCCCGCCGCAGCAATCCACGCCCCACGCACCGGTCCACGAGAGCTTCGGTCCCGTCCCCGAGAAGTGAGCGGATCAGCCATGGCTCAACGCTGCCCGGCATGATGCTCATGACCTCCAGCACCTCGCGCTCTCCGGGCGTCAGGCGTGAGAGACGCGCCCAGACCGCGTCGCGTATGGAATCGGGCACGCGCCCCGGTTCGGCCTCACTGCTGGACAGAAGTTCGGTGACGAAGAAGGGATTGCCCTCGGTAATGCGATAGAGCTCGTCGGCGGAGCGGCCGGCCTGCTCGGCCAGCACCGTCACTGCCTGGGAAGACAACGGTTCCAGCGTCAGCCGGCGCACCGAGGCCGACGGAAGGTCGCCGAGCACGTGGGTCAGAGGATGATCGGCACTCATCTCGTCTCTGCGCATGCTGAGCACCAGCATGGTGCGGAGCAGGGACACGCGGCGACCGAGATATCTTACCAGGTCAAGTGTCGCATTGTCAGCCCAATGCATATCCTCGAAGATAAGCACGGTCGTGCCCTTGGTGTGCTGAAGCGCACTCAACAACGCCGGGAAAAGCCGCTCCGGCGCCGCGGTCTCCTCGAGCAGCGCCGCCACGCGAGGGTCCAGCAGATGCGCCATGTCCTGAAGAGGACCGAGCGGGCGTGGCGTGAAGAGCGCCTCGCACCAGCCCCACAGCACGCGGCAATTCCCGCCGGCCTCCTGCGCGAATTCGCGCAGGAGCGACGTCTTGCCAACGCCCGCCTCGCCGTCCACCAGAACAGTCCCGCCGTGGCCGGCCGCAGCTCTCTCGACCTGGGCCAGCAGCGTTCCAAGCGGCCCCTCTCGCTCAAGCAGCATAAGAGCTCACACCTCCACAACCTTTGAAGGTACAGCAGTAAGCCTTGAGTGCAACAACGTCATTTCACCTAGGGTGATCGGACTAGCGATCGCATCATGCATATCACTGGCCGCCAATCGCACTCTGACACTGGTATCGGCGTCGAGGAATATCCCGTCAGTTTTGGACCAAACTTGATGGGAGCCAAGAGGCTCTCGTCGCCATGCGCGCATGGCAAGCGAGCAGACCATTCTTCGAACTGATGTTCGACCTGCTCCGGGATTAAGCTGGACCCTGCCAGACACCCTCGTGCAATTTCGCGGCCTCTTCGACCAGCATCGGCCCGATGACCTCGACGATACGCTGACCAGCTTCGAAGACCACCCGGCAGGGCATATCGAGGGTCGGGTTTTCCGGATGATTGCCGGTGATCGCCTTGAGCTCATTTTCGCCGAGCCCATAGACGACCCGGCCTATGCCGGCCCAATAAGCAGCGCCCGCGCACATCGCACAGGGCTCGGCTGACGTGTACATGGTGCATTGGCGCAGGAAAGCAGGCTCGTAGCCCTGCGAGGCCCGGGTCATCAGCACGCGCTCGGCATGACCGGTCATGTCACGGGTCGGATTGAAAGCGTTCTCCTGCTCCATCAGCACGCTGCCGTCTGGCCCGACCAGGATCGCTCCGAAAGGATGATTGCCGGTTTCCTGAGCCCGGATCGCAACCTTGAAGGCCTGGCGAAGAAAATATTCGTGATCAACAGGCATGGTGGCCATTGATTGGTTCTCCCTGTTCGCAGCGCACAAGCTGCGCGATCGGATCACCAATGACAAGATTCAGGATGGCGCCGTGCCGTTCAGGATGTCCTTGACGTTGACAAGCGCATTCCGCACCGCGGCGCCGCCGGCGTAGAAGGTAAGCTGCAGGATTGTCTCGATGATCTGTTCGCGTGTTGCGCCTGCGGCTGCAAGGGCCGCAAGAGCGGGCTCGGCATCATGCAGCCCGAGATACTGCTTGACGACGACGTCCGGGCCGGTCGCCTGATCCCGCCGCTGCCGGACTTCCTGCCCTTGCCAAAGCCGATGCATGTCCTGACGCTGCCGGACCGGTCCGCCGCCCAAAATCAGCTCGTTCGTCGATTTCGTCGTCTGCCGATACGGGCGGCGCTGAGGCCGTCTAGCGTCGCTTGCCGGAACTTGGCCTCGCCTTCGCCGCTTCGATCTGTGATGCGGCGAATTGGCGGGCATGCAAGGCGATCGCGCCGCCGTCGGTCCACAGATCCCGCCAGATCGCCAGATCGTGCGACAACCCGGGCGCCACCACCGCCGACGAGAAGGATTCGAACGTTATCGGCCCGCGGTAGCCAATGTCGTCGAGCGCATGGAAGAAGCCGGTGAAGTCGATATGGCCGGAGCCCAGCAGACCACGATGGTTCTCGCCGATATGCACATAGCCGAGCCGGTCGCCGACCAGATGCAACGGTCGCACCAGGTCGTCCTCCTCGATGTTCATGTGATAGGTGTCGAGGTGGATCAGGATGTTGTCGGCGCCGATGTCGTCGGCCAATTCGAGCGCCTGCCTCGCCGTATTGACGACGTTTGTCTCGTAGCGGTTGCAGACCTCAAGGCCAAGCACGACATCGACTGCCGAGGCAGCCCTGGCAAGATCGCGGAGCACGGAGACAGCATTGGCGCGACCGCGGACGCTTACCGGATAGCCGTATTTGCCGAGGGCGCTGTAGAGCGCGCCGGTGAGCACGCGGCCGCCGAGACCCGCCGTCGCATCGAGCGATGCCTTGAGCAATTGCGCGCCGCGTTCCACCACCGCTGTGTCCTCGTTGGACACGTCCGCGTCGAAGGCGAGGCCGCGCGAGCAGGCGACCTGGAGCCCTGCATCGTCCAGCAAGGTCTTGGCATGAGCGACGTCCAGCCGGTCGAGATCGTGCAGCGACAGTTCGAGAAGGTCGAAACCCGACTCCGAGGTGCGGGCGACGGCGGTTTCGATCGACTGGCGCGACGTGTCGCCAGCCCACACCAGAGCATGAACACCCAACGGGTTTGAGGCAGTTGTTTTGGTCACGAAGGTGCTCCGTTGGTTGCAGCACTACAGGCCCGTTGCCCGTCAGGACGCAAGTATGAACCATAATGGAAAGAATTTGACATGTGGAAAGAAATTTGATTGCAGATGCAACAATTTCTTTCCCGACACGCGCTTGCTGTGCGCGACCGCAGACACCGAGCATGCGCCGACCGGCAGGCGAAGGAGCCGCTTCAAGAGCCGGGGATGCTCATCAAGCGCTCTTTGGCGTCTTCCGGGAACTGGCGGGGCGGGTACGCGCCGAGATGTTCAGTGCCACGGCGGCGCGGATGAGCGCCTTCAACGCCTCTTCATCGATCGCATCGGCTTCATGAATATCGATGGCGCGCCTGGTGTTGCCTTCGAGGCTGGAGTTGAAGAGGCCCGAAGGATCCTCCAGAGAAGCGCCCTTGGCAAAGGTCATCTTCACGACACTCTTGTACGTCTCGCCGGTGCAGATGATTCCGGCATGCGACCACACCGGAACCCCTCTCCACTTCCACTCCTCGACTACTTCTGGATCGGCCTCCTTGATGAGATGTCGAACCTGGGCGAGCGTCTCGCCCCGCCAATCACCCAGCTCCCTGATTCTCGCATCTATCAACTGGGAGGGAGAGCCTTCTCCTTCCGTCGAGCCGCTGTTCTTCATGGCCGTTCTCGCTGTCTTCATGGTTGCCGTCGCTTGCCGCTCACATCCGTTCGCCGGGCAATTGGCTTGCTTGCTTCGCCCAGGCGGCGAACTGGACTTCGTCGAGTTGGTCGTCCTCATGGATGTCGAGATAGCGCACTTCCTTCTGCTTGGACTGGCCGGGAGGAACCGGCTGCAGCGAGGTGCCGCGGAAGAAAGCCACCTTGACGTATCTGGTGAAGCAATGGATGCCGAGGAACCAGCCCTGGCCCTCGATGCCATAGAAGGGCGAGTTCCATTTGACCGCTTTATGCACGCCGGGGACAGCGCGCGTGATGAGCGCGTCGAGGCGGCGGCCGACGTCGCTTTTCCAGCCCGGCATGGCCGCGATATAGGCCTGCACGGGGGCATCCCCATAGGCCTTCGCGATCTGGGGGTTGCCGCCCGAGAGGAGGGCGGGCTTGCCGGGGG
>NZ_JBVVPU010000017.1:0-133909 GCF_055811295.1 Mesorhizobium sp. WSM4871 | reverse complement strand
GACTGCCCTCACCATCACGGAAACCGACTTGCGCCGTGGTCTGTCCATCATTCGCGACAGCATTGGCGCAGTAGCGGCTACCCTCGAGGGTGAAAGCCGCGGCTCGCTAGCCAAATAAGCAACCGATCGCTGGCGTGGCAGGCACGGCATTTTCGAGTCCCGGGCAGTTTGCGGTTCGCACCGGCGGCACGGGAAGGCGTGCCGCCCAGCATCTGAAAGCAACCGGAGCCGTCGAGCGGCAAACTAGGGCCTCCCTGCCGCTCCGGCTCTGCAGGCGGTGGCCTTCCCCTGCCCCGGCGATCACTGTCGCCGCAGCAGATCGATGATTGAAAGAAGATTCATTCGCTCAGAAAGAGGACTGGTATGCCCAGCAACGACGTAATCAAAAATTATATCGATGGCGAATGGCGGGATTCTGTGGCCGGCGCCCGCATCGAGGTAGATGACCCGGCGAGCGCCGAGACGATTGCGGTCGTGGCTGAAGCAGGACCCAAAGACGTCGCACTGGCCGTGGCTGCTGCTCACCGCGTTTTTCGCGACCGCGTTCTGATCGATATGCATCCCTATGATCGGGGACGCATGTTGTTTCGCGTTGCCGATGCACTTGAGTCCCGCGCCGATGAGGTCGCGGCCATCAATTGCGCCGAGACCGGCAAGGCGTTGGAACTTGCCAGCGGCGAGGTTCAGACCTCGGTACGATACCTGCGGTACTATGGCGGCTTGGCCGATAAGCTTGAGGGAAGGTCTATTCCGCGCGGGGCGAACCTGGTCGACTATACGGTCAGAAGTCCTTTCGGCGTCTCCGCCCAGATTGTTCCGTGGAATGGTCCGCTTGAACTGACGGCCCGATCCCTGGCTTGCGCCATCGCAACCGGCAACTCAGTCGTAGTGAAGTCACCCGAACTGGCCCCCCTTTCGGGAGTCGAGCTTGCACGTGCCTGTGAGACCGCGGGGCTGCCTGCCGGTGCGGTCAACGTGATCACTGGGTACGGCCAAACGGCGGGCCAGGCTTTGATCGAACATCCCGACGTTCGCCACATCGTCTTCACGGGCTCGATGACCACGGGGCAGACTGTACTTGAGACGGCGGCGAAGCGAATTGTGCCCTGCATAATGGAGTTGGGCGGCAAATCCGCAGCGGTCGTATATTCAGATGCCGATCTCGATGGCGTCGTGGAAGCGGTGCGCATCGGCACCTTTTTGAACGCCGGGCAAAATTGCAACAATCTCACTCGTCTGATCGTGGAACGTTCCATCGCAGACGAACTGATGGAAAGGGTGAAACGCTGCGTCGAAGGTATGTCGGTCGGTCCAGGACGCGAGAACTGCGATATCACACCTTTGATTTCCCAAAAGCAACGACAGGCGGTGCAGGAAGCTTGCAAGACGGCGCTGTCACAGGGCGCACGAATTGTAACGGGCGGGAAGGCGCTCGAACGGAGCGGTTATTTCATGGCGGCTACGGTGTTTGCCAATGTTTCGCGAGGCAGCAGTCTCTTCCAGAAAGAAGTATTCGGGCCGGTTCTTGCCATGACCACCTTCGATGATCCGGCAATGGCGGTCGATCTCGCCAACGACACTGACTACGGTTTAGCGGCAGGCGTATTTACCCGGGATATCGACCGTGCGCTTTGGACCGCCGAGCGGCTTTGGGCCGGACAAGTGTATGTGAATGGTTGGTACGTTGGCGGGGTAGAAACTCCGTTCGGCGGCGTAAAGCAATCTGGCTACGGTAGGGAAAAGGGTCAGGAAGCGCTTGATAGCTACGTTCAGACCAGAAACATCGGAATTCGAATCTCGCACCCAGTTTCTGGAAATTGAACGCTTTTTCGTGACGGATGGCGCGACCTTGGGATGATTAAGAATGAGGTGATCTCGGCATGGAAGTGATGTAGGCGCTGCCAGAGTATCCTTTCAACGGTTACTTGAGAACAACTTCGGTAGCAGGATTGGCTGCGGACAGGCCTACCCTGCAACGAGCGTGAGCGCATTCTGCAAGCCGGCGCTTATCCGAAGGGCGTGAGGAGAAGATTCCAGTGCTACTAGAACTTGAGATTCGCAGCGCCACAGCCGAAGATTTTGACACTCTGGCGATCTTGAACCGCCAGTTGATAGAAGACGAGAAGCATCGAAACCCGATGACCGTCCCGGAACTTAAGGAGCGGTTTGTCAGGTTTGTGAATTGCGAAAATTGGATGGTAGAGTTGTTCAGCCGGGGCGGCGAGGCTGTGGGCTTCGCCACGTATCGTCTGGAGCCAGACAATACGGAGGCAAGCGGTCAACGCGTCTTTTTACGTCAATTCTATATAAGTCGCCAGCACCGACGTTCGGGGCTTGGCCGCGCTGCAGTCGACCTGCTCGTTCTTCGTCGTTTCAAAGACAAAAAGATCGTTCTAGAGGTGCTGGAAACCAATCCTGGTGGGCGGGCTTTCTGGTCTAGCTTAGGTTTCGCTCCCTATAGCATTGTCATGGAACGTGTCGTTGAAGAGGCGCTCCCTACATAAGCTGCGCTGCTCGGAGTGATTCCGGAAGCGGATCGCATGGCATTGGCTGGGTACACGAGCGGTGTTCCGGTGTTCAGTGCGTGGCTTAAGATATCCGCGTGGCGTGCCATTGGGTAAGGGGCGGCCATCCTCCTAGCAGTATCTGCGCTAAATCGACATCCTTTGGTCGCGTCGCAAGGTGCCAGATCCATATCGAGTCTAAAACGTAAATCGAAGATGGCGGAACTGCTGGCCAAGGCCGGGCAGAGGTCACGAAAGCGAGTTCAGCTTGTCTGTAGAAGGGGACCCTGTCTTTTCCCTTTTCGTTCTTCAACTATGAGGCAGCTTCCACGCCCGAACCCGATGCGCTCACTCGTTCCCCCCACCAGGGACTTACCGCGATCAGTTTTCCATCGCTCCAGCTTCCTGAGATCAGGCAAGCTGTACAGGGAAAGTCGACTTAGACTAGATAATTTATTGAATGTTTGATTTGCCTCTTGCATCAGGTCAACGGAAGTTGCGGAGGCCTTCGAAAACGCTCGTTTCGTGCGTCTACACCGTGAGGTTCGCAGAAAATCCTTCGGTTGGGCAGTTATGCTTCATTGGGCAGGTGCCGAATAGGCTAGTCCAAAATGGAACGTCTCCAGCGCTCCCAAGCCGCGGTTCAAAAGTCCCGCACGACAGCAGGAGCCGCTGGATATCTAACCTTCATTGGGAGGCCGAGCGGCGAAACGCATAGGGAGGACTTACCGTGTGGAAGCATGAGAACTACAGAGTTACATCCGCAATCCCGGGGCGAATGGCGGCACTGGGCATCGCGGCGATGGCAATCGCTTCGTTTGTCAGTTCTGCGTCAGCAGAGTCACTGCTCGAGAAGGTCAAGAATGGAGAAACCATTCGCCTGGGCTTTACCAATGAACCCCCTGGTGCCTATCCAGGCGGCAACGGAGAGCCGCTCGGCGTAGAGAACGAGATAACACTCGATATCCTGAAGAAGATGGGCGCTACGAAAACCGAACCGGTCGTAACCGAGTGGGGCTCCCTTGTGCCCGGCCTGCAGGCTGGTCGCTTCGACATTGTAACAGCCGGCATGTGGATCAAGCCGGACCGTTGCCGCAATGTTCTGTTCAGCGAACCGGTCGCCGTGGAGAACGGCGCGTTGCTGGTGCCGAAGGGGAACCCCGAAGGGCTGCATTCCTTCCAGGATGTGCGTGACAAGGGGCTCACACTCGTGACTGGTGCTGGTTACACTTCAGTTGAGGCAGCGCAAAAGTTGGGCCTCGCCGCCGATAAGCTAATGCAGGTCGCCGGACCGCCGGAGATTTTGCAGGCTGTGAAGTCCGGCCGTGCCGCAGCAGGCTCTCTGGACTTCTTTAACGCGACTGGCCTCATCAAGAAGGACAAAAGCGTTGAGCTGGCCGAACCGTTCGCCTCACCCACCCCCCCGGGGTACGCCGCCATCGCCTTCTCGCTCAACGAGCAGCCTATGGTCGAGGCGTTCAACGCCGTATTGAAAGATTATGTTGGCTCTGACGAGATGATGGCAGTATTCGGCAAATACGACTACGGTCAAGCAAACCTGCCGGACGGCAAGAAGACCGCAGACCTCTGCAAGAACTAAAGATGAGTAACTCATCGGATCCCATGCCGTGGCGGGGATCCGGTCAGCAACCCGAGCCTGAGATGCTGCATTGCGGCTGAAGGTTGCCGATTGCGTGGTTCGCTCGAAGGAACACATCTACCGTTCATCGGTAGCACAGATGCGCGCGCCAGTGCGCGGCCGGGTTCGAGTGCCACATTCGGCAGCGGCGTTACCTTGATGTGTGCCGCTGTTACCCCGAGCTAAGTAACGAGGAGAATATCGTGAAAATCAGAGTCGTACAGCCAAGCGATCTTTCTCAATTGCGCAAGCTTTGTGACGAACACATTGCCTTGGAAGGGTCGAGGATCGCGGACCGAGACCTGAGCCCTTATTGGAACTCGGCATTCTTTAGACAACCTACCCAGTTGTACGGTTGGGTTTGCGACGAGGGCGGTGATCGTCATGAAACCTTTCGAGGATACATGACCGCGTCGATCCGACTTTGGACATGGTCTTCAAAACCCCACCTCTACCTCGATTGTATTTACCTCCAACCAAATATGCGACGGTCGGGCGTGGGGAGAGAAATGTTCGGGGTATTGACGGAATTTGCCCGAGCAAAGGGATGCGAAGACATCCAGTGGCGAACACTCTCTTCCAATGAGGCGGGAATGGCCTTCTATCACTCGATCGGCGCAGTAGCCGTCGCCGACACAACGCGATGGAGTGAGTGGAGTCTCCGTATCAACTAACGTTTGTGTAGAAACTTCCTCTGGATCAGCGAAACGTCATCAACGTTGCGACCGAGACGACGTCGCAAATTGCGAACTGGATCTGGCCAGGACCTGGTACGAACGCCTTGGTGACTACAAATAGATGCGCTGATACTCCTCGCACATCCCGAGAAAAACTCTTTGAACGCTCACCTGGCTCGAAGCGCTAAAGAGAAATTTGAATCTAATGGCACCACTGTAGAACTCGTGGATCTCTATCGAGAGCATTCGATCCGCTTGAATGAGGCACTCACTACACCAAACGTATAAATAAGGCTTTCTTTAGCGCCGAATCGGAACAACGTCACGCTTCGGGCTTGGGGGCTTGCCTCATGGGTGCCATCGATCAACTTCGATAGCGCCGGCCTGGTTCCATGGCGACGCCATCGATCTCCAACTCGATCACGCCGGCATCACGGACGGCTTTCCGTTTCCGCCGCTCCGGCAGCCGCCTTGCCGCCGGTACCGACATGGGCGCTGCGACCACCGCCGGAACAAATAGCGATTCCGGTGCCGGCTCTTCCGCCAAAGGCTGACGGGCGGCCCGACGCCAGGCGAACAGCTGCTGCGGGGACAATGCATATCGCCGGGCCACCGCATTCACGGTCTCGCCGGCATCGTAGCTTTCCGCAACGATCCGAGCCTCTCCTGCGGCAAACATTCGCGTCGCCGGCCGGAGCCCGTGAACACCTCGAAACGGCGCGCGAGCTCAGGATCGTTTGATTTACGCGTAAGCTCTGAAATCGTCATGTGTCGAAGCCCTCAAAGGCTCCGAACATCGTTCCTCACGACCACAAGCGAAAGGTGCCACCGGAACAGCGCTCTGATGTCCGCTGTCATGGTTTGGAACGTAGGGGGCCGGCCGATCGAGAGGTCGGCTGTTCATTCTGATGATCGCGCATGGGTGGAGGCAGAACTGAAGGACGTCGGTGATCAAGCTCTGATGCGCGGATTGGTTACCGCATTCCCGATTGTGCGTCCGGGGCTGTTCCTATCTTACTGCGGGCGTCGGCTCGATTTGCCGGCCACAAAGCGTCTGACGGGCATTCCCCTGCCATGGTCCCGCCCCCGCCCATGAGCGAAGGATGTGTTTCGCGTGCAGCGACTAGATCAGGTTGCGTGCGCCTCCCTGGCAACAGCCCACATGAAGTATCGCCGTGCAGACCACTGTCGTCTTCTTGCCTCGTCCGCTCAACATTCGATAGCGGGCCGTCAGTCGGGCCTGCGCCTTCCAGGCGATCTCTCTCACCCCTGGCGGCGGCGCCTGCTCCAGTGGATACAGCTTCTTCGCGCCGACTTTCGGCGCATGCCTATAGGTCCATGCGCTCTCGACCAGCATGTGACGAACACGGCCATTCCCTGCCTTGGTGATACCGCCCCCTCTGACTGTCTCTCCGGTCGAACGCTCACCAGGAACAAGGCCAACATAGCCAATGAGCTGGCGGGGCTTTCGAAACGGCGCACGTCGCCAATCTCGGTAGCAGACGTCACGGCAACGATCTCAGATCCACACCACGTTATGTCTGCAAGCCCGCACGATCGGCGCCAGCGACCAGGCTGGAACGAACTCCTCGATCACACACTCAAGCCGCTCGGCCCGCTCTTTCGAGATGCGAACCGCCTCGACTATCTCCTGGAGCGCAATCTGATGGGATGATGGAACTGCTGCGCCTGCAGCCAGAGATAGCGCATCGTCCAGCCCTTTTTGCGCGGAAAGATACGTCCGTGCTTGAGCATGAAGGCGCTCACATGCTGCGCCGGGCGCGGACGAGATCCCGCATGGCTTCGTGGCCTTCATCGGGAATCCATAGCGCCGTCAGTTCGCCAGCGCGCAGCAACCTAGCCAATCCGAGGGCATCCCGGCGGTTTGTCTCCACGCGATCGCTGTCTTCCTCGGCATCAGCGACGGAGCGACTACGGTGCATTCGTGACCCAGCGAACGGATCAGCCGATAGAGACCATAGCCGGTCGGGCCGGCTTCGTAGCAGAAATGGACTCGATCGAACCTGTTGGCGATCCGCTGGATAACTCGGCGCATGCTCTCATCCGAGGCGTCGACCTCGCCGAAGAAGCGAACTTCTCTCTCCCGGCCGGCATCCGCAATCGCGATGGCGTTCCTAAGCTTTGCGACATTCCGACAAATGCTTCCCTATAATCTGACACGGCTCGTCCTCCTGTGATGAGGATCGGATCGGCCCGCCCGAGCAACCCTCGGGCGCGCAGTGTAGGGCGAGCCACCTCACGGGCAGAAGCGGCTTCGCCGCCTATCGTCTGGAGCCAGACGATACGGAGGTGAGCGGGGAACGCGTCTTTCTATGTCAATTCTACGTCAGCCGCTAACACCGACGTTCGGGGATTGGCCGCAGTGCTGTCGAACTGCTCATTCTGTCACGTTTCAACGACAAAAGGATTGTTCTCGAGGTGCTGGAAACCAATCCTGGCGGGAAGGCCTTCTGGTCTCGGAGCGGTTTTGTGCCTTACAGCACTATCATGGAGCGTGTCGTTGCGGCTAGTCGCTCAAAGGCAGCGGCGCAACGTTCTCCAGGAGCCTCGAAATCCCCAGCTATCTCGACGGCATACGCTGTGAAAATGCAACGCAGAGCCACAAATTCAGGGTCTTTACCCGGCCAGACGTCTGCCGACCAACGACTTTAACAACAACAAGGCTCGTGTGGTGCTCGGCCTTAATATGGCCGGTCACGAGCTCGATCGCGGAACGCTGCTGCATCTTGGGTTTGACGGGCAGTGTGACGCGGCGTGCTCGCGGCCGGCTAAGACTTCTCGCAGATGTTCAACTGTTTCACCGGTTCAGGCAGCTTTTGTGGCTTTGTGGCTTATTGTCGCCACGCTCAAAAGCCGACCGAACCGCTCGCAGCCCGTTCCGCTTGATCGTTGACTATCGGCTTGAGCAACGACTGGAGGAAATTGCGAGGCAGAGTCAAGGCAGCTCGTTTAAAGGCTCTCGCCCTGCCCTTATGCACGATAGAGCGTGTGAGATGTCCGGCTGAGTGTTTCCGCGCCACGCTCTGTCACGAGGACATGCCCGCTGGTTCCAATCAGGTAGCCACTTTCCCCGCATAGAATTATGGGCATATGCAAGGTCATATTTGGCTCGAGCACGTCGGTAGCACCGGGCTCAAGGCTGATGTTACCGCGCTCTACCCAGTTGATGCCGGTTTGATAGCCGACCCGGTGGTTAAGAAATTCAGCACGCCCATGTCGCTTGAGCACCGCTCGCCCGACGGCATCAACTTCGCCGGCGGTCACACCCGGCTTGATCGCAGAAATAACCGCCTCCAACACTTCGACCGAGAGTTCGTGTAGAAGCTCAGTCTCGGCATGCCGACCAAGCTGGGCACTCCGGACTAGCCCGCAAGCATAACCGTTTTTCACGCCACCGATTTCGAGAAAAGCGGGCTCATTGTTTCTGATGGGATGCCGCTTGGGAGTACCGTGCGAAAGCTTCGTCCGCTCGCCGAACAACAGAGTTGAAGAAGTCGCCTGTACTACACCTCCGGCCTTCTCGACATCGCGATCAATGTTTGCAGCCACTTCCACTTCCGTCACTCCCTCCTCCAAGGAATTCTGGAACGTCCGAACGGCCACGTCTGTCATTGCCATTGCAAAGCGCATGACATCAAGTTCCAAATCCGTCTTAATAGCTGCTACCGTGGCAACCAGACGAGACGCGTCAGCAAAGTTCGTGTCCGGGAGTTGCCCCTGAAGCGCATTCACGTCCGCCGGCGCAAGATTCCAGCATCCGAGCTCAAGGCCAATTCTGCGCCCGGCCAAGCCATGTCGCCGAATAGTATTCGCGCACACTGGAGCAAAATCGAACTGCTCCCTGTAAACAATGATTTCCTCTACACAACTTCCTGCACGGACGCTGCCTAGTTCATATTCTCGTACGACGAAGGTCGGCTTTTGTCCTGGCACGAGGATTAGCGCGAACGGCATAAAATATCCGCCCGTTCCGTCATACCCGATTAGATACTGAAGGTGGCCGTGAGCGGTTACCACTAGGGCATCGAGCTTGGCTCGTACCATGGACTCGAAGACGCCTACCTGACGCCGTTCATATTCCGCTTTTGGGAACGAAAGAGCCGTCAGCGGCACTGATGAAGAAGTAGTAGCCAAGGCGCACCCCATTACTTAGTTACCGTTAAAAACATGCTGCTAACCCGGCGGAACCCAAATGCGTGGCCAAATTCACGTTTTTGTATAATCGGACAATTTCCTGGACGTAACAGAGCGGAAGGCTCAACGATATCGGCCGGCGACGAGCGTACCGGGAGCAGCCCGATCAGGCCGGCAAGAGGCGCACGCTCGACAGTCCGTTGCGACATTCCGGCACGCAAGGGATCATCCGGAATCACCTCGCGCGGATGGTAACCTGGGCCCCCAAAGGTCGATGTAACCGGATGGAGCGCCCCGAAAGGCAGCGCGTCCAGTGATGCCTTGTTGGGCGATGGCATCGATGACGGCCGCCTGTCAGGGATTGGACAGGCCGGTACACAACCGACCGCGAGCCTTTCCATTAGTCCGCCCGATGTGCTAATTAGCTCCCGACTCCAGATGCGTTGTCGCCAGGAGAGGCTTGGCGAATCGCGAACGACTTCGTTCCATCATCATTGATCCAACCATCGTAGAACATGCGGTCGCGGACAGAATTGTCCGGGTGGAACGTCAGGACTCGCGGGTTGATCTCTACCATTTGATGCTCCTCAATGTATACGGAGGAGCAAACGATTATCTCATCCCCGACTTGGCAGGTGCGAGCAGCGGCTCCGTTAAGCACACAGCAACGAGAACCCTGCTCGCCATAAATGACGTACGTACTAATTCGCGCCCCTGAAGCCTTATTCCAGATCTCAACGTACTCCATTGGAAGAATACCTGCCTCGTTGCAATGATCTGGATCGAGAGTTATTGAGCCGTGGTAGTTTAAATTCGCATCGGTTACCGTGATGCAATGAAGCTTGGCGGCTACGAATTTTCTCATCTGCGTAATTCCTTTTCGGCGTTGGATTACTGCGTTCACAAGTGACTGCGATGTCGCGGTTTGAGGCATGTGATTGATCCCAAGGCGGTCCTTTATGGGTCGGAGGCATTGCCGGTCTTGCTGTGCCGCGTTCTAAGCTTCGTGACACATTCGTCCCATTGATGCGATCTCACAGCGGACATATATCAATCGCCAGCTTGCACCGCCCGCAACCAAATACGCAAACCTCAGGCCAATTTTTGGCTGACCGGTCCAGAGACGGATTTATCGTTATGCTGCAAGCCTTTAGCTTCAGACAACCCAGAGATTCGATGTGTCGCGGACCCGACAAAGCACGTGAGGCGTCGGACGTGTTACTGGAGATACTACCGCTGCGAAAAAGTTGAGCGTGGTAGCAGCAACTTGGGAGCGATTTCGATCGGAAGACCGCATGTGAACGTTGTCGGTCTATGGATGAGATGAATCGCTCTGCACATGCGTTCACTGGACGAGTTTGGTTCACGGTGTACTTGCGCCCGGTCGATACCCTCCCCTTAGTGTCATGGAGTCGCTCCACATGCAGAGCGTCGAATGTCAGGGTGGACGTCCTATGGCACTTTTCCTTTAGGGTTTGGCGAAGCTGCCGGTGCCTCGACCGCCTGAATCGATTTCGAGACGATGGGCCATGATCCGCCGATGCGATCGCGATATCTGCATCACCCAGCTGCCATGCCGAGCTGACGGTGCTACGGGTCCCACTGGAATGCCTTCAAACGCGGTTCCATCAATCGAAACGTGCTTCAACTTGCTGGGGCAGCCACCCACGAGCCGCGTCCGGGTCAGGTCATACCACAGGTATACTGGTTGAGGCCCGCCCTCCGAGGGGATCTGCCACGATGGTTCATCTCCGTAACACGACTTGCCCTCGGCGACTCAGGCTCTCAAGCTCCGCGTCTTGCGCATCCGTCTGGCTTTTGCCATCGCATGTCCGAGGCAAGTGCATGGCCTGTGTCTTTAAACATTGCAATCCTCCAAAATTCGTCGAGATGCCAGGGGCCATACCTCGGGTTGAAAGCTTGTAATGAACCCTTCAATTAATTTCACAGACTCTTCGCGATCGCAGTTCACCGACACTGGTACACAATCTGAACAGCTGAGGCGTATCTCCGCTCAGACTCACCACACTACACACAACGGAGGTCCAATGGAAAGAAGAGCGCTCATCCTGGTTGAAGGTCATTCAAGGGGTAATGGCCTGCGGTACGTCCAAGCGGCCAAGTGTCTTGATCTTCATCCAATTACGCTGTCCGCTGATCCAGTTCAGTACGACTATATTGCGGCCGAAAGGACCGAGGCAATCCGTGTCGATACAACCAATCTCGATGCGCTGATCCGCGAATGTTCCCAGCTTCGCGCCACGAATCGTATTGCTGGCATTACTGGCTTCGCGGGCGCCGACGAGTCGGTGTATGCGATGGTCGGCAAGCTCTGCCGACACTTCGATCTACCGGGGCCGAATCCCGCATTGATTGAACGATGCTGCGACAAATTTACTCAACGTCAGCTCCTTGCGCAGGCCGGCGTCCCAGTGCCTGCTTTTCGCTTGGCTTCCAATGCGACGCAGGTTGAAAGCTCTGCCGCGGAGATCGGGCTGCCAGTGATTGTTAAGCCAGCCATCGGCAGCGGCAGCATGGGAGTCCAACTATGCCGCAATAGCATTGAGTTAGCCGAACATACGACTTATCTGCTGGGCGCAGAGTACATTTGGCCGTCCGCGCCGCGAATACTCGTCGAAGAATTCGCACGAGGTCCCTTTTATAGCGTCGAGATAATGGGAAATGAGGTTATAGGCATTGTCGGCGTTGACTTCGGCCCCCCACCGCATTTCGTCTTCCGGAAGACGACCTTTCCGGCCCCGCTGACCTTCGATGAGCATGAGCGTATGGTCGAAGTTTCCCTGAGATGCCTGGATGCTCTTGGCCTTGGCTGGGGGCCAACGAACATTGAACTCCGGTGGACGAAGCGTGGCCCGGTGGTCATCGAAGTCAATCCGCGTCTCGCTGGCGCGCTCGAGCCTCAACTCGTCCAACTGGCTTGCGGTATCGATCTCATCACGGAGCATATCAAGCTCGTCATCGGTCAGGATTGGGACTTGGAAAGAAGGCATTCGCAGACTGCGGCCGCGCGATTCCTGCTTCCTGATCGTGATGGCAATCTGAATTGGATCAAAGGAGACCGTAGGGCGGCTGCTGTGCCAGGTGCCGCCGAGGTTAAATTGTATGTTGAGCCAAATACGCCGATCGTCAGAAAAGGCGATTACCGAGACTGGATTGGACATGTCATCGCCGTTTCGCCTACCGCCGCTCAGACCGAGGCGATACTTCGGAGCGCTGCGGAATTAATCGATTGGTCCATTACATAATCGTCAACCTTGGCGAACAGGAATGGTCAGCGCTTCTCATCTCCAGCCCAACAAGAGTTGATCGTCGTCGGCATAAATCTTTTTGAAGCAATACTTCAGTTTCGCGGTCGAGCTTCACGATACGCGTGGTGCAACGTGAACGGACAGCGTTCGAACTTCTGACATGTTTTTCTTTTGATGATTTCGACAGGGGTGTTAACCATAGCGTCGGCGGACAGTCTCCACGATCCGTTTGGCGGCCTGTTGCAATCAGTGCTTAAGCTGGCGAAACGGTTGCTAGATGCAGTTGGAGATCTGGACTATAGGACGAAAGGAAGAACAGCCTTGGGAGCGGCTCTGGCTAAGGCGATAACGCGCTCCTCGCCGGAGAACCGGAGTCGGGGCAAATTCCTCGCCGAGTGGCCGCGCTTGGTCGGCAGGTGAGATTCCTCCGTCCTACTGAATTGATCAATATCAATATGGCGTCGCCGTTGCTGCGATTGGGACGGTCGCGGCATGGTACTGCTGCTCTTGCACGACCTGCGGATAACCAACTGCATGACGGCCGAAATCGACCAGTTCAACATCCTGCCCCGACTCAATGACCGAGCGGCGCACCGCACGGGTGCGGGTGAACAGGTCGAACAGTTTCTCGCCGTCGCCCCAGCGAATCGTTCGCTCCAGCGAGGACAGATCCTCGGAAATCGCGCCAGCATTTCGAGAATGGCGTCCTTGTTGTGCAGGCACACGTCGCGCCACATGGTCTGCTCGGACGCCGCTAGACGGGTGAAGTCGCGAAAGCCGGAGGCCGAGTAATTTGATGACCGCCCCAGCCAAGAGAAGATCACGCAGAACTTTGGCGCAATCGATAGCTCCGGCACCGATCCCGCGGCACTGGAAAAGCTCTCGGAATTCTGGCGCCGCTGCGGTTCCAACATGGACACGATGGACCCGCAGCATCACGACATGACGGTACCGACGATGTTGTAAGCGATGATATGCGGCAGGTGCCAAACGATGGCCTGCGCTTCGCAGGTGCGGAGGTGAGGGCTGCTGATTGTCATTGTTCGCCAAGAGTCGGAAATGGTGAGATCGACCAACTTAAGTCGACGGCAGACTGAAGTATCGCGGCAGTCCGAGTTTGGCTTGGCGAAGCGGCGATGACATGTCCCATTCGGTCTCGGTAATCGCCTTTTCTCACATTCTGCGTCTTACGTTTAACATACAAGTCGACCTCGACGACACCTGGTATAGCAGTTGCGTGAAGGTCACCACCAATCTGATCCAGAGTGCCTTTGCGATCAGCGATCAGGAACCGCACGCCCGCTTGCGAATGCGTTCTCCGCAAATTCCATTCCTCGCCGATGACAAGCTTGACATGTTCGGTGACGAGATCGACACCGCAACTCCGCTGAACCAGTCGAGGATTGGCCCCGCCCGCAAGACGCGGATTGACTTCAATCACTACTGGCCCGCGCTCCGTCCACCTTAACTCAACGAACGAGGGGCCCCAGCCAGGTTGAGAGCTTGCATACAACCGAGCGAAACATGGGCGATGCGTTTACACTCCTCATCAGTCAGCGGGGCCGGGTGAGTGTACCCACGACAGGCGAAATGCGGTGGGGGGCCGCCTTGAACGGCACAAATCTCAACGACTTGAGTTCCCATTATGTCGACGCTAAAGTGTGGTCCTTGAGCGAATTCTTCGACCAGTATCCGCGGCGTGGAGGGCCATATGTGGTACTCGCCCAACAAATAAGTTGTATGTTCGGCTAGCTCAGTTGCATCGCGGCACAATCGAACCCCGATGCCACCGTGGCCTACGGCTGGCTTGAGAACCACGGGGAGGCCTATCTCCGCGACAGCGCTTTCTACCTCCGTCGCATTCGCTGCCAAGCGATAAGTAGGTATGGGAACGCCGGCCTTGCTCAAGGAGCTGACGCTGAACAAATTTGTCGCAACATCGTTCAATCGATGTGGGATTCGGTTCCGGCAGATCGAAATATCGGCAAAGCTTCCCAAACGGTTGCATAAACCAACTCGTCAGCGCTCGTAATGCCGACAATGGTATAAGTCGCATTCAGTCGGGAACATTCGCCGATTGGCGCGTCGAAATTGTTTGTATCGACACGGATTTCCTCACATCCTCCCGCCGCAAGATAGTCGTGCCGAGCGGGATTGGCGGCAAGAGTAATTGGGTAAATCCCAAGACCCTGGGCTGCTTTCACGTAGAGAAGGCCGTTGCTCCTTGTGCCTTCGACGAGGATGAGCGGTCTTTTTAACATTGTCCTTGAGCTTCCTTTGTGTGCTGCGCGCCGGTCGAAATCCGGTCAGTCGCCGCGACATCCGACGTCACGTCCACCACAGAACAAGATCTGGCCGCGCAAATCCGAAAAAGCAATTCAGTAGCACGCGACGCTTTACGTTGTCTGATTGACCGGTAACCCCATGAACGAAACCGCCGTCAAGTAGCGCGATATCCCCGGCCTTGAGCTGGATTTCGCGACTAGGCACGGCCTCAAGATAAGCTGCGGAGTAGGGATATCCCGTGGTCTCCACACCCTGCGACTTTCGATCTGCGACTGTCGGCTTGTGACTCCATAGCCTCAAGTTTCCACCTTCCTCAGGCATGCTGGGATAAAAGTTGAGTGCTGCGACGGTGTTGTGCGCCACCGCAGAAAGCTCGTAATCGTTCCCAGCACTTAACACTTGAGCGACATCGTCGTGGGGGTCCAAGGAAAATGTGCCGCTTCCCGTCCAACTAAGAGCCCGACAAACGTTAGCCTGACCGTGTTCTGAGCGCGCCAGCCGCAATTCAATGCCTTGTTTGTGAAGCTCGCGCTTCAACGCGTCGAATAAGGCTCGGACCGGGTCAACTAAATTGCCAAAAAGGGCGTCAACGTGCGGCCGCGCATTTTCCG
The DNA here is from genome assembly GCF_055811295.1 of Mesorhizobium sp. WSM4871. Classification (NCBI taxonomy): domain Bacteria; kingdom Pseudomonadati; phylum Pseudomonadota; class Alphaproteobacteria; order Hyphomicrobiales; family Phyllobacteriaceae; genus Mesorhizobium; species Mesorhizobium sp. WSM4871. Next base: position 118,768 of record NZ_JBVVPU010000017.1, on the reverse strand, counting down.
CCTCCTTGAAATAGGTGGCTGCATCCTTCCTGTAGTGGGATGCACCGACATATTGCCCGGGCACGCCATCTTTGCGCTCGCTAAGACCGGGACTGCCGAAAAACTTCGTGGTGATGTCCTCGGCTACTTCGGCGCTGAAAGCTTGCTTGATGTGCAGAGCCGTGATCTCACCTTTCAGGACTGAGATGATCTCCGCAGTGCTGATCGTGCCGGTTCGTTCTTTGATCGTAAGAGGCGAGATGGCCGGCGTTTGAGCTACTTGGTTAGTCGCCATTGGTTTTCTCCTGTAGTGCCTGATCGAGGATGGCAATGCCGTGATCGAGTTCGTCATCTGAGATGGTTATCGGCGGAAGGACTTTGATGACGTCGCGATTTGGCCCCGAGGATTCCATCAGCAGGCCGTTTTCGAACGCGACATCGTGCACACGGCCAACAACGGCCTGTGAACGGCACTTGAGGCCGGCCATCAGACCACGGCCGCGCTTTTGTTCGATGCACTTGGGAAATTTCGCAACGAGGCGATCAAGGTGGTCTTGCAGTTTGACGGCCGTCCCCTCAACGGCTTTAGTAAACTGCCTATCGGACCACATTTTGCACATGGCCGCGGAAGTCACAAAGGCGAGATTATTGCCTCTAAAGGTCCCGCTATGTTCTCCCGGTTTCCATATGTCCATGTCGGGGCGAATCAGAACTATGGACAACGGATTACCTGAACCGCTTAGCGATTTCGAAAGACACACGATGTCGGGCTCGATTTTCGCGAACTCGAACGAGAAGAAATCGCCCGTTCGTCCCGAACCTGCCTGAATGTCATCGACGACGAAAACAACGTCGTGCTTCCGGCAAATGCGCTGAATTTCTGCGAGCCATGGTGCGGATGCGGTATTCATGCCGCCTTCTGCCTGGATGGGCTCCAGGATGATTGCGGCCGGCTTTTCTATCCCGCTGCCTGGGTCGCCCAACACGTGATCAATGTAACTCGCGGAATCGAAAGTTTGGTTCGGATAGTTCTCGTAAGGGACACGGATCACATCGTGGCGAGCAACGCCGCCAAGCTGTCTGGTTGACGCTGAACCCGACACCGCCAAGGAGCCGAGCGACATGCCATGGTACGAATTTGTGAAGGCCATGACACTCGAGCGGCCGGTATATTTTCGCGCCAGCGCCAACGCCGCTTCGTTAGCGTTCGTCCCGGTCGGCCCAGGAAACTGTATCTTGTAAGAAAGGCCTCGCGGCTTCAGGATCGACTCGACAAACACTTCGATGAAATCACGCTTTGCAGCTGTATACATATCAAGCGACAAGACGATATTTTGATCGGCGAGATATTGAATTGCCGGCGCAATGATATCCGGGTTGTTATGGCCGTAATTGAGCGCGCCGGACCCAACAAGGAAATCAATATAAGGTTTTCCGGACTCGTCCCAGACTGTCGCCCCAAGCGACTTTGTAAAGACTGTTGGAAAGGATCGCCCATAGCGACGAACGTTAGACTCGTAAGCTTCAAAAACGTCGATATCCATTAAGGGGCCTCTCTGTATGCGGCTTGCGATCAACGCTGTAGGTTCTATGTTCACGCAGTCCAAACCAATGATTTCGACGATTAGCTGCGGCCAATCTCTGCCTTGAAGCGAACGTATCATGGTCAGCGACTTGCGTTCGCAAAGAGTCTGTAAACTTGTTTGACGAATCTGTTGCAACGCATTGGATAGCGATAGCGTGACAGTCAGTACCCGCCTTGCGGCAACGCTATCGGCGGCGTTGTTGGCGGGGGCGACTGACATAGCCGCACCGGTTTTTCCAAGCATGACTGCAACCACGATGCTTGGGTATTTCTCTATGTCGGCCGTGACGGGCTCCTTGCCGACGAGTAGCTGTGACAGATAGCGATTTCTCTCCTTCGATGTGACGGCGAGACCGGTGCTCGCTCGAGTTTCGTTTTGGAACGCGGACCAGCCAGACCGCGATTTGCGACAGAACTGGAACTGACCGCGGCCTCTAATCGAGGCCGTGGCCGCCGTGCCGGTGATTGGGCCGTTCCCTGGGCGGCGCGTTGGCCCACCTGGCTTGACGGCATTTACAATGCCTCAGTCGGCCCTCGCGAGGTGGCGGCCGTAATACAGGCCACGGGCCGACCACGCGAGGGTGTTCGGCACCCATGAGCCAACGCAGAATCGACTGCGCCCTCGAGGAAGCGCGATCGATGCGGCTATCGACCACCCGGTGTTCGCCACCGCACTGCGTGGTCACGATGGCGCGGCCTTTGGAGCGCAGCTCGACTTAAGAGTTCCCACCCGGACCACATTTCATATGATCGAAAACGCTGGCTCAGGCGACGACACTGGCGATTTGTCCAATGCCGCTTTTTGTACGCAAGGTTTCACTCTGTCCGACATCCGACAATTTTGTTGGATGTGAGAGAGGGCGCCAAATCCGCTAACCCGGTGTTTTAATCCAATTTTCCTCTCTGGCACGTTCTGTGCAGCGTGGCTTGCGAATGCATCAGCAAGAAAATAGTCCCATGATCACACTCACTGAAAACGCCGTCGCCGCCGTCAAGGCCGCGCTTTCCCGCGCCGACGAACCGGCGGAAGGCTTTCGCATCAAGGTCGAGGCGGGCGGCTGCGCCGGCCTCAAATACCTGATGGGTCTGGAAAGCGTCTCGCGGGAGGGCGATGCCATCATGGAGACGGACGGGGTCAAGGTGTTCGTCGACGCAAACTCCCAGCCCCATCTCGCCGGCACGACCGTTGACTTTGTCACGGACCTGGAGTCCTCGGGCTTTGTCTTCGACAATCCCAACGCGCGGGACAAATGCGCCTGCGGCAAGTCCTTCGGCTAGCCGCCATAACGACAAGGATCGGCGCCATGCGGGGTAACACCGACAACGTCTACCTCTGCAGCGACAAGGTCTATTTCATCAACCCGCACAATGTCGGCGCTTTGGAACCCCCCGATGCGGCCGGCGAGGTCGGCGCCGTCGCCTGCGGCGATGGGCTTAAATTGACGATGGGTTTCGACCGTACGACGCAGACGATCACCGCCGCAACGTTCCAGACCTTCGGCCGCGGCTCGGCCATAACCGCTTCCTCGACGTTTACCGAATTCATCGTCGGCAAAACCATCGATGAAGCCCTTCAGATCACCGATCGGGACATAGCGGATTTTCTCGGCGCCCTGCCGCCGCACACGATCTATTCATCGCTCGACCGCCTCATCCTGGAGCGCGGCTTGCGCCTGATGAGCGAGTTCTTCCGTGCTGTAAGGAAGGCTTTCGAGGAGACCCCAGGATTCTCACGCCTCGTCCTCGTCAAGGCATCCTCGCGATGAGCGGCGTGATCGAGGCGTTTCTCGTGGTGATAGGCTTCGAGGAGCGAGAGGCCCTTCCCCGCAGTCTCCACCCGCTGAAACCTAATTCTGCGTGGAGTTCGGGCGAGTGTGTTTTCGGCATCGGGCCTCGACGGTGGACCGAGCTGCAAAACCTGCAGTGGGGCATTTCCCACCTTTTTCCGCGTCTCGTAAGTCTGCAGAGACGCTCCCTTGCTCAGTCGAAGGTCGCGTAAAGCAATGCCATATGCGGTCAAGGAAATTTTCTACACCCTTCAAGGTGAAGGACGAAATGCCGGGCGGGCCGCCGTATTTTGTCGTTTCGCCGGCTGTAACCTTTGGTCGGGACGTGAAGGCGACCGGGCAAAAGCATTCTGCGGATTTTGCGACACCGATTTCATTGGGGTAGATGGCCCCGGTGGCGGACGTTTTAACACCGCGCGGCAGCTTGCGTTGGCGATCGAACAAGCCTGGCGCGGGTCGGGAGCTGGGCAGCGTCTTGTCGTGCTCACCGGAGGGGAACCCCTCCTCCAGATCGATGAAGAACTCCTGGAAGCGCTGCATTGCTTGGCGTTTGAAATTGCCGTGGAGACCAATGGTACCATCCCCACACCCGCCGGCATCGACTGGCTGTGCGTCAGTCCGAAATGCAATGCACGCCTCGTGGTCATGGCAGGGGACGAGCTAAAGCTTGTATATCCTCAGATTGGCGCGGAGCCCGAACATTTCGAAGTTCTCGCGTTCGAGCATCTTTTGCTTCAGCCGATGGATGGGCCCGAGCGCGAGGCGAATACGGCCGCCGCAGTGGCCTATTGTCTTGCCAACCCACGTTGGCGCTTGAGCCTTCAAACCCACAAGTTTCTCGGGATCCCATGAAAATTACGCAAGCTTTCACCTTCGAGGCAGCGCACTGTCTTCCGCGGGTGCCAGAAACCCACCGCTGTCACCGCATGCATGGCCACTCATACCGTGTGGAACTGCGTCTGGAAGGGCCCGTCGATCCAGACACGGGCTTTGTCATCGATTTCTTCGATGTCGAGGCTGTGTTCGGACCGCTTCTGCAACGTATCGACCATCAGTGTCTGAATCAGATTGAGGGTCTCGAAAATCCGACGGCGGAAAACATTGCGGTCTGGATCTGGGACCAAACCAAGCCGCTTCTTGGCCAAATGTGCTCGGTAACAGTCTATGAGACACCGCTGTGCTGGGCTGAATACGAGGGTTGACCCGATGCAACCAGATCCGGGAACCGCACTCGTCCTTTTCTCCGGCGGCCAGGATTCGACAACCTGCCTGGCCTGGGCGTTGGAGAACTTCGAGCGCGTCGAGACAATCGGCTTCGACTATGGGCAGCGGCACCGGATCGAGCTCGATGTGCGGCCCTACCTGCTCGGGCGCATTCGAACAGACTTTCCGGCCTGGCGTGGGCGACTAGGCGAGGACCACATGATCGACATGACCGTGCTCGGCCAAATCAGTGATACCGCGCTCACGCGCGACGTCGAGGTCGCACTGAACGCGAACGGTCTAACAAATACCTTCGTGCCTGGCCGCAACCTTCTGTTCCTCGGCTTTGCGGCCGCGATAGCTTACCGGATGGGCGCGAAACACCTCGTGATCGGCGTGTCCGAGACGGATCGTTTCAGCTACCCGGATTGTCGAGATGACGCAGTCAAGGCGATGCAACTTGCCCTGAATCTTGGAATGGAGAAGCGTTTCATCATTCACACACCCCTCATGCAGCGCGACAAGGCGCAGACCTGGGCGCTGGCGGATTGTCTGGGCGGCGAGGCGCTGGTGAAGCTCATCTGCGAGGGAAGCCACACCTGCTATAGCGGAGACCGTGAGCATAGACATAGCTGGGGTTTCGGTTGCGGGACCTGCATCGAGTGTCATCTTCGCGCAGCAGGATGGGAGCAATTCCAATCCTGCAAAGAGGCACCCGTGGCCGCCCATGAAATGACGTGAGCGCCCAGATCCAGGCCGACGGTGGCAATCTGTTCCATAGATCATTTCCTTCTCTTTGTGGTGTTCAGCACGACCAGGGTGGGCGCCTTCGATGCCGTTTCGAAGGGCTGTTCCCTACACATCGACCTTGATGATCATCGCTGTTTGCGTGGTCTGTTTGGGCAGCACCGTGGCGAGCAGGCTGCGGTTGTGATCCTTGGTCCCGATCGGATTGATCGTGGAGCGTACTGCCAAGAAAGAGAAGAGGTTGTGGTTTCGACGAGAGGCGTTGATGCCCGAGCCTGCCCTTATCTGGAGGATCGTCCATGCACGACCATAACCAGCATGGCCGCACCATCGGCATCATTGAAGCGGCGAATGACGACCTCATCGGCAATCGATGCCGGCGCCTGCGAAAGCCGGCATGGGCGCAGGCGCCTGCGGCGAGGCGATGTTGCGGATATCCCTCCCCTGGCCTGCCTCGGCCCAATCAAAGGATTCCTGATAAGCGCCTTCGGTCTGGCAATGCTCGTGGTGAATGCGCGTGCCGTCTTGATGGCGATCGTCACAGCCTCAGTGTCGAAGTTGACGAAATGATCTGCTCGACCGCCGGAAGACAATCGAGCAGGATAATTCAGCAAAGTCGATCTCATGTGCCGTCGAATTGGAAAGGGCGGCTGCCGTCACGAACGATACGCGCCGCCTCAAGCGCCGGGGCAAAGCCATCCCTATGCATCAGGATGGCGAAAGTGTTGTTGAGGTCCCGAAAGCGCTGTCCGTTGAGGTCGCCCAGATTGGCGCCTTCGCGTTGCAGCGCGCCGCGCGGCTTCGGATCGCGCAGCCGCAGCGCGCGTGGTGCCATCGGGAAAAACGGGCGGCCGCGGGCGAACAATCTTGCCGATTGGCGTCAGGCGGTGCGGAGATTTCGTCCAACATGTCAGGCCTCTCCTCGAAGGATCCGGAGACCTACGCCTCTTTTGCCGCTGACATGGCATTTGTACTTGGAAGACGTCATTCACGAATTGCATATGGGAGGGGGCTAATGAACAGGCCAACGATCGCCGATCTGGCGAAAGCCGCGGGCGTAAGTGTTTCCACGGTCAACAGGCTCTTGCACGGAACTGGCACACTGCGACCGCAGACGGCCGACCTCATCTTGAGCGCAGCGCAGCAGATTGGCTTCCGCAGTTCGGGGCCGCTGCACGAACGCAGGCGGGACAATCTCCCGCATCGGCACTTGAGCTTTCTCATGCAGCAATCGCACCGGCCGCTCTGTCGGATCCGGGCCCAGGCGCTTCTCGGTGCCTGCGCGCGACGCACAGATGCGGTTATTGAGCCAGACGTGCTCTTCGAGGACGACCCTTCCCCCGAAGCGGTTGCTGCCAATCTGCTCAAGATGGGCGGAAGCGCCGATGCAATCGCGGTGATCTCGGCCGATCACCCGCTCGTCGGCCAGGCGATTGATGGGTTGCGCGTCAAAGGCGTTCCGGTAATCGCCTACGTCACCGACCTGTCCGCCGCCAGCCGGGCCGGCTTTGTGGGAACCGACAACTGGAAGGCCGGCCGCACCGCCGCATGGTTTATCAGCCAGACGTCCGGTCGGCCCGGCAAGGTCTTTCCTCTCATCGGCAGCAACCGTTATCAGTTCCAAGACATCTCGGATGCGAGCTTTCGCTCCTACATGCGCGAGCACGCGCCCGAGTTCCACGTCAGCGAAACCCTCCTGACCCATGAGGCGCCGAAGAACGCCTATGCAATCGTTCGCAGGCTGATAGCGGAGGAGCCGGAGCTCAGGGGCATCTTCGTCAATGGCGGCGGCATTTCCGGCGTTCTGCGTGCCATGCGCGAGCTCGCTGTGGAGCATTGCAGAATCCGGGTCGTCTGCCGCGACATCGGGCCTGAGACACGCAAGGGATTGAGCGAAGGCCTGATTACTGCTTCCTTGTGCCATCCCGTCGACAGGATGCCTGAAGAACTCATCGACGTGATGCTGCGCATGATCGAACGCACGGACACACGGCTAATCGAACAGCGGGTTGTTCCGTTCGAGATCCTCACGCCAGAGAGCATTTGGACTTAAGAATCGGAAGAGCCATCGTCGTCCGGATAAGGGCATCCGTGCCGCTGCGAAGCGAACCGCTTCGTGGAGTAAAAGTGGGGCGCAAAGGGCAGCTCGGCACTCATGATCCTCGTAGCAACCGAAATAGGCCAGGAGGACGAGATGGAAATCTCCGAGGAAGACGATCCTGTCGAGAGCTGGACCCCACACTTGCGCCAATGATTAGGCTGCATCGGCCGTCGGCGCCGATTTGCGCGGCTTGTGGCGCACCACAACGTCCACCTTATAAGCGCGTCGATCGAGGCAGCGCACCGGGCGATCTATAGAGAACTAGCCTGTTCGCCCATGACTACGGCGGATATGTCGGGCTGTTTCATAGCAAGCAATTGCGCTGATTTGGCTTGAGTGAGGCGACGACGCGTAATGATGGCGCGGATCTCACGGGCGAGCTTGGCTTTCCGCAATTCCTCTTCGGAATTGTCAAAGCCCAAATCCGCAAACACGTTGCCGCTGGTCATTTCGCCGGTGATTCTTCAGTCATGACTGTGTTCCTTTCCCATAGTTTTCGCGATCGTGCGTCCCAGCCACCTTCAATCGCTGTAACGAGATCGACTTCGCACTTGGGCGTGTCCCTGCCCTTCTTCTGGAAGCAAAGATGCAGATCACACCAGCGAAGCGACGGCATGGACGGGCGATAAGTATCCCTGTCTAAGTCGTCGACCACCGCAAGGATTCGGCCGCCAAATCCCTTGAGGGCTTTGACCCCCAGATGCTGCTCGCCATTTTGGGCATCGTTGATTGCAACACCCATGACGATGCAGACATCGACCAATCTGACTCCGCTCAGCCACTGAAAGAAAGATTCGGGTCAAACAGCCGTTTTCGCCAAGTGATCATGTTTCCTATGAACGCATTTTGGACTGCACGGACCGTTCCAGCTCGGCGCAAAACCCTCCCAGATACTCGTCAATCGCGCTCTGCAAATGCACCCAGTAGAGCACTTTGGCGGTGCTACATCGATAATGAGCCCAGTTTTGCTTTTTTTGAGAAGATGTCCCTCTTGCTTGGCCGCAGCGAATATCCCGGTAAAAATTGGCGGCAGCGCATCGCGTTTAGCGCTCGCCGGGCGGAGCTGGTCCGGGTTGCGAAGCCCGGCGAGCGCGGATCGTCTTGGGCGATGTGTTGATCAGGCGCGGTTCTTGAAGCGCCAGGATTCATGTCCGATTTCGATGATCTCGCAATGATGAGTGAGAGGCTCGAGCAGTGCGGTCCGTTGTTCCGTCGAAGTAGCCGCGCCCGCTGTCGCGGATGAGCGCCCGGGCGATGGCAATGGCCAGATGCGACTTCCCGTTCCGGGCCACCAATCAACACGCCATTGGACAAATGCCATCAAGGCATCTCACCGCCGGGCGGCGGCGAACAAGAAGGAGAGGAAGTGATGGAACGCAGGCTTGATGACGTGATCGCAGCCCTCCCTGAGGAGCGTCGGGAGCGTGTCGATGCACGTTTCGAAGAGTTAAAGGACGGAGGTCGAGAGCCTCGGCGAGCTGCGCCGTGCGGCTGGGAAGCCCAGGCAGAGATCGCCTCGATCCTCAAGATCAAGCAGCCCTCTGTCTCGACGATCTAGAATCAGGCCGATATGTAGACACTTAGAGCTGCGTAGACGCGATCGTGGGACAACTCGACCTCATCGTCGCCTCGCGCGCGCCCTTCCGTATAGAGCGGCTCCGCGACTTCGTAGCCCCCTCCGCACGTAGTGCTGAGCGCCAGGTGGACGAGCCCGCCCGAGGGCAACGCGTCGGCTGAACGCGCCGTTTCGGTCAAAATTGCCGAAGGGACGACAGTCTCGTCGACGCTCCCAATAGGTATGAGCAAGGCCTCGTTAAGCCGGATACCGACTGCCCGCTGTCACATCGCGGGGGACGCCTCTTCCCTCCCCCATGCTGGCCCAGTTCACCGCCGCGCTGGGGGTGTCCGGCGATGTGCTCGCCGACGACGACCCGCTCGAGCACGATTGGTCACAGCTTCCATACCTGCTCAAGTAGATACCACGCGCCTGCGGATATCTTCGGTGGCTTACAACATCAAATTTACGGCGATTATCGCCGCACCGCAACATGACAAAAAAGTCAAACGGCCATGTCTGCTGCCTTCTTATGCAGCTCCAGGACACATTGAGCACGGGCAAACACTGGCAAGCATGCCAGCGGCACGACCCCACGTCGTGGCGGCAGTTAACAGCTGCCCGCTGAGGTTTGCCAATGGGCCTTCGGTCAAACTTGGCGCAGCACTGTCACGGCAGACACGATACGTGGAGATCTGTCGGGCATCAGCCATTGCGAAAGGTGTAGCCATAACCGTTGAGCGCCGGCGCGCCGCCGAGATGCGCGAAGAGGATCCTCGAGCCCTCTGGAAAAAAGGCCTTTTTGGACGAGGTCAATCATGCCTTGCATCGATTTGCCCTCATAGACCGGATCGGTAATCATGCCCTCGAGCCGCGCACACAGGCGGATCGCCTCCTTGGTTTCCTCGGATGGAATGCCGTAACGCGGGTACGCGTAGTCTTCGAGCAGCACCACATCATCCTCGACAGGTTCCGTTCCGAGCTCGACGAGGGTCGCTGTATGTCGGGCAATGCTAAGCACCTGCGCCCTGGTCTTGGCCGGGGTAGCAGAGGCGTCGATACCGATCACGTTGCGCTGCCGACCGTCCTTGGCGAATCCGACGAGCATGCCGGCATGCGTTGAACCGGTGACCGTGCAAACGACCATGTAGTCGAAAGCAAACCCAAGCTGTTCCTCCTGGGCGCGCACTTCCTCCGCGAACCCCACATAGCCGAGGCCTCCATTCGGATGAACAGACGCCCCGGCGGGTATCGCATAGGGCCTGCCGCCCCTTGCCTTGACCTCATAGAGCGCTTTTTCCCAGCTGCGGCGGATGCCGATGTCAAAGCCATCGTCGACCAGGCGCACCTCCGCTCCCATGATCCGGCTCAAGAGAATGTTGCCGACGCGGTCGTAGACGGCGTCCTCATGCGGGACCCAGCTCTCGTGAACCAGGAGACATTTCATGCCGATCTTGGCGGCAACGGCGGCGACCATGCGCGTGTGGTTGGACTGCACGCCACCGACGGTGACGAGGGTATCGGCATCTGACGCGATCGCGTCGGGGATGATGTATTCGAGCTTGCGCAGCTTGTTGCCGCCGAACGCCAGACCGGAGTTGCAGTCCTCGCGTTTGGCATAGATTTCGACCTTTCCCCCCAGATGCTTGCCGAGCCGGTCGAGCTTCTCGATGGGTGTGGGTCCAAAGGTGAGCGGGTAACGCTCGAATTTTTCCAGCATATTCTCTCCGGCGATGATCATTCAGCTGAAATAGCCACGCAAAACTCGTTCCAAAAGCGCTGCTTGGATTGGTCGGCCGCGCTCTCCGACCTCCCATCAGAGCCTTGGGATTTCCAGCGCCTTCCTTGCGATTGAGACGAAGCGATCGACATGTCGGCATGCTGCCATGAGGCGACCATTGCCTAGGAAACCAACGGCGACACGCGGCCGGCATCTGCGTTTTTGCCAGCTTTGCGAGCGCAGCCAGACCGCCAACCAGCAGACTTCGATAAAAGCGCAGTGGCTCTTATTTGCGATTGGACAGGCAGGGACCGCACGGTTGCCGAGCCGAATTCTGCGAGGCGATTTTTGTGGCGCTCAACGCCTCACAGAAGTTTCAGTTGTCGATGGAAATGCTCGTTACCTGATCGAAACGGGTGCCAATGCCCTCGAAAGGCTGGCCTCGCCGCGGCCGTAAGTCGCCGGATTGTAGTTGACGAGCGTGTCGGTTCTAGCCGTATCCAGCAACTGATTGGTTATCTGTGTCGGTGTTGCTGACGTGAACTTGCTGCCCAGAATGGCGGCATAGCCTGCAACCACAGGTGCCGCATAAGACGTGCCGTATAGGCCAGTCTTGTCACCCTCGACACCCACGGTCAGGAACTGGTTCCGCACCTCGGGGTTTGAGCCGGGATAATTCGAGTATCGGGCCAGCCGCGTCTTGTTCCCGGGAGTGCCATTATGGTCGAGCGCACCCACGAAGATTGTCGATGGCGCCCCGATCAGCCCGAGGGTTAGCTCATCGAAATCCCCTTCGTGCGGCCTACCAACCTCGCTGCTGCGGTTGTCGGCACTCTTGGTGACGATGGCAGTGCCGGCCCAGGCGGCATCGACGATCGCCTGCTCGCGCGGATGCTGGCTCAGGGGCTCTATAATGCGGTAGCTCGCATTGATGATATTGAGGCCGTCCTGCAGACCGATCGAAGACCCCTCGAGATAGCCATACTTGAATATGTTTGCGCCAGGGGCGACCATGCCGGCAATTTCAGCGACCCAATCTCCATGTCGCTGCGTCTGCGTACCGCGACCGAGGTCTGCGTCAAATGGCTGTTCCTTGAAGTCATCTATGACATTTATCGATACGCCGGAACCGATAAAGCCTGATGTCCATGCTTCACCAATATCTGGGCTCATCCAGCAGAATGTGCCGTCGGCATTTTGTGGACAGCCCGAGCTACTGCTTTCCGCGGCTAGAGTACCGGTCGTTCCTTTGCCGCTGACACCGGCATCGAGATCACCCGCGAAACCGGGTGCAGCCAACAGGCACGCTATAAGACCGACAACGAAACCTGCCGGGAACAATTGTGTTTTGTGCATAATCAACTTCCTGTCTGATTGTTCTTCATCAACGAAATTTACGGCCTTGCCTTTCACCATCGCTAAAATTCACCCCTGAACCGAAGGTCAAGTTTCCATCGGCTTGGCTCGAGGTTGGTCATGTATTTCAACGTATCCGAGGGCCGCAGTTGCGAGGCCGCCAGACGGCAATTCACTGCATGGAAGCCGCCGACGGCGCCATAGTCAGCCGTGCAAGGTCGTTCCGTCAGGTTCCCGCCCAAAATCGAACTGACGGTGAGAGAAAGCGTCGTGGACGGTGTCGGTCGCTTTTGCAGAATGAAGCCGAGTTTCACACCTGGGTCGATTCGGATCTTTTCGGCACGTTGGCCGGTGCTCGCGCCCCACAGGAGACCGAAATCATCCGAGAGCTGCGTCAACATTTCAAATCGCATGTCGATCCAGTTGCTATGGTACCATTTTTCGAAAGACACTTTCGTACCATCCGACAGCTCGTATCCGCCTTGTCCCAGATGGTTGGCGGCCGCGGTCAGCTCCGAACCTTGATAAATGCCGACAAGGCTGGTCTCCTGTCCGTTCGCAGTCATGGCGCTGACGAAGAATGCCATCACGAACAAGACGTAACCGGCCGCCAGCCGTATGCACATCTGCAACCCCCTTGTTGGACCCGCCGGAGGCTCTAGCCTCAGACGCATGGCCGCCCAGCGGCCAACGTGTTCATTCGCAACAAATCTGTGATCTCCCGTCCTTCAACTTTGCCGAGCCATCTCTTCGCTCTTCCTGGCAAGAAGCTCCCGCTCTCTCAGCGGAATTAAGCTAAATTCATGCCAATCTAGATGACGGCGACAGGGAAGGAATTGCATGTTTGCTTTCAGCGGTTTAGCCAAACGTCCGAGACGCCGGCCAAACAAGGCTGTGTCGTCAAACCGACAAGCCGACACAATTGTCGGATGTCGACGAACACGCTTAGCGTGAACCCACCCGCATGGGCACAGCAACGCTTCCTTCGCGCTCCGGCCAGGTGCCATCGGAGAGCCCTCGGAACGGCCTCATATTTCATTCGACGAATTCCTCTTCAGCCGGGCATTACGCCGCCCAATTTGAAGTTCTGAACGCGAGTACGTCTAAAATGGCATGCCCGGCAGAGACTGAGCTCGCTGCCAGGCCGGCTTTGCCTTGGGAGGGGGCGTAAGCTAGTGGCGTAAGGCGTGGAGCATCTCGAATATCTCCTGGCGAGACTGCCTATGCGCAAGACGGGCACGCCGGCGATGTGTCGCAGCGTCGACAATGGCGTCCTCGGACAGGATGGGGCTTCCTGAAGCACGTCCATTAAGGCTCATCTGTTCCTCGGTTGCCGTACGAAGATTCTCGACAGATGAAATCCGTCGGCCACCTGGCGAGCCCGCGGTGCGCCTTCACGGACGGCTCCCGCATACAGGCTGCAGCGGTCTCGGCTGACGACCTCGACGAAGGGATGATTCCGCAGCCACCTGGCTGCGCTATCGACACTCGATCATCGAGAATGTCGACGAGCGAGTGACGCTCGAGATCAACCATGATAGTGCCGCATAGCGTCGTTCCCCGCCAGCTCCAGTCATCGATGCCAACCACCCGAATCTCGGAGGCGCGGCGAGTAACCGCAGCATCCCGCTTCGGTTGCCGCAGGATGGTGTCGTCACCTGACGTTCATGCCGAGCCGTTGAATGAGGCGTTCGCCAGGACGTCCACCCGTGCTATGGCCGCGCAAGCCGACAATCTCCACGACCCTCGTCGTCCTGCGCGGATAAGGGAAGCAACCGTCGGGAGTCGATCAGTGAACGTTTGTCGCTCACATTTCTGATGTGCACATCGCCAGCGGCTCAGCAGGAGCTTCACCGTCACGGGCTTGCCCTGGACCGGCAGATCCTGAAGGCTGCGGTCGGACCATCCATGCCGACTTCGGCTTCGCGGGCCACAATCGGGCAAATGCCGATCGCTGGTCGGGCAGCGGAAACAATCCAACTGTAATCATCAGTGAGCGCGACACCCAGAATTCTGCTCCCTGGGCGGCGACCATTTCGATTTCGTTCGCATGCCCGCCCAAAGCGATAGCGTCCGACGCGGCATCCCATGCTCGAAGCGCCCTTGCGGGTTTGGCGCTCTGCGCCCCGATCTCCCGGACAGGCGTGGGCATCCGGCAATAGGATGCCACTCCGGCAAAAGGGGGTTCGGATTTGAGCAAATCGAGAATATGATTTACGCTGCAGAAAGTGCTGTGTCTGCCGTTTGCAGGCGCCCCGCCGCCGCCAGCAGGTCGGTCTGGGTAATCAGGCCAAGGATGCGCCGCTCGGCACCGACAATGACGACCGCATGGCTGCGGCCGTCGGTGAGCACGGGAAGCAGGCTCATCGCCGGCATCTCGGGCGAGACGACGCCCGCCTTCGACATATCAAGCCCTTCACCGCTTCGATCGCCTGCGTCAGCTCGCGGAGCCCCACGGTGCCGGCCAGCCGGCCGTCCGCACCGATCACCGGCAAGGTGCGGATGTTGCGATCGAGAAGCAGCTACGGGCGTCGTCGGGGTGGCATTTTCCGTTACCGAGATCTTGTTGCGGGACATGATGTTCACAGCAGCATGCGATGCGAGCGCACCATCGCCTGCAGATCGGCCTCCCGCAGCAGCCTCTCGAGGTCGTCGCGGTCGATGTCGAACGTTTCGTCCCAAGCCGCGGGTGCCGCATCGACATCCTCCGACTGGACACCTCGAAAAACCTGGCAATCGAGAACGCATTTTGATTCACTTCGCCTGGTGATTTGCACGGGGGCGTTGGATGCGAGGTCAGGCTGGGTTCTGGGATATTGACGAGCGCTATGTCCGGCTGAGCGCGGCCGGCGATCCACTGCCCCCCTCTGCGAGGCCACGGCCGCAAGCATCGCCTTCAGTGTGCCGTCATCTTGGGAAGGGCAGAAACACCGCGCGTCATGGCTCGACAGAAGCACATTTAGCCCGATTCGAGGCCCCGCTTTCGACCACCTGAGTTCACTTGGTCACGGGTCTATCCGGCCGAGGTCCGCCGTCGTATCCGTTCAGCCTTGACGCGCGTCCAGTCCATGCCCTCCACGCCCGGCAGGATCTCAAGTTTCGCGGCACCATATGACCGTTGAGACACGAGACGCGGCAACACCTGCCTCGGCGGCGGTGTTGCTGGACATCAAGGGCATCGGACCGGACTTTGCTGACGTGCTCTGGTCGGAAGGGCTGTTCCGCAACTTTGCATAGGCGCAGCCGAAGCGCAGGCTCCATTCACGGATAGTCTCGTAGCTGACCACGACTCGCCCGGCAAGAATCAGCTCAACGTCACGCGGGCTCAGGCTGGAGCAGTGATACAACCAGACGGCCTGATTGTGATCTCGGCCGGACAGCGGAAGCCCCGGTAGGGATTGGACGTCGCGCTCATACCCAAGACCAAGCCAAAGATCGCCGCCTCTCGCCAACTTGACAGTACCGCGTGACGGCTGCGCCCGCGGCAGCTTTGCCTCGCCGGCGTCCAAGTTGACAGTACGCATTCCGCTATAGCTCATCCATGGCGCGGATGGATGCAATCAGGAAATCAATTTTACCACTCTTCCGGAATGCTGCATTTGGGGCATGGGTGCTTCTGCAGGATTGTACGCGGAGGGTTTCAAAGCGCACTTGCCCAAACCCCTCAATGCGCCTTCACCAGTGCGGGCTCTCGGCGGGCGGCATAACAAGGAGATAGGCATGGCTACGATTAAAGACGCAGGCTTCAGCGAAATCCTGCGCGCGACGTTTGGATCGGACGGCATTGACGCTCTCGACCTTCATGCCGGCGGAGTTGCCGCCGTCGCCGCCCAGAGGCTCGGTGTAGACGACGCTCATCCCGACCCCGAGGGTGGACATCGTCCTGATATCCCTACTACACCACCTATATATTGGGAACCTGGATATCATCGTCCCTGGCGTCCCCCTCACGACGACGACAATCCCAGCCCTGATCCCGCCCCTGATCCGTATCCCGATAGGAAGACGGGCGGAAAAGGGGACGACCACATGGAGGGCGGCCCCGGAGACGATAAGCTCGACGGCTTTGAAGGGAACGACAGCGTTTTTGGAGGCGACGGAAACGATACGCTCTGGGGCGGAAACGGGGTCGACACCCTGCGGGGGGGCGGCGGAGACGATAGGCTCTCTGGCGGCTCCGGGGGCGACTCCCTGGAGGGCGGCCCCGGATACGATACGCTCTGGGGCGGTGAGGGCGGCGACTTGTTCATATTCCAGAGCGGCTGCGGCAAAGATCAAGTTCTAGACTTCGCGCCTGGCGAGGACCTCCTCGAGGTCGACCTGGGGATGAACGGCACCAACATCAAGACGTATGCCGACCTCGCTGACGCCAGTCACCAAGTCGACAACGACACGATTGTCGAACTAGGCAATGGCGACTCGATCCGACTCCTCGATGTGAATGCTGAGGACGTTCACGCCCACCCAGAAGTGTATTTCTTCCTCTTATGACGGTGCAAGGAGGACGCTCCAGCTCCTGGCGCCGTCCGTCGTGGACGGGCCAGGGTCTGGGTGGCCATGCCTTTGCCAAGGCGACTCTGGAGAGGTTGCCACGGTGCTCGCGTCAAGGAAGGTTTCGCGTTGGCGCGAGCCATAGGTCCCAGATCGATCAGGGGCTGCCGGGGCGGTGCAACCCTGATCGGCATGCTGCGCAGCCCCGTCTGGCCGGTGCTGTCGGTCCCGGCGTGCTGGAGCTGCAGGTTCATCTGGGTCAGCGCCTTCTGCATGGGCTGGATGGTGCTGTCAGGGGGATTCCCCCCAGCGCCGCACTCCTTCTCCCGCGTCGACGGATAACATTTATGCAGAACAAGCATGCAACCGGTTCGCAGCCTCGCGAAGCTATCGCCGCCTCTCGTTGGGCATTGGCAGGTACGGCGGCGATGAGCGGAGTGATCAGCTCGCTACACTTGACCGGCGCGTCTTCATGCTCGAGGTCTATGACCGGGTTCTGCCAAGTCGTAGCGTGCCAACTCTTGTTGGTCTCGTAATTCTTGCTGGCGGTCTTTTCGTTTTCAAGGCTGGCTGGATGTTGGCCGCGCACGCCTGTTTACACGCGTCGGCCGACTTCTTGACGAGAGGTTGAGTGGGAGGGTGCACGAGACGCTGATTGGCCTGCCGCTCGTGAACGACGAGAGGGGAGATGGTTCAGCCTCTTCATGACCTGGATCAAATACTTTCTTTTCGATGGGGGACCGGGAGCTTTATTCGATTTGCCTTGCTTGCCGCTCTACGTTGGCATCTCCTTTATGTTTCATGCGTGGATAGGCAGTGCGGTCCTGTTCGGGGCTCTGCTTCTGGTGTTTGTGACGCTTATGACCGAGCGACTCACTCGAGAGCCATCGCGCAAGACAGCCGAATTCGGGACCATCAGAAATTCCATTGCAGGAGCAAACAGGCGCAACGCTGAAGTCGTTCGTGCGATGGGAATGGCCAAGCGCGTAGGAAGCCATTGGAGCGCTGCAAATGAAGCTATATGGATTTCCAGCAGCGCGCCTCTGATGTTGCGACAGGGTTAGGGAGGCTATCTCTTAGAATGATGCTGCAGTCGGGCGTGCTTGCTTTGGGCGCCTACCTGGTCGTCAATGGCCCCGCGGGCGTGCACAATTTGATCCTTCGCCTGGGGATAGCTCGCCAGAGATAATGCAGTTTGCCTCGGATGCGAACGAAGTGACTGTCGGCAATTCTGTGCGCGAGGCCGATCTCGTCATTGGCTGACGAACCTTTCGCCTAAGACGACGGCGAACTGGGTCTTGGCCTCGAACTGTCGATGCCGCTCGAATTTCCCCAAAAGCGTCAAATATTGACCCGTCTTGCATAGGCGCGACGAGGAACGCTCGCCGTGCGGAGCTGGTCGGGGTTGCGCAGCCCGGCGAGTGCAGATTGTTCGGGCGGTGGGGGCGCTTTAGGTGGGGTTCTTGAAGCGCGAGGACTCATTTAGTGATAGGTGGGCCAGTCGAGCAGCGCCGTCGTCATCTATGCGTCGCTGGCAAGGATCTAACGCACCGTGTTGCGCGACAGATCAAGGTCCCGGCAAATCCGTTTGACCGACCACCCCTGAACATAAAAAGCGCGCCGAACACGGGCAATCGTATCCACCTATTCATCCCCTCCATCCGCTCGCCGAGACAAGCGGATGGCCGCAGATCTCCATCAACCGGGGCTCAAAATCGGACGCCGAAAGTGATGAATCTGAGCTCTGATCTTGTTACGGCACCTCAAGGGAGGAGCAGCGATATGCCGAGCGTTTGATTGCGCTGGGACACATCTTGGGTTTCATTCGCATGCTCATCATCGTCGCGCGACTGGTACCGAACTTCCTGTGACCTGTCGAAAAGCTCAGCCCCTTGCCCGGCTTTGCCAGCGCAGCTGGATCGCCAAATCAGAAAGAGCACACTTGCGAAATAGCCCAGCTGAAGAAGTAGCGAACAGCCCAGCGTCGTGACGACTGCTAGACGGAACGAATGCGAGACGAAGTAAACCGTCACAGCGTTGCCGCACAGGACCAGCCCGAGGAGCCGACAAAAGTTGATGAGGCGCAATGCCGTTCTCCTGAGATTGTCTCGTCAAATCATGCAATTCATGCTGCGATCTGGTCGGCCGCGACATGGGTCTGACAGTTCTTTGGGCAGACGCGGCCGCAGGCTCCGCAGCCAATGCAGCGGCCGGCACGGTCGACAACCATGATCATGCGATTGAGCTCACTATCGAAGTCGTCGTCACCGCCGTCGCAGGCGCCAAGGATTTCCCCCGCGTCATCGACGCCGTAAAGATGCATGACCTCGCGCGAGCAGACTTTGAAACAGCGGCCGCAGCCGATACAGATCTTGCCATCTATAGCGATCAGATATTCCGGCACCCATATGGAGCCGTCGCGGCTGATGAATGTGCCGCTCATCGCAAAGTCTTCATTTTGGCGAGCTCTCTCCTGGCACCATCCAACTCGGCATAAACGGCACGCGTTTTCTCGGCGACTTCCTCTATCTCAATCCATTTGACCGGGAGACCCTCGGCAAGGTCGCGCAAGTTCGTCTTGGCAATTGCCGCGCGCAGTTGAAGCTTTCGGACTTTCTTCGCCATCTCATCCAGGTTTGACATGATCCTTCCTCGAAAATCAGTTTCTTCACGCCCGCACCACGTCGGGACAGGCAATAGCTGCAGTCGCATCACCGACCAGTTTTCGCCGGTATTCGCGAGTTTCCGGAACGTCTCGAAGCCGAAACGGTAGACGTCTCGACAGACCCTCGAACTGCCCGACCGTGAAAAGCACGCGTTCGAAAGCACCCGTCGGTTTGATTTCTGTTGTTGACTATGTCACGCCTGAGCGCTCCTCGATCGCAAGCTCCACTACGGTCCAAAACATGTGGAGCCTCCACAGCGCGTCCGGATCCGGATTGCCGGTGATTGGATATTCCGGCCCAGTTCCTTGGTGATGATGAAATCGGCCAGCAGCCCGGTGTCCAGTTTCCGTTGGCATGAGCCGTGGAAGTCCTGAGCACGGATCAGCCGCAGGACGCATTTGACGAACGGGCGGGCAAGGGCCTTGCCGTCCTGTTGACGGCAGGCCAGCGCTGCGTGAGACATTTCGTTTCCTCAATTTCAGGTCTCGTCCTCAACGGAGGATTTCTGCTTTCGGCAAGTGGACTTCGGGGCCGCTTACGCAACCGACGTCTGGCCTGGCCAGGCCGATTCCACGTAAATGCTGCGGTGGCCGACCTTGAACACGTCGTGGACTGTGACGTCTTCATCGATGGGCCAAATTCGCGTCGAATATCGTGGCTATTCGGTTGGAGGTCATTAAGGTCCGAGCCCTGACCTGCAGCAAACGGTCGACCCTGTGCCCCATGGACATAGCTACTGCGGGCGCGCCGCAGAAAATGGGCAAATTGACCAGGGTTCCCTTCCAATTGTCATCCCTATTCCTTGCCGGGCTGAAAGTTCGTGAGGGATTCGCCGCGCAGCCGATCGTCCACTTCGAGCAGAGGAGCCGAGGATTCTCTGCGCAATATGTTGTTTTCCATTCCAACACCTTTCCTGACGTTTTGCGCGAGCTGGTTCTTCTCTCAGAACGGAACACAGCGGTTGGGAGACCATCGAAGTCTTGCGTGTTCTCATGCGACCAGCCCTCACTCAGTATTGCCGATCTCAACCAGCAAACGTCATGCCAGCGCTTTGCCCGCAGTAAATGCATGATTCTGCCTCGAAAACCTTACAAGCCCAAGACGGCCGGTTGTTTTGAACCAGACATGTTTTCTGCCGCTGTCAGCTTTTGGACACGCATCATGCGTCAGACGCTTGAGGGCGAGAACCGCTTGGCTTTCTACCCTGCGGTAATGTTGGCGTCGGCTCATCCAGCATCATTCGCCGCCGGCGATGCGCGGGCGCGCTGGCCTGACCCAGCGCCCCGAACCGCATGACCTTCTTGACCGGCTGGCAATAGGTCGGAAATTCCGCGATTCCGAAAAGTTGGTCAGCGCAGTGGGGCCCGCTCGGCATTTGCCGCACGAATGGCAAGCGCTGGAAAGCTGTCAACCGAGCGATCCTCCAAGGCGCGGGCCAGCGTCTCGACATTTTGGTTAAGGCGAGTGTTTGTGTCTATGGTCTCAGAGTGGCCTTCGGCAGCCAGTGGTAGCGAGTAAAGCTTCGGCAACATCGGCTTTGATTGCCGCCAGAATCTGGTCGAAATCACGATAGTCGAAATCACGATAGCTATTATGCCTCCTCCTCATTGGGAACAGGAATGTCTGCTCTGGCATAGAACGTCAGCACGGGTTCGAGATCAAAGGTCGTTGCGGGCGCAAGCCTCTGGACCGACCGCGGCCATGTTTCGGTTGAGATGCCGTCGATGCCTCGCGCCAGCGTGCTGGCAAATCGGGGCATCAGCGGCGCGAGTGTCTGTGCCAGGATCGCAGCGGCCGTGGTCTGAACGGCGAGCGAAGTCCGGATACGGGCGGGATAGAGACGTCGCGCCGCTGCATAGTCTTGCGCCTGTCGGTAGACTACACATTCGCTCACGAAATCGCAGGCCTGCGCGGCTGCGCGCCGGACCGAGAAGCCATCGTCCGAATAGGCGCGTTCCATCGCCGCGCGATGGAGCTCTATCCGAGCAAAGAAAGCGCGATCGGCGGGAGCCCAGTCGCCTGCGTCGGGCACACAACCGCCGAAGTCCTGCTTGATTTCCCGGTGCAGCGCATCAAGCCAATTCAGCCAGATCCCTCGGAACACCTCGTTCTCGGTGCCGCGCAGCGCGTCCAGCGTGAAGTTCGTCCGCTCACCTTCCGGACGTGTCAGGCCCAAATGAAGACGGACAACATCGACTGTCTTTGGGCCTAGAACCTCTTTGCCCCAGACCGCATGGCCGCGGCTGGTCGAGAACTTCTGGCCGTCGAGCAGATAGAACTCGTTCACATGATACCGGATGCGTGGCGTCCAGTGGGAGAAGACCTCGGCATAAACGGCGGGGCAAAGTAGCGCGTGGTAGAAGGAATTGTCGAAGCCGAAGAAATGGACAATCTGCCAGTCATTGCTGGGCAGGGCCGCATTCCAGTCTCGACCGAGCGAGCTAGCCAGCGCCTGGATGTTGTAAAGAAAACCAAACGCCATCTCTGGCCAGACCCAGGTCACCTGCCCCGGGAACCCTTCGGCCGGTAGCCCCCAGTCCGACGGGTGGGTGATGGGCACGGAAAAGTCGCCACGTTGGCGTAGACGCGCGAAGAGGTCCATGATCCGAACGGGGGCGCCCGACGCCCTTAAATGCCGGTCGATATTGACGTAGCACCGTTCCAGAGCAAGTTCGGGACGGCACACGGAGCCGACCAGCGGCGCCTCGGCCGAGTGCCGCGACCGGACTGCACCCAGGTCGTGGCATAGGTTCGGCGCGCCGCATTCCTCGCAGATGTTGCCAGCAGCGGAGCCGCCGCAATCGGGGCAGAGGCCGCTTACATCCGGTTCGTAAAGGTAGTCGCCTGTCACAGCATCGAAGAGCGCAGGGCTCTGGCGCAGATCTACCGCCGTGCTGCTCAGAAGACTACGGAAACGCGCCGCTTGAAACTCTGCATAAGCGCTATCAGCCGAGGTGGGGAGGAAGCTGTGGACGTCGCAGTCAAGAAGCGCAAGCGTGGCTCGAATCTCGTCGGCGTAGTGGCGCGCTGCCTTTGCGGGCGTCGATTGATCGGCATCTGCATGCGTGGCGACGTAGCTCTGGTAATCGTCGCTTCCCGTCAGGTGATAGGCTTCGGCCCCTTTCATGCGCAGGAACCGCGTGTAGACATCAGCGCCAAGATAAGGGCCAGAAAGATGCCCCAGATGCAGATCGCCATTAGGCGTCGGTGGCGCGGAGAAGACGAAGATCGGTCCGCGCGGAGTCGCGGTCTGTGCAGCAGCTTCGAGGGCGGCCTTGCCGTCGCGCCAGTAGACATCGACGAAATTTAGGTCTTCGTCCCCATCGTTGTGCAGCACATGCGCTTCAAAAGGGTGGAACAGAACGACATCGCCGGCCGCGACCGGGATTTCCCCAAGATCGGTCCTGACCTTGCCCGCTCCAGACAGGACCACGAAGGCCTCGATTTCGTCGTGCCGATGGGGCTCGGATGTGACGCCCGGTGCCACCTTGCCGAATGAAAACCCGGTGCCCGCGCTTCCCGTTCCGAGCGTGGCCGTGTCAATACCGAACGCCCGCGACAGCTCCGTTCGAGAAAACGTGGATTTGCGCATGACGAACCTCAGCTATTGAAACAGTGGTGTCTTCGGCTGCCAACGCAACAGCCTCTGCTGCAAGTTGCGAAGAGAGGCGGTAGCCCGAAACGTTGGCCGCCTCCTTCAGAATAATCCTTCTCTGGGGCCCAGGCCGGCGACGACGGGCGCCTCGCGATAGAAAATGCCGTTTGGGGGCTTGAGGTTGTCGAGATCGGCCACTTTGCCCTCTGGCGGATTAAGGGCGCGCTTAAGCACGTTATATTCAGCGCGGGTCGGTCCACCGGTCGAAGCACGCTGGAACACCAAGTAGAGTGTCCGCCGAGAACGATTGCTTTTGTTGGGTTGTGAGTAATGCGGTGCGTAATCGTCGAAGATGAAGATGTCGCCAGCCTTCCATACTATTGGCTCCCAGGAAAACCTTTCGGCGACCTCAGGATCGATCACCCCGCCGGCATCCATGGGAAATACCCCCTTCTTGTGGTTGCCGGGACTGAAGAAAAGCCCGCCGTTGTCCGGGTTGGAGTCGTCAATGCCTATGGCAACGACCGCATGGACCATCCGGTCGGGCAGCCTGTGTGGAATGTGATAAATGTCCTGATGCGGGCGATAGCCGCCGCTATCGGGATAGTGGAAGATCAGCAACTCCTTGAGCCTGCGCGAATCTTCGTCAAGCAAATCCTCGACCGCAGACTTAATGCGCTGATCTTCTAGGAGGAGAAGACGCAATGGGTCATGGAAGTCGAGAAAATTCTCGGCTTTGGAGATAATCTTCCGATTGTCCGTCGTTTTCTCGAACCACATGAGCCATTTATCATCGCTGACATCCCAGCGTGATATGTCTTCAACAAAGCTGGAAATACCTTCCAGAGCCGCGGGCTCGAAGAAACTTTCGAGCCTGACGTATCCGTCTCTCTGCCACTTTTCTCTTTGTGCATCGGTCAACATGCGAAAAGCCTCCTGTTGGAAAGAGTGGTTGGTCAAACATTCCGGTTAGGGGCAGTCGGGCGCTGTCAGGGTGGGGACCCACGGAGAACGATACTCCACGACATGCAGACGGCGACGCCAGGTGCGTTCCGCTCCGGGTGGATTGCACGGCGTTGTTGTCCCTCCTCAATGGAGAGATCGCCCAGGCCCGTAAAGATCTGTCGATCCGGTACGTCTGCATAGTAGTCACCGCCGAACATGCTGTTGATGGTGCGACTGCCCGATGGACGACCTTTCGTGCAGCCTGACGCGACGCAAGCCGCGCCACGCGAACCTTTGCGACAAGTTCCGTTCGGGGCGATCAGGGAGGGCACGTCGGCATCGAGTCCATCGATGCTCCAAAAACGGGTATTGTCCGCAGAAGTTCGGCGCTAGACTGCCAATCCCAGGCCAAGCCGGGTCCAGGGGTTCCCTAAGCTGGTCCCGATCACTTACCTCACCCAGTCCGGCCACCACACGCATCGCTACGGGCCGGAGGCCTCCGCTGCCGGCCGACGCAGTCATGGCCGCCAGGGCCAGTGTGAGCGACCTGGTACGGTTTCGACGACCGTGGGGCAAATGGACGCCCGCAGAATAAAGCGATGCGCCCATAGGTCCAAGGGCAGGTTCACTCACGATGAGTTCGGAGGGGGCTCCGGCCGTCGCCGCAGCGGAGGCGGACATCATTCCTTGGATGCCACCGCCGATGATCAGTAGTCGATGACTCATATCCCCCTGCCCATTTCTTCGGCTACCGGGTCGGGGCAGCTTTCGACGGCGGTACGGCTGATAAAGCCAGGATGCTCGGGCTTCGCGCACGGCGCGCGCTGTAGAAGGCTGTCAAGAATGCGGCGAGCGCGCCAGGCCAGCAGGCTTAGGTTCGGATCGGCCAGCCCGCGCTGCCCGGGATTGGCGTTCTGTACGAAGATGCGTCTGTCGCGCGGTCCGTCCCAGCAAACCGAAAAATCCTGGTTGATGACCAACTCATTGTCGGTCTGTTGCAGCCGGTCCGCCATCGGTTCCAAAAAGCTTGGCACAGCGTTCTCGTAACCGGTGGCCAGGATGACAATGTCGGCCGTGACTTCTTCGACGTCGCCCAAGCCGCACTGCAGCGTCAAGTTATGACCCGCGCCGTCGTTGATGCAGCGTGAAACGTTGCAACCCGGCCGCAGTGCGATGTCACATAGGGCTGGCTCAAGAAATTCGTGGCGATACAGCGCCTGGTAGACGGCGCGCAAAGTGCGATCCGAAATACCATCCGAGGCAAGCACGAAACGCTGCAGGAACAGCTTGCGCTGCGTCTCGCTCATTGCCGCAAAACGATCCGAAAAACAGGGCATGAACAACTCGTTTGTGAACGGGCTGTTGTCGAGGGGCAGGTAGTTTTCGCGCTGCGAGACCCAGGTGATCGAGGCAGGCCGCCGTTCTCTTGGCCCACCCACCAGATGCAACAGCACCTCGGCTCCCGACTGGCCTCCACCAACGACGCAAACATGTTTTTGCCGCACCTCAGGATGGATGTGCAGCAAATCGGATGAATGGAACAGGTTGCGTCCGATCCAGCCCTGAAATTGAGGTGGAATCCGCGCTTGCTTGCCGATGCCGACCACCAGGTCTCTGGCACTAAGCACCGCGTCGTCCGTCCGCACCCGAAACTCGCCATCGTACCGTATCTCGTGGACAGTCTCGCCGCCGCGGACAAGTGGGTTCCTGCGGAACGCCCAATTCAGGTATTGTCCGAACTCAGCCCTGAACACAGAATCGAACTGTGCATTCAGGAAGTGGTATAGACGCCCGTTCTCGTGCAGAAAATTTATGAAAGTATAGGCTGACCGCGGATCCACCAGCGTGACCAGATCCTTGAAGTGGCTGACCTGGAGTTCTGAGGACTCGAATGCGCTGCCTGGATGCCAGCGGAAGTCGACTTGCCGATCCAAGAACAGTGCCCCGTGCCCAACCTGCTCATGGATCTGACACGCAAGGCTCAAATTGGACGGACCAGCACCGATCCCAATGCAAGAGAGCTCCAGTTGTCTTACTCCTACTGATGTGTCCCATTCAGGCGCTGTATGCGGCGAATGTCGGCCATAGCCGTTGGGCCTCCCCTCCGCGAACTCATCGTCGACACCGCCGGACTTGCGACAGCTTGTCCGCGCGTTCATATCGTCGGGTGTGACGCCCGCGGATTCCGGCTCTCTGATGAGATCGGCACTCATGCCGGTGACATGTTGCGCGTGGCTGGCATCGAGAACCCCGCCTCGATAACCCCCGCGTGGTCAGTGACATGCTTTCGCAGCCTGTCCCGCATTGCAACAGGGCTCAGTTGCCCGCCTCGACCACGATGAGCCGACCTTCGGCCTGCTTGGCGACCAGCGAGGGCACGCACATGAGTGCGGCGACAGCATTTTTCCGTGGGTTTGATCATTGAAGACATCCGCTGCTGCGTTCGGGAGGTCCCCTGCATCGAATGTGCCAGAGCAAAACATCAGCAAAAGCAACGGAAGGCAGGTTTGCAATCCTGTCGAGTATCCGACATTGAGGCCGAAACCTTGCACGGGCGCCCACGTTTGCACGTAATCGTACTTTTTCGACTTCATAGCGTTGCAGGCGCTCTTGGCACTTTCCATACTGTCGTCATCGAGGAATGGCCTCGGCGCCGAGTGTCGATCCCTGAAGAGGAATTCCGTCATCAAGATCCTCATGGGGACTATCCCGACATGGTCCTGCATTACGGCGACACGACGGATGCGGCAAAGCTGATCCGTCTCCGGCAAGAAACGCAGCCGCGCTCGGAACGCTGGGCTGCTGAGCGATCCGCATTCTTCGTCTCGAGAAAGAAATGCGGTTCTACCGGGCATCAACTTCGGAACTCTTTGGTTCGGTCCAGGGCGTGCCGCAGCAGGAGACCACTCCGTTTTATCCACGCTCGGCCTATGCGGTGGCGAAGCTCTACCACCATGAACTACCGCAAGGTGTGCGGGCTCTATGCAAGCAACGGCATCCTGTTCAATTAAAGGGCCGACGCGCGGCGAAACTTTCATCACGCGCAAGGTGACGCGTGCCGTGGCTCGATCATGGCCGGCAAACAGGACTGTCTCTATCTCGCAGACCTGGAAGCAAAGCGCGACTGGGGCTCGGCGCGCGCCTATGTCGAGGGCATGTGAGCATCAACCTGACGATTTCGTGCTGGCAACCGGCGAGACACACACGGTCCGCACCTTTGTCGGGGCTGCCTTCAGGCGAGTCGAAAAGGAGATCGTCTGTGAGGGCGAAAGCGTTGACGAGGTGGGCCGTGAACGCATGAGTAATCAAGCGCTGATCCGGATCGACAAACGCTGTTTCGGGCCAATCGAGGTTGACCTGCTGATCGGCGGTGCCTCCAAGGCAGCCGACCAAACTCGGTTGGAAGCCGAAGACCACTTTCGATGAGCTCGTCTCGGAAATGGTCGAGGCCGACTGCCGCGCCTACGGGATCGTGTTAGCGTGACGTGAAAACACGATGACTTCGCGGGCATGTGCATCTTGCCGTTTCAGGGCCGTCGGCCCGCCGCGTCAGCCGGCATCAGTCAGTTCCTATCGTTTGGATCGGCAAATTCACACATCCTGCAAAGCAGAAAGCCAGCCGCTCCATTCATGCGATCGACGATTTCGCAAAAAAATGGGCTTTTAAAGAGATCGCCGTATTCGTCGCATAGAAGGTTGCCCAGTACGTGACGCCGCTCAAAATCCATGGAGCAGAGGGTAACCTCGCCGTTTGGAAGGAGTACATTCCGATACTGTCGTTCGTCCACGCAGGTTAGCGCTCCGACGACTGGCTGCCGTGGTTCAACGATCTTGGGGTCGACGCTTCCACCCCTGCTGCTCACGGGTTGCGCGCGAATGAGTATTTCGGCAGGAATAATGTCGGCTTCTGGGTGGGGCTCGCCCAAAACCACGAATCGGATCGAAGGGATGTTGGCGTGGACGAGTTGACGAATCAGATCGCGATAGTTGTCTCCAACGAGGCGGCTGTTCATGTGGGTGCCATCATCGAAAACATGGACAACGAATACGCCTAAACGCAGCGCTTGCAAGCGTTGCAGATCCTGCCCCTTCATTCCCACAAGCGTCGTGAAAATCCTGATGCCGTGGCCTTTGGCGGCAGCGTGCTCGACCATTTCGGTGCAATCTGGATTGAGCCATGGCTCAGAATACCCGGCAAAACCAATGTCGACGGAGGTTGGTACGCGCGCCAGACAGCGCTTGAAATCTCCAAGACTAAGATGCTTCGTATCAGAGACTTTTCTTTGCCGGTCAGCGAACTTGTCCTGCGGACAATATGAACATCCCACGATGCATCCTGTGGTCGTCGTTATCTCCAAAACTCTTCCGGCTGGGATAGCAGAGCGCAGTTCCGGTAAAACCATTCGTTATGACTCCCACTCGTCTGGTCATGCGTAACGTCCAGCATGGTGTCGTTGGCTTCATGACACCGACGGTCAAGACGTTCCGAATGAACCCAGCCATCTCCGCCTGGGCAGCAGTCAACAGCGGCTTCCTCAATCTGCCGAGCGAACTATCAACGAACTTTGGGCGCATCGGCGCGACAGGGCGGTGCAACCGCAATGTCGCGCGTCAGCCATTGCCAAAGGTGTAGCCGTGACCGTTGAGCGGGCGCGCCGCCGAGATGGTGTAGCAGACCATCAATCGTCTCGCGCTTTCTCATGCGGTCAGCCCCCCACTCAATGCCGCATCTCCAGCAAAGGCCGTGCCAGCGCGCTTAGCCGCAGCAACGGCATGAGTAGGCTTCGAGAAACCTCACGCCCAAGGCGGCCGGTTGTTTTGGACCAGACATGCTGTCAGCTTTTGGACATGCATCACTCATCGTCAGACGCTTGAGGACAGACTTGGCTGTCTCCCCTGCGGCAATGCTGGCGTCGGCTCATCATCTGGCATCATTTCGGCGCCGGCTGTGTGCGCGGAAGATCTACACGGCCTGACCGCCGCGTGCAGCGATTGCCTGTCGGCTCATAGCTGATCTTTTCTCCTGAAGCCGGCAATGAGAACAGGCCGTTGAGTGCGTGCTGCCGGATGCTGCTCTCGTCTCGCTAGACCGCGGATACCGCGTCACCTCCATATTTTCGCGACAGAGGTTTGGTGGCGTCGCAGGCCTTCTTGCTACATAACCGCAGTGCTCGGGAATTCGTATCTGATCCGCGTGAGGCGAAGACCTTCTCTCTCGACTGGCTCGCTGAGGCCGTCTGTCCTGCGGGCCTCGGCGATTTCTCATTTGGCATGGCGCATGCGCCTCGATCCGCAAACCCGGTCATGAGGAGAAATCCGAGCTGGCCGCCACTCTACCTCCTTCAGCCACGAGGGCAGACGGGAAGCAGCGCCTTCAAATGAGGAACAAAATGACTTTGCCTCGAATCTTGCCTCTCGACCACAACCGCAGTCATGGAACCGCGTCCGCGACCATCGCCAATGATCGCGCCCCAGGGCAATTGCCCAGCGCAAAATGGCTACGCGCGATTGCGCCATGCATCCCTTACGAGGCTACGACAGCACCTCGGAGAGCCTCGCCGCCATCATGCAGACCGATCTGGGGCCACTTGATCCAGCACTAAGGAATTTCAAAACATGCACCAAGATACCGTCCGCGGGAGAGCTTTCGCCATGCCCCTGACCAGCCCGGCCTACCCGGCCGGCCCATATCGCTTCCGCAACCGGGAGTATCTGATCATCACATATCGCAC
Organism: Mesorhizobium sp. WSM4871; assembly: GCF_055811295.1. Taxonomy (NCBI): domain Bacteria; kingdom Pseudomonadati; phylum Pseudomonadota; class Alphaproteobacteria; order Hyphomicrobiales; family Phyllobacteriaceae; genus Mesorhizobium; species Mesorhizobium sp. WSM4871. The sequence continues at coordinate 89,306 of NZ_JBVVPU010000017.1, read as the reverse complement.
CGATCCGCAGAAACTGCGCGACATCGTGCCGGAGCCGCTTCACGTGTGCGAGCCTCTGGTCAAATTCGAGTTCATTCGCATGCCGGACTCGACGGGCTTCGGCGACTACACGGAAGGCGGACGGGTCATCCCTGTCTCCTTCTGTGGCCGCAGGGGGAGCTACACCCTCTGCATGTTTCTCGACGACCATCCGCCGATAGCGGGCGGACGCGAGTTGTGGGGCTTTCCCAAGAAGCTCGCTAGCCCAACGCTCCGAACGGAGACGGATACCCTCGTTGGCACGCTGGACTACGGGCCGGTCCGCGTCGCGACGGGTACCATGGGCTACAAGCACCGAGCCGCCGACCTCGCGAGCGTGAGGGCCTCGCTCGCTGAACCGAACTTCCTCCTCAAAATTATCCCGCATGTCGACGGCACGCCGCGCATCTGTGAGCTCGTGGAATATCATCTAGAGGACGTCCATCTGAGGGGCGCCTGGACCGGCCCGGCAGCCCTGAACCTGTGGTCGCATGCGCTTGCCCCCGTCGCCGAACTGCCGGTGCTGGAAGTAGTCTCGGCAGTACACCTCGTTGCAGATCTCACGCTCGCGCTCGGGAAGGTCGTCCACGACTATCTCGCGCAAGCCTAGCCTCGCCATCGGAAAGGAAGAAACCATGAACTTTTACAGTGATATCTCATTGAACCAACGCGATGGGGAGCTGGTGGCCGACTTCTCGACAAGGAACGCCACTGACAATCTCATACAACGTCTTTCCAGCGACCTAGCCTTAGAGGACATTCCGCCGCTTTGCGGCGAGTGCAGGCGCCTCGCGAGTAAGAGCGATTGCCCTTGCCCATCCTCCCTGCTTTTGGTGCAACATATGCTCGCTGCCGTTTACCAGCGGCTTGACGCCATTGACTGCCTCTCAGAGCAAGGCGCCATAAGACTGAAGGCTTTTACCGATTATCTGGCGGCGGTCGTTCGAACAGCTTCAGAGAGCGGCGACGCGGCACCCTGGATTGATCTAGCAACCCGGTTTAGCGCTCTTTTCGATCCCGACGAGGTTGCCCATTGATCTCGCGCTTGTCGCTTTTCATGGAACGAGCAGCCTCGTTGGCCGATGCGTCATCGATCGCCAACGACGTGCCCGCGAGACCCTGGGCATCAGTACTGGGAGGACTCCGTTCTACCTTCCGCCTTGCGCATGACTGGAGAGATTTCCGGCGGGCGTCGCCTCCCGAGCAATGCTTTTCAGTTCGTTACTCTTCGTAAAATCGATTATTTCGATGGAGCCCATCTACGAATGAATGCAGGGTCACAGTAGAGCTTTGAACAGCATCGGTGCGGGTCCAGAACCGTCAGCGAGCCAAAAATAGCGGCAATGGCGGCTTTTCGACTATCCATCTCGTCACGCCGCCGAAGAGCCGCTCACGCAGCCGGCGGCTGCCATAAGCGCCCATGACTATCATGTCGGCAGAAATGTCGGTTGCGTGCTGCGCAAGCACCGTGGCCGCCGGTTTGCCGGCACTTGGCAGTACGTCAACCGACACGCGAGCACCGTGCCGAGTGAGATAGGCAGCGATGTCGGCTCCAGGTTCCGCGCGGTTCCCGTTGTCGTTGGCCTTCGGATCGACCAGGGCGACACGAACTTCCTCAGCAAGGCATAGGAGACCCAGCGCTTCTCGAACCGCACGGGACGCCTCTGCTCGGGAATCCCAACCGACTAGGACGCGCCGTGGCGACAGCGTCGCCTCAGCGCCCTCCGGCACAACGAGCACCGGCCTTCCGGTATCAAACAAGCAGCCGTTGACCACAGGAGGTCCGAGATTCTCGTCGTTGAGGAGCCCCGGTCCGATGATAGTGAGGTCGGCGCAGAGCGCCCGCTGTCGTGCCACTTCACCGAGGCTGGCCCGACCGTAATAGTCGGTGTCAACGTCATAGGCGAGCGACATAGATTCCAGCAGTTTCTGAATATCTCTGGAGCGTTTTTCCAGTCTGGCCGCGTCCTGTGTAAATCGATCGATTTGCCGAAACCGATCGTTCAATCTGGTAATTGCCTGTCCACGTCCTATCGGCCACTCGGGGACACCATCCTCGATCCGCCGATGCGACATAAGGAGCGTCGGAGGGGCATGATCAGTACGGAAAGGTACGCGCCGATTTCCGCACACAAGCCGGCAGCAGTTGTGACGTCCTGATCGGAATGGTCGGCGCCGGTCAAACAGAGTACGGTTTTAAAGCCCATTTTCCTGCTTCTTCCTGAGTATTCGTTGAGGGCGTTTCAGGCCGCAAGACCGAGGAAAAGAGGGCACCACACCCGGCACTTGATTCAGCCGTCCGGCTTCTCGAGCGAGTAGCCGGCCGACCTGACGGTACGGATGACGATGCCGGTCGAGGCCGTCTCCAGCGCCTTTCTGAGCCGACTGATATGGACATCGACTGTGCGTACACCGACGTGGATATTGGCCGGCCAGGCCGCGCCGATCAACTCGTCCCGGCTGAAGACCTTGCCGGGAGCCTCGAGCAAATGCCGCAGCACGTTGAACTCGATCGGTCCGAGATGGATGTCATGGCCATTGCCGCAAACCCGGTGGGCATCGAGCTTCATCTCAAGGGTGCCACAGGAAAGCCAGCTGCCGTTTTCAATCCCGTTTGAACCCGGCTTCGGCAGCGCCAGCCTCGTCCGCAAACAATCGAGCAGCTTGGCCGGCGCCATTGGCCGTACAAAGCTCTCGTCAATGCCGGCCTTCAACAGATCGAGTTGCTGGTTCTCGGCGCCGGGCGCGATCAGGGCAATGATGGGCAGGCCGCCGGTCTGGGGCTCGCGCTTGAGCCGGGCGCAGATTGCGGACCCGGTAAGGCTCGTTGGACCGCAGTCCAGCACCACGGCCTGGAATTCCCGTTCGTCGGCCATTGCAAGTGCTTCCTTCGCGCCACCTGCCGGCTCACTGGCGAACCCGTCCACTTCCAGTATGTGGCTGAGGAACAGATAGAACTCCGCATCTTGCGAACAGATCAGGACGAGTGGCTTCATCAGCGCTACCCCGAGAACCAAATTGGCCTCGACTGCGTCGGCCGCGTAGGCTGGCCGTCGCGGCTCCTCAAGGCCTGACATGATCCTCTTGCTCGAAAATCGGTTTCATGCCCGTGCCACCTCGGGATAGGCGTCGATGGCTGCGATAGCATCGTCGGCCAGTTTCGTACCGGCCGCGGCGACTTTGCAGAACGTCTCGAAGCCGAACCGATGGACGTCGCGCAGGGTCTTGGATAGAACGACCAGCCGCCCGGCGGTGAAAAGCACGCGCCCGAAGCCCTCATGGCTCATTTCGATCATCGGCGATGCCATCAGGCCGGAGCGCTCCTCGATCGCAAGGGCGACGGCAGTGTAAAACTTGTCGAGCCTCCACAGCACGTCCGGATCGGGATCGCCGATGATTGGAATCGTCCGACGCTGTTCCTTGCTGACGATGAAGTCGGCCAGCAACTCGGCGTCCGCTTTGCCGTCCCACGACCCGTGGGTATCTTGAGCACGGATCAGCCGCACGAGGCATTTGACGAACGGGCTGGCGAGGGCCGCCTCGTCATCGTTGACAGCAGGGCTGATCGCGACTTCAAACATTTTGCTCTTTCCTCGTTTCAGTCCTCGTCCTCGAAGGAGGGTTTCTTTTCGGCGACACCGGCTTCGGCCAGCACCTTTCGCAGCCAGGGAGGAGGACATGTCCTCAGCATCATCTGAGTGCGCAACAGCACCTCTTGGATGGTTTGTGGCTGCGGCACCTTAATGGGATGGATTTTTGCCGAAACTACCTTGGCTGCCGAAGGCCCGCCGATGGCCAGACAAAACAGCAGGTGGCATCCCCTCAGCGCCTCCACCTTCGGCGTGATGCGGTCATCGCCCTCGGTCCGACGCTTCCCGCTCTCATCGGAAACGTCATCGAAGGCCACGGCTTCCACGAGATGCCACTCCTCGCGCGTCACGTCGTAAACAGCAAAGCGCTTGGCCGACCCGAAATGGGCATTGAGACCCTTCATGTCTTGCGTGGCGATGGCTACGCGCAATGCGCCTGCTCGTCGTTCAGGCATCGGTGCGTGAACCTCGTCAGTGACGAGTGAGAGGCGACGAACGGAGCTCATCTGGCATTTCTCGGTTACGGAATGGGTCAAGCGCCTCAGGTGTCGGCGCGCGCTGGTTGGCCTGGAAGATATTGGCAACATCGAAGATCAGGTCGCGGGTCCCCCGATACAGGATTGTGAGCTTGTGCTGGCTGCCCAGCCGGTCAAAGATCGGGAAGCCGACGCGCATGAGCGGAATCCCAAGGCGTTGCGACGCCTGGCGACCGTGGGAATGTGCTACGAGAAGATCCGCGCCCGCTGCAAGAGCTTCCAAATCGCCGAGATCGCCGATCTGAACCCACTCCGCCGGTACTTTTTGCAGAATCTTCGACATATCGGTCGTCGTGACCGCCGCCGCGATGTCGCAGCCCATGTCGGTGAAGAAGGTTGCGAGTTGATAGAGTTGGTCTGGTTCAGCAGCGATCGCAATTCTCTTGCCTCCGAAATGGAAATGTCCGTCGAGCAACGCATCCTGCAATTGCGCCCGGTGACGGCGCACCTGGGCCGGCACCGCCGCGCCCGAAACCGCCGATAGCAGCGAGACGAACCGGTCGACAGCCCTCAATCCGGTCAGCGACTGGAACACCGCGAACGGCACGCCGGTCAACCCGTGCAGCACTTTCGCAGGGTGGCGCATGTGCTCGCCGATGACGATGCATTGCGCGGCCGTGCCAAGCTCGCGGATTTCCTCGACGCTGGTGCCGCCATAGGTAGTCGTTACCCAGCGGTCGGGAACCGTTCCGTCGAGAGAGCCGGAGACGTCCGGCAGAACAACCGGCTTGAGCCCAAAGCTTTCAACCACGTCACGCAAATGCTCGACGTCAGCGACAGTGAGGTTGCATCCGGGCAGGATCGCTATCTTCTTCGGGTGCCGGGTCCGTGCGCCAGACCGTGTAATCCCTTCGATCATCGCCGCGACAGCCTTGGCCCAGCCTTCTTCGATCGCGCCGTCAAAATCTGGCGTGTTGGCCAGCACGACCTCCGTACCCGCGAGCTCTTCCACGTGCTTCAGCTTGACGTTGGCGATATCACTCGCGCAATCTTCGCCACGGGTCTCCACCAGCGCGGTCGTGCACACCCCTATCAGCTTTGGCTTTGTGCGGGTTTTGAGGTTGAGGATCGCCTCTTCCAGATGATCCGCTCCGCCCAGTATAGTTGCCACCTCGTCCATCGCCGTTGTCTGCAAGGGGATCGCTTCCTTGAAATGCCGCACGAAGAGCACGAGGGCGAAGCTGGTGCAGCCTTGGCTGCCGTGGAACAGGGGCATCGCACCATCGACGCCAAGAAAGGCGAAGGCGGCACCCAGTGGCTGCGACGACTTCAGCGGATTGACCGCCGCTGATTTGATTTTGCGAAGGATGCGGACCATCGGATTTCCTCAACGGTTGTCGAAGCGGTGAGCCGTCGCGCCAGCGAATTCATTGAAAGCATTCACAGTCGCGGTCCCGTTCTTCGTGCTCGCCAGATCGTCCTCCAAAGCAGGCGGGCAATCCCACGGCGCCGGCTCCCGTACCTGACCCCAGATCGGGTTGTGAATGGCGAGGTCGATCTGCCGTACAAGTTCCACCATGCCGTCATAGCCGGCATAAGGATGTTGGCGCTCCTGGTTGATATCGAGCCAGGGTGTCTTGGCCTTCAGCGCGATGAATTGCGTGCGCCCGCCCGACAGCATGATGTCGGCCTTGTGGTTTGAGAGCATGGCGTAAAGATCGCGCGCTGCCATCTGCTCGAACATGTGGTTTTCGTCCTTGAGGATCCGTTTGATCCGCTCCTTGTCTTCGACTGTGGATTTCTTGACAGAGGTGCCAACGATCTCCATGCCGGTCTCCATCAGCGCGTGGACGACTGACCAGGACTTCACACCGCCTGTATTGAGCAGCACCCGCTTGCCTTGAAGCCGCCGGCGGTAGGCCTCGAGCTTCTTCCACGCAATCGCTTCCTGCTCAGCAATCAGCGTGTCTGTGCGATCGAGGATCTCCGCATCGGCGCCCTTCCTCACCAGCAGCTCAGCAATGTTGCGAAGTGCTTCCGACGTATCGGTTATGCCGTAGAAGGAGCCTTCGAAGAACGGGATGTCCCAGCGCTCCTCCATCTTGCGTGCCAGATTGATGAGTGCGCTCGAGCACACCATCATAGCCGCCCGGGCGCGGTGCGCGGATGCAACGTCAAGGTAACGCGCATCGCCCGGAATGCAGGCGCGCACCCGGATGCCGAGCCGATCAAGCAGCGGCTTCACCAGCCAGAATTCGCCCGAGAGGTTGAATTCGCCAAGGATGTTGATGTCGTAGGGCCCGGCGTCGTCGGGTTCCACCGTGCCGATGACATGATCGAGCAACGCTTCGGCGGCGAGTTTGTTGCCGAGGTTCTTGGAGCCGGCCAAGCCCGGCGCATTGATCGGCACCACGGCCAAGCCGAATTTTTCGGCCGCGCGTTTGCACACGGCCTCGATGTCGTCGCCGATCAGCGCCGTCACGCAGGTCGAATAGACGAAGACTGCCGGCGGCGCATACGTTTCCTTGATCTCGCGGATCGCCCTGAAGAGCTTCCGCTCGCCCCGCCCCATCACGACGTCGAGTTCGGTGAGGTCGGTTGTGAAGCTTGTGCGCCACAGGGTTGGCCCGGACGAAGCTGCGCCTCTGTTGTCCCAGGAATTGCCCTCGCAGGCGAGCGGCGCATGGACCAGGTGCGCAACGTCGGTGATTGGCTGCAGGACGATCTTGGCGCCGTCAAAGGCGCAGCCGCCGGCTGCCGCCCCGGGGGTCAGCGGCTTCGAACAGCCCTCCTTGCGCGCCTTGGCATCCTTGCCGCGGTTGGTATCGCAGGCGGGCTCGTCGAAAACGTCCTGGATCTTGGCACTGAGCGAGGTCATTGCGTCAGTCTCCGAAGTCCATTGGGCAATGGACGGCCTCGACGAAAAGCCGGCACGGACTTAGCGGGTGAGGTCATACGAATAGTCCGTCACGCCCGTTTCGCTCGTCTCGCGATCGAGCTTGTCGAATATCTTGTCGAGGATCGTCGTCAGCACGCGTAATCCACCCTGGTAGCCCATGAGGGGAAAGCGATGGTGATGGTGCCGGTCGAAGATTGGAAACATCAGCCGGATCAGCGGCGTGCCGGTGTCGCGTTCCAGATACTTGCCATAGGAATTGCCGATCAGCAGGTCCACCGGCTCTGTAAACAGCAGCGAACGCATCGCCCAGAGATCCTTGCCCGCCCAGATCTGGGCATCCTGGCCGAAGGACGAGGATGCAAGCAATTCCTTCATCTCGGCCTCCCAGGCCGATGTGCCGTTGGTCGCGAGGCAATGTGTCGGCTCGCCGCCGGTCTCCATGACGAAGCGGGCCATGGCGTAGACGAAGTCGGGATCGCCATAGATTGCGTACTTCTTGCCGTGCAGCCACGACTGGCTGTCCGCCATGGCGTCAACCAGTCGGCCGCGCTCCATCCGGATTGACTCGGGGATCTCCTGGCCGGAAATCGCCGAGACCTTCATCAGGAATTCGTCGGTCGCCTGGACACCCAGCGGATAGTGGAAGGATGCCGTCGCCTGCCCGACCTCGTTGCAATATTCCAGCGTCTTGCGGGTGTTGTAATGCTGCAGCGACAGTGTCGCCTCCGCGTTGAGTGCCCCTTTCAGGTCTTCGATCTTGGTGCCACCGTCATACATGCGGTATTCGCCGTCCGACGGCGTGTCGAACTGGTCTGAGGCGTCCTGAATGAAGGTATAGGTGACACCCATCGGGTCGAGGAGGCGCTTGAGTTCCCGATTGTTTCCGACGCAGAATCCGTCGAAGCCTGGAATGATGTTGAGGGTCCCAGCGGCTTGCGAGCGCTCGCTGCCCTTCCAGAAATGCTCGAGCACGCCCTTGACCATGCCGTCATAGCCATCGACATGGCTGCCGACGAAGGCAGGCGTATGAGCGAAAGGCACGTCGAAGTCGCAGGGGACCGAGCCTTCGTTCTTGGCGTTCTCTATGAAGCTCCGCAGGTCGTCGCCAATGACTTCGGCCATGCAGGTGGTCGAGACGGCGATCATCTTGGGGTCGTAGAGCTTGTAGGTATTGGCGAGCCCGTCGACCATGTTCTTCAGGCCGCCAAACACTGCCGCGTCCTCGGTCATCGAGGAGGAAACCGCTGACGAAGGCTCCTTGAAATGTCGCGACAGATGCGAGCGGTAGTAGGCAACGCAGCCCTGGCTACCGTGAACGAACGACATGGTCTTCTCGAACCCCGCGGCCGCGAACACGGCACCGAGCGGCTGGCAGGCCTTGGCGGGGTTTATGACAAGCGCCTCGCGAGCGAGGTTCTTTTCGCGGTATTCCCAAGTTTTGGTCAATTCGCGTTGATCGGTGACGATCTGATCAGGGTGCGGACATTCGAAATTCAGCTTCTTCTCGGCAAGCATTTGTCTGTATTCCGGCTCGCGGAACAGGGGAGCATGGTCGAGAACTTTTTCGGCCGATTGCGGCATGGTGGTCACCTTTTCCATCTGGCCGCGCCAAGCGGCAGCACAGGGACATCGAGACGTTAAGGGGCCTCCCGCGGATCGAGTGCGCCCCAAGCATTTATCGGCCTCCCTGCCTGGCAGGGTGGCCAGTCCTCATTCGGCGGCGACCGCCCTCAGCGGCGCGTCCTTCATCTTCTTCCACGGCGCGCGGTAGAGACCCCACACCGGGTTGTTGATGGCCAGATCCATGTCGCGGGCGAAAATGGCGAAGCCGTCATAGCCGTGATACGGGCCGGAATAGTCCCAGGAGTGCATCTGGCGGAACGGGATGCCCATCTTCTGCACCGGGTACTTCTCCTTGATACCGGAGCCAACGAGATCAGGACGGATGCCTTCGATGAACTTCTCCAGCTCATAACCGGTGACGTCGTCATAGACGAGCGTGCCATTCTTCACGTAATGGCCGGTGCGCTGATAGTCGTCGTTGTGGGCGAACTCGTAGCCGGTGCCAACGATCACCATACCGAGGTCCTCGTAGGCAGTGATGACGTGACGGGGGCGCAGGCCGCCGACATAAAGCATCACCGTATTGCCTTCGAGGCGCGGTCGGTACTTGGCGATGACGGCATCTACCAAGGGCCGGTACTTGGCGATCACCTTTTCGGTCTTCTCCTCGATGTCCGGACCGAAATGCTTGGCGATGTTGCGCAGGGAGGCCTCGATCTGGGAGGGTCCGAAGAAATTGTATTCCATCCAGGCGATGCCGTATTTTTCCTCCATATGCCGGCAGATGTAGTTCATCGACCGGTAGCAGTGAATCAGGTTGAGCTTGGCCTTGGGCGCGCGCTCTATCTCGGCGAGCGTGGCGTCGCCCGACCAGTTGCCGACCACCCGAAGCCCAATCTCCTCGAGCAGGATTCGCGAGGCCCAGGCATCGCCGCCAATGTTGTAGTCGCCGACGACGTTGACGTCGTATGGGCCGGACTCGGACGCGACATCGTTCTTGTCGAAGACCCAATCGCGGATCGCATCATTTGCAATGTGGTGGCCGAGCGATTGTGAAACGCCGCGGAAACCTTCGCAGCGCACCGGTACAATCGTCTTTTCGTGCTCCTTGGCCTTCTTGCGCGACACGGCCTCGATATCGTCCCCGATCAGCCCGATCGGGCATTCGGACTGCACCGAGATGCCGCCATTGAGCGGAAACAGGTCCTCGATCTCGTCGATGACCTTTTCCAGCTTCTTGTCGCCGCCGAAAACGATGTCCTTCTCCTGGAAGTCGGAGGTGAACTGCATTGTCACGAACGTGTCGATGCCCGTCGTGCCGACGTAATAGTTGCGGCGTTGCGACCAGGAATAGTGCCCACAGCCGACCGGCCCGTGCGAGATGTGGACCATATCCTTGACTGGACCCCACACCACGCCCTTGGAGCCGGCATAGGCGCAGCCGCGGATCGTCATCACGCCCGGAATGGATTTGATGTTCGATTTGACATCGCATTCGGAAAGGCCCTTGTCCTCCCCGCCGGCCTCGTCCTTGCTCGTTGCGACACTGAGGTGCTTCTTGCGTCGCTTCGCCGCCTTGTCTGGATATTGGGACAGCACGTCCTCGATAAGCTTCGCATGCAAAGCGCCGTCATTCTCATAGTCGAGGCCCATGGGACCTGCCCCTTTCAAGGTTCGGGTAACGCCTCGCCAACGAGGCCTTGTTTCGTAGAAGGGGGCGCCAGGTCACGGTCGGCGCCCCCTGTCGGCAACGGTGGTTACTGAGCGACGGCCAATTTCGCTTCCTTGGCCTGAAGCTCGGCAAGCATTTGCTCGTCCGTCTTCATGATGCCGAAGTCGAGCAGCATGTCCTCGAGCTCCTCCATGGTGATTGGGGTCGGGATGGTGCCCTGGCCCGAATTGACATGGATCTTCTCGGCCAACGCGCGGTACTCCCCTGCCTGTTTGGAGTCCGGCGCATACTGGATTACCGTCATCTTTCTCAGTTCGGCGTGCTGGACGATGTTGTCGCGCGGCACGAAGTGGATGAGCTTGGAATTGAGCCTGGCGGCCAGCGCTTCGGAGAGGTCGAGCTCGCGGTCGGTCTGGCGCTCGTTGCAGATCAGCCCGCCGAGCCGCACGCCACCCGAATGGGCGTATTTCAGGATACCCTTGGCGATGTTGTTGGCGGCGTAGAGCGCCATCATCTCGCCGGACATGACGATGTAGATTTCCTGGGCCTTGTTTTCGCGGATCGGCATCGCGAAGCCGCCGCACACCACGTCGCCCAGCACGTCGTAGGAGACATAGTCGACATTGTCATAGGCGCCGTTCTCCTCGAGGAAGTTGATAGAGGTGATGACGCCGCGGCCGGCGCACCCGACACCCGGCTCGGGGCCGCCGGACTCCACACACTTGATGTCTTTGTAGCCGATCTTGAGCACGTCCTGGAGTTCAAGGTCTTCCACAGAACCTTCCTGGGCGGCGAGATGCAGAACGGTATCCTGCGCCTTTGCGTTCAGGATCAGGCGGGTGGAGTCGGCTTTGGGATCGCAGCCGACGATCAGGATTTTCTGTCCGAGGTCGACCAGGGCGGCTAGCGTATTTTGAGAGGTGGTGGACTTGCCGATGCCTCCCTTTCCGTAGAATGCGATCTGACGCAGACCTGACATGTTGCTTCCTTCCTTCTTTCCATCCATAGCGGTTACCGCGACTTCAATGCCGGTCGGCAGATCCCGCCGCCTCGCACCGATCGTTTCAAAACTCGTGCCAATTTGGCCGGCTGGATCGAAGAAGAAATTTTATGATTGCTTTTCAGCTGTTTAACATTTGGCAAAAATATTAAATTGGCTAAATAAACTTGTGTCGCGGGCCCGACAAAGGCGACAGGAGATGTCGGATGGCGTTGAGTGAGACGTCGGCCGCGGAGCCCGGAAGGAAGCTAGTTGTCAAAATCTGATGGAGTAGATGCCCCCTCGCGTCTTCACCCCGATTTGGTCGGTTTGCCCGTCGAGGTTGTAGCTGCGGCCATCGGGCGCCAAGTCGGATAATTTCGCGGGTCAGGCCTGGACTCAAGCAAGGGTCGTATGGCAGCCACAGCGGTCTGGTCGCTGAAAAGGGGACATTCTTGGAAAGGATCAGAATTGTTCAGAAATCGATCAAACGTGCGAGGCTTATAAGACCAGGATCAATTCCCAGCTCCGACATTGGAGCCTGCGCCGCCGCTGGATTACTGTGATAACTAACCTTCCACGTCACCGTTGTTGCATCGATGTGCTTGGTTATTTCCTCGAGATATGGCGCGTCCACCTCCGAAAGGGAGTGTCCCATGACGAGGATTCGACGCACTGATCTCAGGCTATGGAAGAACGGCTGCTGCTGCAGGATGATTTTGTGGGTCGGCTTGAACGTCGCCGAAAAATAGTCGTCGACGATCCTGTTGCCCTCAAGGACGCGTGTGTCCGCAGCCTCGACATCAACGCCGTGATTGAGGGAGTCCGCCAAAGTGCGCTGCCATGCATGGCCGAGCACGAGTTGGTCGGCTGAGCTACTGGCTTGCCCGTGAATGTGCAGAACCTGGCTATCGGCAATTCCATAGGCCTTCTGAAGTGTCGGCGTATAATTGAAGTTGAGATAACGCGCGGTCGGGTCGAGCGGTAAAGGCTTGCCGGTGAATGAATTGGCTGCGGGGATGCGAAGCTGTCGAATCCAATCGGCGAACCGTGCACGCATTGTAGAAGAAATAGCCTCGACGACGCGGTTCAGTTCATACTGATAGTCGTGATGGCCTGAATCACTCCAGTCCTCCGCTCCATAGGACATGAGAAATTGAGAGGCATAGTCAATAACCGTGTCGACATCGAAGTCGGCCAGCCTCGCCTCGAATTCCCACCAGAACGCGTCGTCGACTGCAAAATATGTCTCGACTTCGCGATAGGTGGCCAGATCGACTTGCTTGAGATATCGGCCGAAGTCCAGGTAATCCGATGGAATATCGTGATAGCGGTCAAAGCCATTGCCGATGATGTATAACGTGTCGCTCATCAGCCTGCTTTATTCCAGAGTTACGCTGAAGCTCGGATATGGCTTTCGAAATGCAGTAAGGACGCGATCGCGGGCGCGGTCCATTTCCCGGGCAGCGGCATCGGTCAACATGAAGGTCGGACAGGACGGATCGCCACAGCCGCACGGCCTGATCGCACCGGTTGAAAGCAAGGTTTTATAGCGGCGACGAAGGTGATCTAGTTCACGCACCGTCGCTTCGAGGGCCGATCGGACGCTTGGATCACGGATGTGATGCAACGAGGGAAGGCGATGGATTTCTACGCCTTCACGGGTTTGCCAGATGCCGGTGCTCAGCACGCGAATGGTGTCTTCGACGGCCTGTAGGAAGGCTGGAAGGTTACTCTCCTGCTGAAAGGGTGTTCGAAAGGCCGGTCTATCGAAGGCCCGTGCAAGCATCGCCAGTGTCTGGTCATCGGTAATAGCCGAGAACCGGTCAACGAAGTCGCGCAGTTCAGCCGCGGTGTCGGGAAAGGGACCCCTTCGACCAGACGTCGAAGGAGGAACTCGGCGCGGAGCCTCAGATGTTCTTCAAACTCTGAGCCCGACCAAATCGTGACGCGAGCCACTCCCAGCTTGTTGGCCGCAGCTTTCACTTCGTCCCGCCGCTGAGCGGAGACGCTGCATCGACAAACAAACTTAAAGGTCGCCGGGCGCCCCGAAGGCAGCACCGATTGCCGCTGACATATCCTTCTCGGCCTTTGTCTGAGTAAGACTTGCGCGGTTTACGCATGGAATGACAGTCCGTTCGTCCGGCCGGTCGTCGAATGGCCGAGTGCCGACGATGTCTCGCCCTTGGTCGCTGCCGGTCTGGCCGTACCATGCGAGGTCGGTCCATCCCTCACAGAGGTGATAGGCAAAGACAAGTCGTTCGAACTCGGACCCACTGAAATCCTCGAAATGAATCGGTCGAACTGTCTGGGCGATGCTCATAGAGATCCTTTCCTGGGACGCACGCCCCTAGCCAGGACCCTCACAGCAGCTTGTCCGATTGCTGCGCATGTGCAGGGTCGGGCGGGGGCACAAACTGGTCGATGTTTTTCAAAAGGCAATGTGTGTCGCTATTTCTCGGCATCAAACCAATTGCTTCCTGTTCGGAGATCGGCGGGATCCTCGGAGTCTTTTGGGATCTGGAGGGAGATGCGCCAATCGTTCGTTTTTCGCCGGCGCGAGGCGAATTCGACGCGCTGGATCGCGGCCATCTCGTCGGATGCGTACTCGACCTTGTGCGCCGCATCGAGAGTGATCTGCTCGGCCTCTATCCAAAGCGCGACCGTCAGTAGGACGTCACCGAGCACGCAGGGGCCGTCGGCGGTGGTGAGGTTGACTGAGCCGGGATAAGGAAAGCATGCGGTGCGGAACGCAGGCGGTTGCGCCTTTTGAATGCCGTCAAACGGATCTGCAGCCCCTTGGATTTGGTGCCACAGATCAGTTAAAGACCAAGTTGTGTCGGACTCGGTGTTGCGAAAGATGGGCGCGAGCGGATCAGTATCCTCCGGTAAAGTAAAATCCACGTCCTGCGTACTGGGAATTTTCCAATCGAGCGAACGGAACCTCCGGATGCCGATCCGTGCAATGCCGCAGGCCCTATGCCAAAAGAGCACAAAGTCTAGTCGCAACAAGATCGAGTTGATTTCCGCAACCGTAATTTCCGAAATTTTCCGCAGGGAGATGCCCGCATGAGACGCGGCAATCTGAGCCTCCGGGGAAAAACCAGATGCGGTGACGCCAATGGTTCGATCCGCGCCAATCGAAGACTTCTTTGTGGCTAGCTGCTCGATCCAGGTGACATCCTGCAGTCTTGATCTGCGTCGACATTCGATCGTGACAAGCATTTCGGTCGTGCCGACTTTGGCACGAATGCTGGCATCCACTTCCCTCAGCCGACCTGTGAGCTTGCAACGCAGACGATCCGGTGACTTGACGATCAGCCCCCGGGGGCCTGCGTCGGCCTCGATCCGCGCGATCAGGCGTTCGAATTCGCGCCATTCGGTATCCCGATGTCGGTTCGCGGTCATTCTTTTGGACCGCCTCTTGTCCCGGCATTCAGGAACATTGGGAAGAAGCTGATCTGCTTCTTCATTTTGATGACGTCATCAACGCCAATCGTATTGGCCTTCCGTCGCTCCCCGCCGGCGGGCGTTATCACCTCAAGGTCTGGGTTTTCGATGATCGCTGCATGGACATCGTCGGCGTGCGCCGGGGTAATGTTGTATATGCTTTCGTAGAAGTCCATGACAGGCATGGCGTCTCCGCATTCCATGATCAGGCGCGGAATGTCTCCGAGAAGCTGGTTCTTTGCCAATACGCGACCGCTGATGTCGAAGAGGTAGAGCATTCCTTCATCATGCTTTGGATCGTAGGAGAGCATGTTGAGGCCGGATCGACCGAAGTGTGCCTGTAAGCTGGCGTTGTCGTGAAGAATGTTGTTGTAGACCTGCCTTGCCCGATAGGCATTCGCAAAGTGGATCAGCCAGTACCGCCACCCGCCGGGATTATTGATCGAGAACGGGCTGACATAGGGGGCGCACAATCGGAAAGCGTCAAAGACGATTTTCTCGGCTGTGCCGAGCCAGTCCTTTTGGCTCATTAACGCATCGAGCGCCTGGATATCGTTGCTCGTCAGCCCGAGATGATCGAGCTGGGCGCGAAGCCGCTCCGGCTGGTCCTTTTGAAGGAATGCGAGCAGCGAACTGATGACGAAGGTGTAGAAAATCTCAGCCGCGGGATAAGAGTGCATAATGTCGAGGATGGTGTTTCGCTCGACATGGCTGTGACCGCATAGATCGAGGTTGAAGATGACGCTCCGATAGCGGCCTTGCCCCAACAGGCTCTTGATATCGGGATAAGCGGCTTCGAAGAACTCGTTCAGATATTCGACCCGCAGATGCAGCTTGGGGCAGCTCTGGCTAGCCTCTGCTTGCATCGGTGCGACATGCGTCTTCAGAAGTTCGATCGCATCGCGGTTGGCGTCGTTGAATACGAGGAGGCATTCGACTTCGACAGCGCCAAGCCCTTGGACGGCGCGCTGCGTGTTCACAGCCTCGACTGCTCGTTTTAATTCCTCGATGAAAATCAACGGCGATCCAGGTGAGCCGCACTGGTAGCGCCCGCCGCCAGCGAAACCGTCGACGATCGCGAGGCGAAATCGCTCCTGCTGAGGCAGCCTACAGCGGACCGTCAGGTAGTCGAATACATATTCTCGCAAAATTTTATGTTTGCGGCGAGAGTGTTCCTCCAGCTTTGCTCCGTCGGCCCATTCATATCGTTTTTCGACCACTTTGCTCCCCCCGACGGATGTTGCTCTACATTGTAACCGTGCCTTGCTGGGTGGTCGGCATCTCGTCCCAGGTCCGGCCCCGATACTCGCGCCCGTTGGCCTTCTTGGAACGCTTTTTGTTATCCTTGCCCCAGGTTCCCCACTGCTTGAAGAAGAAGGCGGTACCGGCCGCCAGGCATTGGCCGTAAATTTCGTCGATCCATTCTTCCCTGATCGGTCGAGCGGATTTGCCGCTTTCACCGCCCACGATGGCCCAATGGATGTCGCGGAGGTCGACGGCGCCGACCGATCCAATGAGAGGCTCAAAAGAGATGAAGCGAATGGCTGCGGGCGCCTGGCGGAGATAGTCGACTCGACTCACGACGTTCGCGTCTTCAATGCTAGTGCCCAGCCAGACATTGGGCAGGATGTCGCCCAACTGCGAGGCGACGAGAGCTGCCATTCGCTCGGGACGCTTAGTAAGGATTTGGTAGTTGTGGCGCGGGGTCTCGCGCATGACCTTCCAGACCTCAAGGATGAATTCGTCGCTGACACCCTCGTGGAAGAGGTCGCTCATAGAGTTTACGAAGATTTTCCGCGGTTTCTTCCATCCGTAGGGCATGGCCAGCGCTTTGCGGTCTTCCCGCACGACGCCATTCCACACCGTGCGCTTTCCCGTCTTACGGGTAAGTCCCGCATATTTTGCGATGCCCATGGCCTCAAGGCGTTTGGCCATTTCCATAGCATAACAATGGGTGCAGCCTGCGGTGACGATGGAGCATCCTGCGACGGGGTTCCAAGTGGAGTCTGTCCACTCTATCTGAGTTTCAGCCATCTTGCCCTCCCGAGCATTCCTTGACCTGACGCCGCATCAGACCGCTCCGCGTATCGGATTGACGACCTTGAGCCCGGCAAAGTCTTTTTCGTTATCCGTTACCAGCACGCACTCGTTCGCTCCGGCGACAGCGGCGATGATCATGTCGAGCCCGCTGCGCGGCTTGCCGGCCGCTTTTCCTCCTGCCATCAGCCGCGCCCAGATCAGCCCTGCCTTGTCGTCGAACGAAAGGATGCGGCCCGCAAACAGCGCCTGCGGCCCCTCGGGCCCAGAGAACCACTTGTCGAGTGCGTCGCGTTTTTTCCCGCGTGGCTTCTCCAGAACCCCGCGAAGAATTTCCGCAACGGTCAGCGAAGCGATGAACAAATCCTCGTCACGCTGTCTCGACATCCATGCCAGGAGCGATTCCGACGGCTGCGATTTCACGACATTGCTGATGATGTTGGTATCGAGGAGGTAGCGTGTCACAGGTCGATCTTCCGTCCCTCTTCATGGGGGCGGGAAAGATCGAGGTCAGCTCCCACCAGCGGCGAACGACGCAATGCGGCGAGAATCCCGCCAAGCTTGGGTGGCTCGCCGGCGATGGTCTGGCTGACAGCAGCGCGCAGGCTAGAGGCATCCGGTCCATCTTCGGCCAGGCGGCGAGCCAAAGATCGAATGAGGTCGCGATCGGCATCGCGGCCAAGCACCTCGAAGCGCGCCAAGCCGCGCTCGCTGAGGCGAGATCGATAGTTTTGAATGGCGCGTTTTTGCGAGCTGCCCATAGTTATCTCCGACTTATTTCCAGTAATATAACCAGAATGCTGGGTTTGATCAAGGTGCAGGCAGTCCGGGCAGTGCGCTCTTTCGGTTGAATGGCATCGGTGGACGCGTGATATATGTTACGCGACGGTACTTGTTGACCAGCGTCGAGCAGCCGCCGGCCGACGCGAGGTGTAAAGATCGTCCGATCTAGTGCCGATGGTTGGCGAAACCTCAAAAGAATGTTTCCGGCAATTTTCCCTTTGAATCAAGGGCGTAACTTTTTTACGGCCTCAGCGTCGGATTTTTTGCGCTGACAAGAGAAATATCTCGGCGCCGACCAGAGGGCGTCGGCCCCAGGACGGGCGAGGCTCGTTTGGCGAACGGCGCGAAACAGGGATTGGTCGATTCGCGCGGCGATGATTGACCACAACGCCTGCTGGACGGGTTCCGCGTGCAGGTGCCCTTCTGGGAGAAGGCGACGGCCATCCATGTCTTCTGCCTGCAGGAGCGCCGGCGCGGCGATCGCTTTGCTCGTCACTGGCACGATGTCGCCGTGCGAATTTCGCGGATCAAAATTACAAACTTCGCCAATCGGCGCGCTGCGGCCGGGAATGCTCGATGCGCTGATGGCGGTAGAGCCAAGCCTCGCCGATCAGCGCGAACAGGTGGTGCGCATGTCGGCGGCGCTCGCTGTCGGCGGGCCGCTCGCCGACCTGGATCTGGCGAGCCTCGGTGGACGCGACGCGTCGCCTCTCCATCTTAATCTGTTGACGCCGCACTCGGCAAAGGGCTGCGAATATGATGTCGTGATCATGGTGGGACTCGATCTGGGCGGTTTGCCCTGGCGCAACGAGCAGCCGGCGGCGCGACGCGAAAGCCGACGGCTGTTCTATGTTGGCCTGACGCGGGCCCGCGACGAGATCCACATGCTGTATTCCGGTTACGTCGATACCGGCCGCGGGCGAAGGTTCGGCACCCCGCTACGTGCGAGAGCGCAGCCCTCGACAAGTACGGAGATCAGCTTCCTTTGCACTGGGAAACCGTTATTTGAGGGTCGGGTCGAGCTTATCGCGCAACCAGTCGCCGAGGACGCTAACGGCAACGGCCGTGATGACAATGACGAGGCTTGGAGCGAGCAGCATCCAGGAGGCGCGGGTGATATACTCGCGGCCGGCCGCGACCATGACACCCAGGCTGGTCATCGGCGGCTGGACGCCGAGGCCGAGGAAGGACAGTCCGCTTTCCACCAGGACGATCTCCGGAAAGGTCACCGTCGCCGCCACGAGAAGCGTCGCCGCACTGTTGGGCAGGATATGCCGCAGATAGACACGCAGCGGATGGGCACCGAGCTGGCGCGTTGCGCTCGCATAGCCCTGCGCGCTGGCGGTGATTGCCAGTCCTCGTGCCAACCGCGCATTCCGCTCCCAGCCATAAAGTCCCATCAGGGCGACGAACAGCGTCAGCGAATTACCGAAACAGGCGAGCATTGCCAGCGCCACGATTAGAAACGGTAGCGAAGCCTGTACGTCGATCATTAGCAGCAGGGCATGCTCGACGAGCCCGCGGAAATACGCGGCGATGAAGCCAATCCCGGTACCGACCAACACGCTGATTGCAGTGGCGCCGAAGGCGACCAGCAAGCTGGTGCGGATCGAGTAGAAAAGACGCGAGGCCACGTCACGGCCCAGATCGTCGGTTCCCAGGACGTGTAGCATCGTTCCGCCAAAGCCGACGGGCGGCGCCAGGCGATGGCGCAGGTCGATAGAAGTAATCTCATAAGGAGCCATTAGCGGCGCGGCGAGCGCCGTGAAGAGCATGAGGAGAACCCAACCGCCCGCAAGGAGTGTCGGCAGGTCCACCGAGCGAGCCGTCGGACGGTTGGTTTCTACAGTTGCCGTTTTCATTGCGATCCTGAGTTTGTTCCACGCAGGCGCGGATCGAACACGCCATAAAGCAGGTCCATCAGCAGGTTGGCCGACGTCATGGTCAGCGCCACGAGAAGGAGGATGACCTGAACCACGGCGAGATCACGGTTCGCAACCGAAACCACCAGCAATTGGCCGATGCCGGGCCAGCCGAAGACGCTTTCCACCAGTACGGCGCCCGCGACCTGCCCGCCGAGCATCAGGCCGAACAGCGTCAGCACAGGAATGATCGCATTCGGAAAGGCATGGTGGCGAACCACCTGCCGCCACGTCACGCCCTTGGCGCTGGCCGCCACGATGTAGAGCTGCGACAGAACTTCGATCATGGCGCTACGCGTGAAGCGCGCGATAATGGCCGCCCCGCCCAAACCAAGCGTGAGCACCGGCAGTACGAAGCTTTCCGGCCGATCCGCGCCGCCGGACGGGAACAGGCCGAGCGTCACGGAAAAGATCAGGATCAGCAATAGCCCGAGCACGAAGCTTGGCACGGTGAAGCCGAACACGGTCAGCATCATCACCGATCGGTCGACCCAGGTGTCGCGATGCATGGCGGCGTAGGCGCCAACCGGAATGCCGATCAGCATCGTGAGCGCCAGTGCCGGCAGCATGAGCGCCAATGTCAGGGGCACGCGCTCGAACACAAGCTGAAGGGCCGGTTTTCCAGCCAGCATGGAATTCCCGAAATCGCAGTGGAGTGCCGCCAGGACATAGCGGACATATTGCACATACAGAGGCCGATCGAGCCCCCAATGCCGGCGAAACGCCTCAAGATCCGGGGCGCGGGCGCTGGGACCGAGTATCTGCAGCGCCGGGTCTCCAGAGGCCCGCAGCACCACGAATGTAAAGGTCACCACGATCAGGATCGACAGGCCGGCACGCAGGATCTTGGGGCCGGCGAAACGAAACACAGCACTCATCAATGCCTCACCAAATGGCAGGCGACCTGCCGTTCCGTTCCTAGCGGCAGGAGTTCGGGCAGGCTCTGGCGGCAAACGTCGCGCGCAAGTGGACAGCGTGGATGAAACGGGCATCCGCACGGCCTATCGGTGGGGCTCGGCGGCTCGCCTGGCAACGCCACATAATGATCGAAGCCGCCCGGAAGCCTCGGCATGGCCGAGACGAGCGCCTGCGTATAGGGATGGGCGGGTTGATCGATAATGGCGTCGGCGCGCCCCTGCTCAACGACGCGGCCAAGATACATGACGACGATCCGGTCGCTGACATGGCGAACGACCCGCAAGTCATGGCTGATGAACAAGAGGCCGAGCCCGAGCTCCTGCTGAAGATCCATGAGCAGATTGACGATTTGCGCCTGGACGGACAGGTCGAGCGCCGAGACCGGCTCATCGCAAACCAGAAGCGAGGGTTTTGGCGCCAGCGCCCGCGCAAGCACGACGCGTTGGCGCTGGCCGCCGGAAAGCTGATGCGGATAGAGCACGCCATGGTCTTCGCCGAGGCCGACGCCGTGGAGAAGCTCCGCCACACGTTGCTTGCGGCTTGCCGAATCGCCAATCCCGTGAATCGCCAGCGGCTCGGCGATGAGAGCGCTGACAGTCATTCGGCGATCAAGCGCTGCCAAGGTGTCCTGAAAGACCAGCTGCATTTGGCGCCGCTGCGCGCGCCACCTGTTGCTGTCGATGCGCGGCAGCGGCAAACCCTGAAACAGCACACCTCCGCTGTCCGGCGGCTCCAGACCGAGCGCAATACGGCCGGTGGTGGACTTGCCGCATCCGGATTCGCCGACAATGCCGGTCGTCCGGCCCATCTCGACATCCAGCGACACGCCATCGACTGCTACAAGATATTTCCGCGGTCCGTAGAGTGGCGAGCCGAGCGGAAAGCGACGGGTGATGTTGTTGAGACGCAGCAGGGTCATTGATACGTGCCGGCGTCCAAACGAAGGCAACGCACCGAATGCCGCGCGGCGACCTGCCGCGGTTCCGGTCGGCTCGTGCGACATACCGCGATCGCGTGCCGGCAGCGTGGCGCATAGGCGCATCCCGGCGACAGATGGCGTTGTGGCGGCGCGCCGGCAATGGCGGTCAACCGCATGCGCGGACCGTGCGAGGGCGGAATGGCACCGATCAGGTCGCGTGTATAGGGGTGCTCCGGCGCGGTCAGAAGCGTGTGTTTCGGTGCCGTTTCGACGATCTGGCCCGCATACATGACGCATACCCGGTCACAGACGGCCGCCACCGCGGCGAGATCATGGCTGATCATGACCAGCGCCATGCCTGTGTCGCGTTGAATATCTTTGAGCAGCAGCAGGATCTGCGCCTGCACGGTGGTGTCGAGCGCGGTCGTTGGCTCATCGGCGATCAGCAGTTCGGGCCGGCCGGCGAGCGCGATGGCAATCATAACCCGCTGGTTCTGGCCGCCCGACAGTTCGTGGGGGTAGGTGTTGAGCCTGCTTGCCGCAGCGGCTATCCCGACCTGATCGAGCAGGCGACAGGCCTGGGCACGGGCGGCGGCACCGCTGAGGCCGCGGTGCAGGCGAAGCGCTTCGGTGATCTGCGCGCCGATGCGATGCACCGGGTTCAGCGCGCTGGCCGGATCCTGGAAGATCATGGCAATGCGTCCGCCGCGCACCCGATCCAAAACGGATTGTCGTGCGCCCACAAGATCGAGATCACCAATCCTGGCCTCGCCCCCGATCTCGGCGGATTTCGGCAGCAGGCCAAGAACCGCCCGCCAAGTCACGGACTTGCCGCAGCCGGATTCGCCGACGATACCCAAGGCCTCGCCTTTGTTCACAGCGAGATCGACACCGTGCAGCACAGGCACATCGCCGAACGCCACCCTCAAGCCAGCAATGCTGATGGCAGGTTTGGTGGCGGAAGCCCCGATGCGATGAGCCGGCAACAGCGCGGCGCCCGCGCTGTTCTGGAAAGACTTATGCAGCATGGAACTCAGGCCACCGGCTCAGGCGGCATCTTCGGACCGAGATACATTTGCGGCAACGGGTTGGGCCGCCAGCTGACATCCGCCTTCTGCCCATAGATGAAGGGCATGGAGTGCAGCGGCGTGATGCAAGGGTCCTCGATCCCGACAATGTCCTGCATCCGTTTGAAGGCCGCCTGGCGCTTGGCGAGATCGGTCGTCGTTTCAAGCTCGTGACCGAGCGCGTTGAACTCGGCATTGGTCCAGCCGCCTGTCGACTGGAGGTCATTGGTCGGACCGATAATCTGCCACAGCATGGAAACGGGATCGGCGTAGAAAGCGCCGCCGGACGTGTCATTAATGCCGCCAATGTCGCCGACCTGCGTCCAGTTTTCACACATGATCAGCTTGACGTTGATTCCGGCAGCCTTCCACATCTCGACAAGCGCCTGGTTCTCGGCGAGCTGCATCGGATAATAGGTGCCGACGGAAGGGTATGGGATTTCCTCGCCTCTGTAGGATGATTTGGCGAGCAGTTCCTTGACCTGCGCCGGGTCATAGGACACCCCCTTGCGGTTGGGGTCGTTGATCTCGCCGAAGATCGGTAGCTGCCAGCTGGTCAGCGCTTTCGCCCGGCCGTCCCAGAGGCCGTCCGCCAGCGCACCGCGATCGATAGCGAGTGCGAGTGCGCGACGCAGATCGACATCTTTCAGGATGGGAGTCCTGAGTGGAGCAAATGTGAGAAAGCGGAACCACATGGCTTCGCCACCAACAATCGAGAGGCCGTTGACTCCCTCAATTTCGGCAATGTGGTCCGGAGTGATGTCTGTGACGATATCGTAATCGCCCGACTTCAGTCCGGCGATGCGCGCGGCGATTTCCGGCAGCCGCTTGAAGCGGATCGAGGCAAATGGCGGCTGACCTCCCCAATATTCGTCGTGCGCCACCAGCGTGATCTCGTCGCCATTGCGAACCTCGCCGATCTTGTAAGGGCCGGTGCCGATCGGCTTCGCCGCCCAGGCGTCATAGCTGCTTGCGCCAGCCCGTGCCCTGGCGCTGATGATCTGCGTGCCCCAGGCGCCGAGCCGCTGGGCAAAGACCGGATCCTCTGTCCTGGTGATCAAACGGACAGTGCGGTCATTGATCTTCTGAACATCGGCGAGCGAGGAGAGGAAGTTGGCAAACACGGCCGCGCCCGGCGCATTTTCGCCGCGCAGACGATCCGGCCCGAGCGAGAAGACAACGTCATCCGCCGTCATTGTGGAACCGTCATGAAACTTCACATTGTCGCGCAACCTGATCTCATGGATCGTGGCGTCAATTTGCTTCAATGATGTCGCAAGCGCGAAATTCAGGCGAAAATTGTCGATGTAGTCGGTCCGTAAAAGCTGATCGAAAATGCTGTATTGCACCCGCCAGGAAACGTTGGCGATGGAGGAGCCGTCCACCGGTTCCAGAATTGTGCGCAGGTCCTGAACGGCAATATTGAGGTTCGGCCGCCGGGCGGTTGCCGCCATGATCGTGTTCGGCAATGCTATCGCGCCAGCCGCCATGGCGGTCATGCCGAGAAATCTGCGACGTGTCGTTTGCATATCAAATCCCCTCTCTTTCAGTCGGGATGACAATCGGAGCGAACGAAATCCGCTCCCGAGACGGGCTGAGACATAGCGCGGTTATGTGACGGTTTTTTGCAGGTTTGAGACGGATTGTGTTGGTTCTTGAAATCAAACGGAAAAAAATCTTTCACGGTTGGGGCAGCCTGCTGGCTGAACGCAGATGATCAAGTAGAGACCGGTGCGGGGTTGTGACGGTTTTGCGGATATAGAACTTCAACACCGGCGGCCTCGATCTTGTCCAGCATGTCCGATGCAGGCTTCCGGTCGGTGATAATCGCGGTGATCGCCGAATAGGGCAGGATGCGGTAGCGCGCCGACAAGCCGAATTTGCTGTGATCTGCGAGAATGACAATTTTCCGCGCTTGCTCGCAGAGCGTCGCAGCAAGCTCCTGTCCGACCTGTTCATGGTCGAAGACGCCATTCGGATGCACCGCGTTGACGCCGATGAATGCGATGTCGATCTGCTGTTCGCGGAGTGTACGCAAGGCGGTGAATCCGGTTACGGTCCGGAAATCGACATTGAAATCGCCTCCCAGCATGACGACGCGATGCCGATGGCCTTCGGCCGCGGCTATGGCAGTATCGACCATGTTGGTGACGACGCGCATTTCTGGGAGGGCCGATATGCGGCTGGCCAACGACAGAATGGTGCTGCCGCCCCCGAAAAAGAGATTCTGACCGGGCTTCAGAAGACCCAGGGCGATCTCAGCGATGGTGCTTTTTTCCGCGCGCTCGGAAACAGCTCGCGATGAGATGGCCAGCAACTTGGGCCGTTGCGTTGCGACCGCGCCGCCATGGACACGTGCGACCAAGCCATCCTGCTCGAGCCGTTTGATATCCCGCCGCGCAGTCTCTTCTGAAATATTGAACCGCTGCATCAAATCTCGGATGCGCACTTCGCCATTCGCCTGGACGATTTCTACGAGCCTTTTATGACGATTGTAACTAAGCGACATGCTTCTCTCTCTCGCGGCATTCGAAAAAAGACCATTCAGTTCGCTGCGCAAATGTCACGCCAGGGCGTCACTCTCACAGGCCGTTGAGCGGCTTAAGGTGCGCCGCAGAGCTTTTGCCAGCCTTTCGTTTTCCGTCCGACTTCGAACCGTCAGGCGCAGATATCGATCTGCTTCGTTCATGGCTTGATAGCCGCATTCTCTTACGAGGACGGATTCGAATAGAACGAGGCGGCGCTTGAGTTCGGCAGCGGATACCGAATTTTCAGGCAGCCGGCACAAGATGAAATTCGTTTGCGAAGGTACGACGTCGAGGCCCGGTACCGTCCGCAGCTCCTCGATGAACAGCTCTCTATCTTCTCGCAACATCTCTAGACTGTGTTCCAATTCCTCTGCAAATTCGGGAAGCAGGAACAGTGTGTATTCCGCAATGCCGTTAATGTTCCACAGCGGCAGTTTCCGGCGCACGGCGGCAACGAGGGTGGGATCGCCAGCCATGAGATAGGCGAGCCGGATTCCGCCAAGTCCGAAGACCTTTCCAAGGCTCTTCACCACGATCAAATTGGCACAGGACGGAACCAGATTCTCAACGCTGTTTGGTCGGCCATCAGCGGGAAAATCAATGAACGATTCATCCACGATCAGCCGTCGCCCTCGAGATCCTAGGGCCTCCGCCAGCCATGCCACGTCAGCATGATCAACAAGTCGACCGGTCGGATTGTTTGGATTTACAACGATTGCCGTATCCGCGCCTGTCGCCAGTACGAATTCCAGGAAGGCTCGAACGTCGAGATCGAAATAGGGCGGGGTGAGGACGAAGTTGTTCTTTTGTTCGTCATCGAGAGGTGTTTGAAAGCCGGCGAACGTCGGCACGGGAATCGCGATTGTTGGGTTCAGCGTTGAATAGAGCGCCTGGATGAGGTCGGTCGCCCCGTTTCCGACTGCAATAAAGTCCGGCTGCTGCGAGGTCATCGTGCCAACAACTGAAGCGATATCGATCTGCTGAGAAGGATAGCATGTCAACACGCCTTCGAGCCTCGCCGCCAGCCGATCGTAAAAAGTCTTGGGAGGGAAACGGGTATTGCAAAGAAGCATGTGCTCAGCGATTGGCTTGCGCCAATAACCTCCGACGCTCGTTTCCAGACGCCACAGCACGTTCTCCTTGTCACACCGAAATTCCGCGATGGATGCGTCGACACCGTCGCAAATATCGAGCAGCTTGGAGCCAGCAGTCAGCACATTGTCAGGCAACGCTACGTCCAGCTGGGACAGGCCCGCGACTAACCAGCTGAAGGCCTGATGCAGAGATGCCGCGGCGCGGCTTTCGGCCAGAAGATTGCGTAGAACATCAGCACTCAATCGATAAATCCCGGTCGGCGCGTCGGGCCGCCAAGCGGAGCCGCGCAAACCTTTGTTGGTATTGATACCGTCAAGAACCTCACTGTCGAAAAGCGGTGTTCCCCATATCAGGAGAGTATCGCCCTCATGTTGGCGGAACTTCTCAATGAGATCGCCGTCATGCGTGTCGCGCCACGAAAGCGTATTTGTGCTGTCCTGCAGGCGGAACCCATCGAATGTGCCGCTGCTCAAATTTTCAACGAAAGTGACATCTTCAATGCCGTTTTCGACACAGGCGTTGACGAGACGATCCAAGAGCGGCTGACCGTTGATAGGAACCAACGGTGCATCGTAGCTGCCACTCCACAGATGTATTTTTGGCCCTGCGAAATCGAGGATAAAAATAGCACGGGTCGTATCGGCCATCTCGGACTCCTTTCTTCTGAAGGAAGCAAAAAGAGCGCCTAGAAGCGCCCATTCCCAAAAATCAAAACGACCCACGGGCGCTCGAAGAATCCCGTGATGCGTTCATACCGGCGTCATCCGAAGCCTATAGGGGGCTTTGGTTTCGATCGGTCTCTTCCAGGTGCAAAATGACCCACACCAATCCATCCAGGCCTACCGCTCGTTTTCACACGCCTGCCTCGATAAAGCCGCGCGCTCCTACGAAAGCGATTCTGATCCTCATGGACGGCGTAAGCGCGGACTATTTCGAAAAGCACAAACATCGGTTGCCGACGCTTCTTCGTTTGGCAGGAGACGGTCTGTCCATCACTCGCCTGCGCTCAACGGTGCCGGGAACGTCGATGCCGGGGCGCGCGAGCATGCTAACCGGCGCGGCGCCTCAAGCGAACGGGATCTACGGAAACCACATTGTGCGAGATGGCTCGTTTGTCTGCGCCGACGCGTCTGATCTGCGGGTTCCGACCATTGCAAAGCTTGCCAAAAATAGCGGGCTTGATGTCGCGTCCATCGGCGCTGGGTTGATCGACCCAGCCGATTGCGATGTCTTCGTGCCGGCCTGGTGGGAACGAGGGTTTCTCCAGGGAAGCCGGTCATTTAAGAGCCTGCCCGAAAACCGCATCGCTCGCTCGCGCATGATCAAAGATCCAAATGGACGGTTGCGAGCCGCCGGCGTGTTCGATCTCTTCGGCTTCCCGTCCAGTAGTGACACCGTTGCGAGCACTGCTCTCGTTGCGGGCCTGGCCGCGGATCATCTCATGATCGGGGCTGCAGGAGCGCTGGCTTGCTCGGAGAACCCGCCTGATCTCATTTTGACCGAGATCGACATGACGGATTCGATTCAGCATCAGTTCGGATACGAAAGCGAGGCGGCACATTGGTCTGTCGCCGCGGCCGACATGATGATTGGCGCTCTCATCGAAGGACTGAGGCGAGTCGGGCGGGAAGACGATTACGCGATCGTAGTCGCAAGTGACCATGGACATAGCGCCGTCCACACAACCATTTATCCGGATGCGATCATCCCTGACTTGCTTTGGGAAAGTGAAGGAGCGACGCTCCATGTCCTGGTTGACGGAGCTCATGACCGCAGAATCGCAGACGGACTGTTGGCGCGCTTCCAAGTGGAGCCGTGGTCGAGCGACCATGTTCCGGTAAATGAACGCGATTGCATAGCGACCTATGTCGCACCTCCTGGACACTCCTTCGAGGAGACCGTTGGAGACACGCAAGAAGCTGGCCCGACGGGCAGACCTCGATACTTGTCGACCCACGGTTTTCGACCGGGCAGCGCGGAGGACGATCGCATATGCCTGTTGAGCATCCCTGGAATGCAACCTTGCAATATTGCCTGGGGCTCCGCTGAAGAGTTCACGCCAACCATTGCTCAGATCTTGGGATTGTCCAACGCCCCGTTTTCGGCAAAGGGTCTTCTGTAAAATGCCCGCAGCCGCCCGCCTGCGGGCTCGCATATTCGTCATGAGAATACCTCATTGAAGAA
Source organism: Mesorhizobium sp. WSM4871 (assembly GCF_055811295.1). NCBI lineage: Bacteria > Pseudomonadati > Pseudomonadota > Alphaproteobacteria > Hyphomicrobiales > Phyllobacteriaceae > Mesorhizobium > Mesorhizobium sp. WSM4871. The sequence continues at coordinate 61,206 of NZ_JBVVPU010000017.1, read as the reverse complement.
TATCCCAAGGTTGGCGAGCAGCCAGAATTTCCGGCCAAATGAATCTGATGGATTTCGTTGTCCCTCCTCGAACCAACGCCGCAAAGCAGCAGGATCGAACAAATCTCCCAGTGGAGAGTCCTTATCAAACAGCAGCCTTCGATATTCCGTTGCTCCCTCGCCAACGGCCCACTCACCCAGTGGCAGCGGAAATCCCATCTTTTTGCGAGATAGAACAGATCTGGGCAAGACGCTGCGGTATTCCCTTCTTAAGGGGAATTTTGAGACATCGAGACGTTCGCTGAAGGAAGCAACCGGATGCCACAGTGCCTGGACCGAAGCGATTGGAGTCCTCCACCTCAACCGCTGTGAGCCGGGCATCGCCATTGCGGCGGTAACGAGCTGGTGATCGGTATAAGGAACGCGAGCTTCAAGCCCAGCTGCCATTGTGGTGTTGTCAACCATTTCCAGCAATGCGGGCAAATGCGTAGAGACGAGAACATATGAGATCTTGCTAAAGAAATCTCCGCCGGCCTCTGCAAATTGAGTCGAGAAGTGATCGAACAGAGCCATCTCGTGCTCCCTTCGTATCCGCCCATCGATGGCAAGCGAGCGGATTTCATCGGTCGGGAAGTAGCTGTAACGCGCCAGGAAGAACTGCAATTGAGAGCAGTGGACGTCGAGTCCGAGGCGCCGGCGTGCGACCTGGGCAAGAGCACGTGGCAATGCGGCGATGATCTTGCTTCGATTGTAGTCATACGGCGTACGGAACAATCGGCTGTAGCCAGCAAAAATCTCATCGGCACCCTCGCCGGTGAGGACGACCTTATGCTCCTTCGAAATCGCCTTTGCGAGCGTAAACATTGCGATTTCGTTATGCATCCCAAGTGGATGTCCGCGCAGGCGAACCAGCTCTGACACAGCGTTGATATCGGAAGGTTCTCCAATTGGAACGACCCGGTGAATGAGCCCGAATTCAGCGGCGACCTCCATCGCATAAGCCGTCTCGTCATAATCGGGGGCCTCGACCTTGCCGGTATAGCAAATCGGACGGATTTGGGAGCGAACGGATGCCTCATAGGCCAGGATGCTCGAGTCAAGTCCACCGGACAACAATGCGGCGACCGGTACGTCAGCCACCAGCTGACGTTCGACGGCGCTTCCAAATAGTCTCCTTATGTCGGAATAGTCCGGCTTCGATCGCGAAATGCGCTTGGACAGATTCCACCAACGCTCCGACGTGTGTCGCCCGTTTGTTATTTCGAGAAGGTTGCCGGGCTCTAACTTGGAAATCCCGGCAAACAGCGTTCTGGCGCCGACAACCGCGCGATAGGAAAGAAAACTGAGCGCGCCGATGATGTCGGGTCCGCGCATCACGCCCGGCCAGCGAATGAGAGCGTTCGGCTGCGATGCGAAGAGAAGGCCAACATCGCAGATCGTGTAGTAAAGGGGTTTTACCCCCAAACGATCTCGGGCGATGAGAGCAAGCGAGTTCCGGGGATCGAAAAGCGCGAAGGCAAACATCCCGTCAAGGCGGTTCAGGAATGACTTTCCCCAAGCAATATAGCTAAGAATTAGAACCTCGGTGTCGGACACCGTCGAAAAGGAAAAACCCATGTCCCTCAATTCAGCTCTAATTTCCCGATAGTTGAATATCTCGCCGTTGTACGTTACCACCACTCCGGTATTGTCATCGCGATAGGGCTGATTGGCGCGAGAATGAGCGTCGACAATCGATAGCCGTCGATGCGCGAATGCGACCGATTGATCAATGTATAAGCCGCTGGCATCAGGCCCGCGATGAGCGAGAGCGTCAGCGCAACGCTCAACGGCCTCGGCACAAACGGGTGTTCCCTCGTTTTTGAGGACTATCCCAAAGATTCCGCACATTGGGGTCGCTCTCTTGGCACGATTAACGCCAACTACGTGCTCGGCTTTTCGCCGATCATCTGGATGCAGCCATCGCCGAACCAGAAGCGGGCCAGCGGGTGGTCATAATGACGGTACATCGGAGCGAGAAAGCGCCGAAGATTATGGAAATTTTTTGTATACCTTGAGATCCTGCGGATCTTCTCGAAGCCGCACTCGCCATACCAGCCTCGGATTTGCAGCTCTGTGAAGGCGAACTCGTGATAGGTCGGCGCCTGGAAGCGATCCCGAATCGTCACGAACAAATCATCATCAAAAAGAGTCCGAAAGAATTCGTTTTCGCCAGGGATATATTCCTTTTCTTCGCCGTCCTTTGTTCTCAACAGCCAGTCGATGGCTTCGCGTGCGGTGGATGCATCTAGATTGTCAATGGAACTGCGGAATTGTTCGTCGCTTTGGTAGAGTTCTCGCAAGTGATTGATGCATCGGTAAATGACGCCGTTGGCGGTACCCATAATCGTCAAGAAGAAGCTGCCGCCGGGGCGGGTTACACGGGCAAGCTCTTCAAAGCCTTTTTTCGGATCACTGGTGTGCGGCAAAACCCCTGCGCAATGGACAAAATCAAAACTAAAGTCGTCAAACGGCAGATCGAGCACACTGCCAGCGACCAGTTCCGAGCGCGGCCCAAATCGGCTGAGCCGCTTGCGCGCGCAATCCATCCAATCATTGCTCAATTCAAGCGAAACAACGTTTCGGGCCCCCTTGTAGAGAAACGCATAGGACGCATTCGCATTGGAGCCGCAGCCCGCATCCAGGACATCAAGGCCGCGGAAGCTACCGGTTGGCAGGCCGAAATATTCCTCCTCGATCAGAGAGACCAACCTGTCGAATATGTGGTCGTCATTCTCCTGCTGGCGCTGGTAGCGATCAAAGACGGTGCGAGTTTCGATCTCGAAAGAGCTTTCCATGTATTCTCTTCCCTATAGCTACAAACTGATTCACTTTGTGAGCAAGGCGACAGATCCGGCTGCGACCAGTGTAAGATTGGCCAAGCGCAACGCATTGCCGGTACCGGGAAATTTGAAGTTTGAAAGATGCAGGACCGACAGCACAAATCCTGCACCGACATAGGTTGCCCAGGCCTTGCACCGGCAAGTGATGGTCGGCGACGAAGAGCAACGCCAACACGAAGAGGTTATTGTTCAACGGCAATCCTCTGCCGAATCCGTCAGCGTCCAGTCCGAACGTCGAAAAGTAGCTGAGGCGTAGAGCGCCCGACAGGATGAGGCAGTTGGCAGCCAACAATGCGGAAACGGAGAACGCGTTGAAGGACAAAATCAGAACCGCTGGAAAGACGGCTGCGTAGACCAAATCAAGCAGCCCGTCCAACGCGCCACCCAGTTGTGCCGTCAAAGCGGACCGGTTCGGCGAACTCTTTGCGACCATGCCGTCGGCATCATCCGCCAAAAGAGCCCACAAGCCGAAACAGATGCCAATCTCGAAGCGCCCGATCAAAGCAAAGTAGATCGCCGTGGTGGCCAAGGTCAGCCCAAGGGCCGTAATGGCATTTGCAGCGTCGAACAGATAGCGGATCATCGTCCTACCCCCGCCACGGCGCCGGCGCGCCGGTACTATGTCCGTGAGGTCGCTCGAAGGCGAAAATCCTTTCCGCCACCCGCAGGTCCTGTTCACTGTCGATCTCGTACCATCGCAAATCGTCGCATCGCACCGCCGCGAGTTGCAGTCCGCGCTGCTCGATGAGATGCGCGAGCAACTCCTCGGTGTAGGCTTTGATCGCGCCCGAGCCGATCAGGTCGTGGAGGACCGGCACGATCACCGTTTGGAGTTCGGCTCCAGAGAACCGGATGAGGTTCATCATCTTGAAGAGCGCCGGGCTGCCTGATACCAGGTTTGCTGCCGTCTGCTTCAATCGGACTTCGGATATGAAGCCGTCGCTGGAAAGGACGGCTGCCGACCCTTCCATGGATGGATCGAACGGCGCGACCGCGGCGGCATTTGCCGCCTCCCCCAAGATCAGGTGGCTCAGCGCATCTTCTTCGAAAAAGACGTCACCTTCGAGGAGATAACAGTCGCCCGAAAGAAGCGTGTCGCGCGCCAGCCAGAGCGAGTAGGCGCTCCCCGTCTTGTCGAAGACCGAGGACTCGACATAGTTGATTTCAAGTCTCCCGAAGCGTTTGCCACACGCATGGCGAATGGCATCCTTGCGATAGCCGACAACAATCGTCACCTCTTCAACTCCCACCGCCTGGAGGTTCCACAGGGCATTGTGAAGTATCGGTGTGCCGTTGACTTCGATGAGGGGCTTGGGACACAGATCGGTCAGCGGACGCAGGCGGGAGCCGAAGCCAGCAGCGAGAATGACGGCTTTCCTGGGAGCAGCGGGAGGCATCTCATTGACCTCTTTCGTTGTGTGTGTCATTTCCAGGCATTGAGGAATTCGACGAGCCGGGCCAGGCCGGTCGCGAGTTTTTCAGGTGGAATTCCATAGGACAGGCGCAGGCCGGCGGGGTCACCGAACGCAGTGCCCGGCACAGCTGCGACGCCAGTTTCGGCAAGCAGAGCCGTCACGATATCGTCGGCCGTCGTTGAGGCACCGTCTTTCGATCCCGGTCGCAGCAGACGGGAAAGATCGAGATAGAAATAAAAGCCCCCTTGCGCCTTGGCGACCGGTACACGCGTCAACGAAGAAAGCGCGTCGAGACCGACCCGCCTGGTGCTTGTCAGGCGTGAACGCAGCTTGCTTTCATAGTCCGAGCCCCCCCTTTGCAAGTGGGCGAGCACCGCGTGCTGGGCAATTACGTTTGGATTCGAAGTGGTGTGCGATTGCAGGGCCTTGACGGCATTGATCACCTCTTTTGGACCCGCCAGATAACCGATGCGCCAACCGGTCAATGCCAGCGATTTGCTGAAGGAGTTGACGATCAGCGCGCGTGCTCGAATGTCGGGAGCGACCGAGACGATCGGGTGGTGGGTATGATGCCCATATATGAAGTCGCCATAGCACTCGTCAAAAATGACCCACAGGTTGCGGCTGACTGCCAGTTGAGCGATGGCCATCAGGGTCTCAACATCGTAGACCGCACCGCCCGGATTGCTGGGCGTGTTGACGACGATCGCCCGCGTGCGTTCGGTGACCGCCTCCTTGATGTGCTCGGGGCGGGGGACGTAACCGTTTGATTTGGTGTCGACGAATACCGGTGTGCCGCCGGCGATTAGGACCTGGGCGGGAAACGTTGTCCAGTAAGGCGCCGGGATGATGACCTCGTCGCCTGGGTTTAGAAGCACCATTGCGGCATTGAACAAGGCCTGCTTCGCTCCGCACGTCACGGCAACTTCCTCGGCCTTCCAGATCTGGCCGGTAGCGCGGGATATCTTCCGCGACAGTGCCTCGCGCAGCTCCACATTGCCAACGGTATCGGTATAGCGATTGACGCCGTTATTGATGGCGTCGATCGCGCCGTCGCGAATCGTGGGAGCAAGCTCGCTCCAGATCTCGCCGGCGGTCAGATCGATGATCTCCCTGCCAGCATCGGCCGCCGCTTTTGCGGCAGCGCGCGCTGCGGCGGTACCCGATGTAGCGAACAGGTTTGTCCGATGCGCAAGCATGTGCGCTCCCGTTTTCGTTTGCTTTCAAAAGACGGGCTGGGGCTGCTACCGCACGCCGGTCGCCGTCTGCGGCAGATATTTCTCTTCCGCCGCTGAGAGTTCCTGGTAATTGAGCAGATCGAAGAGTTCATCGAGGGTCGCCACCTCGTCCTCGATACCGGCGATACTTTCTTCGCGGAGGATGCGGTCGCAGACCTGGCGCATGGCCGATATCGCCGCGCGCATGTTGTGGTTCGCCCAGATGACCGTGGAGATTCCGGCCGCCCGATACGCGGAGACCGGTGTGCGGTAATATTTCGTAGGCACGATCACGACCGGAAGGCGGTTCTGCCAGGCGCGCGTGAAGGCGAAAATCTGCTCAGCGTTGGACTTGCGGGAATGAATCAGAATAGCATCGGCGCCGGCCTCAGCGTAGGCTTGTGCTCGCGCCAGCGCCTCATCCTCTTCGCGGCCGGCGATGAGCGCCTCGATCCGGGCGACCAGAACGAACTCCGCATCCGGCACTTGGTCCTTCACCGCCTTAAGCCGGCCGCAGAACTCGGGAATATCGGCCAACGGGTGCCGATCACCGATAAACGAGTTCATTTTCGGGAACGCCGTGTCCTCGAGACATATGCCGCTCGCGCCATGTTGGCGCAGCTTGCGGGCGACCAAACGGGCATTGTTGAAGTTCCCGAACCCGCTGTCCCCGTCGACGAGGACTGGAATGTCCACCGTGTCGGAAATTCGCTCAACGACATCGACGAGTTGGGACCAGGAAGCTTCGTTCGCATCTCGATATCCGAGACTGGATGAAATCGAGAGGCCGGACGCCCAGAGCGCCTTGAAGCCAGCGCGCTCGGCAATCGCAGCCGAAAGGCCGTCATGAGCCTCCATTGCGAAGTCGAGTTCACCGGACGAGATCATTCGGCGCAAGCTCTCGCGCGTCTGCGCACCAGACTGCCTCTCCACCATGCGGTCTCACCTCCACCGACGCTATCCAGCCGACAAGCCTGTCATTGCTGCCGCACGAAGTACTTTCAGTGACGAACCGCTCTGCCCACCGATCGGCGATCTGCCACTGTCGTGCACCGTACAGAATGAATGAAGCAAGGCGCGTGCCGAAATGGCGCCCCACCTGCGCCGCACCAATTCTCCATACGCGTGCCAGGCCCTTTGGTCGGGCTTGCGACATCCTCGTCCAACTTCGGACACAAGAGGGGTCGTGGGAGTGGCTATTCGTCTGCGCCGTGGCGGCTGGCCCGCCACGCTGCCGATCAACGATCTCAAGCGGGGTGGCCCAAGGAGCGGAAGACCTGCGGTCCGTGCAGGCAAGGTGACGGACGGCGTTGGTCTTCGATCCCGGCAATCGCCAGGCGGCTTGATTGTCTATCCAGGCCGCATGGACGAATTGCCGAGCATCGGCACGCGAGATTTCAACAACCCCAGCGGCCGCCCGGAACTTCAAGCCTTGACGTAACCGAGCGCCTTGTTGATGGCTGGAATGATCTTGTCTCCCCAGAGCTCAATCTGGCGTAGCATCGTCTTTTGGTCGAAATCTCCCAATTGGGTCTGAATTGCGATCTGGTCCGGCTTAAGGACACTTATCTCTTCCAGCAGGCGATCGATGACGCGACTTACGCTGCCGATCGGCAGGTTCTGGCGCATGGTCTCGAACGACAGGTCCTGCTGCGTCGGTGTTTCCTGCAGCAGATAGCCGTCCCGGCTCTGCTGGCGGCGCTGATGAAGTGCTTCAGATAGCCGGCGCTGGAAGCGGGCGTTGTCGAGATAGCTGTCGATCTCAGCCTGATCGTCGCTGGCATAGCAGCAGCGCAGAAGCGCTATCTTGGCGGCCGTGACATCCTTACCCCGCGAGGCCGCTGCCGCCTCGATGGTCTCACGCAGCATTCTTATGTTTTCCAAGCCGTAGTGGGACGCCGTGACGAAAAGATTGTGGCCCTCACGATAGGCACGGCACATGCTTCGCGCGGAACCGCAGGCGATCCAGATCGGTGGGGCTGGCCTTTGGATGGTGCGCAGCGAAATCGCCGTTAAAGGTATCTTCTCATACTGGCCATTGTGCTCGAAGACCTGCTGGTTAAGGCCCTTGAGAAGGATATCCAGGTATTCCGCAAACACGGCCGGCGCCTGATCGACATCGACGCCGAAGCGCTCGAACTCGAACTGCTGGTATCCCGAGCCGACGCCGAGTTCGAGGCGGCCGTTCGAAACGATATCGGCAAAGCCGATCTCGGAGAGCAGGCGCTGCGGTTGATATAGCGGCAGCACACAGACGCCGGTGCCGAGGCCGATGGTGCTCGTGAGGCCAGCACAGTGTGCCACCATCATCAAGGGCGAGGGAACCAGGCTGTAATTGTTGAAGTGGTGCTCGGCGAACCATGCGGTGTTGAAGCCGGCCTGCTCCGAAGCGATTGCCTGTTCTATGGAGTTACCGATGACGCTGTCGCACGATTGATGATAGCCTCGCTGGGCCGCCAAGATGAATGTCGCGAATTCCATGGCGTTTCCTCGTTTACACAAAGTGGCCAATCAAGCCTTCTTTGTGCCGATTGCGGGTGGGCCGAGGTATCGATCCGGCGGCGACGTAATCGACCATCTTGCGCAGAGCTGCCTATCGTTCGGCGGCCGATCCCGCCTGCCGCTCCAGTAATGATGACGACCCGTCCTGCCCGCTCCACATGAACCTCTCCGCAGCCAGCGTCAGCGACGCGAGCTAGCCGGTCGCGGCATTGCAAGACGTCCTGGTGACCGCAAGTTTCCATACCGGTAGACGTGTTGCGTTCCAGGACCGCTCCCGCGATGCGGCTCTTCAGTGGGAGCCTTGGAAAGCATTGTGGTGTCAGCATTGCATTTTCATCTTGATGACGAGCTGCGGCGCTTCTTGAGCGCGTAAACCGGGTCATTGGGATGCGCTGCTCCGATCGGTTGCCGTAAGCCGAACCGTTCTGCCTCGGGGACCGCTGGTGGGGTCTGCTCTTCGATCCAATCGTAAACGACGGTCCGTTCGGCAATGCGCCACGCCCCTTCCCTCTTCTGAAACAGATCGCAGTAACGGCCGCACAGGAGCACCTGGCGTGCTTCTCCGTCGTTGTCTGGTCCGCGTTGGAGCGCGGTGAAATAGCTTTCGACCACGGCCTCCGCCGGGTCGATGAATTCGATCAATACGTTCGTGATCTGGTGGATTAAGCGCGGTCCGGTCTTGAAGAGACCAAACGCAACCTCAAAAAAGCCCTCGGCTGAGCCGCAATAGGCACCGTGATTGTCATGCGCATCGGGCCAATACGCACTGCGCAGCGCAGCCTCAGGTGCCTCGGCCATCGCGTGTGTTAAAGGGGGAATAAAAGATCGGTGGCCCGGCATGAACGCAAGCAGTAGCGGCCTGCGGGTCCCCGTCGGGCGTCGGCAGCATGCCAGGCGACGTGAACAGGCTGAAGTCCCCCACCATTTCGGGCGGGACATGATCCGGAACCTGGTTGAGCGCCATTGGACTTTTTCTGCCGTCTAACCACCAACCAGGCTGCGCGGCATTGCATCTTGGCCATCCGGCAACTTGTAACCCTCTTGGCCAGACCGCTGTCTGGCCGCCAAAGAGCCGACGAGCGAAATCGTCGGAGACGCGGCGTTTTCCAGCTTCGAGTTGCGAGCCGGAATGAAGCTCTTGCTCCAAAGCGGTTCGGGGTCAGTCATCTCATCGAGGATATCCGCAGCGCGGCACGCGAAAGGCCGCTTGGCCGCCGACGCGCTCGCCGGTCTCCTCGAGCGCCGGCGAGAGGACAGGGACAAGCACATGCTGGTCGAATCGTATCTCCAGGTCGATCGGTGGCCATTGGCCGGTGCCGGGCGATTGTGATGGTGACGCAAGCCACGCCGGTCGATATTGCATTCCAAAGGCAATGCCCGTTTCGGATAGAATTTGAACTGACGCTGGCCTGACATGTTGTCTTCCTTCATTGCATTGAGCGCGATTTCACTCACGAATGGACGCCAGTCGGTATCTCCTGCCGTCTCAACAACACAGCTTCAAAAGTCGTGCCAACGGCGCGGAAAGAGCCTTGCAGGAGATTTTCTGCGTATCATTCAACAGCTTGAACGAATGCGCAGCCGCAAGCCTGGCGGAGCACAGCCGTGTCGCGGACCTGACATACCCGACAGCAAAGTCGCGGCAGCTTCAAATGCTCCGAGAGCACAAGGCGGTTTTCCGTCACTTGGGACCGTGCCCGCCTCACGCAAGCGCAGTTCAGGAAGATGCACATGGCCAGTTTGCCAATGGACGTGCTGGCTTTTTTACCCATCGTCGACTTCGAAGCTGTCTGGGGGCGTCGATAGGCCGAAGCGCGTAGGCCGGAGGCCGGAGGGACCCTCGTCAGGTTAGCCCCGACCGCGCCGAATACGAGCCACCTATTTTCTGTGCGACCCGGCGACCTTCCGGTCCGACTTCCGACATTTTTGTCCAGCTTCGGACAAAGAGGTTCGCGGATTGAAACGCATAAAGGGGATGCCCTCTGCCCAGAGCTCACGATCAGGTGATTATGGGCGCGCTCGACCTCGGCGAAGGCATGGTCCTGGCCGCTCAAGGCAAAGAGTGTCGCTGCAAAAAAATCAGTGTGAACCTCTGCCTAAATCAAATGGCATGGCGCTTGCGTCGGACTCGGTAGAACCCATCACAAGGTGGCCGGGAGCAAGACCATTGCAGACATCGCGACGTCCCGTACAAGCGCGTAGTGAAACCGTTCTCGTTGCCGCCGCAAATCGAGACCTCGTTTCTTCAAACGCCCACGCTTGCGAGCGGTTTTGCCATGGCTGATCCAAGGCCGACACAAAACGCGCGGCGCTCGGCCGAATTGCCGGCCGAGGTCGATGCCGTGTCAGTTTCAACCAAAAAAGCAGCGGACCAGTCTTCCTCCAGGAGCACATTGATGACCGTCAAAAAAAAGGTTCCTTTCGTCACCTTTCGCACGCGTGTTCGCGATGAGTCCATCGAGGGGCCAAACCCGTACCGCTGGGAAGACAAGACATCCGACGACTGTTTCAACGGCAAGCGCATCATCCTGTTCTCGCTGCCCGGTGCGTTCACCCCGACCTGCTCGACCTTCCAGTTGCCCGATTTCGAAATGCTCTACGACGAGTTCCAGAAGGAGGGAATTGACGCGATCTACTGCGTTTCGGTCAACGATGCCTTCGTCATGAATGCCTGGGGCAAGGCCCTGGGGCTGCAGAAAGTCCAGCTCATCCCAGACGGCTCGGGCGAGTTCACCCGCAAGATGGGCATGCTGGTTGCCAAGGACAATCTCGGCTTCGGCATGCGCTCCTGGCGCTACGCTGCCGTGATCAATAATGGCCTAGTGGAGCGGTGGTTCGAGGAGGACGGTTTCTGCGACAACTGCGAGACCGATCCCTATGGCGTATCGTCGCCGCAGAACGTCCTTGAAACGCTGAAAGCCGCTGAAGCCGTGACGGCGGCATGATCTAGACGAGTCAACGTCTCGAAAATCCCCTTGCACAAGGCGAAGGATCGCTCGGTAGGAGTTTCACGCTAACCATGGAGTCCTCAGCAAGCCTGCTTCAGCGTCAGAAGCAATCGTTGGTTTTGACGCCGCAAATGATGGAATCCATTCGCCTGTTGCAACTGGCGCATCCCGAACTGCATCAGTTCGTCGAGCAAGAAATCGAGAAGAACCCCTTTCTGGAACGGGCATCAAACCGGGCGCCGAAGGACATTCCGTCGATTTCGGCCGGGAACCCGCGCATCGGGCCGACCACGGGCGGAGCATCGGATCGGGCCTCGCAGTGGAAATCAATCCGCGGCAAAAACAATGTCCAACCGGCGGGAAACCATGCTTTCGAAGATTCCTGCACCTCCATCGAAACATTGCACGACCATGTCGCTCGTCAGATCGCTCTCAGCGCATTCGCGCCGCTGGAGCGGCGAATAGCTGGCGAACTTGCCGGTCATCTGGAAGACACCGGATACCTTCCGGTGAACCTTTCGGAACTGGCCCGCAGCCTGAATGTCCGGGAGGCTGTTGTGGAACAAGTTCTTGGAACCTTACAGCAGTTCGATCCACCGGGTATTTTTGCGCGCACTCTCAGCGAATGCCTTGAGATACAGTTGCGGCAGCTGAATAGGTTCGACCCGGCGATGGCAGCGCTCGTCGCCAATCTTGAAGCGCTAGCGCGACGCGATTTTCAAACATTGAAGCGCCATTGCGGTGTCGATGAAGACGACCTTCTCGACATGTTGCAAGAAATCCGCGCGCTCGATCCCAAGCCTGGAAATCGCTTCCAATCCGGAGGGCCTGAATCGATCATACCCGACGTCTTGGTCCTGCCCTCGCCCGGAGGTGGGTGGCAAATCGAACTCAATCCAGACACGCTGCCCAGGCTGCTGATGAACCAAAACTATTTTGCCGAGGTCTCACGCCTAAGCGCCCAAAATTCGAAAGACCAGTCATTTCTCAACGAGTGCCTCCAAAACGCGAACTGGCTAATCCGCAGCCTTGATCAGCGCGCCAAGACGATCCTCAAGGTAGCGGCTGAAATCATCCGCCAGCAGGACGCCTTTTTTGAACATGGGGTCGCCCACCTGCGGCCTCTCAATCTCAGGACTGTCGCGGAGGCGATCAACGTGCACCAGTCGACGGTAAGCCGGGTGACGTCGAACAAGTACATGCTGACCCCGCGCGGCGTGTTCGAACTGAAGTATTTTTTCACTGTCGCGATCGGCTCCTCCGAAGGCGGCGACGCGTACTCCGCTGAAGCCGTCCGCCATCAAATCAAGGCGATGGTTGCCGTGGAATCGCCCGACGAAGTGCTTTCCGACGACGACATCGCCACCCGGCTCAAGGAAACCGGGATCGACATTGCTCGCCGAACAGTTGCGAAATATCGTGAGGCGCTGAACATCCCGTCCTCCGCGCGCCGTCGCCGGGAAAAGCGCGTGCGGCTTCGATGCCAATCAAGCCAGGGCGGCGGCGCCGACGAGAGCGGCTCTTAATCCAAAGCGAACCCGTTCTTGATCCGGGCCAAGTGGCTTTCGCCTTCCTCCGGGCCAAAACAGCTTTCGAAATCGCGGCATTCCTGGCAACTGGGCGCGGTGCATAACGAAAAGCCTTCATCTTCGCAGAGCTTACGATAGAAATACTTCTTCCATTTCATGTTTTTGGTGTTGCCGGCCGCCAGCGCCGGGAAATGCCTGGCGATCAAGCGGCTGAGTTCGGCCCGATTGAAAAGGCCAAGGTCCTGCCACAGATGGTCATTGCGCAAGCTACGCCTGGCGATGATCTTGGCGAAGAGGATGCTCGCCGGATCGTCTGGCCTGGCATGCCCAATGAGCAGGCCGCGCAGAAGCCCTTCCTCCATATCCGGCTCGGGATCGGTCAGCTTTTCCAGCGCCAAGGCGGTGACGGGCACAGCCGGGAAATAGTGTGTCATGACATCTCGCAGGTCGGCACGCGAAAGGCCGGTTGCTTCGGTCGCGGTCGCCTTGCCGGCCCCGACCTCCTCGAACGCGAGGTAAACAACACAGGCAAGCGCATGCCGGTCGAACGCCGCCGCCAGGTCTGTCGGCGGCCATTGGCTGGTGCTGAAACAGACACGGTGATGGGCGACTGTGGCGCCGTTCTCCTGGTCTCGTCCCCAGCTCATGCAGCAAGCTTGTCGGCCGCAAGGTGGGTCTGGCAGTTCTTGGCGCAGACGCGGCCGCAGGCGCCGCAGCCGATGCAGTGGCCGGCATGGTCGACGATCATGACCATGCGGTTGAGCTCGCCATCGAAGTCGTCGTCCTCGCCCGCGCAGATGCCGAGGATTTCGCCTGCGTCGTCGACGCCATGAAGGTGCATGACCTCGCGCGAGCAGACCTTGAAGCAGCGCCCGCAGCCGATGCAGGTCGCGCTATTGATCGCCGTCAGATAGTGCGGCGTCCATGGCGAGCCGTCGCGGGTGACAAAAGCGCTCGTCATTGTAAATTCTCCAACGCCGCGAGTTCTTCCTTTGCCGCATCCAGCTCGGCAAAAATCTCGAAGGTTTCCCTGGCGACCGCCTTGATCTCGGTCCAGTTGACCCGCAGGTCCTTGGCAAGGTCGTGCAATTCGATCTTGGCGGCTCCCGCGCGCGACTGCAGCTTGCGGACCTTCTTCTGCAACAGCTCAAGGTCTGACATGATCCCCTTCCTCGCAAGCCGGTTTTCTTACCCCCGCGCCATGTCGGACGCGCTTCTATGGCCGCGACCGCATCGCCGGCGTGCCGGCCTCGGCGAGTTTCCGGAACGTCTCGAAGCCGAACCGATGATGGCGATGGTGCATAGGAGACGCTACAGCCAGCTTATGCAATCCCGCGCTGCGAGACGCAGGTCCGTATCCTGCACCTTCGAGTTCGGCATAAGAGCGGTGGGTCGCAGCCGACAATCACGATCAGTGCCCCATGTCGACGCGGGCCGTGCGCGCATGCTGGGAGGGCGTCGATTTGGCGACACCTCTCTGCCAGAGAACGCGGATCTGGCGCGGACCCGGCGCGTTGCTTTCCTTCGCTTCATTGATCGCATCAACCAAGATCTAAATGATCGCGCGGCGGCGGCCGCCTCAGGTTGAAGCCTCAAGCGCCGTGCCGGGAACGCAGGACGCAGCTCATAAAAAATTGTCTTCATCCCATTCATTGGTTTGCTCGAGAGCGCGGCAGGAAGACAGGCCGGCACCAGGCGTGTCGTGGATTGGACAAACCCGACGACAGGTTGCGGCCGCCTTTTCAGGAACGGCCCGACAGGATTGCTGGGGAGGCGAGCTGAATCTACGCCGTGTTCAACCGCGTTGCACATCGGTCCCACCCCACCCCTTTGTCAGCTCCAAGGCCTGCCGCTCGAACAGGCGGCGGTAGATGCCGTCGCGACGGATCAGCGCGGCGTGGTCGCCCTGCTCGGTGATGCAACCACGGTCGAAGACAAGCAGCCGGTCGAGTTCGCGCACCGTCGAGAGCCGGTGCGCAATGACGAGCGTGGTGCGCCCGACCATGAGCCGCTCCATTGCCTTCTGGATCAGTACCTCCGATTCCGAGTCGAGGCTCGATGTCGCCTCGTCCAGAATCAGGATCGGGGCATCGGCGAGAAAGGCGCGCGCTATCGCCACACGCTGGCGCTCGCCGCCTGAAAGCTTCACGCCGCGTTCGCCGACCAGCGTACCGTAGCCGTTCGGCAGGCGCGCAATGAAGTCATGCGCGCTGGCGAGCCGCGCCGCCTGCTCAATGTCGGTCCGAGAAGCACCTGGCCGCCCATAGGCTATGTTCTCGGCCAGCGAGCGGTGGAACAGAAGTGGCTCCTGCTGTACGATCGCAATCTGCGAGCGCAGCGAGGCCTGCGTCACCCGCGAGATGTCCTGCCCATCGATCAAGATTCGTCCAGCATCCAGGTCGTAAAGCCGCTGGATGAGCTTGACGAAGGTGGTCTTGCCGGAGCCAGAGGGGCCGACCAGACCGACCCGTGCGCCGGCCTCAATCGAAATCGACAAGTCGCTGTAAAATGGCGACCAATGATTGCCGTAGTGGAAATGGACGCTCTCAAAATCGATGTGACCCTTCGTGATCCGGATCGGCTTGGCGCCGGCAACATCGGCCACGTCGGGCGGCTGGCTGTAGGTTTTGACCAGTTCTTCCATCTCATTTACAGAGCGCTGGATGTTGCGCACGTGTATGGAAACATCACGCAAGTAGCCATACAGGACGGTGAAAGACGCGAGCACCAAGGCGATGTCACCTGGGGTAGCCTGGCCGCGCGACCACAAAAATAAGGCATAGCCGATCAAAGCCGCTCTCATCGCAAGAAGCATGATTCCTTGGAATGCAGCACTGGTTGTCCCGCGCACCCAGGTCCGGCGGGTGCGGTGCCGCCACTTAGAGATGACTTTCGCGAGGCGATAATCTTCCCGCACCTCGGCGCCGAAGCCTTTGACCACGGCGTTACAGCTGATCGCGTCAGCAAGCGAGCCCCCAAGCCTCGTATCCCAGTCGTTGGCAAGGCTTGCCGCTGGCGCCACATAGCCAAGCGACAGGATAATGATCAGCGCCACATAGCCAACCGAGCCGCAGGCGATGATCAGCCCCATCATTGGCCAATACCAGCCGAGCAGGACGCTCGACCCTACGAGCATGATGAGCGAGGGGAACAACGCAAAAAGCATCGTGTCGTTGAGGAGGCAGAGCGCCCACATGCCGCGCGTGATCTTGCGCACCGTCGAGCCGGCGAAGGTTTTCGCATGCCAATTGGTCGAAAAGCGCTGGACGCGATGGAACGCGTCGCAGGCGATGTCCGACATCATCTTCAGAATGAAGTCATTGACGGCAATGAAGGCGACGTTGCGCAAGACGACGGCGCCGAGTGTGAGAGCAATCAACATTGAAAAGGCCGCAAGAGCCGCATCCCACACGACGGCCTCTGCTGCCGCCCCTTGGGCGACCGCGTCTACGAGCCGTCCGGAATAGAACGGCGTCAGGACGTCAAGGAGCGTTGCGACAAGCACCGCGATCATAATGATCGCGAGCCGGACCGGCTGCCTGCTCCAGTGGCGCATGGTGAAGGCGAAAACGTCGCGAAAGGCGGCGCCGCGCAGATCGATGTGAAAACGACGCTTGGCTTTGTACGAGCGCAGCAGGACGCTCGGTCTCAAGAAAGCTGAAATGGAAGGTCTGCGTGAGGACGAAAACATGCGGAATGCGGGTAGCTGATCTGGACCTGGCATGTTGCTTTCTTTCTTTCCTTCGTTCCATCGATCGCGATGTCACCCGCGAGATGAATATCGGCTGCGAGCACGCGCCGCTCTTACGAGGATAGAACCGCAATAGCCGTGCCAAAGGCACAGAAGACGCTCAGAAGGATTTTCTGCATATTCCTCAATGACAAACGAGATCTCAGCAGGCAACGGGGCGGAACAGTGCCGCGTCGCGAACCCGACAAACCCGACAGGACGCATCGATCGCGCGGGCACCCTGGGCGAACGACGTAGGATTGCTCCTCACGCGAAGCGGAATTCACGCCGATTCAACGGCGTTCCGCGTTGAACAATTCAGGCCGATGTCGGACATGCGACATAGCAGTGTTGAAGACATCTGTTGTTTTGAAATGATTTCCTTCTTTGGCACGGTCCATGCGTAGCTGTTCGAGAACGCGCCCCGGCCTGAAGGAGAAACAGTCCATGATCCAGCGCACCGAAAACGCCGTGGCCTAAAGACCGCGCTTTCCCGGGCCGGCGCAAGGCTGGCGCATCAAGTCGAGGCGAGCGGCCGCGCTGGGTCCAAGAAGCGCGGGCCGAATGTGGCCGCGGCAACTCCTTTGGCTAGCCATCATCATGACAGACCGGGCGTGCGCTTTTGCGTGATTGCGCTCAGGAGAAGGATCACATCCATGAGGCCTGTTTATCTGGACAACAACGCAACGACACGGGTCGATCCTGAAGTCGTTCAAGCGATGCTGCCGTTTTTTACGGACCATTACGGCAACCCGTCGTCGAACCACGATTTTGGCGCTTCCGCCGGGGCGGCGGTGAGAAAGACGCGCCTGCAGGTGCAAACGCTGATCGGCGCGGAGTTCGACGACGAAATCACCTTCACCTCGGGCGGGACGGAAAGCGACAACACGGCGATCCTTTCGGCGCTCGAGGTGATGCCTGAGCGCACTGAGATCGTGACTTCCGCAGTCGAGCATTCGGCCGTGCTGACGCTTTGCGCCCACCTTGAAAAGGCGCGCGGCATAAAGGTGCATAGGATCCCGGTGGATCGCCACGGCAGGATCGACCTCGACACCTATAAGGCCGCCCTCACCCCGCGCGTGGCGATCGTCTCGATCATGTCGGCGAACAACGAGACCGGAACGATCTTCCCGGTGCCCGAGCTTGCTGAGTTGGCCAAGGAAGTCGGCGCCCTTTTCCATACCGACGCGGTGCAAGCGGTCGGCAAGCTTGCGATCGACTTGAAATCGACGGCAATCGATATGCTGTCTCTCTCCGGTCACAAATTACACGGACCGAAAGGGGTCGGCGCACTTTATGCAAAGCGCGGCGTGCGCTTCTGTCCGCTGATCAAGGGGGGGCGCCAGGAGGGCAACCGCCGCGCGGGCACGGAGAATACGCCAGGCATCGTCGGTCTCGGCATGGCAGCCGAACTTGCCTTGAAATTCATGGACGACGCGAACACACGGGTAAAGGCGTTGCGCGACCGCTTGGAGAAAGAACTTCTCCAGCGCATCCCACACGCCTTCGTGGCCGGCGACCTACTAAAGCGGTTGCCGAACACCGCAAACATCGCCTTTGGACATATCGAAGGTGAGGGCATACTGCATTTCCTCAATCGCGAGGGCATCGCCTGCTCCTCCGGCTCTGCTTGCGCCTCCGGCTCGCTGGAGCCGAGCCATGTCTTGGTGGCGATGAATATCCCCAATAGCGCGGCACACGGCGCAATCCGTTTCTCCTTTTCGCGCAACAACGGCGAGGAGGACGTCGACCGGGTGCTCGAGGTCATGCCCGGGATCGTTAAGAAGCTGCATGACCTTTCCCCGTCTTCGCCAGCCAGGCGAAAGGACTTCAATCAGCTCCAGCTCCGGGCGACGACGCAACCCCCGAGCACCGTTTCGGGCCAAGGAGGATGCAATGCGCAGTTGTTTCGCTGAAAGCTGTGCCATCGATGTCACCGACATCCTCGCCCGGCTGATGAGCCTGTCGGCTGCGGAGGAGTTCTTCGCAGTCCTTGGCATCTCTTATGATCCGAAGGTGCTCAATGTCTCACGCCTGCATATCATGAAGCGCATGGGCCAATACCTCGCTGAAGAGGATTTCGCCGGCCTTCCCGACGGGGTGATCGCCGCGCGGGCGCGTGCGACGTTGGAACGCGCCTATGAGGATTTCGCGACATCCTCGCCCCTCACGCACCGGGTCTTCAAGGTGCTCAAAGAGCACGATCCGGACAAACCGGCCGTTCGGGACCACACCTTTGTCCCGTTCGATTCGATCCTGAGGCGGTTCGAGACAGACTGAGCGCGACACGGTTGCGACGCGACAATGTCGAAAAGCCGACAAGTCCGGTCATCACGACGGCACCTTCGGAAGAAAACAACCCCATGTCAAAGGGAACAGAGCAACGCAAGAGGGTTGGCACGAATGATGCTGAGAAGGAGATGAACGCCACGGGCGCTTGCGGATTGGAGCCGAGAGAGATGCAATGCACATTGTAATCTGTATCAAGCAGGTGCCGGACTCCGCGCAGATACGTGTCCACCCGGTGACGAACACGATCATGCGCCAGGGCGTACCGACCATCATCAACCCTTACGACCTGTTCGCCCTCGAAGAGGCACTTAGATTGCGCGGCGCCCATGGCGGCGAGGTCACCGTGCTTACGATGGGTCCGCCGATGGCAGAAGATGCGCTGCGCAAGGCGCTCACCTATGGCGCCGACCGCGCGGTCCTGTTGACCGACCGCTGTTTTGCCGGCTCCGATACTTTAGCGACCTCCTTCGCGCTTTCTCGGGCAATCGTGAGAATTGGCGAGACCTTCGGCGCGCCGGACATCGTCTTCGCCGGCAAGCAGACGATTGACGGCGATACCGCCCAAGTCGGGCCCGGCATCGCCAAGCGCCTCGGCCTGTTGCAGTTCACCTATGTGGCGAAGATCGCCTCTATCGATCTCGATGCGCGCGAGATCACCGTCAACCGCCGTTCCGAAGGCGGTACGCAGATGCTGAAAAGCAGACTGCCTTGCCTCATCACAATGCTGGAAGGCACCAACGAAATCCGCAGGGGCTCGCTCGACGACGCCATGCGCGCCGCGCGTAGCCAGATCGTGAAGTGGAGCGCGGCCGAAGCTGGCATTGAGGACCTCAACAAATGCGGCCTGCGCGGCTCGCCGACGGTCGTCAAGCGCGTTTTCGCCCCTACGACGCGGGCGGAAAAGGCGACGCAAATCGACATGACCGACAAGACACAGCATGACGCCGCTGACGAACTGATCGCCGCAATCTTCACCCGCCAGCCAGCGCTCGAACACGAACTCGCCTTTGACGGCGGCCAGTGACGGGACGGCAAGGAGAGACGATGTCGAACGCGAACCGCGAAGCCCCTCCTTCCGCCGGCCGTGCCGGCATCAAGAGGGAATTGCCTGAGCACTTTAGGGACTATCGGCACGTCTGGGTTTTCATCGAACTGGAACGCGGCGAGGTCCATCCCGTGTCCTTCGAACTGCTTGGCGAAGGCCGCAAGCTCGCCGACAAGCTTGGCATCCAGCTTGCGGGCATCGTGCTCGGACCGCCGGGTGAGGCCACCCAGCATGCCGTTGCCGAGGCCTTCGCTTACGGCGCCGACCTTGTCTACCTTGTCGAAGCACCGCTGCTTGCCGACTATCGCAACGAGCCTTTCACCAAGGCGATGACGGATCTGGTCAATACCCACAAACCGGAGATCCTGCTTCTCGGTGCGACCACGCTCGGCAGGGATCTCGCTGGCTCAGTAGCGACGACCTTGCTGACAGGGCTTACTGCCGACTGTACCGAACTCGATGTGGATGTGGACGGTTCGCTCGCCGCGACCCGTCCGACTTTCGGCGGTTCCTTGCTATGCACGATCTATACGCTCAACTACCGGCCGCAGATGGCCACCGTACGACCCAGAGTTATGGCCATGCCACCGCGGGCGGATAAGCCGGTTGGGCGTGTCATCCGGCACAAGCTGTCGATGACCGAGGAAGAGATCATCACCAAAGTCCTTGGCTTCAACCTCGATCGCCAATCGGCAAAGGCAAATCTCGCCTACGCCGACATCGTGGTTGCCGGAGGCCTGGGCCTCGGCTCGGCGGAAAATTTGCAGCTTGTGAAGAATCTAGCGCGGGCAATCGGCGCCGAATATGGCTGTTCGCGCCCGCTGGTCCAGAAGGGCTGGATGCCGGCTGATCGGCAGGTTGGCCAAACGGGCAAGACCATCCGGCCAAAGCTTTACATAGCGGCCGGGATTTCCGGCGCCATTCAGCATCGGGTTGGCGTGGAGGGGTCTGATTTGGTCGTAGCCATCAACACCGACCCGAACGCCCCGATCTTCGACTTTGCCCACCTCGGCATCGTCACTGATGCGATCCGTTTCCTGCCGGCATTGACGGACGCCTTCACCCGGCGGCTGTCGCCGCACAGTCACGACAAGCTTGCGAGCTAAGGGAGACGGCCATGATCGAGGAAGAATTCGACGCCATCGTCGTCGGGGCCGGTATGTCCGGAAACGCGGCCGCCTATACTATGGCAAGCCAGGGCCTGGCAGTGCTGCAGTTAGAGCGCGGCGAGTATCCGGGCTCCAAGAATGTCCAGGGCGCCATCATGTATGCCGACATGTTGGAGCAAATCATCCCGGATTTCCGGAATGATGCGCCTCTCGAGCGGCATCTGGTCGAGCAGCGATTCTGGGTGATGGACGACACCTCCCACACCGGGATGCAGTATCGATCGGATGATTTCAACGAGGCGAGGCCCAATCGCTACACCATCATCCGTGCCCAATTCGACAAGTGGTTTTCGCGCAAGGTGCGCGAGGCCGGCGCGACGGTTCTGTGCGAGACGACGGTGACCGAACTCGTCCGCAATGCCAAAGGTAAGGTGATCGGCGTGCGCACCGACCGGGCTGGCGGGCCGATCTATGCGAACGTCGTCGTGCTCGCAGAAGGTGTCAACGGACTGCTCGGTACACGGGCCGGCCTGCGCAAGATGCCGAAGCCAGAAAGCGTGGCGCTCGCTGTCAAGGAAATGCATTTCCTACCCGACGAGGTCATTGAGCAGCGGTTCGGCCTCCAGGGCGACGAAGGCTGCGTGATCGAAGCGGCGGGCACGATCTCTCGCAGCATGGCCGGACTTGCATTCCTCTACACCAACAAGGAGTCGATCTCTCTCGGCATTGGCTGCCTCGTCTCCGATTTCGCCCAGACAAGGGAGAGCCCTTACGTCCTCCTCGACGCCTTTAAGCACCATCCTTCGATTCGGCCGCTGATCGCGGGCTCGGAAGTCAAGGAGTATTCCGCGCATCTCATTCCCGAAGGTGGCTACAAGGCCATTCCGCAGCTCTTCGGTGACGGTTGGGTCGCGGTCGGCGATGCCGCCCAACTGAACAACGCCATTCACCGCGAGGGTTCGAACCTGGCCATGACTTCAGGTCGCATCGCGGGCGAGGCAATCATTGAGATCAAGGGCCGCAACCAGCCGATGATCAGGAGGAATCTCGCCCTTTACAAGACCATGTTGGACAAGTCCTTCGTAGTCAAAGACTTGATGAAATATAAGGACATGCCGGACCTGATACACACCAATTCCCGCAATTTCTTCATGACTTACCCGCAGTTGATGTCGCAGGCCGCGCAGAACTTCATGCGGGTCGACGGAACCCCGAAAATCGAGAAGGAAAAGGCGACCACTGCTGCCTTCATCAAGGCGCGTTCGCGCTGGGGGCTGATCAGCGATGTGGTCCGCCTGGCACTGGCGTGGCGCTGAAGGAGAAACAGAATGACGATGGCCGTGACGAAGTTACGCGTCGAGGAGAAGCTTTATCAGAACCGTTATTTGGTCGATCCGGGCCGCCCGCATATCAAAGTGCGACCGCACGAGAGGCCGAGCGCGAACCTGCTCGCGCTGACACACATCTGCCCGGCTAAGTGCTATGAGTTGAACGACAAGGGACAGGTGGAGACCACTCCCGACGGCTGCATGGAATGCGGCACCTGTCGCGTGCTGTGCGAGGCCAGCGGTGAGATCGTGTGGAATTACCCGCGCGGCGGCTTCGGCGTTCTCTTCAAGTTCGGATGACTGGCGCAGAGCGAGAAATGAGAGGCTCGCAATTGCGGTTAATACCGTCAATAGTGTTCACAATTACCGAAAAGCTGAAAAAAAGTTTCTGGAACTCAAAATACAAAAAAAGGGCTTGGGCGGAGCACCTTGGACAATCCTTGAGGTGTTTGCATGGCTCACATGCTTCCAGATCAGGTCGGTGAAATCGCATCTCGGAACACCCCGCCCGAACCTGCGGTCGAAGCGGTGAGCAATGCGGACAGCTTGCTCAGGGGAATCTACGAGATATCGAAGATTCTGACTGCCCCGGCCCAGCTGGAGATTACGCTTGCCAATGTCGCGAATATCCTCTCCTCGTTTGTGCAAATGCGTCATGGCGCAATCGTCGTCCTGGACGCTGAAGGAGAGCCGCAGATTAGCGCAACTACCGGCGGCACTGTGCCTCAATCAGCCGCCGGCAGCGTCATTCCCCAGGCCGTAATAGACAAAATCGTCGCTACCGGATTGCCGATCGTCATACAAGACACAAGCACGTCCGAGCTATTTCAGGCTGATCCTCGATCGAACAGCGGCACGATCGCAACTGCCTTTATCGGTGTCCCGCTAAAGGCTGAGGAAAAGATCTTCGGGACGCTGTCGATCGACCGCGTCAGGAACGGTACCACCAGGTTCCACTACGAGGAGGACTTAAGCTTCCTGGCCATGGTCGCCAATCTGGTCGGCCGGACCATCCGCCTCCATCGCACTTTGAGCACATGTCGTCAGCGACTTGTGGAAAAGCAACCGAGACCAGAGCAGTCGCTCGACGAGGACAGGACCCATCCGGCCCGACATCCGCATGTCAAGATCGACGGAATTATCGGAGAAAGTCCCGCCCTCAAGCAAGTCCTCGATATCGTCTCGGTCGTGGCCAGGACCAATTCCACCGTGCTTCTGCGAGGCGAAAGCGGTACCGGCAAGGAGTTCTTTGCACAGGCTATCCATAAGCTTTCACATCGGAAGGACAAATCCTTCGTCAAATTGAACTGCGCCGCACTGCCCGAAAGCGTTTTGGAATCAGAGCTCTTTGGCCACGAGAAAGGCGCCTTCACCGGGGCTATCCTGCAGCGCGCTGGCCGGTTCGAATTGGCGAATGGCGGAACCCTGCTGCTTGATGAAATCGGCGAGATTTCGCCTGCCTTTCAAGCCAAGCTGTTGCGCGTCTTGCAGGAAGGAGAACTGGAGCGAGTGGGCGGCACCAGGACCCTCAAAGTTGACGTGCGGCTCATATGCGCCACCAACAAGGACCTCGAGACGGCTGTCCGGAATGGAGAGTTCAGGGCTGACCTTTATTACCGCATCAATGTGGTGCCAATAGTCCTGCCTCCCCTCAGAGAACGGCCGGGCGATATTCCACGCCTTGCGAAAGCTCTCCTCGAGCGATTCAACAAGGAGAACCATCGCGATCTTGCATTCACGCCGTCGGCGCTTGACCTAATGTCGCAATGCTATTTCCCTGGCAACGTGCGTGAGTTGGAGAATTGTGTGAGACGGACGGCCACACTTGCGCGTTCAACGACAATAACTGCGTCGGATTTCGCCTGCAAGAACAGCCAGTGCTTGTCTGCGCTTCTGTGGAAAGGAGTCGGCCGTTCGCATGGCGGCTATGCCGTCGACGAGTTCCCACGTGCCAATGTGATGCCGGCTGGATCGCGGCCGTCTCCCATGCGGGTCGGCGCCTCACAGAATGAGGCATCGCCCGGCGAGACCTGCGACCCCCACCATCCCGTTTGTCCTGCAATGAACCCGCGTCTGACGGAACGCGACCGGCTGATTGATGCGATGGAGAGGGCCGGCTGGGTACAGGCCAAGGCGGCTCGTGTTCTCGGTCTCACGCCGCGGCAGGTCGGCTATGCTTTGCGCCGGCATCGTATCGGAGTGAAGAAGTTCTAAACGTCCCTGATGACATCGAACGTGGTTGCGCGGTTGCTTCCCGCACTGGGCATAACTGAGACAAGACGGTACCTTTTTTGACGTTGTCGGCGACCTGACAAGATGTGTCGCAGGAAACAGACACAATTGGACACAAAAGGCACGACGCAAAAGCCAACATAACGATAAAGACCACTTTTCGAGTTGGCATATCTCTTGCGCTCTGAAGTGCGATGTTCACACCACGCACGGAGCCGTTCGATGTCTGCACCGATGATTTCGCTACAGGGCCTTTCCGGCACGACAGTCTTCGATCAGTCGCCGGCGAGAGCGAAATCCGGTGGCTGCGCATCTTCATCCTGCGGCTCCTCCGCAAAGCCGCACGAGATGGACTCGGCTGTCTGGGAGAAGATCAAGGATCATCCCTGCTTTTCAGAGGAAGCGCACCACTACTTCGCGCGCATGCATGTGGCGGTCGCCCCGGCCTGCAATATTCAATGCAACTACTGCAATCGCAAATATGACTGCGCCAACGAAAGCCGGCCTGGGGTCGTCTCGGAAAGACTGACGCCCGACCAGGCGCTGCGCAAGGCGATCGAGGTTGCCAACCAAGTGCCGCAGCTTTCCGTGCTTGGCATCGCCGGACCGGGCGATGCCTGTTACGACTGGAAGAACACAAAGGCCACATTCGAACGGGTCGCCAAGGAAATCGCCGACATCAAGCTGTGCATCTCAACCAACGGTCTCGCGCTGCCAGACCGCGTCGCCGAGCTTGCCGAAATGAATGTCGATCACGTGACGATCACCATCAACATGGTCGATCCGCGGATCGGTGCCGAGATCTATCCGTGGATCTTCTATGACAACCGCCGTTATACGGGCGTTGAGGCAGCCACGATCCTGCACGAACGACAGATGTCGGGGCTGGAGATGCTGACGGCGCGCGGCATCCTCACCAAGATCAACTCGGTAATGATCCCCGGCGTAAACGATGAGCACCTGATCGAGGTGAATAAATGGGTCAAGGAGCGCGGCGCGTTCCTGCACAATGTCATGCCGCTGATTTCCGACCCGGCGCACGGTACGCATTACGGCCTGAGCGGGCAGCGCGGCCCCAAGGCAATGGAGCTGAAGGCCCTTCAGGATCGTCTCGAAGGCGGCGCCAAGTTGATGCGCCATTGCCGGCAGTGCCGGGCCGATGCTGTCGGGCTGCTCGGTGAGGATCGCGGCAAGGAATTCACCCTCGACCGGCTTCCCGACAAGGTCACGTACGACGCCAGCAAGCGCGAGACCTACCGGGCAGTGGTCGCGCGCGAGCGGGGCGATCGCATGGCGGCCAAGAGCGAGGCGCTCGGGAGGGTCAAGACCGCAGGCTCCGGCAAATCGCTTCTGGTCGCGGTGGCGACCAAGGGAGGCGGTCGCATCAACGAGCATTTCGGCCATGCGAAGGAGTTCCAGATTTATGAGGCCTCGCCGAAAGGGATCGGCTTCGTGGGTCATCGCAAAGTCGAGCAGTATTGCCTCGGCGGCCGGGCCGAGGACAAGAGCCTCGACGGCGTCATCTCTACGCTCGAAGGCGTAGACATCGTGCTGTGCGCGAGAATTGGAAATAGCCCCGAGGATCGACTCAAGGAAAGTGGGATCCGAGCAACGGATGCTTACGGCTATGACTACATCGAGACCGCGATCGGCGCGCTTTACGCCGCCGAGTTTGGGAGCGAGCCACTGGCTGCGACGGCCTGAGCCGCCTCATTCTAACCGAACCGGAGATGAAAATGGCCTTTAAGATCATAGCTTCCCAATGTACCCAGTGCGGCGCCTGCGAGTTCGAATGCCCTTCCGGCGCGATCAAGTTCAAGGGCGAGACCTATGTGATCGATCCGAAAAAGTGCACCGAATGCGAGGGCACCTTCGAAACGCAGCAATGCGCCTCGGTGTGTCCGGTGTCGAAGACTTGCGTCCCCGCCTGACCTCCATTTCGGCTACCGACACGGTCGAGGCGCCTCATCAGAATCATTGACCTCCTGTTGGAAAGCTGCAGACGGGAGAAAGGAACGGCCATGGGCCTCGAACGCGAACAGGACATCGAAATCCGTACACCTCCGCGATTCGCGCCGGGTGAGCGGGTCCGCGCCACACGCCATATAAAAAATGACGGCACCTATCCTGGCAAGGAGATCGGTGAAAACCTGGTGCGCAAAGGCGACGAGGGCTATGTGCGCGACATCGGCACCTTTCTCCAGCAGTTCTACATCTATGCAGTCGAATGGATCGATCGCGGCACCGTCGTCGGCATGCGTGCCCGTGAACTCATGAGCCTTGAGACGGCTCGGACTCCTTGCAGTGCCGAAATCGGTGCTGGTTTTAACGAAGGAACGGCCGGATGAAGGTAATGATCCGCAGGACCGGTGATGGCTTGTCGGCGTATGTTCCCAAAAAGGATCTCGAAGAGCCGATCATCAAGGCCGACAACGAACACTTATGGGGCGGGGTCGTGACGCTGAAGAATGGCTGGCGGTTAGTCCTGCCCGACCTTCCGCGGGAAACGCCTTTGCCGATCACCGTCGAGGCAAGGAAGATTCCCGACGAGAGCTGATCTTCGGGTTGACACAAAGAGAGCGGCAAAGGGATACGAGCATGAACACGATGACCTCGGGCCACCTCGTCGTTATTCGGGACAGTTTTGCTGAAAGGCAACTTGACCTTTTGAAGGCAGCGCTCGCGGCCGATCACGTAATTCCCTATCTCGGGCCGGGTCTGCTTGAGACCAGCTCCGCCGAACCGCTCGTACCGAATACCCCCGAAGCCGTTGCCGCAGCGCTCCACAAGCGCACGCCGGCCCCTTCGAAGATTCGCACCAACATGTGGTCGGTTGCGCAGTATATCGAACAGCGCCGGCACCGCCGCACGCTTAAAGTTTGGATGGCCGAAATATTCGCCGTCCCGGTGCTGCCGACCGTCTTCCATGCCTGGCTTGCAACGCTGCCGCTCTCCGTGATCATCGACAGCTGGTACGACGGTGCCATGCGCGCGGCCCTAATACAGGCCCGCCGAACGGACGTCGTTGAAATACAAGGCGTCCCACGGGCGCACGAGACCGGCGACATTTGGACGAAAGCCTACGATTTGTCCGGGATATTACTCGAATCCGCACCGACGGCGAAGACGGTTCTTTACGCCCCCCACGGCGGCGCCAGGCCGGCCGCAAACTTCCTCGTCGCAGATTCCGACTATGTCGAAGTGCTGAGCGAAATCGATATCCAGACGCCGATCCCTGACCTTGTGAAGGAACGGCGAGCCAGCCGTGGTCTTTTCTTCCTCGGCTGCCGCTTCAACGATCAGATGCTGCGCACCTATGCCCGACAGATCATGAAGCGCTCCAATGGCCCACATTTTGCGGCAATGGATACAGCGACGCTGACCAAGAACGAGCGCCGCTTCCTTGCAGCAAGCGCAATCACGGTCATTGACATGCCGACGGGTCAAGCCGCGGCCCGTCTCGTCGGATTGGGCGAGACATTGCATGAAGCCAAAAGGGCAATCGTTTGAGTCATTCCCAGACGTCTCAACAGCGATTGCCGAAAGGAAAACGGGCAATTCACTTGCGGGGTTTTCAACAACTCCGAGAGGCGCTGCTGTTTCGAGCCAGCACCTGGCTCTAACCCGCCGAGCGGAGCATCGCCCGCCGGCCGCACCAAGGTCGGCGATGCGGAATGCGCATAATGGAATATTGTCGCGGCGAGCGCTCGCAGATGATCGGCTTCACTTGGCGGCAAAAGGCAAAAGCCGTGCGCGGCACGATGATCATGAGCGCGTTGGGGCCGATGCCAATCGAGCTTGGCGCTCTGCAGACGCTCTCGAACGGTTGGTACAGGGCAAGCCGCTTCGTCTTCAACGAGACCCGCTGCTGCATGGGTTGTAAACGGCCGCATCATGGCGCATGCCTGCCGAGTATGTGTCCCTCTCTTCTGTTTCGCCTGACTGAATAAGCTTGCACCAGGTCGGACATGCAGTCCAACCAAGATGCACGCATCCACATCAAGCCCCATGAAGGCGAAGAAAATCCTCATACGTAGCTTGCAACCCGGCACCAAGAGACGTCTTGGCTTTCCAGCCAAGGTTACGCAAGCGCGTTACGTCCAGTAACTTGCGCGGAGTACCGTCTGGCTTCGTCGAGTCGAATACCAGATTGCCCTCCCAGCAGACTGCCGCCTTGACGAGTTCCGCTGCCTCGCGAATTGTGACATCCTCACCAACGCCAACATTAATCAGGGGCGCAGTGTCGGCGGCTGTCAAGGCGTCAAAATCCGAATCTGGCAGGCCAAGCAGGAACGCTATGGCATCACCTAGATCCGACGAATACATAAACTCTCGCCGAGGCTTTCCGGATCCCCAGACCCCCACCGAGGTGTCGCCGTTTACTTTAGCTTGATGAAAACGGCGTATCAGAGCAGGCAGAACGTGACAATTTTCGGGGTGATAATTATCGCCCGGACCATATAAGTTGGTCGGCATCAACGCGAGATAGCGCGCCTTGTACTGCCGGTTGAAAGACCAGCATGATTCAACACCGGCGATCTTTGCCAAAGCGTAGGGACGATTTGTCGCTTCAAGCGGACCGGTGAGAAGGTATTCCTCCCGTATCGGCTGTGGACAGTCGCGTGGATAGATACACGAGGAGCCAAGAAAAATCATCCGTTCGACGCCGGACGCGTAAGCGGCATCAAAAACACTGACTTGAATCGCGAGGTTGTTGTGAAGGAAATCGACAGGGGAGGTAGCGTTCGCCAGTATACCACCAACCTTCGCGGCGCACATAACGACGTAATCAGGTCGCCGCGACATGAAGAAGCTGCGCGTCTCGCTCCGATCAAATAGATCCAGTTCGTCGTGAGTGCGTGTTATTATCTCATAGGATCCTAACGCCTCGAGGGCTCTCATGGTGGCGGATCCCACAAGGCCGCGATGACCTGCCACGTAGACTTTCTTCATCTTTTTGTTTTCCATTGATAACGCTCTGGACGCTCCGTAAGAAGGCCACCATGGCACTGACAATAAGTCAGCATGGCGCGGCCGTTGTCAGCATAACTCTTGTGGACTGTGTGAATAATAACCCTGCTTCATCAGCACTGCGTCACGCTCTGCCATGTGCAAATCCTCCCGAACCATCTCCCTAACCAATTCGATGAAGGATATCTTGGGCTCCCACCCAAGTTTTTCTTTGGCCTTGCGGGCATCGCCGAGAAGTGTCTCGACCTCGGCAGGACGAAAATAACGGGGATCTACTTTTACGATCAGAGCTCCCGTCTTTGCATCGTACCCCTCTTCGTCGACCCCTTCCCCCACCCAACGAACACCGATGCCGAGTTCAGCGGCCGCGACGTTGACGAATTCGCGCACCGAATGTTGCTCACCGCTAGCGATCACAAAGTCTTCAGGTTGCTCCTGCTGCAGCATCAACCACTGCATCTGGACGTAGTCTCGAGCGTGCCCCCAATCGCGACGCGCATTAAGGTTGCCCAAGAATAGAGTCTGCTGCATTCCAAGCTTGATCCGAGCCAGGGCGCGCGTGATTTTGCGTGTTACGAATGTTTCTCCGCGCGCGGGTGACTCATGATTGAATAAAATGCCGTTACACGCATACAAATTGTAAGCTTCTCGATAGTTTACGGTGATCCAGTGAGCATACAATTTGGCAACAGCGTAGGGTGATCGGGGGTAGAA
Organism: Mesorhizobium sp. WSM4871; assembly: GCF_055811295.1. Taxonomy (NCBI): domain Bacteria; kingdom Pseudomonadati; phylum Pseudomonadota; class Alphaproteobacteria; order Hyphomicrobiales; family Phyllobacteriaceae; genus Mesorhizobium; species Mesorhizobium sp. WSM4871. Next base: position 31,313 of record NZ_JBVVPU010000017.1, on the reverse strand, counting down.
AGGTGTCGTCTCGGTCTGTGGCGTTTCCCGCACCAGCCCGTAGAGCTCAGACGTCGAGGCTTGGTAGTAGCGCGTATGCTCGACGAGCCCCAAGATCCGAATTGCCTCGAGGATACGCAGCGCACCCAAGGCATCGGAGTTCGCGGTGTATTCTGGTTCTTCAAAGGAGACTGCCACGTGGCTCTGAGCTGCCAAATTGTAAATTTCGTTCGGCTGCACCAGTTGTATGACGCGCGTAAGGCTGGACGAATCTGTCAAGTCCCCGTGGTGAAGGGTAAGATCAACGCCACTTTCATGAGGGTCATGATAGAGATGGTCGATACGGCCCGTATTAAAAAGAGACGATCGTCTTTTTATCCCATGCACAGAATAGCCCTTTTCCAAAAGCAATTCTGCGAGGTAGGAACCGTCTTGCCCCGTAATCCCGGTGATTAAAGCGACTTTTCTCTGCGACAAGCTTGAATCCTTTTTGATTTTGACGCGCCCAAGAAGATGCTCGCCTGCGGCGGGATTGCGTGGCGAAAAGGGGGCGCTTTGGGCAGGGCAACGGGGCCTCTGCGCGAAGGCAAGGGAGAGTTCGAGTGGGATGCCAACCCTTTCATGGTGCCGGGGGGCGTTCGGAAGAATTATCAATCAAGATCAAACGACGCGGGTCATTCAAATCGAATTCAATAATGCGTGGCACGAAGAGGCGGGCATAGCGGGTGAAGGCGCTAGTCGGAGGAAAGCGAATTACAGTGTCGCACCTGCCGAGGAGATACATTTCAACGAGAGCGGAAAAACCCCCGTCGGTGCCCAGTGCTGCACTGTGTAAGGGGCCGGACTGATCCGCCTGGAAGCGTTTTGGAACGGTGAAAAGTTCGGGAAATACGCCCGACAAGTGATCAACAACCTGGGCGCTGTCCGAACACAAGAACACCCTTACAGGTCTCGGATGCGGTTGCGCTTTGGCCATACGAATGGCAGTACATACCTGCTCCAAGGCAACCTTCGGATCAGCCCAGAAAGGTGCATGATCCATAATATCCTCGCCGTTACCGTGGCGGACATGGACTCCAATAATGCTGTACCCGTCAAAGTGTTCGTGGTAGAGCGCTTCAATGCGATTCTCAATTTCGAACCTCGGTGTGATGCTTCGAAATATGGTTCGCTCTGCCTTCTCATCGCAGCGCCACATCAAGCAAGCATCACACACTACCGTGTCGGCTTCACAATCATCTTGGGCCTGTAAAAGATCGATTAGCTCGTCACGTTCTTGGAAAATCTGTTCATCCGGACGGTACACGCAGTCGATGGATGGCTTGTTCCACCACGACGGGAAAAAGGGGCCAGGGAATGAGACGTTGTTAATCTGGTCATCGCAAATGACCGGTACACCACCGATATCCTCAATTGGCTTGAAGAAAACCGCAAAGGCATTCGAAAAAGGGTTGTCAAGGTAACAAGAGCCGCGCCAATCTATTGCTAAAGCTCGCCCCGTTCGATGTGCGTAGTCCCAAGCCGACGCGAGGGACCACAGGCAATCACCGAAACCGGTGCGCCGTCGAGAAACAACGAAACGATCCTTCCTTGAACTGTCGATAAGCATCTACATTGCCTCTTTTCAGAACACCACAAGCATTAATGGGCTTGAATATGTCTGGCCCCACACACAGACCAGCCACCGGTGATCGTGGTCGTTGCCAATTTCATGGGAATAAGCTTCGCATCACGGTCATGAGCCGGGCCACGGCCATATTAGTATTGACTGCTATGCTTTAGCGCTTGACCGAAGTCTTGATGGATGCGATCAGCATCTATGTGATGCAACCGAACGCGGCGCTGCTTCCGCAATTGCCGCTGCTCCTTTTCGAGAACTTCACGCCTGATCTGCCGGCGTCGTTGAGATGAGCAGATCCGCGAGCATCGTTTCACTGGACCTCAGGCCTAGCAGCGGCCAGCTTCGAGAGCCCTCGAATGGTTTTGCGTGAACACCCCGGTCGGGTCGTAGGTCTTTCTCAAAAACTCAGAGATTTCGGGTGATCGGCAAGCTGCAACTCATTTTCCCAGCACAACCTCGACCCACGCCAGAGCGCATGCGAAGACTTCCTCTTTTCGGGTTCTTTTGTGCACCTCACGCGATAGAAGCAGCGGCGGTGCATGTCACGTGGCGATCTATGAACGACACGCCCGGATTGGTAAAATTGATTGTTTAGATCGCGAGCATCCACGCTATGGATAAGTGCCTCTCGCAGAGGGCGTCGAGGATGAGGTAAGCAAGCAGCTCGCGAAACGGGCGCTCGACAAAGGGCTTCAGGCTCTCGTCCAGCCGCTTGTTGATGGCCGAGAACGCATGGCCGCACAGCCAGCCGTGATCGCCTTGACCTTCCTGGTCGACACGCCCTGCACATACACCTCCGCTAGGTGGCCACCAAGGCGCGCTCCGAACGTTGGTAGCGCTCGAGCACTCGGTGGAGAAGAGGCCGGCTCGGTCCTGCGGAACCCGCAGCCGCAACACCCGTTGTTCTCGCTCGCCGGCTCGAGCCACCTCTGCGCGACGCCGCCGCCAAACTGTCAATGCCGTTCTGCGACGCCATCGCTCGATTCTCGAAACCGTCACTTTGCAAGAATGGCGAAACGTCTTCGTCAACCAGATTGAGACCGCAGCTAAATCATTCCACTTTAGCAATTCCGATGCACTGGACCCAACACATCATCGCAGCCTTTCCAGGTACCCGAGCAAGAAGGCTTCAGACACTGGCATTTCTTCGATAATCGGCCGCGTCTATCCCATGTCGTTTTAGCTTGTCGTAAAAGGTCTTGCGCGGCACTCCCAGGATTTCGATCGTCCGCTTCACGTCGCCGCCGCATTCCTGCAAGGCATCCCGGATGACGGTCGCTTCATAAAGGCTAATTTTTTCGGACAACGGGAGGTTTGATACCGCTTGTTCCTTTCGACCGGGCGCAATGGGCGTGTCTACCTCTTCAAGTCCCAATGCAACGCGATCGGCGAAATGCACGAGTTCACGGACATTGCCGGGCCAATTGTAGCTCATGAGGCGATCGCGCACGCCAGCGCTTGTGTCGGGAACTGGCCTGCCGAAACGTTTGGCGGCGCGTTCCAGGAAATGTCCAAAGAGTATCGGGATGTCTTCGCGCCTTTCACGAAGCGCCGGGATGCGGAGCGTCACCACATTCAGCCGGAAATAAAGGTCTTCCCGGAAATCTCCGCGGGCGGCCGGGTCGCCGAGATCGGCCTTCGTAGCCGACACGATACGAAGGTCGATGCTGCGGGTTTCGTTCGTGCCGAGCGGCGTGATCTGCCGGGTCTCAAGCACCCTCAGAAGCTTCACCTGGAGTGCTGGCGGCATCGACTTGATTTCGTCGAGGAAGAGCGTCCCTCCGTTCGAATGCTCGATGCGACCGGTCCTGCGCCTCTGCGCGCCAGTAAAGGCGCCTGCCTCGTGCCCGAAAAGTTCGCTATCGATGACGCTTTCGGGCAGCGCTCCACAATTCAGGGCAACGAAGGGCTTCGTGCGTCGTTTGCTCCAGCGGTGAAGCAGATCCGCGACCACCTCCTTACCCGTGCCCGTCTCGCCTTCCACAAGGACATCCACATCGGTATCGGCGATCTGACGGAGAGTTTCGCGTAGTCGAATCATGGTCGGTGCCTCCCCGATCAGCGGGATATCGCCCGCAGATCGGACAACTGCATCCCTAAGACGTCTGTTTTCCAGGACCAGGCGCCGTTTTTCCGAAGCGCGATGCAGCGTCACTAGAAGCCGGTCGTTCGCATAAGGCTTTGAGATAAAATCGTAGGCGCCGTTCTTGACCGCGGCAACGGCTAGCTCGACGTCGCCATGCCCGGTGATGAGAACAACCGGAATGTCCGGGTCGATCGCCTTCACTCGCTCGAAGAGCTGAAGGCCGTTCAGTCCGGGCATGCGGATGTCACTCACAACAGGGCCATCGAAGTTCTCGTCGATACTGGCGAGCGCGGCCTCGGCCGAACCGAACACGCTCGGTGAGAAGGAGGCAAGCTTCAGCATCTGCGTGGCTGCGCGGAGCAGATCCTCATTATCGTCAATAAAAATGACCGGTCCTGTTTCAGCATTCATGCCGCGCGCCTCAGCTCGACCGTGAAGGAACTCCCTCTCTCCTGGCCGGCATCATCATGCCGCAACGAGCCGCCGAGCTCACGTGCGATCTCCTCCGAAATGACCAGGCCAAGACGGGACCCTTTTCCTTGTTGGTGATGAACGGCATGAAGAGGCTCCTGCGAATCTTGGGGGGCAAGGCCGAGGCCGTTGTCCCGATCGGAAATAGCGACCATTTCCCCGTTATCGGCGAACGCTATCTCGACCCGGGGCTCCGGTTGATCCTTCAGAGCGTCAAGCACGGTCTGGAGAAGGTTGACGAGGATCTGCTCCAGTCGCATGCGGTTTGCCATGACAATTGGAGATGGATCAATCCGCTTTCGTTCTATCGTCACCCCGGAATCGCGAATTCGGACTGAAAGAAGCGACAGGGCGTCGTCGATCACGTCTTCCGCCAGTATCGGTTCCATCGATCCACTGGCGCGGCGGGAGAAGGACCTTAGCGTTTCGGTGATCGTGCCGATCCTGCCGGTCATGGCGGCTATCGAGGTCAGATTCTCGCCGGTACCTTGCGACCGGCCGGCCCCAAGAAGACGCGCGGCATTTTCAGCATGGGTGCGGATTGCGGCGATCAGCTGGTTGACCTCGTGGGTGACCCCGGCTGTTCTCTGTCCCGAGATTGACAAGCGGTTCGCCTGGGCGAGTTCATTGCGCAGGCGCGCACTCTTGCCTCTGCGTTCTCTCGCTCGGCGATCTCACCGGCGAGCGCTTCGTTCGAGCGTTGGAGCTCCGCAGTGCGCAGTTCAACGCGATGCTCCAGTTCCGCATTCAGGAACACAAGCACTTTCTGCCGCTGCCGGGCCGCCCGGCCCCTCCGATCCATCGACCCGGCTCGACAGATAGAGCCCCGGCCGTGCGCTAACCGTGCCGAGCGCGTATTGCATAGCCGCGTCGTCCGCCATGGCCTCGGTGCAGGACGAGCGGAATCACTCGCTGCTTCTCGACCTCCCCTTTCAAACTGTCGGCCGCAAGTGGGAACGCGGCAAGAGCACGGTCGCGTAGGGCATACTGTGCTCTGGTGCCGGCGATGCGGCCCGTTGCAAAGACCACTAAACAGAGCGCTGCACCAAGAATTGCAAGCAAAACCGCAAGCCAGACAGATCGACCGCCAGCCATCTGCCAGGGAAGACCCATGGGGCGCGCTGGAAGGCGCCGTTGCCTATGTCTTCTTCTGCCATCGCATTCTTCAGACCGATCATTGACGAACCATAGTGCGGGGTTCCGCCAGAAGGGAAAGCGATCAGTGCGGAAAACCACACAATCTAACTGCGCAAATTGTAGCAAATACCCGAGACTCCTACGAATTCCGCGTTTCTTGGCTTGGCACGGCTCTTGCGACCAACATCGCAGCAGCGTTTGACCGGAGCGCCGCGATGGGAGAAGCCGCGGGGAGGAAGAGCCCGCCCGACCCGGTCAGGGAGAGAAAACTTACATGTTGGCCCCACTGCCCCCCAGCGCAAAACGCGCACCCCGCAAAACCCTTTGTGGCAAGCCTTACGTGCAGGTGCTTGTCGCAATCATCCTCGGAGTTGCAGTTGGCCATTTTTATCCGCAAATCGGAGAAAACCTGAAGCCCCTCGGCGATGCCTTCATCAAGCTAGTCAAGATGATCATCGCGCCCGTCATTTTTCTGACTGTGGCGACTGGAATTGCCGGCATGAGCGATCTTCAGAAGGTCGGCCGTGTTGCCGGCAAGGCGATGGTCTATTTCTTCACCTTCTCGACGCTCGCACTTATCGTCGGCCTCATCGTCGGCAATGTCATTCAGCCTGGCGCCGGCCTCAACATCGATCCGATCTCGCTCGACGTCCAGGCCGTCAGTGGCTATGCCTCAAAGGCCCATGAGCAGTCCGTGACCGGCTTCCTGATGAACATGATCCCGACCACGATTGTCGGCGCCTTTGTGGAAGGCGACATTCTACAGGTATTGTTCTTCTCCGTCCTCTTCGGCATCTCGCTGGCGATGGTCGCAGAATCGGGCAAATCGGTTCTTTCCTTCCTTCAGGACCTCACTGCACCGGTTTTCAAATTGGTCAGCATCCTGATGAAAGCCGCGCCGTTCGGCGCTTTCGGAGCAATGGCCTTCACGATAGGCAAATATGGCATCGGCTCGGTGGCCAACCTTGCGATGCTGGTCGGGACCTTCTATCTCACGGCCTTCCTCTTCGTGTTCGGGGTTCTCGGCGCAGTCTGTCGTTACAATGGCTTCTCGATCTTTTCTCTTATCCGCTACATCAAGGAAGAGCTGCTGCTGGTCCTCGGAACGTCCTCCTCCGAGGCCGCGCTGCCCTCTCTCATGGAGAAAATGGAGAAGGCCGGCGCCAAGCGCTCGGTCGTGGGCCTGGTCATCCCGACCGGATATTCCTTCAATCTGGATGGCACCAATATCTACATGACCCTTGCGGCCCTTTTCATCGCGCAGGCGACGAATACGGATTTGTCAGTTAGCGATCAGGTCCTCCTGTTGCTCGTCGCGATGCTTTCCTCGAAGGGTGCAGCAGGTGTCACAGGTGCCGGCTTCGTCACGTTGGCCGCTACGCTCTCGGTAGTGCCGGCTGTTCCCGTTGCTGGAATGGCGCTGATCCTTGGCGTCGACCGCTTCATGTCGGAATGCAGGGCACTCACGAATTTGGTCGGTAACGCGGTGGCATCGCTCGTCGTCGCCCGCTGGGAAGGCGAATTGGACCAGGCGCAATTGGAAGCTGCCTTCTGCGGCCACCAGCCTGCCGAGACATCAACCGGCCAGCCACTGATAGTGCCCGCGCCGGGCGAGTCGGCAGCATCGCTACCGATTGAAGCGCCTGGCTGGTCGCAAACGCCGGACAATCGAGCCGCGGGTTCCAAACAGAACCTCGCGGGCCGATGAAATCAAGAATCCCGAAATGCGGTGGGTGCGAAATCATGTGCGCCTTGCGAAGGACTCGCACCGGTCACGACACACAAGCCATCGATGAACCGCTTAATGCTTCCGAAGATTGCGAAGGTTCGTGAACCGGGCGCGGAGCTCGATCGGAGGCCGCCGCGGTCAACTCTCGTCGGCACGGCTGAACAATTCGCCAACGCTCTACGCAACGAAAGCGACCTTGGCATAGAGGAATCAATGATCTATGGGCATCGATGATGTCGAAGACGATCGGATGGCGCGTGGGTTCTACGTTTCGGCTGCTCCCTCGCGCCACGCCACGACAAGAATTCCGCTAGCGAACAGGATCAATGCAGGAATGACAGATTTTACTGAATCTTACCTTTACCGGGTTTCTTCCTGATGTCGTTTTGATCAGAGTCGGACAATGGCGAAGCGACCCATAATTGCTGATATCGCCCGGGAAGCCGGGGTCAGTGTTGCCACCGTTGACCGAGTTCTGAATGCCCGTCATCCGGTGCGGGAGGAGACTGCGCGGCGGGTCTTAGCGGCGGCACAGGCCATCGGATATCACGCCGCAGGTCTCATCAAGCAGCGCCTGCAGCGGGACCTGCCGCAATATCGGCTTGGCTTCATCCTGAGAAAACCGGCTCACCACTTCTACCAAGGATTAGCGCGTGAGGTCGAAGCGGCGGTCAACGCGGCGAATTGCTTCCATGGCACTTCGCTCATCGAATTCGCGCCGTCGCACATGCCGTGCGACCTTATTCCACTGCTCAAGGAATTCGGCGCGCGCTGCCACGCGATCGCCATGGTGGCGCCGGACCATCCGGCGATCACGGCAGCCGTCCAAGAACTCAAGGCGAAAGGCATCCCCGTTTTCTCGCTGCTTTCCGATTTCGCGGAAGGTGTTCGTGAGGGCTATATCGGCCTCGATAACCGCAAGGTCGGGCGGACGACAGCGTGGATGTTTTCAAAGATCGCAAGAAGGCCGGGAAAGGTGGCGGTTTTTGTCGGCAGCCACCGTTTTCAGGGGCAGGAGCTGCGGGAGGCCGGCTTTCGCTCCTATTTCCGTGAGAATGCACCGACATTCGAGCTGCTCGATCCGCTCGTGAACCTTGAGGCACGGCAGATCACCTACGAGGTCACGCTGGACCTCATGCAACGGGAACCCGAACTCACCGGCTTTTATGTGGCCGGCGGAGGTATGGAGGGAGCGATTTCCGCGCTCCGTGAAGAAGGCGAAAGCCGGGGTCTCGTCGCGATCGTTAATGAGATCACGCCGGAGTCGCGGGCAGCACTCGCAGATGGCATGATCACGATGTCGGTCGCCACACCCCAGCGCCTGCTTTGCCAGGAACTGATGACGCTAATGGCCAAGGCCATCAAGGTCGGCACTTCGGAGACGCTTGGGCAGACTTTTCTGCCGTTCGAAATCTATCTGCCCGAAAACATCTGAAAAACTGATAAAATACTATCATGAGAGGCCTAATTTCCTTTCGTCGATGAAAGAAAAGCAGCGGGAGTTTGGTTGACTCAACTCCCTCATTCCGGTCTCGTTTAACAAAGAATGATTGCTGCGCGGCGGAATCCAGTCAGCCGAGAACGATGACCCGCACTTCATGGAAGAGAAAGGAAAGCCATGCGTCGAGCATCGCTCCGCTTTGCGATCGACCGCATAGCGCCGCCCCAACTTGCCAAGGCCGCACTTGCCCGCGGCCCGGGCCTGACTGGCAGCGACATTAACTATCATCCCGACGGCAATCTCCTTACTCGCGAAAAACCCGCTGCAGACGTCCGTCTCGCTGGCGGACCAATCGTTATGACTGTCTCCATCAACGCCTTTTTGTGCTTCAATGAATCCCGGCGTGCCAGATCAAGGCAAGCAAACTCGTCGATTGTGCGGCGGCCTGCGGAGCGAAGACGCCGACGAATGCGATTCGCCATGGACATCCACGCGCTGGACGACCGGCGCACTTGCCTCGGGCATCGATTTCATGGCGCGAGATGGATGATCACATGCAACACGATGCTCGCAACTCCGAGCAAAGTGCCAGGCGGATCTCGTCACGCTGCATATCGCTTCGAAAAATGAAAAGGCCCAATTCAAAGTCCGAGATGAATGACGTGGTCCCTGTTGTGCCGTTGCACGAGAGGGCTCTGGACATCTTTGAAACGTCAAAAGCGCTCACCGCTCCGTCTGGACTGGAAGCCACGTTGGCCAACGTCGTCGATCTCCTGCCATCGTTGGTGCAGGTGCGGCACGGCATCATCTCGCTCTGCGGCGGTGCCGGCATACCGGACATGACCGTCGGCGCCGGCTGGAGCGAAGACAGCGATGTGCGCTACCGGAAGCATCTGCCACGGACGGCGATCGACCAGATCATAACGACGGGCATGGCACTCGTCGCCGAGAACATAGCGTTGGATCCGGCCTTTAACGCCGCCGACAAGGACGTGCTCGGGGTGTCCGACAACATGAATGTGTCGTTCATCGGCGTACCCATTCGCGTCGATGCGAACGTCGTGGGCACGCTGACCATCGACCGCATCCTGGACAACAAATCAGGTTCCCTTCTCGATCACGACCTCCGCCTCCTCACCACAATCGCCAATCTGGTTGGGCAGACAGTGAAGCTGCATCGCATGTTCGCGTCCGACCCCGAGCGACTGATGGCCGAGAGAATCCGGATGCAAAAGCAATTCGGCGAACTCGAGCAGCCTGGCCATGAGGGCAAGAGGGCTCATGTTAAGGGGATCATTGGCGACAGCCCGGCGCTGCGCGGGCTGCTCGAGAAGGTCGCGTTAGTGGCCAGGTCCAACAGCACCGTTTTGCTGCGCGGCGAATCCGGGACCGGCAAGGAGCTGGTCGCCAAGGCCGTTCACGAGCTGTCGGGGCGCGCCAAGCGGCCGTTCATCAAGCTCAATTGCGCAGCGCTCCCTGAGACGGTCTTGGAATCCGAACTGTTCGGTCACGAAAAGGGTGCCTTTACCAGTGCATTCAACACGCGCAAGGGGCGCTTTGAGCTCGCCGACAAGGGGACGTTGTTTCTGGACGAGATCGGTGAGATTTCGGCCTCGTTCCAGGCAAAGCTGCTGCGCGTGCTGCAGGAGCAGGAGTTCGAGCGCGTCGGCAGCAACCAGACGATTAAGGTCGACGTTCGCGTGATTGCCGCCACGAACAGGAATCTGGAAGACGCGGTTGCAAGGAACGAGTTTCGCGCCGACCTTTATTACCGCATCAGCGTTGTTCCCTTGCTGGTGCCGCCATTGCGCGAAAGGCGCGGTGATATTCCGCTCCTTGCCGCTGAGTTTCTCAAGAATTTCAACAGCGAGAACGGCCGTACGATGGTCTTCGATGCGAGTGCGACTGAAGTGCTGATGAACTGTGCTTTTCCCGGAAATGTCCGCGAGCTTGAAAATTGCGTGCAGCGGACAGCGACCCTCGCAGCGGGAACGCCAATCGTCAGAAACGACTTTGACTGCTCACACGGCCGATGCCTTTCCGCGATGTTATGGAAGCACGCGTCTAAGGAGACTTCGCCGAAATTCGAGGCGATCGCACCATCGCCACTAAACCCGGCCATGAAATCATCTGGTGCCTTTGCATCGGCCGCCGTTGCGACCCCGCCTGTTGACAGCGAGCAGGCACTGCCAGCGCCTGATCGGATAGGCCTCGTGAGCGACGGGAAGATGACCGATCGCGAGCGTCTCATCGCGGCGATGGAAAGATCCGGCTGGGTACAGGCAAAGGCAGCGCGCCTGCTTGGATTGACGCCGCGCCAGATTGGCTACGCGCTGAGGAAATACGGTATCGAGATCAAGTGTCTCTGAACGAGCTGTCGAACTTTCGATATGTGGCGGCCGCGCGACAGAGCGAGCGAGGCGAATAGCTGGGTCAAATCAAGGGTTGGTTCATTCGGCACGGACCTCCGCGAGGCGGTCCAGCCCCCTACCGGCGCCAAGAACGGCCCGCACGGCCGCCCGATCAAGTTGGTTGGGAACGCAGCACCGTTATGGTCGCTCTGTCGGTCCTGTCGATCGGCTCTGCGAACTAGTGCAATGAGGATTTGCCTGTGTAAAACCAGTTCGCCGGGTAGCCGGGCAGTGCGCCGGCGTTGTCGACGGAGTTCGCGTTGGAACCGTCCCTGTAGTACCCCACCGTCTGAAAGATGAAGCTATTGCGTTCGATATCAACGAGAGCGATGACGTGCGGCCTCCACCCTAATCTCGGATCGAAATCGTTCGTCGGATCCTGGAAACGTGAGTCAACGCCCGCGGTCAGGTAATCCTTGCTGCCGTTCGCCGAATCCGCAGAGCATGTTATTGTTTTCCCCAAAAACGTGCGGTTTGTCGCGGCTTCTGTCACCGGAGAGTTCGTGCATGCCTTATCACCGTAGGGTCGGTGATCGCCCTCGCGGGCTAAAGATTGAGAGTCGCCTCGACAAGCGTCGGTTCTGTCACTGCGGTCAGGTCCCACGCTCACATCGTGCCGCTCATTTTCGATTGCTTCGGGAGTTGGTTGACCCCTAAGAAACTGTTTTAGCTGCAGGATAAGCTTTCTCATTGCAGTCTCCCGATGCTGCCGCGACGAAGCACTTCGTATACCGCTCACCGAGCCATTGCGGTAATCGTTTGCCGTTATGAATGCATTTGCCGGATGGATGTTTTCACGTGCTCTTCGCCCTGCTGCCTTCAGTGACGGGCGGGACCGCGGCGGCCTGCACTTGGCGACATTCGACGCGCGAAGCCGCTGGACGAGGACGTTGGCGATGCCCGCGCAGGACTGCCAGCTTGTAGCCAAAGGGCCATTGGGCCGATGCAGTGACCAACTGGCCAGCACGGCTCTCCGAGGCGGCTTATTCGCTGCTCGTGCTCAGCAAGAAAGGGTCGGGCCTCAGAGCGTGGGGCATGAACGTCGCCAACTGCGCAGTATGCCTCCGGCCTTTGTTGCTGTTGCCCGCGCGCTCGCCGTCATTCTGCGTCGCATGAGAGGTCGGTCTCGTCCAGCAACACAAGCTTCGCCGGACCCGCGAAGGCAGGCGCTCAAGGCGCTTTGGCTGATCCGCACCGACTGCTCACCTCCGTTCAAGGATTTTGAATCAGCACCAAAGCAACTGTCACATGACCATCGAGTCATCATCACAGGACATGCTGTAGTTGCAGCTCGGTCGGCTGGTCCGTAAAAACAGATCGGGATCATCGTCGGCCCGTAGTCCGAGATATTCGACTTCTCTGTAGCCGGCGGCTAGGATGGCGTCGCCTCTCGCAGTGCCTTGGCCAGCCTCTCGGCCGCTTTAACAGTATTTCGCTTTGGGGGATCGCCACGCGCTGCGCGGCCGGCAGCTGAGAATTGCGATCGCCCATCCATGGCTTTGCGCCTTTTCGGAAAGGCGATGATCTCGAGAAAGCGGGCAGAACGGCGCACGAGTTTCAACTGCTGGAAATCTTTCTCGCCAAGAAGGCCGGACCAGCAGCGGTCTGGAAAAGAGCTTCGTCACCAATCGCGCCACGCCGTCGCCGAACGCGACGCACAGCCTTCGCTCACCCCGCTCACCGCGACAGCGGTGGCAACCACTCGAGATACATCTCTCTTGCGGCGCGTAAAGCATCCGGCGCCTAGCAGCTTGGCAGCATCCTCATGCTCCGTGGGTGGATAGGCGGCAACGTCGGCGGCGGTCGTTGAACTGCTTCGCGAAGAGGTAAGGATCACCCGGTCGGCGCGTTGAAGTGCGGCGCGCACCAGGCTGAGAGGGCCTTCATGCAAGGGCGCGACCTTCATGCCCAGCCTGCCATGCCGCCACGGATTTGCGCGACTCGGTGGCGGTCCGGACGACCCGTGTGCTCATGTCGCTTCTCCTCCTTTGATGGCTTTCGGTTCATCGCCGAAGACATGTTCGGCCGCCGGAAACCGGCGCTCCTTCACGTCGCACGCGTAGGCCTCGATCGCTGCCGAAGCGACCTCTCCCAGTTCGACATAGCGCTTGACGAATTTCGGCCGGAAGTCGCCGAACAGGCCCAGCATGTCGTCGACGACCAGGATCTGCCCGTCGCAGGCCGCGGAGGCGCCGATGCCGATCGTCGGGATTGGGATTTCCTCGGTGATGCGGCGGGCGAGCGGTTCGGGCACTTTTTCCAGTACGACGGAAAAGGCGCCAGCCTCGCTAACCGCAAGAGCATCGCGCCAAATGCGCTCGGCATCCTCGCCCCTGCCCTGCACGCGATATCCGCCAAACACGTTGACCGCCTGCGGCGTCAGGCCGACATGCGCCATGACCGGGATTCCGCGCGCTGTGAGGAAGCGGATCGTCTCGGCGGTCGTCGCGCCGCCCTCGAGCTTGACCGCAGCGCATCCGGTCTCCGCCATAAGGCGCGCGGAATTGCGGAAGGCCTGCTCTAGGCTTTCTTCGTACGAGCCGAACGGCATGTCGACGACCAGGAGCGCCCGCTCCATTCCCCGCCGAACCGCCTTGGCGTGCATGATCATCATATCGAGCGTGACACCGAGCGTGGAGGGAAGGCCGTGGAGAACCATGCCGACGCTGTCGCCGACAAGAACGATGTCGCAGTGGCCGTCAACCAACCTTGCGACCGGCGTGGTGTAGGCCGTCAGGCAGACCAGCGGCGTGCTGCCCTTTCGCGCACGGATGTTCGGCGGCGTGATCGCCTTGACGACACCAGCGGCGCTCAATCCACGTCTCTCCTCACCCAACGTCACCCCGGCCAGTGTCGCGTTTGGCATATTTTTGTCGAGGTGCGAAGAGGTAAAATCGCCAGAGCGCGTGGTGTTGACGCGACGGGTGGTATGATAAAGAACAGAACTAAATCGGTTTAGACAGGCGGAGCTCTGCCAAGTAGGTCAGGAACTATGGATCAGGCAAAGGGACCAAGGAAAGGCAGAGTCACAGGCAAGACCAACGACGTCAACGCGGACCTCATCGCAGTCGTCGTTGCCGTGAACGACGCAGGACCTTGTGTTCTGACCATCGAACAGGGGGACACCCTTCCCTCGGGCCCGTTTGAGCTCGCTCATCGTTCGCTCCAGTCGGGCCTCAGGGCATGGGTGGAACTGCAGACCGGTCAGCCTCTCGGTTATATCGAGCAGCTCTACACCTTCGCCGATCGCGATCGGATCGGCGCCAACGAACGCGTGATCTCGATTAGCTATCTCGCACTCACCCGCGAAGACGATGCGGGCGCCTCGGGCAGGCGCAGCTGGGCCAGCTGGTACGACTATTTCCCCTGGGAGGATCATCGCTCCGGCAGGCCTTCGATGCTGGAAGAACTGTGGCCGCGCCTTATCGAATGGGCGGACGGCGCGGACGACGGCGCGACGCGCTTCGATCGCCGCCGGCGAGCGGCGGTCGCCTTTGCCTTGGACGACCGGGCATGGAACGAAGAGCTCGCGCTGCAGCGCTATGAGCTGCTGTATGAGGCCGCCCTGGTAGAGGAAGCAAAACGCGGCGGAGATTCGGCCATCCTCGCTCCGGTGCCGGGCAGATCGATGAGCGCCGATCATCGCCGCATTCTGGCCACGGCTATTGCGCGGCTGCGCTCCAAGATCAAATACCGGCCTGTTGTGTTCGAACTGATGCCGCCGCTCTTCACGCTTTTACAGCTACAAAGAACCGTGGAGGCGCTCTCCGGCAGGCTCATCAACAAGCCGAACTTTCGCCGGCTCATAGAGCAGCAGGAGCTGGTTGAGAAGACCGGGGCGACGACCGCCGAGACCGGCGGCCGGCCGGCGCAGCTCTACCGCTTCCACCATGCTATTCTAGACGAGAGGCCTGTGGCCGGCACAAAATTGCCGCTCGCACGGGCTTGACACCACTTATAGTCACAACGATTATATAGGCCTTATAATCGCGTTGACTATAACTGGAGGCTCGATGAGCGCCGTCCTGCCTTCGAGCGCCTCACTATACGACCGCGTTCGGCGCGTTATCCCACCAATCGAGTGGCCACTCTTCGTCGAGGACATCGACGCTATCCTGAAACTGAAGCGACAGCGCAACGCGGTCATACTGGCGCATAATTATCAGACGCCGGAGATTTTTCACTGCGTGGCTGACATCGTCGGCGACAGCCTGGCGTTGGCCCGAAAGGCAATGACGGTCGATGCCGATATCATCGTTCTGGCTGGCGTGCATTTCATGGCGGAAACAGCCAAGCTGCTCAATTCCGACAAGACAGTGCTCATACCGGACCTCGAGGCCGGTTGCTCACTTGCCGACTCGATCACGGCCGAAGACGTACGCCTGATGCGGCAGCGCTATCCGTCCGTTCCGGTCGTCACCTACGTCAACACCTCCGCCGCGGTGAAAGCCGAGTCAGACATTTGCTGTACCTCAGGCAACGCGCTTGCAGTCGTAAAATCGCTTGGCGCGCCGCGTGTGATTATGCTGCCCGATGAATATCTGGCGAAGAACATCGCGGCGCAGACCAAGGTCGAGATCATTGCCTGGAAGGGGCGCTGCGAGGTGCATGAGCGCTTCACAGCGGCCGACATCCGCGAGCTGCGTGAGGCCCATCCCGGCATCAGTGTACTTGCCCATCCCGAATGTCCGCCCGAAGTGGTCGCGGAAGCCGATTTCGCCGGCTCGACAGCAGCGATGTCCGATTATGTCGCCCGGCATAAGCCGGCGCGTGTGATGCTGATGACGGAATGTTCCATGAGCGACAACGTCGCGGTCGAGCATCCGGACGTGGATTTCGTGCGCCCATGCAATCTGTGCCCGCACATGAAGCGGATCACGCTTCGTAATATCCGGACCGCGCTCGAGGAGAACCGCCACGTCGTCACGATCGACCCGCGTGTTGCTGACCGGGCCCGCTGGGCTGTCGAGCGCATGCTCTTCGTATGACGCAGGACATTGACATTGGCGGGGCGCCGGTCATTGTCGGCGCTGGCCTCGCCGGCCTTCTCACGGCGCTGCATCTGGCGCCACAACCGGTAGTTCTTCTCTCCAGAACTCCGCTCGGGACCGAAGCCTCCAGCACGCTCGCCCAGGGCGGGCTCGCAGCCAGCCTCGGCGAGGACGATAACTCGGAACTCCACCTCGCCGATACGCTTGCTGCCGGGGACGGACACTGCGACGAACAAATGGCCAGGCGGGTGATTGAGGCCGCACCTCAAGCCGTCGAGAACCTCATTCGTCTTGGTGCTCCCTTCGACCGCTCGCTAGACGGGAGGCTGCGGCTCGGCCTGGAAGCGGCGCATTCACGTCGCCGGATCGTCCACGCCGCCGGCGACGCAACCGGCCGCGAGTTGTTTCGGGTGCTGCTCGGCGTGGCGCGGCGAACCCGTTCGATCACGATCATGGAAGGCATGACAGCGCTTCGCCTGGTTGTCGCCCAGGGCAGCATTGTGGGCTTGCTGGCTGTTCTGCACGGCGGCGTGTTCGCATTGCCCTCGCGCCGTGTGGTGCTGGCCACCGGTGGTATAGGTGGTCTCTTTTGCGACACAACAAACCCGCTCTCCTCATTCGGCCACGGTCTTGCGCTTGCGGCCTGTGCTGGAGCGGAGCTCGCCGATCTCGAATTTGTGCAGTTCCACCCGACCGCGTTCGATGGTCCGCGCCGGCCAATGCCGCTTGTCAGCGAAGCGGTGCGCGGCGAAGGCGCGGTGCTGATCGATGAGCACGGCCATCGCTTCCTGGCAGACACGCCCGGGGCAGAACTCGCGTCGCGCGATGTGGTCGCGAGGGCGATCTCCGATCAGCTCGCCGCCGGGCATCGTGTGTATCTCGATGCACGACAATGCCTCGGGCCGAAATTCGCAAAACGCTTTCCAGCAATCGACGCTGTTTGCAAGCAGGCCGGTATCGATCCCGCCCTGGAGCCAATCCCCGTGCGTCCGGCGGCACATTATCACATGGGCGGAGTGGCCGTTGACGCCGAGGGGCGGAGCTCCGTGACTGGCTTATGGGCGTGCGGCGAGGTCGCCCGTACCGGATTGCATGGCGCCAACAGGCTGGCCAGCAACTCGCTCTCCGAAGCGGTCGCAACATCGGCTTGGGTGGCGGCAAGCGTCGCTGGCACTTGCGCGGGGTGGCAATGGCCCAGGCTTCCCGAGATAGTGCCCGCGCGACCGAACCCGTCATCTATACGCCAGGTCGCTTCCGATGCACTCGGGATAGTCCGCAACGGCAAGAGGCTGCGCGAA
This sequence comes from Mesorhizobium sp. WSM4871, assembly GCF_055811295.1. NCBI lineage: Bacteria > Pseudomonadati > Pseudomonadota > Alphaproteobacteria > Hyphomicrobiales > Phyllobacteriaceae > Mesorhizobium > Mesorhizobium sp. WSM4871. The sequence goes on along the minus strand of NZ_JBVVPU010000017.1, from coordinate 14,149 downwards.
ACAATCACGACACTGCTGCCATTGGCCGTTGGCGAGACGGCCGCGGCCGATCCGGCCCTGGTGGCATTGTTGATGGCGATCTCAGCCCTTCGGCGCGAGGAGAGCCGGGGTTCGCATTACCGATCCGATTTCCCCGGGCGCGATGCTGCCGCCTGCCCCTCACGACTGACGCTCTGCACAGCTTTTGAGAATGCCGTCACGCTCAGATGGCAAGCATCCGAACGGAGCCGTTGATATGACTTCACTTGCACCACTTCCCCAGATCATCATGGAGCCGATCGTACGAAATGCCCTTCTGGAAGATTTAGGCAGAGCCGGCGACATCACGAGCGATGCAATCATCCCCGCCGATTGCAAAGCCACGCTTTCGCTGAACGCGCGCCAAGCGGGCGTTGTTGCCGGGCTCGACTTGGTGATGTTTGCCTTCCTGCTGGTCGATCCCGGGATCAGTATCCAGCTGCGGTGTCCTGAGGGCGGCAAGATTTCGACCGGCCAGACCATCGCGATCGTAAACGGGCCGGCGCGCAGCCTGCTGACGGCCGAACGGACGGCGCTCAATTTCTTGTGCAAGCTGAGCGGCATCGCAACGGCAACGGCTACGCTCGTAAACGCGGTGCGCGGCCATAACGCAAAGATCGTGTGCACACGCAAAACGACGCCCGGCCTGCGTGTCCTGGAAAAATATGCGGTACGAGCGGGCGGCGGGGCCAATCACCGCTTCGCGCTCGACGACGCCGTGCTGATCAAGGACAACCACATCGCCATTGCCGGCGATATCCGCACCGCAATCGAGCGGGCGCGTAGCGCCATAGGTCACATGGTCAAGATCGAGGTCGAGGTGGACAGGCTGGATCAGTTGGAGATAGCGCTTGCAGCGGGCGTCGACGCCGTGCTCCTCGACAACATGTCAGTCGAGGACCTTGCGCAGGCAGTGGCTATGGTCGGGGGCCGTGCGATCACGGAGGCTTCAGGCCGGGTAACGCGGGCGAGCGCCGCGGCAATTGCGGCGACCGGCGTCGACCTCATATCGGTCGGCTGGCTTACCCACAGCGCGCCCATTCTCGACATCGGTCTCGACATGCCGGCCGACCGAAATTGCAACAGACATCTGAACTGAGGGAGAGGACATGAACCGGGATCGCAGGAACTCCTTTGGTCGCAGGCTAACTTGCGTCAGCACGTCCCCGGTTCCACCAACAGCCGATGCAAGCCTGCACGGTGCCAAGCGACACGCTTCAACGACGGAGGCGGGATCGACGGACCAGCAAGGTACAGAAGGACGCGTTGAAGCCCTTGGCGTCATCATCTGCCGACTCGACGAGATGCGCCAGTTGGCGGCCTCTCATGGGCTGGAACTTCTCGGTTATCTGCTGGACGTCGCGTTCACCGAATCCTGCGACGCGATCAGAAAGGAGCATTCCTGTGCTCAGAGCCAAACAATGGAAACTGTAATCCCCGCGGATGACGTGAGTTGAGCCTGCGGGCAGCAGTTGGAGAGTCCGCTCGAGCGCGCCACCAATCGCATTTCGATAGAAGACTTCCCGCTGGGCATGCGCCTTGTCTTCAGCATCCACTGCAACGCTCCCGGTCAAGGACGGAAGATTATGGAGAACAAGACCGTTATGAACGAACTCAGCCCAGACCTGACCTCGGATCCAATCGGATGGGCGCTTCCCCCCTGGACGCGAGCGGAAGCTCAGGCGGTCTACGACCTGCCCTTCAACGACCTGCTTTTTCGGGCTCAGACGGTCCACCGCGAGAATTTCGATCCCAATAAGGTCCAGCTCAGCCGCCTTCTCAGCATCAAGACAGGCGGCTGCCCGGAGGATTGCGGTTATTGCAGCCAGTCGGCGCATCACGAAAGCGGGTTGAAGACGTCGAAGCTGATGGAGGTCCGGCGCGTCATCGCCGAGGCGACCAAGGCGCGCGATGCCGGCGCCACCCGCTATTGCATGGGCGCTGCCTGGCGAAACCCCAAGCCGCGCGACATGGATGCCGTGGTGGCGATGGTCGAGGGCGTCAAGGCGCTCGGCATGGAGACCTGCATGACGCTGGGCATGCTCGATCTCGAGCAGGCCGCTCGCCTGAAAGAGGCCGGTCTCGACTACTATAACCACAACATCGACACCTCCGAGCGCTACTACTCAGAGATCATCTCGACCCGCACGTTTTCCGAGCGTCTCGATACGCTCGCCAATGTCCGCGACAGCGGCATCAAGGTCTGTTGCGGCGGCATTGTCGGCATGGGTGAAGAGCCGCTGGACCGGATCGACATGCTGGTGACGCTGGCCAATCTGCCGGAGCATCCCGAAAGCGTTCCGATCAACATGCTGATCCCGATCGAGGGCACTCCGCTGGCCGAGGCTAAACCCATCGAGCCGATTGAATTCGTGCGCGTGATCGCGCTGGCCCGCATCATGATGCCGAAATCGCACGTCCGCCTTTCCGCCGGCCGCACCGCTATGACCGACGAGATGCAGGCGCTGTGCTTCCTTGCCGGCGCCAACTCGATCTTCGTCGGCGACACGCTGCTAACGGCGGACAATCCGGGCGAAGGCAAGGATACTCTTTTATTGCAGCGTCTTGGCATCGAGCCGATGGAAATCGGCACGCAATGAACGAGGCACCGCTTGCCCGGTATGAGGCATCCTTGCGCGGACTGGCGCGCAAGGACCGGCTGCGGACGCTTGCGCCGCGCGCCGGCCTCGACTTCTCGTCGAACGACTATCTCGGACTTGCCGCCTCCAAAAGACTTGGCGAAGCGGTTGCGGCGGCGATTGCCCGGGGAACACCGGTCGGCGCCACAGGGTCGCGGCTGTTGCGCGGCAACGCGCCGGAACATGAGCAGCTGGAGGCGGACGCGGCGGCGTTTTTCGGGGCCGATCGCGCGCTGTTCTTCGGCAGCGGCTACATCGCCAACTTCGCTCTCCTGACCGCACTGCCGCAGAAGGGCGACCTTTTGGTCCTCGACGAACTCGCCCATGCCAGCATGCATGAGGGCGCACAGGCTGGGCGCGCTGAGTTCGGGCTGGCCGCGCACAACAACGTCGACGCTGTCGAGGATGCGATCACCCGCTGGCGCGCTGAAGGCGGCGTGGGGCGCGTCTGGATCGCGGTCGAAAGCCTTTACAGCATGGATGGCGACCGCGCGCCGATCGAGAGCCTCGTCGCGCTTGCCGATCGGCACGAGGCATTCATCGTCGTCGACGAGGCGCATGCCACCGGCGTCTGGGGACCGGACGGCCGCGGACTGGCCGCCGCTTTCGAGGGCCGCGACAACATCATCGCGCTCCACACATGCGGCAAGGCGCTCGGCGCGTCGGGCGCGCTCGTCACCGGACCGCGAACGCTGTGCGACTATCTCGTCAACCGGTGCCGGCCATTCATCTACGCCACCGCGCCGTCGCCGCTGATGGCAGTGGCGGTACGCGAAGCGCTTGCCATGCTGTCTGATGAGCCCATGCGCCGCGTTCAACTGCACGAACGCGTTGCCTCCGCCGGCCGGCAATTGGCCGAGCGCTGCGGCGTGGCACCCAGCGGCTCGCAGATTCAGCCCTTTGCCATCGGCGACAACAGACGCACCATGGCGGTGGCGGCGGCGCTCCAGGCGCGCGGTTTCGACATTCGCGGCATTCGTCCGCCGACGGTCCCCGAGGGCACGTCGCGCCTGCGCATTTCCCTGACGCTCAACGTCGACGAAGCCGACATTTCCGCCATGGTCGAGGCGCTCGTCGAGGTGTTGGCCCCGGCATGACCAAACGCATCGTCGTCACCGGAACAGACACCGGAATCGGCAAGACAGTGTTCTCGGCCGGGCTCGCCGGCCTGCTCGACGGCTTTTACTGGAAGCCCGTGCAATCGGGCCTCGACGAGGAGACTGACAGCGAGGTCGTTGCCCGGCTTTCCGGTCTACCGGCCGGGCGCGTCCTGCCGGAAGTTTACCGTCTGAGGATGCCGCTGTCACCGCATCGTTCGGCCGAAATCGACGGCGTCTCGATCGAGGCGGCTGACCTCTCGGTTCCCGCCGTGCCGGGACCGCTGATCATCGAGGGCGCGGGTGGGGTGATGGTGCCGCTCAACCGGCGGACAAGGTTCATCGATATATTCGCGCAATGGCAGCTGCCGGTCATCCTTTGCGCCCGCACCGCGCTCGGCACCATCAACCATACCCTGCTGTCGATCGAGGCTCTGCGGGCCCGCTCCATCCCGCTCATCGGCATAGCCTTCATCGGCGAAGAGGTGGCTGAGACACAAAGTACAATCGTGGAATTCGGCGGCATGCCGCAGCTTGGCAGGCTGCCGCACCTCAATCCGCTGACGGGTGAAACGCTGAGAGATGCGATGGTTGCCGGTTTCGACCCTACCCTGATTGCCGGAGGCGACTGATGTCGCAGTCTAGAGTCTGGCATCCGTTCACCCAGCACGCCCTTGAGCCCGCGATCCCCGAGATCGTGCGGACGGAAGGCGCCTATCTCCACAAGGCCGACGGCACGCGCATCCTGGACGCGATTTCATCCTGGTGGGTCGTCACCCATGGCCATCGCCATCCCCGCATCATGAAGGCCATCGAGGCGACCGCGTCGAGCCTCGACCAGATCATCTTTGCGGGCTTCACTCACGAGCCGGCCGAACGGCTCGCCGAGGCGCTTGTCGGCCTCGCTCCCGCCGGCCTCGACCGGGTGTTCTATTCCGACAGCGGCTCGACCTCCGTCGAGGTCGCGCTGAAGATGGCGCTCGGCTATTTCCGCAACATCGGTGCACCGCGTTCGCGCATCGTCGTCATGGAGCACAGCTACCACGGCGACACCATCGGCACGATGAGCGTCGGCGCCCGTGGCGTGTTCAACGCCGCCTACGAGCCTTTGCTGTTCGAGGTCGACACCATCCCCTTCCCGGCCGTCGGCCGCGAGCAGGACACGCTGGATCGGTTCGAGGCGGTGAGCCGCGACCGGCGCGCCGCCGCGCTGATCGTAGAGCCGCTGGTGCTTGGCGCAGGCGGCATGCTGATGTATCCGGCCTCGGTTGTCACCGAATTGAAGAAGATCACTGAGGCCTCCGGCACGCTGCTGATCGCCGACGAGGTGATGACCGGCTGGGGGCGCACCGGAACCATATTCGCCTGCGAGCAGGCGAACATCTCTCCAGATATCCTGTGCACCTCGAAAGGCTTGACCGGTGGTGCCATCCCGCTGGCCGTCACGCTCGCCACCGACCCCATCTTCCAGGCCCATTATTCCGAGGATCGGCAGAAGACCTTTTTCCACTCGAGCTCCTACACCGCCAATCCGATTGCCTGCGCGGCGGCACTCGCCAATGTCGAGATCTGGCGTGACGAGCCGGTGACTGAGCGCATCGCGGCCCTGAGCGCGAGACAGGCCGCCGGACTTCGGCGCTTTGGCGACAGTCCCTACTTCGCCGACAGCCGGGCGACCGGCACGATCGCGGCCCTCGACCTGCGCGCCGGATCTGCCGGCTACCTGGCCGAGATCGGGCCGAAGCTGCGCGCGTTCTTCCTCGAGCGCGGTCTGCTCGTGCGCCCACTCGGTAATGTCCTCTATCTTCTGCCACCCTATTGCATCACCGGCGAGGAACTGGACGGGCTCTATGACGCCATCGAGGAGGCCGGCGAACGTTTCGGTTCGAGATCATGAGCAGGTCGTCGTGCGTTCTCGGATTTGGTCATCATGCGCCCTCGCGCAAGGTGGAGAATCCGGAAATCGAAAATCGTCTCAGGCTCGAGCCCGGCTGGATCGAGCGACGCACCGGGATACGGTCGCGCTTCTGGGCAAACGACGAAGACACGCTGTCGGGCCTTGCCGCGCATGCAGGCGACATGGCGCTGGCGAACGCCGGCATCGACCGCAGCGACATCGGCTTGCTGTTGCTCGCCACCTCGACGCCCGATCACCTCCTTCCACCAAGCGCGCCGCTGGTTGGACATAGACTGGGACTGGGCCGTGCCGGTGCGATCGACTTGACCGGCGCCTGCGCCGGCTTCATCTATGCACTGATGTTCGCCGACGGCTTCACCCGCCTGCATGGCAAGGCGAGCCTTGTCATTGCCGCCAACATCCTCAGCCGTCGCATCAATCCGGCCGAGCGTGCCAGCGCCGTGCTGTTTGCTGATGCCGCCGGCGCCGTGGTGATTGGTCCATGCGATGACCCGGATCGGGGCATTCTCGGCGCTTCGGTGGATTCGGACGGCTCGCGCTACGGGCTGATCCAGATTCCCGCCGGCGGAAGCAACACTCCGTTCCATGGCGACCTCGACCTCGAGCAGACCCGGATGACGATCACCGACGGCCGCGAAGTATTTGCCAAGGCCGTGGACATGATGACTGCCTGCTCGCAGGAAGCGCTCACTGCTGCCCGCATGCAGCCACAGAACATCGATCGGTTTGTGCCGCACCAGGCCAATGCCCGCATTTTCGATGCCGTCGGGAGAAACCTCGGCATCGCGGATGACGCGATCGTCAAGACGATCGCCGAGTATGGCAACTCTTCCGCCGGGACGATCCCGCTGTCGCTCTCTCTGGCCCATCAGGCGGAGCCGTTCCAACAGGGCGAGAAAATCCTTCTGGCAGCGGCAGGTGCGGGTCTCAGCGGAGGCGCTCTCGTCTTCGGGATTTAGCCGCGCGAACCAGTTACCAAGATTCACCTTGTATGATGATGAGGACAACAGAACCAATGCGAAAAATAGTGGCCGGCAAGCTGCACGGCATCCACGTCACCGAAGCGAACCTCAACTACCATGGTTCGATAACGCTCGACCCCGACCACTGCGAGGCAGCCGGGATCCTGCCGATGGAATTCGTGGAGATATGGAATAAGAATTCCGGAGCGCGGATCTCGACCTATGTCATCCTCGGCGAGCGCGGTTCACGGTGCTGCATCCTCAACGGAGCGGCGGCTCGCACCTGTCAGCCCGACGACCAGATCATTGTCTGCAACTCCATCTACCTGGACGAAGCGCATATCACCTCGCTGAAGCCGCGGATCGTCACGTTTGACCAGGATAACCACATACTCGACCGCCTGAGCTACTCAGTCGATGTCGACACAGACGGCCGTTACAGTTTCTCCATTCTTGACGAGGCGAATGAGCCTTTGGTCATTCCTGCCCTGGTCTCCGGGGCGTGAGCCGCGCTCGATAGATGTGCGAGCCTCTTCGCCCCGTTGCAACTTGCTGGGCACTGAAGAGCGTCTAAGACTCGAGCTTCGAAACCCCCATGCCCACTGCGCCTTCGGTACGGCGGGCCTTCGTGCCCGCGAACAGCGGTTTGCATGTCTGAGTGTCCGAATCAAAACGCACCATTGAAGCGGGCCTTCGGCAAAGTGTATCCCGCCGGCGCCAAGCCCTCACCAGCCATCCAACGCCCAATCCGGTCACATATCAGCGCCGGTCGATCGGTGGCTTGGCAGCAAGGCCGAGCCTGGTTCGTTGGGCATCGGCGAAATTTTCGGCGGGAGACTGCGTCTTGAACCGAAGAACTGTCAGTTTGCCGTCCTGGACAGTATGAACGATCCATCCCCCACCGCAACGCTTGACGCGCACGTCATTAGGTTCGCCAGCCACCATTGCTGCCCCTATTTCGTTGCCTTGGGTGAGACTGGAAGTCGTTCCCGCGTATCTGAAAACACGGGGCCTTACGCAACGTCAAGCACTGTTTTTGGGATAGCCGACGCCTTGTCGATTTCAGGGGACGGCGATTCAGGTCCGGCACGTCCGTGCGCGCGGAAATCGCGCTCGGATCGATTTAGATGCGCAGACTATGCATGTTATTTCAGCCTTAATTACCCACAGCTAACGTGAATGGGAACGCCTATGCAATCCGAGTAGCTCTGCAAAAACCCCGCCGCTCTGGTGCCCTCGGCGCGATCACCCAGCACTTCAAGATGTTTCATAGCTCTGGGCCGTTCCGAACGATCAGGGTGCCGGACGGCCACTCGCTCATCGAGCGTTCAATCGGCACAACCACGACGAGCACGTCCTCGACGCATGTGGGGGGTAGGTCGAGGTATACATCTGCGAGAGTGGACCGCACGCGAACGCCCGACACAATCGCCGCCAGGCCGTCTCTGCAGAACCTCTCAAAATGATTCCGCATCGCGTGCCGAACGGTGCCGAAAGCGAATGGAACCCCAAGCTGCCGCAACACTGGATACACAACGCGCATTGAATGACTGATCCCTTGTCCCTCAAGATCCGGACGCACCCCGTACAAGCCCAGGTCGGCCACTAGGAGTTCGACCTCGTCAACCTTGATGAAGCGGCGTAGTATGCCGATATGAGCCGCTACGCCATGCGCATCGTAGCTGATTGCGCGGAGTTCTGGCCTCGCACCGGCCCAGCTACGGCCGCCTTCGAATGGTTTTGCGTTGAAGGCCCCAGTCGGTCCATAGGTCTTCAGGAAGAATTCGGAGAGTTCGACATGTTCGGCCTGTTGTAACTCATTTTCCCAGCACAACCTCCACTGCACGTCAGAGCACATGAAAGACCTCATCTTTGTTGCTGTTTGATTGAGGTAAGCCCTACCTTAAGGACGCTGTCGTATCATGCCGGCTCGATGTAGCTTGCGCAGATCATTGAAGAAACTAGCCGCAATGAACATGCGACTTCGTTGTGTTCGGAGCACACCGGGAGGCGATGCACCAGAAATTGCTGCTCGGAGCCAATACAAACATCCATAAGTACCTTTTGGCTTAGATCCTTGATCTTGCTATGCCGTTCTGCAGAATTGGCAAAATCGTTTGTTTCGATGAATGCATCCACGCTATGAATAGGAAAAGCCAGGCGCTCAAAGAGCTTGATCTAAACCTCCGCCCAAGGCGGCCTTTATGACGAGGCTTCGACCCGGCCAGTTGCCCGACCGAGCCGCTCGTCAGTTGCGTTGCTAGACCAACCGACTGCTATCTGGGCGGGAACCTTCATCCACCGTTGATACGCCTCGTCGGGCGCACTGAACGTTTTAGGCTAAATCATTGCCATGCCGCCGTTCACATGAATGGTCTGGCCGGTGATGTAGGCGGCCTCGTTCGAGGCCAGGTAGACGACAGCCGCGGCGACTTCCGCGCCGGTGCCCATGCGCCTGGCCGGAATGGCGGCCATAATCTCTTCTTTCTGCTTGTCCTTCAGCTTGTCGGTCATGGCCGATTCGATAAAGCCTGGCGCCACGCAGTTCACAGTCATGCCGCGAGTCGCGATCTCCTGCGCCAGCGATTTCGACATGCCGATCATGCCAGCCTTTGAGGCGCAATAGTTCGCCTGGCCGGGATTGCCGGTTACGCCGGACACGGAGGTGATGTTGATGATGCGGCCGTTGCGGCGGCGCATCATCGAATGGGTCAGTTCGCGGGTGAGCCGGACCACGGCGGTCAGGTTGACCTCGAGTACCGCGTCCCAATCCGCGTCCGACATGCGGATAAAAAGCCCGTCCTTGGTGATGCCGGCATTGTTGACCAGTATGTCGACGCCTTCGAGTTCGGCTTCCGCCTTTGCGCCCAGCGCCTTCACCTCGTCGCGGTTTGAGAGGTTCGCCGGAAACAGTCTTGTCCTCCCGCCAAGCTCGGCAGCCAACGCCTCGAGCTTTTCGACACGGGTGCCGTGCAGGCCGACGTTTGCGCCCTGCGCGTGCAGCGCCCGCGCCACGGCCTCGCCGATTCCACCGCTTGCTCCGGTGATGAGCGCGTTGCGGCCAGTCAGATCGAACATTGTTATCGATTCCCTCTCTAAGGACCGGCTTCGCACGGAGGCGGTCACCGGCGGCCCTGCGCCTTCCAGACATTATCGGGTATAGCTTTGGACAGACCCTCTAGCCGAACCCGAAGGGCCTCGCTTAACCTTCCGGGCAGCGGCAGGTCCCCGCCGCCTCAACAGTTGAGAATTTTAACAAAAACGGGGCCTCGCTCGTCAGCTTCCGCTGTCACTTGGCGCATTCACCGAGGCGGTCCAAGGGCACGTCCTTCACAATCGTGATCCGGCAGGCATTTTGACACGAAAGATATTGTTGCTGGAGGCATCTCGCATGGCTTCTACACCTGCTTGAACGCCAGAACTGCGTTCATGCCGCCCATGGCAAAGGCGTTGCTCAGTGCCACGCGCACCTTGCGCTCGCGCGCCACATTGGGCGTGACGTCGAGATCGCAATCGGGGTCTGGCTCGCGATAATTGGCGGTCGGCGGCACGACGCCCTCCTGGATCGCCATCACGGAGGCGATCATTTCAAGTGCGCTCGCTGCGCCGAGGCAATGCGCGTGCATGGACTTGGTGGACGAGACAGACATCGAATAGGCATAGTGTCCGAAGACGCGCTTGATCGCCGCTGTCTCGGTCTGATCGTTGGCCTTAGTGCCGGTGCCGTGGGCGTTGAGGTAGTCCACGTCCTCGGTATTCAGTCCGGCGTCGGCAAGGCAAGCGCGCATCGCGGCCTCCGGCCCCTCGATAGACGGCGCGACGATGTGGAAGGCATCGCCGGAAAGGCCGATGCCTGCGATCTCGGCAAGCATCGTGGCACCGCGTGCCGCGGCATGCTCATAGCTTTCTAGCACGGCCATGCCCGCACCCTCGCCTAGCACCACTCCCTTCCTATCGGCGGAGAAAGGCCGGCACGTATCCGGAGCGAGCGCGCGCATTGCTTCCCATGCCTTCAGCTGAACCCATACGAGTGGCGCTTCGGCACCTCCGGCAAGCATCACGTCGGCCCGGCCGAGCCTGATCTGATCAGCCGCCGACGCAATCGCATGGTTGCCCGATGCGCATGCGGAGGCGATGCCAAAGACCGGGCCGCGCAGGCCGAGGCTCATGCTGACCTGGCTGGCAGCGGCGCTCGGCAACCCCTTTGGTGCACTGTAAATGCCAGCACGCTTCGCGCCGCCCAAAAGGAGGGCGCGGTAGGTTTCTTCGACCGTTCCCCAGCCCCAGCCGCAGACGCCCACTGTCGCGCCGAAGCGATACGGATTTCCCTCATCGCAGGAAAGTCCGGCGTGTTGCATGGCTTCGCGCGCTGCAAGCACAGCGAGCAAGCTGAGGCGGTCCATCGAGACGAGCTGGTTGCGGCCGATGTCGTGGTTGGGCAGCTCCTTGATCTCGGTACCGACAGTGCCCTTCAGCTCATGAATCTCGGAAGTTACCATCGGGCGGATGGCGGAGCGGCCTTCGCGCATCTCTTTCCAGATAGAGGCGGCGTCGTTGCCTAGGCCGCAAAGCCCGCCCATCCCAGTAATGACGACTCGCCTGTCCAAGTCAGACCTCCTTCGCGAGCAAAACGCGGACGGCTTCCACCATGTCGCCGACACTCTTGAGATTCGACCAGGCGTCGGCCGAGTTCATGTCGATCTTGATGCCGTAGGCTTGCTCCACATCCCAGAGGAGATCCGCCAGACCCAGCGAATCGACTCCGAGTGAGGTCAGTTCCGTGGCAGTCGTTATTTCGCCGATGATGGACACACTCTTTCCCTCGCCGCTCTCCGATTCGACTCGGTTCTTGATCATGGCAATGATTTCCGTTGCGAGTTGATCAGCCATTCTGTTCCTTTCCATAGTAATGCCTTTTGACGTGGGCGCGGCGCCATGCCTCTGCCAGTCACGTCGCGAAAATCGTCCCTGACCAGGCTTGTGCCACTCGCCAACACCAATCGCATTATAGAGACCGGATGAGTTCCGGTTGGTCTGCGGCGTAGGCATCGATGACGAAGAACGTTGCCGGCACCCGATTTTGCGCCAGCAGCATCTCGAATGTGCAAAGTGGACCGTCGTCAAAAATCTCGGCTTTCGGAAGAAGTCGGAGAGTTCGAAATGGTCGGCCAGCTGCAACTCATTTCCCAGCACAACTTCCATCGCACGTCTGAGCTCATGGAAAGATTTTCTCCTTTCGGGCTCTTCTTTCGCAGTCGTCACACGAAGGGTAGCGGGTGATCGGTGTGTGTGAGGTGCTGTCGTCAATGCGACATTCCGGAAGATTGATAAAATTATTTGTTTCGATAAGACGCATCCACGCTGTGGATAGGGATACGTTTCAATGACGCAGCAAGCCTCTGGTTGCAGGAGCCATCCCGCATGGCCACTCCGCGCAACAGCTCGGCACGTCTCGGTCGCTGCTAGATGCTCAGCGCCTCACACTCGCTCTCCGGTTCAACGAAGCGCGCGGGCGGATCGCGCAAAGCACAAAGGTCACCGATCCGCGGGGCGGGTTCATCCTGTGGGTCGGGCTTCGGAAACATCGATTCGCTCGAACTCTTTCAGGCCTGCAGCGCCGGAATATCTGATCGCCCAAGGAAGACGTTCAGCGCCACGAACCGCTTTCGCTACAGCATTCCTCTTGGGCTGGGCGTGGGGCTATGGCTATGTCCAAGCCATCGCCAGTCGGCTGAGGGTGCCGGATATCAAACACCGCCGTCGACAGGCGATCGCTGCCGCGACCCGTATGGTTGGCGCTCCACAAGATGACCTGAATCGAGCGGCCGCGTCACGACACGCGCACTAAGCTGCCTCCTCGCGCGCGACGGTCGTGCTGGCCGCACACCCGGGAGCCACAATAAGTTTGTCGCGCCCCTTACAATAATTCATCAAGGCGTCTACCTCGGCAATCACGAGATCGGGCGTGATGTCGAACTTGCAGCGGACTTTGACTGGACAGCGCCGCACTTTGTCGAGACCACATTCGCGACATTCAACAACGCTCATAAGCATGCTGACCAGGGGACCACGAAACCCCCAAACCTCCGGTAGATGTGACGCGGTGAAAATGCCGACAGTAGGCCGGCCAAGCTGGCGCCTCCCGTCTTATCCGTTGAACGATTAAGCGGCAAACGTGACTGGCAATTTTGCAGTGTCGCGGCTGCGAGTGAAAGAGCAGCTCCGGCGTCCGGCCCCGGTCAGTCGGGAAAACCTTGCCGACCAGCGAGGGCAATGATGGGCGGAAACATGGGCTGTCTCCGCTAATTCAGCTGCGTGAAAGAGAGGTCGGCGTTCGAAATCGTTGACCTTCTGCAACTCATTCCCAGAACAATTTCCAGCGCACGTCTGAGCTCATTCAAAGATTTTCCCTTTCGGGTCCTTTTTCAAGCGACAAAGGCAACGGGTTCTCGGTGCGTGTCCGGGCTCTTGTCAATGCGAGATCCCGGAAGGTTGATCAAATAGTTTGTTTCGATGAGCGCATCCATACCATGGATAGTCGATGCGGACCGCGCCCAGCCCGCGAGTCCTGACATATGGGAAAGCAGCCGTTTCGGGCTCGATTTGCCCCCATCAACGCCCAAGGCGGCAGGCGGCCTTGCCCAAGCAACCTACGAGCTCTTCGCCGGCATGATCGAATTCGGCTTGGCCAACAATCTCACCCGGATCGTGACGGTGACCGATACGCGTATGGATCGGATCCTTCGCCTCGCAACGTGGCCATTGTCGCGCATCGGAAAGCCTCAGCCCGTCGGCAAAACGCAGGCGGTTGCCGGGTTTCTCGAGATCTCTCACGCCAGCCTGTTGCGCATCCGCTGGAGGGGACGTCTGAATGGGCCGGTACTGTGGCAACCGATTCGCGGCCTGCCGCACGGCCCATGCGGAGCTAAGACGTGAGCACCTTTGTTGGATCGCTGACGAACGAGGCCACCGCTGCAGAAGGATTTGGTGCGTGGATCCAGGGCTCGGAAGAGGGTTTGCTTCTTGTCGCCAAAACGAGTCATTGCGTCCGGCCCGGAGAAGCAAGCCACGGCGAGACGAAGGAGTGCGCTGGGCTGCATATCGCACCTGGGCCGAGTATTCTCCGTCTCCTCCCGCCGGCTTGCATGCTGTTAACGCAGGTGAGGACGCCGGCCATGAGTCCGCAGCTTTGACTCGACGGCCAATGATCGGCTCGTTAAACTGAAAGTGACCAATGGGCGGGAGCGTACGCCCGTTTCACATCACCAGCAATGACCTGAGGTCGCCGAGAACTCGGATAACTGGACGGCATCCCGATTCAACGTTTGGCAAAATAGAGAGTTCAGCGGCGAAAATGCCTATTTTCTATTCCTCGCGGAATGCGCGACTGATTTGGTCGGCCAGCGGCTTCACAAGATAGGAAAGCGCCGTACGCTCGCCCGTCTGGACCATCGCTTCGGCCGGCATGCCGGGCACGAGCGTCAGGTCCTTGAGTTTCGTCAGTTCCGCATGCGG
>NZ_JBVVPU010000016.1:0-163135 GCF_055811295.1 Mesorhizobium sp. WSM4871 | reverse complement strand
CCCCCCCCCCCCCCCTCCCCCCCCCGCCGCCCCCCCCCCCCCCCCCCCCCCGCCCGCCCCGCCGCCCCCCCCCCCCCCCCCCCCCCCCGCCCCCCTCCCCCCCCCCCCCCCCCCCCCCCCCCCCCCCCCCCCCCCCACGACCGGCAGGCCGCAGATGAAGGCGACAAAGGTGTTGAGCGACGGATTTATCGACAGGCCGAAGATCGGAGCGACGACCAACGCGTTCCAGACCGGCGCCAAGGGCACGAACCAGACGAAGGCGACCGTCGCCGCGACGCCAAGCAGCGGCGGCAGCATAGCGCTCGCGCCCGGCCGGAAATGCTTCGACAGGCGGAGCAGATCGGTCTCCACCGTCATCTTGGTGCCGAGGACCGACAAGGTAAGGAAATCGACGTCGCCGGGCGCGGACAGGATTTGGACGAACCTTCGGCGTTTGACGAGCGAAGCCGCGTAACGGCCCACGAGGGCACCGATCAGCACAGGCACGGGCGCCAGCACCAGGACGGCCACCAGCGCGACTGCGACAATGACGATCTGCATTCCTATCCCCCCAAAACCTGGGCGACATCTGATTTCAGCCTCGTGCCTTAGTCAACTGCGCGAGGGAATAGCCAAACTGCTGGAACGATTCACGGAAGAGCGCGATGCCTTTGCGAGTTGCAGGCTTATCGAGATTGACAAAGTCAGGTGCGCGGCTTCGACGGCGTGCTCGGCATCTCCGTGGCCGTCCTGAACGTCCCACAGAGTCAAACTATCTGATCAAACTGACGCTCAACGAGGTCGCCGCAGCATCGGGATGAGCGTCGGCGACGAACCGACCTGGATCGCGCCGAGCGGTTCGAAGCCGTGCCGCTGGTAGAATGATATGTTGCGCGGGTTCGAGGATTCCAAATAGGCCGGCGCGTGATCGCGGTCGCACTGCGCGAGTGCGTACGCCATCAAGGCATCGCCGTGACCTGCGCCTTGATGCGCCGGGTCGACGCCGATCAGGGGCAGGTACCAATGCGGTTCGATCGGGTGGTACGTGGCCATCTGCTCGAATATGGCCGCGGTTTCAGGGGCGAGGGAGGATTCAACCGTGCTCTCGAGCACGGCGCCAAGCTCTTCCTCGTCGGAATGCACGCCGGGTGGCAGCCACAGCGCCGTCCCGGCGTAGCCGTCGGTGCAAAAGGCGCTTCCGTTAGAGAATGCCCTGCGCCCGAACGCGCGGGTCATTCGCGGCATGGCTGCAAGGTACGGGTGTGCATGCGGCCAGGTCCATCGCGCCATAGGGTCCGCTGCAAACGCCAGCACGATTATCTCGACCGCTGAATCTTCATCGGCTGAGGCCATAACTCTCACCGTCGGCGATTTCACGCTGTCCTCCTGACGTAGGTGGTTCGACGAGGCGCCCGCGCCCGTTCTCAGCCACACATCGTAACCCGGATGGAATGGGAGCGATACCGGTTGCTGTCGGCTCAGCGGTTCTGGAAAAGCTGAAGCGTCCTCCTGGTCACCAGCGATGTCCGCTTCTGGAGGACGGCAGGGGCCAGCGGAATGACCGGGATTGGGCGCAAAGCCGTCAACCGGTTTTGTTCACGGGAACGTCCGCAATCGCGCCCGCTGCTCGAAAGCCAAGTGCCCCTTCCCACCAATCCCAGCCATTGCCAGCAGCCAGCGTACTGAATTTTGACCCGATCCCTAGCCCAGCAGAAAACCCAGAGTAATCCCCAACTGGGCGGCGTAGTACAGCGCCCAGACCGCGTAACGCATCCACACGCGGTGCGGCGAGATGGCGGGCGCCAGGAATTTTTCCGCGGCCAGCAGCCCGTCGGAGGCCATGAACAGAACCGCGCCGCCGATGATCCAAAGGCTATTCAGGGTGAGCGCGGAAATCCCCATGGCGAGGATTGCCGCGATATAGACGCTGACCGGAAGGCGCAGGGCGGGGCTGACACGGCGCCAGAGCGCAAGAAGCATGGCGAGCGCGAAGACGGCCATCGCCACGGCAATCGCCCCGCGCCATGGTTCGGCCGAGAGCAACCCGAACCCGCCGCCGGAGCGCGCGAACAGCGCGACATAGAGCACATGCGCGGCGAGAAAACTGGCGAGTCCGCCGAGAAAGGCCTTTTCGCCGTCGCGCGACAGGAAGGCATCGCCGACGGCACTGAGCGCCAGCGCCGCGACGAGCAGCAATGGCCCGCCCTGCAGCGCTGCCAGCACGGCAAGCATTGCCACCGCCAGCGTCTTGGCCGCCGAACGCGCCAGCGTCGGCCGCATGTCCAGGGTGAAAGCGTAGATCACCGCCGCCGCGACGGAAAACACCAGTGTCGCATTGGCGTTGGCGTCGATGCCGCCGGGAAACGGCATCATGTCGCCGCCTCGCTCGCCGTCGGCTTGCGCAGGAACAGCGACTTCGCCGCCAGCGCCGCGCCACCGGTGATGAGCACGCAGGCCGCGAGAATGCGCAAGGAAGGCTCGGCGAAGCCCGCCGCAATCAGCACCAGCGTCGACAGCAGCGGCGCGGCATAGCTCGCCGCGCCCAGCACCTGGATGTTGCCGCGCTTGACGCCGATGTCCCAGGCATAGAAGGCAGCACCGACCGGCATCAGCCCGAGGCCGAGCACCGCCAGCCACTGGACGGCGCCGTCAGGCCACACCGTCTCTTCCAGCAGGAGATGGCAGACGAGCGAAAGGGCTGCCGTCGCCGCGCAGAACCAGGTGACGATGCTGGTCGGCACCGAGGGGAAGCGCCGCGACAACAGCGAATAGGACGACCACAGCACGGCGCAGACGCCGGCCATCGCATAGCCGAAGGCATAGCGCGCGTCGAAAGCAAGACCACCGCCCTTGGTGACGATCAGGAAAGTGCCGGCAAGGCCGAGCAGCGCGCCGGCGACATGGTTCCAGGCCAGCCGCTCGCCCGGCATCAACGCCGATCCAAGCACGATCAGCAGCGGCCACAGATAGGCGATCAGGCTCGCCTCCACCGCCGGCGCGTTGCGCAGTGCGGTGAAGTAGAAGAAATGATAGCCGAACAGGCCGGCAACGCCGATCAGCCAGACCTGACGTGGTATCTTCTGGCTCCTGTCGGCGACCGGCATGAACAGCCGCGCGACGAGCCCGACGCCGGTGCCGATCGTAAAGGTGATCGCAGACAGCAGGAAGGGCGGCACGGCGCCGGAAGCGTCGGTAAGCAGCGCCAGCAGCGCCCACATGGCGACCGCCGAGAAGCCGATCAGTGTTGCGCGCGCCATGCCCATCGGCCCTGTGCCTATTTCTGGCGGCGCGCAAACGCGCCTACTCGGTTGCTTCGAAACGCCCGGCGCTGACGGTGAGTGTGCCGATCTGCGTGGTGACCGTGGCGTGGATCGGCGCATATACGCCGGTTTGGCCGACCGGCGCAAACGTCACCATGATGACGGCGCGATCCCTGAGGTATTTCAGTGCTTTGCGGTTCTTGCGGTAACCCGCCACCGGCTCGAAGCCCATCTTGCAGGTGACGGTTTCGCCCTTGTAGCCCCGCACCGAGGTCGAGCCTTTCGAATCGTAGGTCAGCACCAGATTGGCGCGCATCTCGCCGTCATAGAGTTTCACCGTGCGCCCGCAGACCTTGTCGAGGCTGTCGGCATGGACGACGGTGGCGGCCATCGGATCGAGCACCGATGACAGGTCGCTGGCTGCCAGCGCTATCCAGTTCTTGGGATTGCGCTTCCTCGGCTCCGGCACGACCTTGGTCGATGTCACGACGCCATTGGCGAACTGGATATCGATCATCGAGGCCTTCTTGCCCGACTTGTAATCGGCGCGGAACGCCTGCGGCTGCAATTGCTTGCCCGAAATCTTGCCCTTTGACGAGATCGTGCCCTGCGTATCGTCGAACAGCGTGGCCAGCCCGGCGCTGGAGACGCTCCCGTCGATCGAATAGGTATCGCCTTCGTAACTGCTGGAGAATGTCGCCTTGGCCACCGAAAGGCCAAGGAAAGACACCGTGTACTCGCCCTTGAAGGATTGCGGCGCGGCAGTAGGCGCCGCAGTGGAGGTCGCGGTCGGCAACGCAACGGCAAGCAAGGCGAAAACAGCATGTGACGCACGAAGCATGGCGGGGATCGGTCCTCGTTTTTCGGCCGGAGATCGGCGGTATCGGCCTGGCATGTCCCTTTGCGACCGCTTATAGGCTGAATTCCGGCCTTAATATGAAAGGCCGCCGTCAGGGCTTGAACTCCAGTGGATGGTCAATGGCCAGGCGATGGGGGTAAAGCGATGGGGGCCCAGAAATAAAAAGCCGCCTTGCGGCGGGTCCCGCAGGCGGATCGTCGGCGCAAATCAGCACCATACCGAAATTAGTAGCATAACTGAGTGCACAAAGCAAGAACAAACCTGCCTGCCATCGGCTTTGGAGATGGCGAGAACCGACGGTGATATCCGACCTCGCCCCTTGCTGGGGTGATTGGCAGCTTGGCCGACGGAGCTTGACGCACGGGCGAAATGCAACTATGGAACGCCAACTTTTTCCATAAGGCCGCCTGACCGAAACCGCGCGCCACCCGGCGCGGGTCGAATGTTTGGCCAGACCGCGAACTGAAGGTTAGAACCATGTCCCGCACCTGCGAACTCACTGCCAAGGCAGTCATGTCCGGCAACAATGTGAGCCACGCCAACAACAAGACCAAGCGCCGCTTCCTGCCGAACCTCGTCAATGTGACGCTGATCTCGGAGGCGCTGAACCAGAATGTGCGCCTGCGCATTTCGGCCAACGCGCTGCGTTCGGTCGAGCATCGCGGCGGCCTCGACGCCTTCCTGGCCAAGGCCGACGCCAAGGAGCTGTCGCAGCGCGCCCGCCTGCTGAAGAAGCAGATCGCCAAGAAGCTGGCCGAACAGCCGGCCGCTTAAGCATTTCTTCGGGCGACCGCCTCTAAACACAAGGGAACGCGATCCGGCTTTCGGGTGGCGCTCCGCTGGTTCCATTACCCAGGATAAAAAAATGACTTCCTTCCAGCGATATTTGCCTTTCGTGGCCGCCATGGCGCTTGTCGTCGTGGCGTCGAACATTCTCGTCCAGTTCCCGATGCAGGGTGCGGTCGGCGGCCTGTCGCTGGGCGACTTGCTCACCTGGGGCGCCTTCACCTATCCCTTCTCCTTCCTGGTCACCGACCTTGCCAACCGCCGCTATGGCCCGGCCGTGGCGCGCAGGATCGTCCTTGTCGGCTTCATGACGGCGGTGGTCTGTTCGATCCTTGTGCCGCCCTTCCTGTTCCGCCACGGCCTGATCGAATTCGAGACGGCCGCCGACCGGCTGGTGCGCATTGCGGCGGCTTCGGGAGCAGCCTTCCTGACCGCGCAACTGCTCGACGTCACCGTGTTCAACCGGCTGCGCCGGCAGAGCTGGTGGCGCGCCCCGATCGTCGGCACGTTGGTCGGCTCGGTCGTCGACACGCTGGTCTTCTTCACCGTCGCCTTTTCGGCGGCCTTCGCCTTCGCCGGCCCGAGCGATGGCTTCGCGCTGGAGGCAGCGCCCCTGATGGGCGTGCTACCGGTTGAGACCATGCGCTGGGTGTCGTGGGCACTCGGCGATCTCTCGGTCAAGCTGCTCATCGCCGTGGTGGCGCTGATCCCCTACCGGTTGCTTGCCGCCCGCTGGAGCCAGCCGGCACTGGCTGTCTAGAGCATGATCCCCTGGGTCCAAATAGACTCCGCAAAAACCCCTGACGGCGCACAAGAGCTTCGCCTGAAGCGGCGCGGCACCGAATTCTCGATCATGCTCGGCGCCAACGAGCTGATGAACAGCCGCCTGAGCGGCTCCGAGGAGGCGCTGGCCAGGCTCTCCTGCGAAAGGATCGCCGGCCGCATTGATCCCAAAATCCTGATCGGCGGGCTGGGGATGGGTTTCACGCTGCGCGCCGCCCTTGCCGAGCTTGGCGCCGATGCCGGCGTCACCGTCGCCGAACTGGTGCCCGCCGTGGTCGCCTGGGCGCGCGGCCCAATGACAGAGGTGTTCGGCGGCTGCCTCGACGATCCGCGCGTCAGCATTCGCGAGGCGGATGTCGGACAGCTCATACGATCGGAGAAATCCACCTGGGACGCCATCCTGCTCGACGTCGACAACGGCCCGGAAGGGATCGTCTACAAAGCCAATGATGCTCTCTACGGTGCGGCCGGCCTCGGCGCCGCCCGTGCCGCGCTCAAGCCTGGCGGCGTGCTGGCGGTGTGGTCGCAGGGGCCGGACGCAGGCTTCACGCGGCGGCTCAAGCAGGCAGGCTTCGCCGTCGAGGAGATCAAGACCCGCGCCAACGGCAAGCGTGGCGCACGCCACGTCATCTGGCTGGCGACCAATGCGCAGTAGGTTTGGGCGGCCGAGGCCAGGCCCTTCCCCTCAATCCTCGTGCAGGATGAATTCCAGATAGAGGTTGCGCTGCAGGATCGAGTGGTTGTCGTCCGAGACCAGCGACACCATCAGCGCGCCGTCGTCGCGGGTCCAGATGTCGAGCCCTTCCATATTGTCGATCTGGTAGCTCATATCGGCTTCCAGCAGCACCGGCCCATCGGCAACGGCGCCCTTTTCGACACTTTCGCCGTAGATGCGCCGGACCCGCATTTTCAGGCCGCCGGCCATGGTAAAGCTGCGCTCCAGAAGCAGAAGGTCGCCGCTGGGCAGGAAGGCGCCATCGGTGATGTCGAAATCGCCATTGCGCTTGACGGTGAAGACGCCCTTTCTCGGCCCTTCGATGATGGCGGCAAAGATGTTGCCTGATTTGTCGAGGCTCTTTTCCGACACCACGACCAGCCCGCCCTCGTGCTGCCCGTAGGGATTGGCGCGGGTGACGGTCTCGAAGCCGCGATTGCGACGCAGCTCCCAGGCCGGAATCAGGAAGTCCAATTGCTTGAACGGCGCCTTCATATCGTCCGGATCGATATTGAACTGGGAAACGCGGTGGTCGCGTTCGAAGCCGACGGTGGCGATGCCGTCCTTGACCGCGAGGCCTTCGGCGTCGACCTCCGCTTTTTCGTCGACCGGCAGGCCCGATGCCTCGACCATCTGCTGCATACGGAAGTTCTGGATGCCGGAAGGACGCTTGTCGGCATCGTGGGTGATCGTGCCGAAGAACCAGAAGCCGGTGTCGGCGACGCCGATGAAGTCGCTGCCGGGTTTGAGGAAGCGGAAGGCCGACAGCGCGCCGAAATCGCGCGACGACGAGGTCATTTCCAGCCCGCCGACGAATTCGAGCGGCCCGAATTTCGTCTCCGCGCGGCCGATGTGGAACGCACGGATCGGGCGGGCGGAAATTTCGATCGGCTCAACCGATTCTGGGTCGGCAATGACCGGCGCCAAGGCCGCATCGGCAACGAACAGCGCTGCGGCGGCGAAAAGCGTCTGCCGAAAGCCGCCCCGCGAAAGGATCATCCGGCACGCCGCGTACCGCCGCGCCGCGTCTCGCGCGCGCTTTCCTCGCCAAACAGCGACGCCAGCTGCTCGGTCATGGCGCCTGCCAGTTCCTCGGCATCGACGATGGTGACGGCGCGCCTATAGTAGCGCGTGACGTCATGACCGATGCCAATGGCGAGCAGTTCGACCGGCGAGCGCGTCTCGATCAGCTCGATGACGGCGCGCAGATGCCGTTCGAGATAATTGCCCGGATTGACCGACAGCGTCGAATCGTCGACCGGCGCGCCATCCGAGATCATCATCAGGATCTTGCGCTGCTCCGGCCGCGCGATCAGCCGGTTGTGCGCCCACAGCAGCGCCTCGCCGTCGATGTTTTCCTTGAGCAGGCCCTCGCGCATCATCAGCCCGAGGTTGCGGCGCGCCCGCCGCCACGGATGGTCGGCGGATTTGTAGATGATATGGCGCAGATCGTTGAGCCGGCCGGGGTTCGGCGGCTTGCCTTCCTTCAGCCATTTCTCGCGCGCCTGCCCGCCCTTCCAGGCTCGGGTGGTGAAGCCGAGGATCTCGACCGAAACGCCGCAGCGTTCCAGCGTGCGCGCCAGAATGTCGGCGCAGGTGGCGGCGACCGTGATCGGCCGGCCGCGCATCGAGCCCGAATTGTCGAGCACCAGCGTCACCACCGTGTCGCGGAACTTGGTGTCGCGTTCCTGCTTGAAGGACAGCGGCTGCATCGGATCGATGACGATGCGCACCAGCCGCGCCGGATCGAGATAGCCCTCTTCGAGGTCGAAATCCCAGGAACGGTTCTGCTGCGCCATCAACCGGCGCTGTAGCCGGTTGGCGAGCCGGCCGACGACGCCGGACAGGTTGGCGAGCTGCTTGTCGAGGAAGGCGCGCAGGCGATCCAGCTCTTCTTCCTCGCACAGTTCCTCCGCACCAACGGTCTCGTCGAAGGTCGTGGTGAAGATCTTGTAGTCGATCTCCTTCGACAGATTGGTGAAGGGATTGTCGTTGCGGCGCGCCTCGCCGGGCGTCTCGGCGTCCGCATCGTCCTCGTCGGACAGATCGTCGGCGGTGGCGTCGGACGCCTCGGTCTCGGCCGACTGCTCGTCCTCGGACGACGCCTCGGTATCGTCGGACTGCGACTGCTCGGAGCCGGAATCGTCCTCGCCGCCCTCCTCGCTCTGCTCCTCGCCTTGCGGCTGGTTGTCGTCATTGTCTTCCGAGTCTTCGGTCTCCTGGTCGTCGCCGAGTTCCTCGGCCATTTCCATGGAGGCGAGCATCTCGCGCACGACACGGGCGAAAGCCTGCTGGTCATCGAGCTTCGCCGACAGCCCGTCGAGATCGGCGCTGGCCTTCTCCTCGACCCAGGGACGCCAGAGGTCGACCAGCCGCTCGCCGCTCTTCGGGACAGTGCGGCCGGTCAGCTTTTCGCGCACCATCAGCGCGAGTGCTTCCTCGATCGGCGCATCGGCCTTGTCCTTGACGTCGACGAGATTGGCCTTGGTGTATTTGTCCTCGAGCATCGAGCCGATATTGTCGGCCACACCCTGCATGGCGCGGCTGCCGATCGCCTCGACGCGGGCCTGCTCGACCGCGTCGTAGATGGCTCGGGCCTGTTTGCCCTCGGGCGCCAGCTTGTTGTGAATGCGCGCATCGTGGCAGGCGCGCTTCAGCGCCATGGAATCGCCGAGCCCGCGGGTGATGGCGATATCGGCCTTGGAGGCCTTCTTCGGCAGTTCGGGTAAGCGGGCGCGGCTGCCGGCAAGTGCGGGCCGATCCTTGGCGAACCCGACCTCGAGTTCCTTGTCGCCGGCAATCGCACGCATGCAGACCGTGACGGCGCGCTTGAAGCTGTCGGCTTCAGCCCCCGTCTTCGACTTGTTGCGCGTATTGTCGCCCGGACCCGCCATCGAGACCCTGCTTAGCCCAGCACCACATTGGCTGCTGATTCCGGCAGATCCTCTCCAAACGCGCGCTGGTAGAACTCGGCCACCACCGAGCGTTCCAGCTCGTCGCATTTGTTGAGGAAGGTCAGCCGGAACGCCATGCCGATGTCGCCGAAGATCTCGGCATTCTCGGCCCAGGTGATGACCGTGCGCGGGCTCATGACGGTCGACAGGTCGCCATTGATGAAGGCCGAACGCGTCATGTCGGCGACCCGCACCATCTTGTTGACGATCTCCTTGCCCTTGCCGTCGCGATAGTGCTTGGCCTTGGCCAGCACGATGTTCACCTCATTGTCGTGCGGCAGATAGTTCAGCGTGGTGACGATCGACCAGCGGTCCATCTGCGCCTGGTTGATCTGCTGGGTGCCGTGGTAGAGGCCGGTGGTGTCGCCCAGACCGACCGTATTGGCGGTCGAAAACAGCCGAAAGGCCGGGTGTGGGCGGATGACCCGGCTCTGGTCGAGCAGTGTCAGCCGGCCGGACGATTCCAGCACACGCTGGATGACGAACATCACATCCGGGCGGCCGGCGTCATACTCGTCGAAGCACAGCGCGACATTGTGCTGGTAGGCCCAGGGCAGGATGCCGTCGCGGAATTCGGTGATCTGCAGCCCGTCCTTGACCACGATCGCGTCCTTGCCGACGAGGTCGATGCGGCTGACATGGCTGTCGAGATTGACGCGCACACAGGGCCAGTTGAGGCGGGCGGCGACCTGCTCGATATGGGTCGACTTGCCGGTGCCGTGATAGCCCGACACCATGACGCGGCGGTTGTAGGCGAAACCGGCGAGGATCGCCATCGTCGTGTTCTTGTCGAACAGATAGTCCGGATCGATGTCGGGCACATGCTCTGATGTCACCGAATAGGCCGGCACCACCATCTTGGAGTCGAAGCCGAATTTCTCCTTCACCGACACCGTTGTGTCGGGCAGGTTGGCGATGTCGCGATCGACCTTGTTCATCTCTATCAACGTCTCCACGGGCGAAACGCCTGATTTCGCCGGCAATCTATTTTGTCCGGGGGCGGTCTTAGAGCCTTTTCCAACCTTATGAAAGTTGGAAAACGACACAAACCGTAAGGCTGCTCAGCACAATCCTGCCTGCTTGAGCACGCGATAGGCCTGGAGCACATCGCGGAACCGGTCTTCCGAACCTCTGTCGCCGCCATTCGCATCCGGATGGTGACGCTTCACCAGTTCCTTATAGCGCGCCTTGATATCCTTGCCAGTCGCCTTTGTATCAAGGCCAAGCGTTTCCAGCGCCTTGGCCTCAAGCGGCTTGGCCTTGCGCTCGCGCGGCGCCTTCGGGTCGTTGAACAGGTTGAAGGGGTCGCGCATGCGGTTGTAATAGCCGGCGCGGCCGGAACGCTGCTGGGCAAAGTCGGGCGAAGAGCGCGTCGAGGCGCCGGCGACGCCCATCTTCCAGGTCGGCCGGTGGCCGGTCATCGCTTCCTTCTGGAAACGGGCGACCTCGCTGTCCGGCACACCGGAGAAATAATTGAAGCCCTTGTTGTACTCGCGCACATGATCGAAGCAGAACTGGAAATACTCGCCCTCCTTCATGCGTCCGACCGGCGCGCGATGGGTGCCTGCCTCCTTGCAGCCATCCCACTGGCAGATCGGCGAGCGCGACTTCAGCTCCGCGTCCTTCTCCGGCCGGATGCGAAGCTTCTCGAAATATTTGGGGTACGGTTTCATCTCACCCATTTATGGGCTGTTCGCTAGTGCGAAACAAGAATTGACATTTTCGCGTTGATCGCCCTAACCGCTGAATCGCGGGATAAAGCGGGCGATTGGCATATTTTGTCGCGGCGGCGGCATTGCGCGTCCTTCGGGCGCGAAAAAAGGGCACTGATTTTCGGGAGTAGCTGCCCGCTACATGTGGTGAAGGGAAGTGCGAATGTCCATACAGGCAACGATGGAAGACAAGCTGAAAAAGGCATTCTCGCCGGAGCGGCTCGTCATCATCAACGAAAGCCATCTCCATGCCGGTCATCACCACCATGGCTCCGACCATCATGGCGCCTATGACGGCACCGGCGAGACGCATTTCCGCGTCCGCATCGTCTCCCCGGTCTTTGCCGGCATGAGCCGCATCGACCGCCACCGCGCGGTCAACGAATTGCTGGCGGAGGAATTGCAAGCTGGCGTGCACGCGCTGGCGATCGAACCGGCAGCACCCGATGAAAAGACCAGGTGGTAAGTCTCAGACGACTGTCGCCTGCAGGAAAGTCATCACCGCCGCGGTCAAGGCGTCGCCCTCCTCGCCGAAATCGCGATTGATCGACATGTGCGAATAGGCGCTGCCGTCGAACAGCGTGACCTCGGTCCCGGAGGCGCGTAAACGCGCGGCAAAGGCCTTGGAATCCTGCTCCCGCCCCGTTGCGCGCGAGTAGGCGACGAAGGTCGGCGGATGTTTGCGGCTCTCGATATACGTAGCCGGCGACAGCGCGCGCCACTGTGCCGGATCTGGAAAGGCCCGGGCATAGGTGCGCGTCATGCCGCCACTCCTGGCCAGCGCCTCGAGATCATAGGCCCTTGTATCGTCAAGGACGAGGGCCGCGACGCTGGGCAACCCGCCGCGCAGGCCGGTCAGCGCGGCAAGATGGCAGCCGGCCGAGTGGCCCATCACGGCGATGCGGTCGGGATCGCCGCCATATTTGGCGATGTTGGCGCGCACATAGGCATAGGCTTTCTCGACATCGCCAGCCTGGGTCGCGACGCCGGCCTGCGGCAGCATGCGGTAGTCGATCGAGACGAACAGGAACCCGTTATCGAGCAGGAAGCCCGGCTTGGCGTTGACATTATTGCGGTTGCCGATCCGCCAGGCGCCGCCATGGATGAAGAAGACCACGGGCCAGCCCCTTGCGCCGTCGGGCGCATAGATGTCGAGCTTGGCGGGTCCATAGTCGACGGTATGCGGCGACGGCTGGCTCGGCCGCCAGGCCGCCGACGCACCGGCAGGCAACAACGCCGCCATGGACGCCAGGACAAAACTTCGCCGATCGATCATCGCCATCTCCGACCGCTTTGCGGCAAGAGCAAGAGAGTGCACGCGAGCGCCGCGCGCGTCCAGTTAAGGATTGGCAACAGGTCGAGCGGATAGCGGCGCCTTCCTCACAAAGAAGGTTCCCGAAAACCTTGGTGATCGCGGCCGACTCGAGTATGTTTGAAGGGAACAATAGTGCTTTCCCACAGTTAGAGGGATGAGCCGATTGCGCATCAGGTCGGCTCCGAGGCAACCATCATGCGTGACAACCAATCCGACGTCTTTGATCTGTTTTCGGAGATTTATGCCAACGCCGCTCAGGAGGAGATCAGTCTTCAGCAATATATGCTGGCCTGCCGCGAAGACAAATCCATGTACGCTTCGGCGCCTGAAAGGATGGTCGAGGCGATAGGCGAGCCGAACCTGGTAGACACCAGCAAGGACGAACGGCTCGGCCGCATTTTTTCGAACCGCACGGTCAAGGTATATCCCTCCTTCTCCGACTTCTACGGAATGGAGGACACGATCGAGCGCATCGCCGGGTATTTCCGCTATGCCTCGCAAGGCCTCGAGGAGCGCAAGCAGATCCTCTATTTGCTCGGCCCGGTCGGCGGCGGCAAATCCTCGCTCGCCGAACGGCTGAAGAAGCTGATGGAGCAGCGCCCGATCTACACGCTGAAGGCCGGCAACCAGATCAGCCCGATTTTCGAATCGCCGCTCGGCCTTTTCCATCCCGATCGCATGGGCGACTTGCTGGAGGAAAAATACGGCATCGCCCGCCGCCGCCTGAACGGGCTTATCTCGCCTTGGGCCGCAAAACGCCTCGACGAACTGTCCGGCGACATTTCCAAGTTCAGCGTAGTCAAGCTGTTGCCTTCGCGGCTGCGTCAGATCTGCATCGCCAAGACCGAGCCCGGAGACGAGAACAATCAGGACGTTTCGGCCCTGGTTGGCAAGGTCGACATCAGACAATTGGAAAATTTCAGCCAGTCCGATCCGGATGCCTATTCGTACAGCGGCGGGCTGAACCGGACCACGCAGGGCCTGCTCGAATTCGTCGAGATGTTCAAGGCGCCCATCAAGGTCCTGCATCCGCTGCTGACGGCGACCCAGGAAGGCAGCTACAACGGCACCGAGAATTTCGGCGCCTTCCCCTACCAGGGCATCGTCGTTGCCCATTCCAACGAATCGGAATGGCAGCAGTTCAAGAACAACAAGAACAACGAGGCTTTTCTCGACCGCATCCTCGTGGTCAAGGTCCCGTATTGCCTGCGGATCACGGAAGAGAGGCAAATCTACGAAAAGCTGCTGCGAGAAAGCGAACTGGCCGCCAGTCCCTGCGCGCCCGAGGTGCTGGATATCCTCAGTCGCTTCACCGTCTCCACCCGCTTGGCGGAGCATGACAATTCGCCGCTCTACACCAAGATGCGCGCCTATGACGGAGAGAACCTCAGGGAAGTCGACCCCAAGGCGAAGTCGGTGCAGGAATACCGCGACGCCGCCGGCGTCGACGAGGGCATGACCGGCGTAAGCACGCGCTTCGCCTTCAAGATTCTCTCGCAGACATTCAACTACGACACCAAGGAGGTGGCCGCCGATCCCGTGCATCTGATGTACATCCTGGAGGAGGCGATCAAGCGCGAGCAATTCCCGAAGGAAACGGAAGCCGCCTATCTCGAGTTCATCAAGTCGGACCTGGCAACGCGCTACGCCGAGTTCATCGGCCATGAAATCCAGAAGGCCTATCTGGAGTCATACAGCGAGTATGGCCAGAACCTCTTCGACCGCTACATCGCCTACGCGGATGCCTGGATCGAGGATCAGGACTACAAGGATCCGGACACGGGACAAATTCTCAATCGCGAGGTCCTGGACAAAGAACTGTCGCAAGTCGAAAAGCCGGCCGGCATCGCCAATCCCAAGGACTTCCGCAACGAGGTGGTCAAATTCACGCTGCGTGCCAGGGCGCGGAACCACGGCCGCAACCCTTCCTGGACAAGCTATGAAAAGCTTCGCGAGGTCATCGAGAAGCGTATGTTCGGCCAGGTCGAAGACCTTTTGCCGGTGATCAGTTTCGGCTCCAAGCAGGACAGCGTCACGGAAAAGCGGCACAATGAATTCGTTCAGCGAATGATCGAACGCGGCTACACCGAGCGGCAGGTGCGCCGGTTGGTCGACTGGTACATGCGGGTGAACAAGGCGGGCTGAGAAAAACCCGGATGGTCCCATGCCGATCTTCATTGACCGCCGCCTGAACCCGAAGGACAAGAGCCTCGGCAATCGCCAGCGCTTCCTCAGGCGTGCGCGCGAAGAGCTCAAGCGGAACATTCGCGACCAAATCCGGTCGGGTCGCATCGCCGAGGTCGATCGGGAGCATGCCGTGCCGATGCCTCAAAAAGACACCAGCGAACCAACCTTCAACGATGCCAGGGACAGCGGCCGGCGTCAGCACATCCTGCCGGGCAACAGGACTTTCTCCCCCGGCGACCTGATCCCCAAACCTGGCGGGGGCGGTGACGCGGGCGGCTCGGCCCCATGGAGCAAGCCGTCAGAGGACGACTTTCGCTTTGTGCTTTCGCGCGAGGAGGTGCTCGATCTCTTTTTCGAAGATCTCGAATTGCCAGATCTGGTCAAGCTCAATCTCAAGCAGATCCTTTCATTCAAGTCCAAGCGGGCAGGTTTCGCGGCAACCGGGTCACCGACCAACATCAATGTCGGGCGCACCATGCGAAACAGCCACGGTCGCCGCATTGCGCTCGGGCGCCCCAAGCAGGCGGAGCTGGATGCGATCGTCGAGCAGCTCGATGTGCTTGAGTCGGAGCCCCCGGACGCGAAAGCGCGCGAGCGCATCCAGGCCTTGCGGGACGAACTCGAGCGGCTTGAGCGGCGGCGCAGGCGCATCGCCTATGTCGACCCGGTCGACATCCGTTTCAATCGCTTCGATCCCCGCCCGCAGCCGAATGCCAGCGCCGTCATGTTCTGCTTGATGGACGTATCCGGATCGATGGGCGAGCGCGAGAAGGATCTGGCCAAACGATTCTTCGTGCTGCTGCATCTGTTCCTGACGCGACGCTATGAGCGCACGGAAATCGTCTTCATTCGTCATACTCACGAGGCCCAGGAGGTGGACGAGCATACGTTCTTCTACCACACCCAGAGCGGCGGCACCGTCGTTTCCACCGCGCTCGCGGAAATGCACCGCATTATCGAGCAACGCTATCCGGCCGCTGAATGGAACATCTATGCCGCCCAGGCTTCCGACGGTGACAATTTCGCCACCGACTCCGAACGCTGCATAGAACTGCTCGACGGCAAGCTCATGCGCCTGTGCCAATATTTCGCTTATGTAGAAATCATCGATGAACGGGAAAGTCATATTTTCGGCAGGACAGACAATGGGACGTCGCTCTGGCGCGCCTACAGTGCCGTCGAGCAGAAATGGCCAAACTTCCAGATAAGGCGCATCGCCGCTCCGGCCGATATCTACCCGGTCTTTCGCCAACTCTTCGCCCGACAACCGGCTCTCAGCAAGAGCGCATGAGATATGGCGATGGTCAGTCAAGCCGACAAATCCGGGTTGCTGTTCTCCGGCTCCGACTGGGATTTCAAGAAACTGTCGCGTATCCATGACGAGATCGAAGCGCTGGCGATCGAGGAGCTTCATCTCGATACCTATCCGGTGCAGATGGAGATCATCTCCTCCGAGCAGATGCTCGACGCCTACTCATCGGTCGGCATGCCGCTGATGTACCGGCACTGGTCGTTCGGCAAGCATTTCCTCTACAACGAACTTCTCTACCGCAAGGGCGGACGCGGCCTGGCCTATGAATTGGTCATCAACTCCGACCCCTGCATCGTCTACCTGATGGAAGAAAACACTTTGCCGCTGCAGGCCTTGGTGACTGCCCATGCCGCGCTGGGACACAACCATTTCTTCAAGAACAATCACCTCTTCCGGCAGTGGACGGACGCCGCAGGCATACTGAGCTATCTGGACTTCGCCAAGGGCTACATCGCCCGGTGCGAGGAACGGCATGGCCTGGCCGCCGTCGAGGCCATCCTCGATGCGGCGCACGCGCTGATGGAGCAGGGCGTATTCCGCTATCATCGGCCGCCGAAACTGTCGTCGGAGCGGCAGCGCGAAGGGCTTCGCGAGCGCCTCGAATATGAGGAGCGCTCCTACAACGATCTGTGGCGGACGCTGCCGCTTTCGCAGGGCGCGGCGGGCAAGGCCGAAGCGAAAGGCGTGGCGGAGCGGAAGAAATCGCTCAATCTGCCAGAGGAAAACCTGCTCTATTTCCTGGAGAAAAACAGCCTCATCCTCGAGCCTTGGCAGCGCGAGATCATCAGGATCGTGCGTGCCGTAGCGCAGTATTTTTATCCGCAGCGGCAAACTCAGGTGATGAATGAAGGCTGCGCCACTTTCGTGCATTATACGCTGATGAACATGCTGTTCGAGCGTGGCCGGATCAGCGAAGGCGCCATGCTCGAAATCCTGCGCAACCATTCGAATGTGATCTTCCAGCCGGCCTTCGACGATCCGCGATTTTCCGGGATCAACCCCTACGCCCTTGGCCTCGACATGATGCAGGACATAAAGCGCATCTCGACCGAGCCGACGGCGGAAGACCGCGACTGGTTCCCCGACATCGCCGGTTGCGGCGCCTGGCGCGAGGTCCTGCTCGACGCCTGGGCCAATCACCGCGACGAATCCTTCATCCGCCAGTATCTTAGCCCGACCTTGATGCGGAAATGGCGGCTCTTTGTCCTCGACGACGGCGCCGGCCAGCCGCACTATGAGGTCGCATCGATCCACAACGAGCGTGGCTACGACAAGATACGTGCCGCGCTGGCCCACAGCTACGACGTGGGCGCGACCCGGCCCGACATCCAGGTGGTGGATGTGGACCTGCTCGGCGACCGGCAGTTGCGACTGCAGCACAAGGTGAAGGACGGCATCGTGCTTGAGGGTGACAGCCGCGACGCCACGCTCCGCCATATTCGCAGCCTCTGGGGTTATGAAGTCAGCCTGGCGGCGGTCGATGCCGAAACGGGCGCAACGCTGAGCGAACGCTCGACCAAGGAATTTTAAGAGCCGGAACCCACTGCGGCTAACTTTCACCGGCGGGGCGAATCCGCAATCTTGCAATCCGGTTCTTGTCGCGCTTCATCACGACGAAGCGCTTGCCGTGGAAGGTAAACGCCTGTTTCTCCTCCGGAATCGACTGCGTCTCGTGGATGACGAGACCGGCAATGGTGGTGGCTTCCTCGTCCGGCAGGTTCCAGTCGAGCGCCCGGTTCAGATCGCGGATCGGCACAGTGCCGTCGACGACGACCGAACCATCGGCCTCCTGCTTGACGCCCTGGATCTCGATATCATGCTCGTCAGCGATCTCCCCGACGATCTCTTCGATGATGTCCTCCAGCGTCACCAGCCCCTCGACCTCGCCATATTCGTCGACGACTATCGCGAAATGCGCCTTGCGGCGCAGGAAGGCGTTGAGCTGTTCCTGCAACGTCGTGGTGTCGGGCACGAACCACGGCTTTGACGCGATCTTCATCACGTCGATCCTGGAAAAGTCGTTGCCGACATCGTTCAGCGCGCGCAGCAGGTCCTTGGCGTGCAGCACGCCGACGATATTGTCGAGCGAGCCTTTCCACAACGGCATGCGGGTATGCGGACTCTGCAGGATCTCGCGCACCACCGCTTCCGATGGATTGTCGGCATTGACCGAGCGCATGTTGGTGCGGTGGACCATAACATCGGACACTTCGAGCTCGGCGAGGTCGAACAGGCCGCCGATGCGGTCGCGATCCTCGCGAACCACCTGGCCGTCGCGGCGGAAATCATCGACGGCGCCGCGCAATTCGTCATGGGCCGAACGCTGCGGCTCGATGCGCTGCAATTCATAGCCGAAGGCCGCGAGCAGGCCCGCGCGGAAGGCGAACGCCAGCAGGCCAAGCCCGGCAAGGATAGCAGCGACGATCCAGCCGGTCTCGCTCATATCCTGCTTTCCGCTGAGCCCGGATGGTTCTCCCTTAGGAACGACAGCACTTCCGACGCGGGCACATCCTTGGCGATGAAGGCCTGGCCGACGCCACGCGTCAGGATGAAGGTCAGCGCGCCGCGCGAGACCTTCTTGTCCTGGGCGATGAAGGACAGCAGCGCCTCGGCATCGGGCAATTCGCCTGATATGTCGGCCATGCGCCAGGGCAGGCCCACGGTGCGAAGGTGCGCCTCGACCCGCGCCGCATCGTCGGGGCTCGCCAGGTTGAGGCGTGACGAAAAACGGTGCGCCAGCGCCATGCCGATGGCGACGCCTTCGCCATGCACGAGCCGGGCGCCGTCATAGTGCGTGGCGGCCTCGAGCGCGTGGCCGAACGTGTGGCCGAGATTGAGCAACGCGCGGTCGCCGGTCTCGAATTCGTCGCGAGCGACGACATCGGCCTTGGCGCGGCAGGCCTCGGCGATGGCCTTGGCCCGCGCCGGGCCACCGGCAAACACCTCGCGCCAGTTCTCCTCCAGCCAGGCGAAGAAGTCCGGGCGATCGATAAGCCCGTATTTGGCGAGCTCGGCGTAGCCGGCGCGGAATTCGCGGATCGGCAGCGTGTCGAGCACCTCGGTGTCGGCCAGCACCAGCTTCGGCTGGTGGAAGACGCCGACGAGGTTCTTGCCGCGCGCGCTGTTGATGCCGGTCTTGCCGCCGACCGAGGAATCGACCTGGGCGAGCAGCGACGTCGGCACCTGCACGAAATTCATCCCGCGCCGCACGATGCCGGCGGCAAAGCCGGCTAGGTCGCCGATGACGCCGCCGCCGAGCGCGATGACGACATCGCCGCGCTCGAGTCTCGCGGCCAGCACGCCGTCCACCACATCCTCGAGATGCGCAAAGCTCTTGGTCTTCTCGCCCGCCGGCAGCGTGATGACGGCGCTCTGGATGCCGCCCTTTTCGAGGCCGACCCTCAGCGTTTCGAGATGTGCCGCGGCGACATTGTCGTCGGTGACCACCGCGGCGCGCGTGCCCGGCAAGCGCCGCGCAATCTCCGTGCCGGAGCGTTCAAGCATCCCCGGACCGATCAGTATATCGTAGGCGCGCTCGCCAAGCCCGACCTCGACGGTGACTGTATCCGCGCTCACGACCGCACCTCGCCCGTCACGGCTGCAACGCCGAAATGGCCGCAAAGCGCGTCCAGCACCTCGGCCGCGATGACCTCCTTTCGGTCGTCGCGGGTCGACACCGTGACATTGGCGGCGGCGTAGACCGGATAACGCTCGGCCATCAACCGCTCGAGCACAGCGCGCGGATCGGCGCTTTTCAGGAGCGGCCGGTTCTGCTTCTTGGAAACGCGCTCCATCAACAGGTCGATCTCGGCCTTCAGCCATACCGATACGCCATGGCCGGCAATGGCCTCCCGCGTCTGCGCATTCATGAAGGCGCCGCCGCCGGTCGACAGCACCTGCGGGCCGTGTTCCAGCACGCGCAGGATGACGCGCTGCTCCAGCGCCCGGAACTCGGTTTCGCCGTAGCGTTCGAACAGTTCGGGCACGCTCATGCGCGACACGCTTTCGATCTCCTGGTCGCTGTCGATGAAGGGCAATCCCAGCATCGTCGCCACCTTGCGGCCGATCGCCGTCTTGCCGGCGCCCATCAGGCCCACAAAGACGATGGATCGGTTGCCCAACAGGCCAAGCAGCGCGGCATGGCTCTCATCGGGAGGATTTGCTGGCAGCGCGTTCATGACACAGCGATATTTCCAAGCCTCTTTGCCGGGTATCGACATCAAAAGCCTGTTTGCGTCAAGCGCGGCGGTCGTCCGGCGTCGTGCGAGTTCCGTCCTTGAATTGGCCGGATTGGCGTCACATAAGGGCACAGGGTTTGGAAACGCAAAACAAAAAGACGGGCGAAAATTGATGCCGACACTGTTCCGCTTTGTCGTGACGCTCACGATTCTGGCCGGCATTGTCTATGGTGCAATGTTCGCATTGGCGATGTTCGTCGAGCCGAGAAAGACCGAGATGAGCGTGCGCATTCCCCCGGAAAAGCTGAACCCCCAGAAAAACTGAACCCCCAGAAAACTGAACCCACAGAAAACCGAACCCAAGAGAAAAACCGACCAAAAGCAATGAACAGCGCGGCCCGCATCGAAGCCTTTCTCGAAATGATGAGCGCCGAGCGGGGCGCGGCCGAAAACACGCTTTCGTCCTATCGCCGCGACCTCGAAAACGCCTCGGCCGGGATCGGTGGCGGGCTGGCGGCCGCCGGTGCCGCCGATATCCGCGCCTATCTCGATGACATCGCCGCGCGTGGCTTTGCCGCCACCTCGCAGGCGCGCAAACTGTCGGCGATCCGCCAGTTCTTCAAGTTCCTCTATGCCGAGGGCCTGCGCGGCGACGACCCCACCGGAACGCTGGACAGCCCGAAGAAGGGCCGGCCGCTGCCCAAAACGATGAGCGAGGCCGATACCGGCCGGCTGATCGACCGGGCGGCCGAGGAGGCAAGGGATGCCTCGCCCGGCGACGGCGACGACTTGGCGGCGCTGCGCCTGCATGCGCTGGTCGAGGTGCTCTATGCCACGGGCCTACGCGTTTCCGAACTGGTCGGCCTGCCGGTGACGGTGGCGCAGCGCGACGACCGCTTCTTCATGGTGCGCGGCAAGGGCGACAAGGAACGCATGGTGCCGCTGTCGGCCAAGGCGCGCAGCGCGATGCGGGCCTGGCTCGCAGCCCGGGCCACGGTGCCGGCCTTCGCCGATAGCCCGTTCCTGTTTCCGGCGGCAAGCGACAGCGGCTATCTCTCCAGGCAGGTCTTTGCCCGCGACCTGAAAGGCCTCGCCGCCAGGGCCGGCATTTCAGCGGCGAAAATATCGCCGCATGTGCTGCGCCATGCTTTCGCCAGCCATCTCCTGCAGAATGGCGCCGATCTCCGGGCCGTGCAGCAGTTGCTCGGCCATGCCGATATTTCAACGACGCAGATTTACACGCATGTGCTGGAGGAGCGCCTGGTCCGGCTGGTCAACGACCATCATCCGCTTGCCGACTAGGCGCCATATCGCTATGTGAGGACGACGTTTCGCCGCTCGGAGCCTTGATTTCAAGGGTCCGTCAGTCATTGCCTTCCGGTCTATCGGTCCGCCCAAGAATGTATAATTACCTCGATTTCGAAAAGCCGGTCCAGGATCTCGAAGGCAAGATCCTCGAGCTGAAGAAGCTTGCCGAGAATGGCGAGGCGGTCGATGTCGGCGACGAGATCAGCCGTCTCGAGAAGCGTTCGCGCGATGCGCTGCGCGACGCCTACAAGGCCCTGACGCCATGGCAGAAGGTGCAGGTGGCGCGCCATCCCGACAGGCCGCATTGCGTCGACTACATCAAGGCCCTGTTCAGCGATTTCACGCCGCTGGCCGGCGATCGCAATTTCGGCGAGGACCAGGCGATCGTCGGCGGCTTCGCCCGTTTCCGCGGCGAGCCGGTGGCGATCATCGGCCAGGAAAAGGGCTCGGACACGGCGAGCCGCCTCAAGCATAATTTCGGCTCGGTGCGGCCGGAGGGCTACCGCAAGGCGGTGCGGCTGATGGAACTCGCCGACCGCTTCAAGATCCCGCTCTTGACGCTGGTCGACACCGCAGGCGCCTATCCCGGCGTCGGCGCCGAGGAGCGCGGCCAGGCGGAAGCCATCGCCCGCTCGACCTCGGCCTGCCTCGGCCTGAAAGTGCCGTCGATCTCGGTGGTCATCGGCGAAGGCGGCTCGGGCGGCGCTATTGCGATTGCCACCGCAAATCGCGTCTACATGCTCGAACACGCCATCTATTCGGTGATCTCGCCGGAGGGTGCGGCTTCGATCCTGTGGCGCGACACCACCCGCTCGAAGGATGCGGCGACCAACATGAAGATCACCGCCCAGGATCTTCTGGAACTGAAGATCATCGACGCCATCATTCCCGAGCCGCTCGGCGGCGCCCATCGTGCCCCGGAAACCGTGATTGCCTCGACCGGCGACCTCATCGCCAGGACGATGAAGGAGTTTTCCGGCGCCAACATCGATTTTCGCGAGCAGCGCCGCGAGAAATACCTGTCGATGGGCCGCAACCTTTAGTTTGAGCTGGTTTCAGTGCCGCAATGTGGCGAGATTGGGCGCTTTCGCCACAAAATTGCCTTTGCATTCGGTTCAATCAGATTGCCGTGGGGGAATGGGTCCAGCGCTTGCGGTAAGGAATTTATTAGGCTTAACGGGCTTAGGGTCCGTCAATGTTCAGCATGCGGACCTTGCAGCGCCTGAGGCTGCGGTCCAAAAAGATGAAGACATAGCGACATCCATGTTTGCCAAGCTCGCCCGCACCGGACTTCTGATCGCCGCCCTAGGCGTCGCCGGCTGCAATGATTCTTCAATGAAGGACTTCGCCCCCTCGGCCAACAAGCCGTTGCCGGACAAGATATTGGCCGACATGAGGGCCAAGGGAATGGCCCGCACCTCGCCGGTGTTGGCCCGCATCTTCAAGGAAGAGGGCAAGCTCGAGATCTGGAAGGCCAAGACCAACGGCCGCTACGACATGGTCGCCAGCTACGATATCTGCAAATGGTCGGGCAAGCTCGGGCCGAAATACACCGAGGGCGACCGCCAGGCGCCGGAGGGCTTCTATACGGTCCGCCCGGCGCAGATGAATCCGAGGTCGAGCTACCATCTTTCCTTCAATATCGGCTATCCCAACGCCTACGACCGCGCCAATGGCCGCACCGGTTCCAATCTGATGGTCCACGGCGCCTGCTCGTCGTCGGGCTGTTATTCGATGACCGACGCGCAGATCGAGCAGATCTACGCCTTTGGTCGGGACGCCTTCCAGGGCGGCCAGACTGAGTTCCAGATCCAGGCCTTTCCGTTCCGCATGACCGCCGCCAACATGGCGCGCTATCGCAAGGACCCGAACTACGACTTCTGGAAGATGCTGAAGGTCGGCTACGACAATTTCGAGATCACCAAGGTGCCGCCGAAGGTCGATGTCTGCGAGAAGCGGTATGTCTTCAACCAGGTGGCGGCCGATGGCGCGACATTCAATCCGACCGGCGCCTGCCCCGCGACGACGCAGCCTGATTCGCTGAAAACCGCCTACAGCGCCTACCAAAGCACCTATGACGCGGCCTTCAATGGCGCGGTCAAGGCCTCGGTGCCGGCGCCCAGGCCGACGATTGCCGGCATCAAGGAAGCCAGCATCGTTTCCGATTGGTCGAAACGCCGCGCCCGCGGCGAGCGCGTGCCGATCGAGCCGCCGTCGCTCAACGCCGACGGCTCGGTGAGCGAGACGGCGCGCATGGGCCGCATCGATTCGCCGGCCGGTCGCAAGATGGCCGCGATCGACGCGGAAAAAGCCGCCAAGCAGAAGGCCGAACAACAGAAGCTTGCCGCCGTGGAAGCCGCGAAGGCCGAGAAAGAGGCGGCCAAGGCGCAGGCTCTGGCCGAAAAGGAAACGGCCAGGATTAATTCTCTGGCGGAAGAGGAGGAGGCCAGGACCGCCGCCGAAGCGCCTGTCGCGACCGCGACTATTGCGCCGCCTGAGGCCGCCGCGGCCGAGACGCAGGCGGCGAATGCCGATGAAGGCAGGGTAACAAAGCTGAAGAACAAACTGCTCGGCATGTTCGGCGGCTGAGAGCCTCGCCTTGACCAAGCGCGCTGTCGTTTACGACCTCAAAGGGCTGAACTGTCCCCTGCCCGTGCTCAAGGCGAAGAAACGGCTGGCCGCCATGGCGCCAGGCAGCCGGCTCTGGCTCGAGACCACCGACCCGCTCGCGGTCATCGACATCCCCGCCTTCTGCTCGGACGCCGGTCATCAATTGGTCGAAACGGCAGCGGTTTCCGGCGGCCATCGCTTTCTGGTAGAGCGCGGCGGCAATCGCAGATGAAAAGCCAAGGCCTTCGCTCTACGATTACCCCCACCCCTAACCCCTCCCCACAAGGGGGAGGGAGACTTCCGCTGGCGCTGACCACGGCAAATTGTCTTCTCTTTCGACGCCAAAGAGGGAAGTAAAGGCGTGCGGCAGCGTTCCCTCCCCCTTGTGGGGAGGGTTAGGGTGGGGGTCCTCTTCGCAAAAAATCCATACGCGATTGCCCTGCCGTTCACGGGGAGATTGGCTGTCGCTTCGGCTTTCGCCAATCACCAACGCTGAACGAAAAGCCTACCGCCCGGCAATCGCCAGCGGGTTGTCTTCCAGCGCCGCACGATCCGGAGTGTCGATCGACGGCTTGTTGGTGAAGGCCGCGAACAGCCGCCGCACATAATCTTCCGGCATGTCGAGCGTGATCAGCACCAGCCGCGTGCCGCGCTGGCCGTCCGGCCAGGACGACAGTTGCACAGGCGGATGCAGGATCTTCTGCACTCCGTGAATGACCAGCGGTCGCGACGGGTCTTCCCCGAGCTCGATGACGCCCTTCATGCGCAGCAGGCGCTCGCCATGCGCCGAGCGCAGCAGGTCGAGGAACATCTCGATCGCCGAAAACGGCACCGGTTCATCATGGACGAGCGAATAGGAGCGCACCCGGGAATCGTGCCGATGGTCATGCTCGTCATGATCGTGGTCGCCATGATCATGATCGTGATGCGCCTCTTCTCCCAGCCAGCGCTGAACATCGGCGGATTTGGTGGCCGGATTGTAGAGGCCGCAATCAAACAGCGCCGCCACGCCTGTGCTTGTGTCGCCAACATCGAGCACTTGCGCACCCGGATTGATCTGCCGCAGCCGGGCTTTCAGCGCCTCGACCTCGCGAGGATCGGCGGCCAGGTCGATCTTGGTCAGCACGATGCGGTCGGCGACGGCCACCTGCTTGACCGCCTCGACATGATCGTCGAGCGTCGCATTGCCGTTGACCGCGTCGACCAGCGTGATGACGCCGTCAAGCCGGAAGGCCTGGACCAGCGCCGGATGCGCCATGATCGACTGCAGCACCGGCGCCGGATCGGCAAGGCCGGTGGTTTCGATGACGACGCGGGCAAGCCGGGCGATGCGGCCGGTCTGCAGCCGGTCGACGAGGTCGGCCAGCGTGTCGACCAGTTCGCCGCGCACCGTGCAGCAGAGGCAGCCGTCGGAAAGCTGGATGATGCCGTCGGAGGCCTGCTCGACCAGGAGATGGTCGATCGCCACCTCGCCGAACTCGTTGATGATGACCGCCGTATCGGCGAGCGCGGGATCCCTGAGCAGCCGGTTGAGCAGAGTCGTCTTGCCGGCGCCGAGAAAACCGGTCAGCACCGAGACGGGGATGGGAAAGCCGGCCATTGGCCTAGTTCAAGACCTTGGCTGGCTCGTCGCCCTGGGCAGCGGTGGAGGAGCCGGCCACCGTCGGCTCGGCACCGGGCGGCGGCGGCACATCGGGGCGCCAGGTCGGCAGCGGCACATCGGCATATTCCTGGCCGGTCTCATCGAGCATGGCCCTCGGCTTCGGCCCGGTGGCGCCGCCAAGGCCGACGGCGACCAATGTCGGCACATGGTCGAGCTTTTCCTGGTAGGGAGACTTCGGCACTTCCTTGTCGCCGACAGGCGCTGCTGCCTCCGATTGCGCCTCGGGCGGCTTCTTCGTGCAAAGCTCGTCGCGCAGGTCGTTGACCGACGTCGTGTCGCCATAGGCGGGCAGCGCCGCGATCGTGACCCAGTTCGGCTGGGACGTCGCAAAACCCTGGTCGAGCAGTCTGGCCGCCGTCTCGGCGCGGCTGACGGCGGACTGTTCGCCGAGCACCACGGCGACCAGCGTGCGGCCGTTGCGCGTTGCCGAGCCGATCATGTTGAAGCCCGAGGAGCAGACGAAACCCGTCTTCATGCCGTCGGCGCCGGGATAGCGGCCGATCAGGAGATTGTAGTTCGCAATCTGCTTCTTGCCGACGGCCAGGCCCTCGATCGAGAACCAGGGAACATATTGCGGAAAGTCCTTGCGTATCGCCATCACCAGCAAAGCGAGGTCGCGCGCCGTCGTATATTGCTCCGGCGAATAAAGCCCGTTCGGATTGACGAAATGCGATCCGGTCATGCCGAGCCGGCGCGCCTCGGCGTTCATGCGTTCGGCGAAAGCGGCTTGCGAACCGCCGACATTCTCGCCGACAGCCATGGCAATATCGTTGGCCGATTTGACCAGCATCATCTTCAGCGCATTGTCGAGCCGCATGACCGAACCTGGCTTGAAGCCCATCTTGCTCGGCGGTTCGCCCGCGGAATGCTTCGTCACCTTGATCGGCGAATCGAGCTGGACCTCACCGGCCGCGATCGCACGAAACGTCACATAGGCGGTCATCAGCTTGGTCAGCGACGCTGGATACCAGCGCTTGAAAGCATCCTGGTGCTGGAGAATCTTGCCGCTCTTCAGGTCGAACACGATTGTCGGATTGGCCAGAGCCGGTCCGGCCAACATTGCAAGCGCCACGGCGCCCGCCAACAAAATTCCAGGGAAATGCCTGTAGCGCATGGTGTAATCCGAAATCGCCTCTTGCCGTAGTCGCCCCTGGCTCCGTAAGATTTCGTTACGCGATTGCCAGCATGATGGTCCGATCCCTCAACCCGGACAATAGTGTTTGCGGTGCTATTTACCCTATGTGACGTCAAGATGGCAAAGCGCCTGAATGACAATTGTAAACGAACAGGCATAATAGCAAAACAGCAGGCGCAACCTGCCTGCTCCAACAAGCCAAGATGGAACCATCATGCCAATCCTGAACCGCGCCGCCGAAATGCAGGACGAGGTCGCCGGCTGGCGCCGCCATTTGCACCAGACGCCAGAGCTGAATTTCGACGTCTTCAAGACCGCGGCTTTCGTCACCGACAAGCTCAGGGCATTCGGCTGTGACGAAGTGGTGACCGGGCTCGGCAAGACCGGCGTCGTCGGCATCATCCGCGGTCGCCAGGGCGACGGCGCGACCATCGGGCTGCGCGCCGATATGGATGCGTTGCCGATCAACGAGATCACCGGCAAAACCTACGCCTCGACCGTTCCGGGCAAGATGCACGCCTGCGGCCACGACGGCCACACCGCGATGCTGCTGGGCGCCGCAAAGTATCTTGCCGAGACCCGCAATTTCACCGGTTCCGTCGCGGTGATCTTCCAGCCCGCCGAAGAGGGCGGCGGCGGCGGCAATGAGATGGTCAAGGACGGCATGATGGACCGCTTCGACATCTCCAA
Organism: Mesorhizobium sp. WSM4871; assembly: GCF_055811295.1. Lineage (NCBI taxonomy): Bacteria > Pseudomonadati > Pseudomonadota > Alphaproteobacteria > Hyphomicrobiales > Phyllobacteriaceae > Mesorhizobium > Mesorhizobium sp. WSM4871. The sequence goes on along the minus strand of NZ_JBVVPU010000016.1, from coordinate 135,689 downwards.
AGTGTTCGGCATGCACAACATGCCGGGCCTGCCGGTCGGACAGTTCGCCATCAGGCCGGGCCCGATCATGGCGGCGACCGCCGAATTCACCATTACCGTCAAGGGCCGCGGCGGCCATGCGGCAATGCCGCACGGCACGATCGACCCGATTGTCATCACCAGCCAGTTGGTCGGCGCGCTGCAGACGATCGCCTCGCGCAGCACCGATCCGGTCGAGGCGGTCGTGGTGTCGGTGACGAAATTCCACGCCGGCGATGCCTATAACGTCATTCCGGAGAGCGCCGAGATCGCCGGCACCGTGCGCACGCTGAAGAAGGAAATCGCCAAGAAGTCCGAGGAACGCATCCGCACCATTTGCCAGGGGGTGGCCACGGCCTTCGGCGCAACGATCGAGGTCGATTACAACGCCAACTATCCCGTCACCTTCAACCATGCGGAAGAAACGGTCTTTGCCAGCGATGTCGCGGCAGGGATAGCCGGCGACGCCCAGGTGCACCGTGCCATCCAGCCGGTGATGGGCGGCGAGGATTTCTCCTATATGCTGGAAGCCCGGCCCGGCGCCTTCATCTTCATCGGCAATGGCGAGACCGCCGGTCTTCACCACCCGGCCTACGACTTCAACGACGAGGTCATCCCGCACGGCATGAGTTACTGGGTGAAGCTCGCGGAGACTGCGCTGGCGGCGTAGCTGGCGGCATCGGGCGGCGCGGCATAATTGCCTCAGTCCGCCTCTTGGCGAACCGCCCCGAAGCGGTTATGTGTCGGGCCGCGTGGTCCCGTAGCTCAGTAGGATAGAGCGGCAGATTCCTAATCTGTAGGTCACAGGTTCGATTCCTGTCGGGATCACCAATGTTTTCAAAACCTTAGGCAAATCACGCCGAAATTTTTGCGAAATTGGTACGGAGAATTTCGTAGACCAACGGACTCTGGCCACACATGTTGCAAGAACGAAGTGGCGCAATCCGTTGCGAAGCGAGGCGCCAGCTTACGGATGTTCCTAATCGCTTTGCTAGAGCATGATGCCTAGAAGTGTGAAGCGGTTTTCGGACGACATCATGCTCTATCTCTTTGATTTGGAGCCGGATTCAGATTTCAGATCGACTTGACCTGAAATCATCCGGCTCTAGCGTGCCGCCGGCATCCACTCACCCCGCCCTCTTGGTGACGGCCAATCCACCCAAAGTCGCCATGCAAAAGCCTCTCGGCGATGGTCGAGATCAGCAGGTTTGGTCGATGATCTGAACGGAGACTCAAGCTGCGGCCAATGCACCGGCAATGGCCTCGGTGGAATGTTTCGCGAGATCCTTGGCCAGCTCGCCCATCAGCTTTGCTCTCAACGGAGCCTGAAAGTGCCTGCGCAGCTCACCCAGCGTGCGCGGATCGGCGATCACGACGACATGCTCGAATGCGTCCGTCAGCGCCTCGCGATTGAGATAGGCAGCCACGGCTGCGGCCAAGTCGTCTTCCCGCAGGCGGGAGTCGTCAGGATTGGCGGTGGAGCTGCGATGCCTGCCGCCCGAGCCAGTGTTCGCCAGGTGCAGCTCCGGCTCGGGCATTTCGACCAGGTCGATCCGAGGTTCGTGACCTTTGTTGCGGAACAGACGCAGCTTGTCGCCGTCGGCCACCGCGACGAGGGTACCATTGGTCAAAATCATGTTGTTTTCTCCTTTGACGTGCGGATCAATATCCAATGCAGTCTCTGGCCATCGTTGGCGACGCAGCGGCCACCGATGAAGTCGCCGCATCGAACTCGTGAGCCATCAGATTATGGAAATACGATCGTCCACGGTTCGCACGCCCGGTGACGACCAGGCGGCACGTTCCGCTGCCTGGCGCTCTGACCACGCCCGGACCTTGCCTTCAAGGGTAACCTTGCCATCCAGAACGTTGACGCGGATCGAGTGTGCTTCGGTTTCGGCATCGCGCTTCAGGGCATTCTCGATGCGCTTCTTGATGTCGGATACCGAGGCTCGTGGAATGATGTCGATCTGGTTGGCAACGCCGACGACGCCCGCCAGGCCGCGCACGGCCTCGGCCGCGGCATTCTTCTGGTACTGCCATTCGAGTTTCCCCGTTAGCGTGATCCATCCGTCCTGCACCTTGACCTGCACCTTGTCCCTCGGAATGGAGACATTCCAGGTGATCGCATCGACCGCGCGCTTGGCGATCTCGTCGTCGGCGGTTCCTTTCAAGCCGACCAGCCGAACTTCGATTTCCTCGGCGAGGCCCTTCACGCCCTTGACGCGCTTGACCACATTTTCGGCGGTTATCTTTTCCCAATAGGAAGAAACATGCCCGGTCAGTGTGACGATGCCGTCTTCGACGGCGACGCCGATGTGGGCACCGTCGATGCTCGGTTCGAATTCCAACTCATCGAGAATGTTCTGACGCAACGTTAGATCCGTCATGGTCTGTCTCCTGTTTGTTGAGCGGACTTCTCGCCCGCAACGACAACAAAAGCATTCTTTGCGCCCCTGCTCATTGATCCGGCTCAATGTCGGCTCAGAGACGCGGCGCGTTCTAACGATCATGCTCGCAAGCGAGTATTGACGCCAGCCGCTGAAGCAAGCTGTCCCTCATCCAAGGGGCAGCTCTTCCAGTCCGCCCCGTCGCTCTCGCGACGCGCCGGAATCCCGCCCAGACCTGTCAAGAGTCGGCGGGCAAATTTCAAAAAATAAATGGGATTCACTTCTCCGATTTTCGCCCTAGAATCGTAGCCTGCATCTCAAGAACAGTCGCCGAAACGCCTGCGCGCACCCACGCGCGGGGCCAGCCGGAGGGCGTCATGAGCATCAGCCGCCGAGAGTTTGTTTCCGGCGCGGCAATCACTGCCGTCGGCACCGCTCTGCCGGTGTCCGTCGCGGCGGTGCCGCCGCTGACAGAGCCCGACGACATCGCGCTGATGCTTGATGCCATGGAACGGCAGATCGGAAAAATTCGCGAAGCCCTGGCGGAAGGCGGACCTGATCCGGCCGGGTCCGCTCTCGATGTCAGGCGTTTTGCCCTTGTCCTCTACCACCGTGCCCACATGCTGGCGGGGAATGCGGATGTGGTCCGGAAGTTGGCTTTGAACGAAAGCTTTGCAGAGCAACAGGCGAAGCATGAAAGACGCCGACGCGACAGAGGCATGGCCTGGACCAAAGTCAGAGATCGGGCGGACGCCATTCAGAACGTCGGCAAGCATATCGCGGGAGGAGAATGCACGCCCGGACAGCGGCAAAGCTATGCCCGAAAGATCGGGGAGGAATGTCGCGCCCTCGCCGGCGACGTGGATGAACTGCTCAACGTGATTGTGCGAACAGTGTAGGAAGGTCGTGGGGCACGAGTTGACGCCACGCGATTATCGCGAGCTTGCCGAGCAGAGCAAACGCAGGCGCCTGGCGATTGTGCCGGACACTGCGATGAACCGGTACTCTATCGCCGCGATGATGATCTTTGAAGAAACGATGGATCGCCTTTCACGAAACCCGAGCGCGTTCGAAGACGAAACGACAAGGATGATCCAGCGCCAATCAGCCGTTGCCGAAGAGTTCGGAGTGCAGCCATAGGCAGGGTGAGCTGAAGAGATCAAGATCCCGGAGCAGTTCAATTTAACGCCCGCGCCGCGCGGGATCACGAGGAGGGTGCCATGGGTATTAGTCGCAGGCAGTTCGTTTCGGGTTCCGCGGTGGCCGCCATGGGCGCGGCAGTCCCGTTCTCGGAGGCTTCGGCGGGCGATTATTCGCCGCTGAAGCAGCAGAAGGACATGATGTCGATGCTCGAAATCCTCGAAAGACAGATCGGGACGATGCGAAACCTGATCGCCGCGAGCGAAGCCGATCCGTTCAGGAGTGGAAAGGTTGCTCGCGAGCAAGCCAGAAGGCTCGCACTCCGCGCCCAGATGTTCGCGGCCAGGGCGCGTGTCGTGAAAAATCTTTCAATAGGCGAAAGCCTTGAGGCGCAGAGGGAAGAGCACGAACGGCGGCGTCTCGCACAACAGGATGCGGGATATTTCACGCGCAACCGCCTCCATGCGATCAAGGATTTCGGCAAGCTGGTCGATCAGTCGATAGACGATCCGCGTCGTCAGCGCCGATACGCGCGAATGGTGACGCGAGAAGTCAGATGGCTGGAAAGCGACATTGAGCGCCTTCTCAAAGCCGTTCTGTAGAAGGCTCAGTGTTCATGGCGGCACTTCCCGAGCCGGTTCCCCGCAAGAACCTGTTTGCCAATGGAGACGACGAGGCATGGCAGGAGCAGTTTCACATGCTGCGCTATGTGCTTCACATGAGGCCGCTGCAAATCGCGCAGATCGATTACGGTCTCGACCCTGATAATCCGGATGCATGGATGGCGTTTTCCTGGGCGCATGAGATCGGTGGATTATTCCCTCGTGTGGATGCGGTGGCGATGATGGCAGCCGTTCTCCGGGAGCGAGAACATGCAAAAAGGATTGACGCATGAAAATCGTGAAAACCGGCGAAGATGCTTTTCGCATGGATATGGAAAAGGAGGACGCAGAGGAACGACAGATCGAGCACAGCATCCGCACCATCTCCAGCATGCTGGCCTACATCAACGAACATGGGTTCAGCCCGGAAGTGCGGTCGCGGGACCGGGCAGGATACTGGCGGTATGCGGAAGTAGAACGCTCGCTGGGATTGATCAGAGACGCGGCGGTTACGGCGCTTTTGCATATCAAGTTTCTGGATTTTCCAGAGCAGGGCAGACCGCCCGACAAGACGGGTATCCAGTAGCACTCCGCAAACCGGCTATCGCTTCAACGCCGTGTGATTGATGCGTGGATGCTCTTCATCCTTAGTCGAAAGCGAGCAGAGGGTTAGAAATAGCTAACTCCGCGCAATTGGCTCCCGAGGTAATGTTAAGCCATGCCGGCAGCTTTCTAGGTGGAATCCCATAAGGACCAAACCGGATTTCGCGATTTCGTCTATTGCACCATTGATCTCATAAGCACGGGCAGATGGTCGTATCGATCTTGGTGATATCAGCCTCACAATCGGGACCGACTTCCCGTGCCTCTCCGCCCCCCAGGCAGAAGGCATGAGCAACTTGCCGGGCCTGCGCACCAGTGAGATCGTGAGATGGCAGACCCTGCAGCACGTAACGGCCCAGCGGCGGTAAACTCGACCGCCGGTCACCGTCCGGAACACCTTCCCGTGCCCGGCACGCAAGACGAAAGTCGTCGGATTTGACTTGCGTCAAGGATGCCTTCGCCATTCCATCCAAAGATGAATCCATGTGGCAACCGATATCGACCGCCCCTTTCGATCGGGATTTGGAATTGGCCGTTATGGACAGGGACGGCCCTCACGCGCTCGTTTTCCCCTGCAGGCGTGTACTGACAGGCTGGATTAAGTCGGACACGAAGGAGCGGGTCGGTATCTCACCTAGCCATTGGCGAATATGGGAACCTGCCAATAACGAGTCTAGAGCATGATGCCGAAGCCGGATCCAGATTTCAGGTCGACTTGACCTGAAATCATCCGGCTCTAGCAGCGTTGGCGCATTTTTCTATTTATTTTGCCTGTTTTTTTCCCTCATCAGCCTGCCCGGCTTGTCTGAGTTTTTCTTCCTCTTTCGCAAGCAGGTCGAGCAGGGTCTTCCGCTTGACCTCGTCCTGTTCCCCGGTCAAGCGCTGTCGAAAATGCGCGATATTTAACTGGGCGATCCGCTTATCCACTCATCACATAGCAGCCGCAGCGGCTTCCCTGTTTGTACGTTTACAACATAGCATAGCCGGATTTACAGGCATCGCGACAAAAATCGGGTGCATCGAGTAGCCGCAGTTCGATCCCTTTCAAACCGCCGCGCCTGATCCCGCCAGTATGCGTCAGTTCCACCAAAGGCGTGCTTCAGGTGCGCGGGACCTCAGCAGCCTTGGAACCATTCCCGAGACGAATGTCCCCCCTTGAGCAATCCGCACCTGCGACGATGCCGTCTCGTTGATGCAGGTCAAGGCCGCCAACGTCACCGTATGATTTCCTTGGCTTCAGGCAGTTTGCTGTGAAGGAGGCAATCAATGTTGAATGTGCGAGGTATTTTAGCTGCAGGACTGATGCTGAGCGTAGTCGCAATGCCTGTTGTGGCTGGGGCGGAAGACAATGAGTCCGGTTGGTGGCCTCGGTGGGGCATGGGCCGGATGATGATGGGTCAATGGAGTATGGGCGGCCCCATGGGCGGCTATGACTCGGACGAGATACTCGATCGTATTGACGGGCGCCTCGCTTTCCTCAAGACGGAACTGAAGATCACCGACGAGCAGACCCCTTCCTGGGACGAGCTTGCCGGCGTGATCCGCAGTACAGCCGAAGCGCACAACGCGCTGATGCAGGCCATGATGAAGGAATTCCAGGGCGGTGAGTTTCTGAAGAAGCCCCTGCCCGAGCGCCTGGCCTACCAACAGAGCCATCTCGAAGCGCGCCTTGAGCAGGTGAAATCCATCAGGGCGTCGGTCGAAAAGCTATACGCAACGCTGAGCGACGAGCAGAAGAAGGCAGCCGACGACATCGTCCTGCCGATGATGGGCATGGGCATGGGGCGCTCCGGCGGCTTCGGGCCTGGAATGATGTCCCGATGAAGAAATCGCTTCGTCAGCTCTGGCCGGTGGATTGACCGATGTTTTGCGATCGTCAGGAGGCCGGACAAAAGCTTGGCGTTGAGTTGGAGAAACTCGGTTTACATCAGCCGGTCGTTCTCGCCTTGCCGCGAGGTGGTGTCCCTGTCGCGGTGGAGGTGGCCAAAGCCCTGAAGGCGCCACTCGATCTGGTGATCGTGCGCAAGGTTGGCGCGCCGGGAAATCCTGAACTGGCTGTCGCGGCCATCGTGGATGGCAACCCCCCGGACATCGTGCTGAACCGCGAGATCGTCGAGGCCTACGCACTCGACGATGACGAGCTTCGCGTCTTGATCGCCAAGGAGCGCCCAGAACTGGAACGGCGCCGGCTCACCTATCGTGGCAAGCGCCAACCCTTGTCGATCGCCGGAAAGACGGCCATCATCGTCGATGACGGCGTCGCGACCGGGACGACCATGAAGGTTGCGATCCGGGCGCTGAAGCGACGGTCGCCGCGCGAGATCGTCGTGGCAATCCCTGTTGCGTCGCCCGACACGTTGGTCGAGCTCGCACAGGAGGCGGATTGGATCGTATGCCTTAGCCAACCGCCGCGCTTCCATGCCCTCGGTCACCACTACCGCAGCTTTCCCCAGCTTACCGATGATGAAGTGACGGAAGCACTGGCCAAAGCTGGGCAGGAACGCAATGCGGATCAACGAACAATCCGACATGTTCGAATATAGCGTTGAAGCCCGACGGACCGATGCGCGAGGCAGCGTCGCCACGACCAAGAATGCCGCGCTTGTTCTCGACACTTGCCTTGAAGGTCGTTCCGATGCCTTCAATCCAGCCGAACTGCTTCTGGCGGCCATCGCCGCCTGCATGATCAAGGGCATCGAGCGCGTCACGCCGATGCTCGGTTTCAAGCTGCGCGGCGTCAAGGTCGCGTTGCACGCGGTTCGGCGCGACAGCCCGCCAGGGATTGCCTCCATCGACTACGAACTTGTCGTCGACACCGATGAAACCGACCAGCGGCTGGAGCTGCTGCACAAGAACGTGCGCAAGTACGGCACGATTTCCAACACCGTGGCGGCGGCCACGAAACTCGAAGGCACGATCAGGAGAAAAGCATGAGCCGCCTGCATGTCGAAAACCATCTCGTGTCGCGCATCGGCTGGCTGCGTGCCGCCGTGCTGGGGGCCAATGACGGGATCGTCTCGACCGCCAGCCTGATCGTCGGCGTGGCGTCGGCCGCCGCGCCGACTTCGCAGGTTCTGGTTGCCGGCATAGCCGGGCTGGTGGCTGGCGCCATGTCGATGGCGGCCGGCGAATATGTCTCGGTCAGTTCCCAGTCAGACACCGAGAATGCCGACCTCGCCCGCGAACGCGAGGAACTCAGGATCCAGCCGGAGTTCGAGCGCGAGGAACTGGCGCAGATCTACGTCAAGCGCGGGCTTAAAGTTGGCCTGGCGCGCCAGGTCGCCGATCAGCTGATGGCCAGGGACGCGCTGGCCGCGCACGCCCATGACGAACTCGGCATCTCCGAAATGACAACGGCGCGGCCGATCCAGGCGGCGCTGACCTCGGCAGCGACCTTCAGCGTGGGCGCGGCCATGCCGCTGCTCATGGTGCTGGTGTCGCCGGCCTCCATGCTTGTACCGGCGGTCTCGCTGGCGTCCCTGCTTTTCCTCGCCTTGCTGGGCGGCATCGGCGCTCACGCGGGCGGCGCCAACATTCTTCGGGCGACGCTGCGCGTCACCTTCTGGGGCGCTTTTGCCATGGCCCTCACCGCCGGTATCGGCGCGCTGGTCGGCACCGCGGTGTAAGCTGCGGACGAGCCCAGCGCCCGGATCCGACCGCGCGTTTACCCCGTACTGTCGTCCGCCGGACATTTCGGCAAGAGATCAGTCCGGTCGCTTGCGGCCGCTGATTTTATCGCGTGCAGCCCATACCTCGACGAGCAGCATCGTCACCGTGACAGCCAAGGGTCCCAGTATGAATCCTGGAGCCCCGAACAGGGCGAGCCCACCTATCATCGATATGAAAGCGGGAATCGTGTGAAGCCTCAGCTGGTTTCCGACCAACATCGGACGAAGAACGTTGTCAATCCCGCCTACGACGATGCCGCCCCACGCCGCGAGGATAAGAGCCTTGCCCCAATCGCCATCAAGCAAGAGGAGGATTGCCGCCGGTATCCACACGACGAACGAACCCAACACTGGCACGACGGAAAGCAGGCTCATCACTACGCCCCAAAAAAGGGGCGTCGGCAACCCGAGGATCCAGAACATCAGCCCGCCCAAGGAACCCTGAACTGCTGCCACGGCGAGCGTCCCGTATACCGTGGCATGGACGGTATTGAACACTCGCTGAAACAGCCGCTCGGTGTCAGCGCCGTCCAGCGGCAGCCAGTCGCGGAACAGGCGCGCGACTGCGTTCCGATCACGCAGGAAATAGAACAGCATGTAGAAGGTCAGCAGGACTTCTGCCACCTGCAACACAGAGCCCTTGACGAACGTCGCACCGGCGTTGCTCAGCCATGTTGCGAGACTCGCCATCATCGAGGGCAGATCGATCTGTTGGTTTATCCACTTTCCAATAGGTGCGATGCCGGGATGGGCGTCCAGGAGACGCTGCAGCTCTCCATCAGCCACCCGTGCCCGGACGGAGGCTGCCCCAGAGGCTGCTTCCTCGACCAGCCGCCCTGCCAGCAAAGCTGCCGGGGCAACAACGAGGAGCACTATCGCCAAGACCGAAATCATCGCGGCAAGGTTGGGATGCTTAAACTTCGTCTCGATCCAGGCATGGAAAGGAGCAGAGAGGATTGCCAGGGCCAGCGCCCATGTGATCGCGCCCAAGAACGGCTCGGCCAGAAGCACGCAGACGACAATCCCAACGATCGCGGCGGCGGCAAGCACAAGCGTACCCAGGTGGCTTCCATGAACTCGTGGATCATCAATGTTCATTGTGCCAACACCGAAACGGTTCGTTCTGGAGTATCCTTCACGTTTCCAACCTTTGTTGACAACCAACTCTTTTCCAACCGACGACCGGTCGTGGACTGGCTTATTGAACTTACGGGCTAGGCCTTCAGCCGTTCCCGCCAGAATGGCTTCAGCAATTCCAGGCATCCCAGGACGGCAGATCCCGCGGTCAGCGCTACTGCCAGATCGCTGAGATGCGGCGGTCCGAAGCGGAAAAGACTGGTGGCAAACGGCCACAGAAGCGTCCCGCCCAGCATCAAAGCGACAGCCACGACAACAATCATCAGCGACCGGTTCGGCCTGATGAGCGCGGTCAGAAGCGATGCGCTGAAGGAGCGGTTGACAAAAATCAGTCCCACGATTGTCAGCACCAGCGAGAAAAACGTCAGGGCCCGGATTTCGTTCTCGACCATGCCCTGTCTCAGCGCGACGAGGTAGATGCCGGCGAGAAGCGCGAAGGCGAGCGTTCCCTGGATCAGCCCCCACCCGACCAACGGCCAGGAGAACAGTGACGAGTCCTTTTTGCGAGGCGGACGGCGCATGACATCGTCTTCTTCGCTTTCGGCCTCGAAGACCAGCGAGCAGACGGGATCGATCACCATCTCCAGAAAGCGATATGTATCGGCCCGAACAGGATCGGCAAGCCAAACAGCAACGGCAGCAGCGAGAGACCCGCGATCGGCACGTGGACCGCGAAGATGAACCCCATGGCCTTGCGCAGATTATCGAAGATGCGGCGGCCAAGCCGAACGGCTTTGACGATTGAACTGAAATCGTCGTCGAGGAGGACGATCGACGACGCCTCGCGTGCGACGTCGGTGCCACGGCCACCCATGGCAATCCCGATGTTGGCTGCCTTGAGCGACGGCGCGTCATTGACCCCGTCGCCAGTCATGGCGACGATTTCGCCACTCGATTTCAGCGCGTTGACAATGCGAAGTTTCTGTTCGGGCAGGCTGCGCGCGAACACGGTTGCGCTCTTCAAGCGCAGTGCCAGTTCGTCGTCGCTGAGCGCCTGCATCTCCATGCCGGTCACGACGCTTTCGGCATCAAGGCCGGCCAGGCGCGCGATCATTTTGGCGGTTGCGGGGTAGTCGCCGGTGATCATCATCACCCGGATGCCGGCGGAACGGCAGTCGCTCACGGCTTCGGGAACACTCGCGCGCAGTGGATCCGTCAGGCCGACCAACCCGAGAAATTCAAACTCGAAATCGTGTTGCGTCTCCGGCAAGTCGGTGCCGCGATGCGACGCGTGGGCCACGCCGAGCACGCGCAGCCCCTCGGTCGCCATGGCTTCGATCGAGCCTTTCAGTGCCTTGAACTCCTTTGCGTTCAGATGGCATAGCGCCCCGATCGCCTCGGGCGCGCCCTTTGCCGCAACCAGCGAATTGCCCCGGCCTCTTGTCGACCGCCAGACATTCGACATCGCCAGCAGTCCGGGTCGAAGCGGATATGCGTGGACCAGTCCCCAATCCGGATTGCCCACAATGTCGTGTTTGGACAGCCGTTCCTTGCCGAGCTTGTGGAATGCGATCTCCATGGGATCGAAAGGTATCTCGGCGCTGGCAAGCACACCCGTCTCGGCCAGATCGGCGAATGCCGCCGGCAGAACGGTGTCCGGCTTGACCGCCGTCCGAAACGACTTTCCATCAGCCGTCCGAAGTTCGGCAATAGTCATCCGGTTCTCGGTGAGTGTGCCTGTTTTGTCGGTGCAAAGGATGGTCGCCGAGCCGAGGGTTTCGATTGCCGCGGCCCTGCGGGTCAGGACGCGCGCCTGTGATATGCGCCACGCCCCCATGGCCATGAAGATCGTCAGCACGACGGGAAACTCTTCCGGCAGCATGGACATGCCAAGCGCGATGCCCGCGAGCACGGCGTCAAGCCATCCGCCTCGCAGAAGCCCGTAAAGCAGGACCGCAACGACGCTGACCGCGCCGCCGACCATTGCAAAAATGCGTACGACGCGCCGCATTTGCGCCTGCAATCGCGGCGGTTCTGTCTCCATGGAACGCAGCGAGTGGCCGATCTTGCCGATTTCACTTCGCGGCCCCGTCGCCAGGACTTCGCCCATGCCTGAACCGCGAACGATGAGCGAACCCGAGAATATGAAAGGCAGGTCGTCACCGCCTGGCCTGCGTTCGGTCAGTGGCGGGGCGCTGTCAGCAGCAATCTTTCGGACCGGCACAGATTCGCCGGTAAGCAGGGATTCGTCGCTCTGAAGGTCCTGGCTCTGGAGAAGGATGGCATCGGCCGGCACCCGGTCACCCTCGCCGAGCACGATAAGATCCCCCCGAACAACCTCGCGACCGGCAATGCGCTTGCGTTCACCACCGCGGATGACCAGGGCGCGAGGGCTGGTGAGATCACGCAGCGCCTCCAGAACATGCTCGGTGCGTGTCTCTTGTATGATGGTTATGCCGATCGACATCGTGCCAAAGGCCAGCAGGATCAGCGCTTCCTCCAGATTGCCCAGAAGCAGATAGACAACGCCTCCGCCAAGGAGCAGCGCCAGCATCGGCTCGCGAATGACCTCGAAGGCAATCCGCAACGGCGTGCGTCGACTGGACCTTGGCAGTTCGTTATAGCCTTCGGCAACAAGTCTAGCTTGCGCCTCGGCCTCTGAAAGGCCGGAAAACACATCCGCCGTCGAGACGGGTTGGGTCATGTCAACTGTCTCTGTCTGACTGTCAGCCGATGTCACGGCAGCCTCTCACGAGACGCTATTCAGTGCGACAGGAGGATCGGAAGCCGCGGATCCGCGAGAACGCCCTCGGTTGCGCCGCCAAGCACGAAATCCCTGATCCGCGAATGACCGTATCCACCCATGACCAGCAGCTTGCCGCCGATCTTGAGCGAATGCTCCTGGAGAGCAACACCGATCGAACGATTACCGGTCTGGATCGAAGTGGCTTCGACGGTGAGTCCGCGCATTCGCAGGCCCTCGGCAAGACGTTCGCCGATGTCCTTTCCGGACAGCGGCTTTTCGTCGGTCACGCTGACGACCGTCACCTTGGAAGAGCGTTCCAGGAACGGCCGTGCGTCGGCGACGGCCCGTGCCGCCACGCGGCTGCCGTCCCAGGCGATGACGACATGGTCCAGCACACCGACATCGGTGGAATCTGGAAGAAGCAAGGTCGGCCGACCCGAACCGAACAGTACTGCTTCGGCCGTCGTTCGCGCCGTCTGGTTATCGGCTGACATGCCGACCAAACAGACATCAAAATAGCGGGAGTGCTTTGCGGCAACGTCACCCATCAGGGCCGGCTGTGCCGTCAATTCCTGCGTGGTGAGGGTCACACCGCCATGCGCTGCTTCTTGCGTGCTCGCATCCAGCAGAACGCTGCCGCACTTGCGGCTGGTCGCCTCGACCTCCCGTATCTTGTTGGGAAGATCGAGCAAGTAGCTCGAGAGCGCATTCGAAACGTCGGGAATGTCGACATTGACGGCAATTGCATGAAGTGTTGAGCCGAGTTGCTTGGCGACGGCAACTGCATTTGCGGCTACGGCCGGAGAATTCGCTCCAGGGTAGGTCGCCAGACAGAGGACTGCCATGATCTTCATCTGATTTCGCCTCCATAGCAGCGGTCAAGCGACCTTCTCGCCGACCCAGGCGACATCCATAGAGGCAATGGGCGGCTTCAGCTTTGATCCACCGCAAAATTCGTATCCACTAGATGATGGACACGCTGATTCAGGAATTGCCACATGGTCGAAAGACCGGGTCCGGCCGCTTGATCCCAGCCGCGACGTTTCTCAGGTCAGGCCACTGTAGCCGTGGTCATGTCCCTTGCTGGTTCACGCGGGAGTTGGGGCTGGTTGGTTGGCCGCTTTGAACTCTGCCGGCGCATCGCTGTCGATGTCCTGCTTCGAGCCGCCGCGCAGCGCCACGTAGATAGCGGGAATGACGAGCACCGTCAGCAGCGTCGACGAGGCGAGGCCGAACAGCAGCGAAATCGCCAACCCCTGGAAAATCGGGTCGGTCAGGATGACTGCCGCCCCGATCATCGCTGCGATCGCGGTGAGCAGGATCGGCTTGAAGCGGATGGCGCCGGCCTCGAGCAACACGTCGACCAGCGGCCTGTCGGCGCCCTTGGAATGGCGAATGAAATCCACCAGCAGGATCGAGTTGCGCACGATGATGCCGGCGAGCGCGATGAAGCCGATCATTGAGGTGGCCGAGAACGGCGCATCGAAGGCCCAATGGCCGAGCATGATGCCGATCAGTGTCAGCGGGATCGGGGTCAGGATGACCAGCGGCAGCCTGAACGAACCGAACTGCGCTACAACGAGAATGTAGATGCCCAGGATCGCCACCACGAAGGCCGCACCCATGTCGCGGAAGGTGACCCACGTCACTTCCCACTCCCCGTCCCACAGAAGTGTAGGTTTGGATTCGTCGTCCGGTTGCCCGTGCAGTGCGATCGTCGGTTTCGGCAGGTTGCCCCAATCGGCCTTGGCGATGGTATCGTTCACGGCGAGCATGCCATAAACCGGCGCCTCGAATGCGCCCGCGAGTTCCCCCATCACCATCTCGGCGGGTCGCCCGTTGTGACGGAAGATGGGGTAGGATGCAGGCTCGCGCGTCACCCGCACGACGTCGCCGAGTTCCACCACGTCACGTGCGCCGGGCAGCGCGTTCGCCGGGACCGGCGTCGTAAGGGCGCGCTGGTCGACGACGCCGTCGCTCTTCGAGAGCGCCACGCGGATCGGGATCGGTTGGCGGCCGCCGCCGCGGTGGGAATAGCCGACCGTCGTGCCGCCGTAGAGATAGTTCAGCGTGTCGTACACGTCGGACTGCTCGACCTTGTAATATTCGAGATTGTCCTGGTCGATCGACAGCCGCATGCGCTGCGGCTGGTTGTGGAAGCTGTCGTCGACGTCGACGATGAACGGGATAGAGGAGAAGGTCTCGCGCACCTTTGCCGCCACCGCGCGGCGCGTCTCGGCGTCAGGCCCATAGATCTCCGCCAGCAGGGTCCCGAGCACCGGCGGACCAGGCGGTGGCTCGACCACCTTGAGCACGGTGCCTTCCGGCATGGCAATGCCCCTCAGCCGTTCGCGGATGTCGAGGGCGATGGCATGGCTTGGACGACTGCGCTCTCCCTTCCCCACCAAGTTGACTGCGACGTCGCCCTGCTCGGGTCCGGAGCGAAGATAGTAATGGCGCACCAGGCCGTTGAAATTGAAAGGCGTTGCTGTACCGGCATAGGTCTGGAACGAGACCACCTCGGCCACGTCGGCGAGACGATTCACTACAGCCTGCAACAGCCGGTTGGTGTCCTCGACAGAGGAGCCTTTGGGCAAGTCGGCAACCACCTGCAATTCGGTCTTGTTATCGAACGGCAAGAGCTTCACCGTGACGTGCCTGGTGTAGATAAGCACCATCGAAGCCATGGTCGCTGCGCCGACGACAAGCAGGAAGGTCCACGACCGAAGCCGCGACTTCAAGATGGGCCTTGCGACCGCGATATAGGCGCGACCGAGCGCCCCACCGCTGCTACTGGCATCATGGGCATGCGCCGAGGCGTGGCCCTTCTTGCCGAATTTCATCATCAGCCACGGCGTCAGCGTCACCGCGACGAAGAAGGAGAACAGCATTGCCGCCGAGGCGTTGGCCGGGATCGGGCTCATATACGGACCCATCAGACCAGACACGAACAGCATTGGCAGGAGCGCCGCGACCACGGTGAGCGTCGCCACGATGGTCGGATTGCCGACCTCGGCTACGGCGTTGATCGCCGCCTGCTTGCGGGACCGACCATCATCCATGGCCCAATGCCGGGCAATGTTCTCGATCACCACGATCGCATCGTCGACCAGGATGCCTATGGAAAAGATAAGCGCGAACAAGCTGACGCGGTTCAGCGTGTAGCCCATGATTCGTGAGGCAAACAACGTGAGCAGGATCGTCGTCGGGATGACAACGGCCACCACCAGCGCCTCGCGCCAGCCAATGGCGACCGCCACGAGCACGACGATGGATATGGTCGCGAGGCCGAGGTGGAAGAGCAGTTCGTTTGCCTTCTCGTTCGCGGTCTCGCCGTAGTCGCGCGTCACGACCATCTCGACGTCCTTCGGGAAAATTTCCCCCCGCACTTGGTCAAGGCGCTTGACGATCGTATCCGCGATGACAACGGCATTGGTGCCCGGACGCTTGGCCACCGCCAGCGACACGGCCGGCGCCCGTTGAAGTCCCTTGTCGGACTTGACGATGTTGGTGACCCGGTTCTCCGCCGGCGACGTCGCCAACACAATCCTGGCCACGTCACGCACATAAACCGGCCGCCCATCCCGCGCGGTCAGAAGCAGGTTGCCGATATCACCGAACGTCTGCAGGGTCTGGCCGGCGACCACCACGCGCTGCTTGCCCTCGTCACGCAGCGTGCCAATCTGGAAGGACGTGTTGGCGCCGGCGATCTTGGCCGTCAACTGCTGCAGCGTGATGCCGTAAAGAGAGAGTTTTTCCGGGTCCGGCTCGACCTGGATCGCTTCCGGCTGTTCGCCGACGATGTAGGTCAGGCCAATATCCGGCAGTTTGGCGACCTCGACTTGCAGCTCGTGCGCCAGCCGCGTCAGATCGGCCGAAGAATAGCGATTGGCGGCCTCGGGCGTCGGCGTCAACGTCACCACCACAATCGCGACGTCGTCGATGCCGCGCCCGACGATCAGTGGCTCGGGTATGCCAACCGGAATGCGGTCCATATTGGCGCGCACCTTGTCATGAACGCGCAAAACGGCGGCGTCGGAACTTGTGCCGACCTTGAAGCGCGCAGTCACCAGCGCACCGTCGTCCGCGGTTTGCGAATAGACGTGCTCAACACCATCGATGCCCTTGATGATGGTTTCCAGCGGCTCGGTCACGAGCTTGACGGCATCCTCCGCCTTCAGCCCATTGGCCACGACACGAATGTCCACCATGGGCACGGAAATCTGCGGCTCCTCTTCGCGTGGCAGCGTCACAAGGGCGACAAACCCAAGCGCCAGCGCCGCTAGCAGGAAGAGCGGGGTCAGCGGCGAAGCGATGAACGAGCGGGTGAGCCCGCCGGCGATGCCAAGTTTCATGGCAGGACGACCTTGTCGCCTTCGGCGAGCCCGGTCAGAACCTCGACCCGAGGCTGTCCGCCATCCTGGTACCGCTCGCCGAGCACGACTGCCACGCCGAGTGGTCCGTCCGCCGCATCGACTGTGACGTAGTCGATCCCATGTACCGTGCTGACCGCCTGCGGCGGCACGCCGAGCATGGTCCGCTTCGCGACGGGGATCGACACCAAAGTACGCTCGTTTACGAAGAAGCTGCCGATGTCGGCGACCTCGACATCGGCGATGACGCGGCCGTTCTCGATCTCCGGATAGACCTTGGCGATGCGCCCTTGGCGGGCCTTGATGAAACCGCTTTCCACGCCGATGCCGCGTTCGGCGATATCGACCTGAGCTCCCTCCGTGATCTCCGTCGCGTGCCGCTCCGGCAGCGACAGTCGCAGATAGTACTGTCCCGACGCGATCCGGGCGACCGTTTCACCCGCCATGATCACCGAGCCGGCCGTCACTGGAACCGTCAGCACCCGACCGTCGGCCGGAGCCAAGGTGTCGCCTTCCTTGGCGCTCTGCTGGGTAACGGCCTTTTCGGCAATCGCTGCCGCCAGCTGGCTCGTGATGACGTCGAACTGGGTCTGAGCTGCATCGACCCGGCTCTGGGTCGCGGCGCCTTTGGCCAGCAAGTCCTGCGCGCGCTGCAGATCGGTCTTGGCATTCTCCATCTGGGAATTGAGGGCGCCGATCTTGGCATCCGCTGCGCGAAGCTGCAGCGCTATTTTGTCGTCGGCTACGGTAGCGACCACATCACCCTTCTTGACGACCTGGCCTTCCGTCATCCGCACCTCGGTGATGGTGCCGGAAATGCGAGCGCGTGCCGGCACGATCGTGCGGCTCTCGACCTGACCGTAAACCGCCTTCATCTCGATGACGGTGGCTGCCTTGACTGTGAAGTCCGCCGCCAACGCGCCGCCGTTGACGAGCAGCGTGATGCCGAGCAGAAGCCCGTTGGCCGGGAGGAATCGTACGTATCTCATCGCAATGCGCCGTTCACGGAACGAATTGAAAGGACGGGAGGCGCGAAGGCACCTCCCGTATGGGTCGCCGGTCCTGGAAAGTCGGCTGTTACTTGAAGGCGACGCCGCTCTTGCAGCCAACTTTCTTGAAGACGATAGCTGCCGGGCACCAGCCGGTAAGCGAAGCCTGCACCATGTTAAGCCCGGCAAAAACGGTCAGCAGGAACCAGTAGGGCGAATGGTAATAGCCGAGCGCGACGGAGATCAGCACCATGAACCCCGCAAACATCAGAACTGCCTTGTCGATAGTCATAATCTTGTCTCCTGAAATCTGCGCCGTGCCTATTCGGCCGGCTCCATGTGAATGGCCTTGAGCTTCTTGATGCCGAGCAAGTCGAGTGCCAGTCCCTCGTAGAAGGTCTCGCTCTTGCCCTGACGGACCTTGTGCAGGAAGTATTTCTCGAACCCCACTTTGGCCGCGTGCACCCACTTGCCCTGCGATGACCAGTTGACGTTGCGTGGCGGGATCTGCGGCTGCGCCACGAAGGCGATGCCCTCGTCGCCGAAATCGGCCAGGCAGACCGCGTTCCAGGTCGCGACAGCCCGCGGTTCCTCGCCGCGCAACAGTGCGCCAATGTTTTCCGCCGTCGCCGTGACCATGGATTCGATCATGAAGCCGGTCTTTGGAACACCAACCGGCAGCGGCGTCTTGCCGACTGGGGGAATGGCGACGCAGACACCGATCGAAAAGATGTTCGGATAGATCTGGTTTCGCTGATGCTTGTCGATCGTGACGAAGCCGCGCGGATTGACCAGGCCCTCTATGTCCTTCACCGCCGCCACGCCACGGAAGGCCGGAAGCATCATCGAGAACGTGAAGGGCAGGTCGTGCTTGGCCTTCACCGAACCGTCCTCGTTTACTTCCTCCACATGCATGGTTCCTGCGTCGACCGACGACACCTTGGCGTTCGTGATCCACTTGATGTGCCGATCGCGCATGGCACTCTCGAGCAGGCCCTTGGTATCGCCGACGCCATCCAGGCCGAGATGACCGATATAGGGCTCGGGCGTCACGAAGGTCATCGGCACCCGGTCGCGCACCTTGGCCCTGCGCAGCGCGGTGTCGAGGATGAAGGCGAATTCATAGGCGGGCCCGTAGCAGGATGCCCCCTGGACGGCGCCGATGATGACCGGACCTGGTTCTCGGACGAGTTCATCGACCTTCGCCTTCGTCGCGGTCGCATGGTCGATGTGGCAGATCGACTGCGTATATCCGGCAGGTCCGAGGCCGGGCACCTCATCGAACGCGAGGTCCGGCCCGGTCGCGACGATCAGGTAGTCGTAGTCGACGAACGTACCGTCATTGAGCTCGATCCGGTTTTCCTTCGGATACACTTTCTTGGCGCCTTCGGGTCTAAGCGCGATGTTGCGCCGCTTGAAAGTTGCGGCGAGGTCGACGGTGATGTCGTCGCGCTTGCGCCAGCCGACGGCCACCCAGGGATTGGAAGGCACGAAGGAATAGGATGTGCCGAGATTGACGACCGTCAGGCTGTCCTCGCGGCGCAGCTTCTCTCGCATTTCATAGGCCATGATCGTTCCACCAAGACCGGCCCCGAGGACGACGACATGTGACATAGGACTTCTCCCAATGTTCCCTGTTCGAGTAACCTGACAGCAAGGCTGCAGCCTTGCGTTGATCTGGCTCAATTCCTAAACCGGGGAGCGCGATGGTAAGGTTGCGCCGCTCGCGAGCCTGCCGATGGGCTTGCAATTAACATTCAAAGATTATAAATTCAAGAGAATGAATGTAAAAGAGATGATCCCGGCTTCGGGAAAGGCGGCGGACCTGCTCAGGAGCCTGTCCCATCCGCAACGGCTCCTGGTCCTTTGCGCGTTGGGGAAGGATGAGCGCTCTGTCGCGGAACTGCGCGAGTTGCTTGGCATCGACCAGGTGCCGATGTCGCAGCAACTGATGCGGTTGCGTGCTGACGGCCTGGTCGAGTCGCGGCGCGATGGCACGACTGTCTACTACCGCATCACGCGGCCGGAAGTGCTCACGGTCGTGGAAGCGCTTCACTCGGCTTTCTGCCCCTGACGAGAAGCTGTTGCCATCGGCAATCCCAAAGGCGGATGCGCTGCATGCCGCATCGCGAGGAAACAGGAGAAGTGCAATGTTTGGATTTGGGTCGCGGTCGTCGGTCAAAACGCTGACGCCGACGCAACTGCGTCAGATGGGCGACACTGTCACGCTTGTCGATGTCAGGGAGGACGCCGAATGGGCGTCCGGACATATAGAAGGGGCCATTCATATTCCCTTGGGCAGGCTTCGTGAGAAGATGGCGCTCATCCCATCCGACAAACCCGTTGTGTTTTATTGCCAGGCCGGCGGCCGCTCGTCGCAAGCAATCGCCATCGCCAAGGCTGGTGGACAATCGCACGACACCCATTTGGGCGGCGGCATCGGCGCCTGGCGTGCGCATGGCTTTCCTCTGGCAAGCTGATACGGCTTGCGCTTTTCGCGTCAATTAATAAATTTACGCATGGAATAATTTACTGATACGCGTTGAAACCAGAGAACTTGTCCGTAAAATTTCGCCTTGCAGTTGCACGCCGGCTGACCGTATGTAGAGCCGGGCAGCGCATGGAGCCAGGTCCATGACGCGAGGGTTTGAATGTCGATGACGCACAAGACGATGGAGGATTTCGCCCGTTCCTGCGGCGTCTCCAGGCCGACACTGTCGAAATTTTTCGACGATCCGACCAGCGTCAAGCCGGCAACGCGAAAACGCATCGAGGAGGCGCTGCGCTCGTCCGACTACCAGCCCAATCTGTTCGCGCGCAACCTCAATCGCAAGCGCACCCGCAGCATCGGCATCATGGTGCCGACGGTCGCCGATCCCTTCTATTCGGAGATGGTCAGTCGCATCGAGCTTCGGCTGCGCGACGAAGGCTACTGGCCGATCGTCATCTCCTCGCACGGTTCGCGCGATCTCGAAGTGGAGGCGACGCGAACCATCCTGTCGCTGAAGGTTTCCGGTGCGCTCATCGCGCCGCTCGGCCTGCGCTCGGACCGCCTCACGCTGGAAAAGCTGACACAAGCCATACCAGTCGTCTATTTCGACACCTATCTTGAGGGCGGAACGCCCTTCGTCGGCAACAACAACGCGCAGAGTGTCTCGACCATCGTCGACTATCTGTGCCGGTCCGGCGACGCCCCGGTCTATTTCGATATCCCGCACGTCAACCATAACTCGCCGGAACGGCTGGCCAGCTATGTCGGCGCCATGCAGCGGCTCGGGTATGAGCCTGTCGTCATCGGCAACACCGACGACTACACATGGGATTTCGAACGGATCGGCTACGAGCAAACCGAAAAGATGCTGGACGATGGCGGCCTGCCGGGAAAGACCATCCTGTGCAACAACGACCGTCTGGCCTTCGGCGTGATGGCGGCAGCGTATGCGCGCGGCCTCAAGGTCGGTCGCAAGGGCGATTGCGACCTGCGTGTCGCGGCCCATGACGATCATCCGCTGAGCCGCTACACTTGTCCCGGCCTCACCACCATGGCGCAGGATTTCGCCGCCATGGCTGGGCGCAGCGTCGAGACGCTGCTGGCCCTGATGGACGACGATGAGGCGACGGTTACCGCCAAGGTCAACCTCGACGCGACGCTGGTGATGCGTCAGTCGGCCTGAGCCTTGCCAAAAGCCGGATCGAAGCCGCGCCAGGCCGCGACCGCGGCACCGACAGCTTGCCGCGCCGCCGGACCATGGCGGCCCATCGAGACGAAGCCATGGATCTGTCCCGGCCAGCGCCGCAACACGACCGTTACGCCGTCATCTTGCAGACGTTTCGCATAAGCCTCGCCTTCATCGGCCAGGATATCGTGACCGGCGATTGCGAGGAAGGCCGGCGGCGCTCCGGCAAGGCTTGCCGCCTTCAGCGGCGAGACGCGCCAGTCGTCGATGTCGCTGGCTCTGCTTATGTAGTGATCCCGGAACCAGGCCATGGTGGCCGCGGTGAGGCCAAAACCGTCGGCAAAGCGGCGATAACTGTCCGCCGTCTGAGACGCATCCGTGTTCGGATAGAACAGCAGTTGCGTCGTCACTTTGATTCCGTCGTCGCGTGCGAGCAGGCTGAGCACCGTAGCGAGATTGCCGCCTGCGCTATCACCGGCGATGGCAACGCGCCTTGCGTCGATACCGAGGTCGCCGGCCGCCTGTCGCATGGAGGAGAGCACGGCGCGGCAATCCTCGACCGCGGCCGGGAATTTATGCTCCGGCGCCAGCCGGTAGGCGGGCGAGACGACGACGCAGGCCGCCATGTTGGCGAACCAGCGGCAGATCTCGTCATGGGACTCCAGATTGCCGATCACCCAGCCGCCGCCATGCAGATAGAGCAGCGCGGGAGCATCTGTTGCTGGCGCGTCGTGCCCGCGATAGATCCTGAGCGTCAGCGGGCCGCCCGGCCCGGCGATGGTTCGCTCGCTCAGCGAAGCGACCGGCTCGCGCTCGCCCTGGAGTGCGGGAAATCCCTCGTCATAGGCGCGGCGCGCCTCTTCGGGCGTCCCGGCCTCGAATGGCCGGACGGCGGCCTGCCGGCCGAGGTCGAGCACGTGCCGAGCCTCGGGATCGAGTAAAGGCACGGAGGGCGATGTCGTCATGGGCGGATCTCAGGCAAGCAGGCTTGCCGCCTCGTCTTCGCCAAGCAGCGGCGGTTGATCGACTGTGCCGTTGACGGCGACCGATTCGCGACTCTCCCCCGAAGCCAGGATCGCCTCCATGATCTCCAGCACATGCAGTGCGAGGTCGCCGGAGGCGCGCGGCTTCCTGCCCGTTGCCAGCGCCCGCGAAAGGTCGGCAACGCCGAGCATGCGGTAGTTGGCGCGGTCCGGCGCGGCGAACGGCCAGTTGCGCGCGCCGTAGAGCTCGCTTTCGCTGTGGAAATCGGCCCAGTCGGCGCCTCGCTCCGACAGCGAGACCGTACCGCCGAACGTGTCGGGGTCGGGCAGGCGCAGCGAGCCCTCCGTCCCGTGCAGCTCGATCGGGTGGTTGGAGTGCTTGAAGACGTCCCAGGAGGCGCCGAAGGTGACGGTGGCGCCGGAACGGAATTCCAATAGCGAGAGGATGTTGGTCGGGGTGCCGACCTTGAAGCTGGTGTTCTTGAAGGGACCTTCGGCGGTGATCAGCCGCTCTTCCTGGCCGCGCGTCGCCATCGCCATCACGCGCTGGATCGGCCCGAGCAGATTGACGAGCATCGTCAGGTAGTAAGGCCCCATGTCGAAAACCGGGCCGCCGCCGGGCTGGTAGTAGAATTGCGGATTGGGATGCCAGTGCTCCATGCCGCGCCCCATCATGAAGGCGGTGCCGGTCACCGGCCGACCGATCGCGCCCTCGTCCATCAGGCGGCGTGCGCGCCGCCCGGCGGCGCCGAGGAAGGTATCGGGAGCCGAACCAAGCAGCAGCCCGCGCTTCGCCGCCTCGTCGACAAGCCGGCGGCCGTCGGCAGCCGAGGTTGCCAGCGGCTTTTCGGTGAAGACATGCTTGCCCGCCGAAAGCGCTGAAAACGAGATGTCGAAATGCGCCGCCGGGATGGTCAGGTTGAGGACAAGGTCGATACCCGGATCGGCCAGAAGCGCGTCGACGCTGAGAGCCCGGATGCCGTACTCACTGGCGCGAAGGGCCGCCATGTCGGGCGATATGTCGGCGCAGGCGCGCAGCTCCACCTCGCCGAACAAAGCCGCATTGCGCAAATAGGTCATCGAGATGTTGCCGCATCCGACAACGCCAACGCCGAGCTTTGCCTTTGATTTTGGCTGCATTTCGGTCTCACCTCCCAACGCGATAATAGCCTGTTTGAACCGTTGAAGCGGCAACGGATCACATTCGAAAGCCGCTATAAAGCATTTTAATTCTTGACGCGCGTAAAATTTTTATGGAACATGCGGAAATGCTGGTTGGGAGGCTGCCAGCGCAAGGAGGAGAAAATGACTGACATGAAAAAAGGGCCGGTTTCCGGCTCGAAGTCTGCTGCGCATGTGACCATCGCCGACCGTCGGCAGTTTCTCATTGGCAGTGCCGGACTGCTGGGAGCGGCGACGCTCGGCACCGGGCTTGGCGTTCGCCGGGCTCGCGCCCAGTCGCGCGCCGAAATCAGCTTTGCCAGCGCTGCCTTCTTCGGCAAGGAAACCTTCGGCGACCTGATCAAGGCCTTCAACGAATCGCAGGACCGCGTTCTGGTCAAGAACATCGAACTGCCGCCGCCGAGTTCCTCGACGGAAGTCTATCAGGGTCTCGTCCAGCAGCTTGCCCGCCGCACCGGCACGCCTGACGTCTTCAGCCAGGACGTGATCTGGATTGCCGGCTTTGCCGCCGCCGGCTGGGCCCTGCCGCTCGACGAGTATTTTCCGGCGGACAAGCGCAGCGCCTACTTCACCGGAACCCTCAACGCCTGTACCTATGGCGGCAAGCTGACCGCCCTTCCCTGGTTCATGGATTCGGGCATGTTCTACTACCGCAAGGACGTGCTGGAGAAGCATGGCGGCAAGGTGCCGGACAACTGGGCCGACATGGCGACTATCGCCGCCGCGGCGCAGAAGGCCGGCGATGTCGATTTCGGTTATCTCTGGCAAGGCAAGCAGGCCGAGGTTCTGGTCTGCGACGCGGTCGAGATCATCACCTCCAACAATGGCGCGATCCTTGCCCCCGACGGCAAGTCGTCGCAGATCAACCAGAAGGCGGCCGTCGAAGCGATCCAGTTCCTTCACGATACCATTGCCAAGACCAAGATCAGCCCGCAGGACGTGCTGTCCTGGGACGAGGAACCGTCGCGCCAGCCCTTCACCTCGGGCAAGGCTATGTTCATGCGCAACTGGTCCTATGTCTATCCGATCGCCCAGGACGCCAAGGCCTCGCAGGTGGTCGACAAGGTTGGCGTAGCACCATTGCCGTCCTTTCCCGGCGGCAAGAGTGCGGCCTGCCTCGGCGGCTACCAGCTCGGCGTCAACGCCAACTCCAAGCAGCGCGAAGCCGCGATCGAACTTTTGACCTGGCTGTCGTCGACCGAAACCCAGCACCGCATCGCCTTGAACTTCGGCCTCGCGCCGACGCGCCCGGCGCTGTTCCAGGACGAGCAGATCAAGAAGGAACAGCCTTTCATGGCGAGCCTCGAGAAGGTGTTCACCGGCGCCACGGCGCGGCCGATCACGCCCGAATACGCCAAGGTGACGCTCGCGCTCCAGTCCGGCATCTCCAAGGCGCTGGTTTCGGGCAACGTCCAGGCCGAGATGGACGCGCTTTCCGATCAGATCAACAAGATCGTCGGCTAACCAATGTCCGCGGCGGCCACTGTTCCCGGCATTGGCCGGCCGCGGCTTGGCAAGGCGCTTCCGGGCGCCGTCTGGGCCTTGCTCCTGCTGACGCCGGCCTTCGTGTCGCTGGCGTCGGTTTCCTTCTATCCGATCGTCAACGGGCTCTACCTCTCGCTCACCAATACCTCGCTGATCACCCAGGAGAACGAATTCTCCGGCTTCGCCAACTATGTGCAGCTCTGGGGCGACGCGCAGTTCTGGAATGCCTGGTGGCACACAATGTGGTTCACCTTCGCGTCCACCGCGCTGGAGACGGTGATCGGGCTCGGCATGGCGCTCATCCTGTGCGAGGCTTTTAAAGGCCGCGGGCTCGTCCGCGCGGCCATGCTGGTTCCCTGGGCGATGCCGACCGTCGTCACCTCGAAGATGTTCGGCTGGCTGTTCGACGGCCAGAACGGCATCATCAATTACATCCTCCTGCACGCCGGACTGATCGACCAGAACATCAACTGGTACGGCTCTCCCGACACCGCGATGACCACCATCATCATCGCCGACGTCTGGAAGACCACGCCCTTCATGGCGCTGCTGCTGTTGACCGGCCTGCAGACGGTGCCCAATTCGCTGATCGAGGCGGCGCGCATGGACGGTGCCAAGGGCTGGATCACCTTCTGGTACATCCGCCTGCCGTTGTTGATGCCGACCTTGCTGATCGCCGGCCTGTTCCGTGCGCTCGACGCGTTCCGCGTCTTCGACCTGGTCTATGTGCTGACCGGCGGTGGCCCGGCCGATTCCACCGAGACGCTGTCGACGCTCTCCTACAAGGTGCTCTTCTCGACGCTGCAATTCGGCTATGGCTCGGCCGTTTCGACGGCAATGTTCGTCACCGAAGGCATCATCGCGCTGGCCTTCTGCCTCTATCTCATCAGGCAGATCCGGAGGGCGCAATGAACGACACGCGCTCACCCCTCCAGACCCTCGCTATCTATCTCGGCGCGCTGCTGATCCTCGTCTGGTCGGGCGGCCCCTTCATCTGGCAGTTCTCGACATCGTTCCAGCTCGACAAGGCGCTGACCTCGGGCTCGCCGTCGCTGATCCCCGACCCCTTCACGCTCGAGCACTATTACAACGCCTTCGTCGAGAAGGAACTGCACCGCTATGTCTGGAACTCGCTGGTGGTCTCGCTGGCGACGACGTTCCTGTGCCTCTTCGTCGGCTCGCTGGCCGCCTTTGCCCTGTCCAGGCTCAACGTCAGGGGACGCTTCGGCATACTGATGGTCATCCTTTCGGTGTCGATGTTCCCGCAGATCGCGCTGGTCGGTCCGCTCTATCTGGTCGCCACCAATCTCGGCCTGCTCGATACCTACACCGCGTTGATCATCACCTATCTGGCGCTCGGCCTGCCCCTCGTCACCTGGGTGCTGTTCGGCTATTTCGAAACGCTGCCGCGCGAGATCGACGAGGCGGCGCGCATGGACGGCGTCAGCGTGCCCGGCCTGCTCTGGCACATCATCCTGCCGATGTCGCTGCCGAGCCTGGTCACCACGGGCCTGCTCGCCTTCATCACCGCCTGGAACGAATTCCTGTTCGCCCTCGCCTTCACCTCCAACATCGATCGCCAGACCATCCCAGTCGGTATCGCCAACTTCACCAACCAATATTACGTGCCTTGGGGCGACATCGCCGCAGCGTCGGCGGTCGTCACTGTGCCTTTGATCGTGCTGGTGCTGTTCTTCCAGCGCCACATCATCGAAGGCCTCACCCAGGGTGGAATCAAGGAATGAAAGGATGATCGTGAAAGACCTGAAAGTCGGCTGCCAGACCTTTACCTGGGAAATGCTCGGGGATCGCTTTGCCGGCGGTCCGGACGACCTCATCAAGGCGATCGCCGACGGCGGCTATGCCGGCATCGAGATCACCGACACGATGATCGGCCGCTATGCCGGCAAGCCGGCGGAATTCGCCGCCGCGCTGAAATCGTCCGGGCTGACGCTGGTCGCCTTCGCCTTCGGCTCGAAGAGCGGCTTCACGCTGAAGGATCAGATCGGCGCCGACCTCGAAACGGCGCAGCGCTGGATCGATTTCGCCGCCGCCTTTCCGGGCGCATTGTTGTCGATGGGCTCGGCCACGGTGGTGTCCGACGGCCCGCGCGACGACAAGTTCGCCATCGCGGCGGAAGTCTACAACAAGGCCGGCGAACTCGGCCGCAAGGCAGGCGTCCAGGTCGCGGTGCATCCGAGTTCTCACCACAACACGCTGCTCTTCGACCGTGCCGACTACGACCGCATTTTCGGCCTGCTCGATCCGTCGCTGGTCGGCTGGGTGCCCGACACCGGCCACATCCTGCGCGGCCATAAGGACATGGCCGACACGCTCACCACCTACCGCGACCGTATCCGCTATGTGCATCTCAAGGACGTCGACGCCGGCGGCACCTGGGCGATGCTCGGCAAGGGCGTCTGTGACACGGCAAAGGTGATCGAGATCGCCGGTGCCGCGCCCAACTTCAACGGCTGGCTGGTGCTGGAAGAGGAATCCGAAACCGCCGCCGCCGATCCGGCCGCCGCGGTCAAGACCAATCGCCAGACCATGCGCGGCTATGGGGCGTAGATCATGATCGGCAAGCAAGACCGTCGCCTTCGTGTCGGTGTGCTCGGCTGCGGGCCGATCGCGCAGTTCGCCCATCTGGAATCTTGCGTGAAGGCCGCCAATGCCGATCTCTACGCGATCTGCGATGCCGCGCCCGATCTGCTCGCCCGCATGGGTGCGACCTACGAGCCGGAGAAGATGTATGCCGACTATGACGAGATGCTCGCCGATCCGCAACTGGAGGCAGTGATCGTCGCCACCTCGGACGCCTATCACGTACCGATGTCGATCAGAGCGCTGGAAGCCGGCAAGCATGTGCTGTGCGAAAAGCCGATCGGCGTCTCGGTTGAGGAGGGCCAAAAACTCGCCGATGCGGTCAGGCGCTCCGGCAAGGTGCTGCAGGTCGGCCACATGAAGCGCTTCGATCCGGCGCTGGAGGCGGCGCGCGATTTCGTCCGCGACGAGATGGGCGAGATCCTGGCGCTGAAGGCCTGGTATTGCGATTCCACGCACCGTTACACCAACACCGACGCGGTCCAGCCGCTGCCGGTCACCAGCAAGCTGGCGAGGAAGCCGGCCGGCAACCCGAAGGCTGATCTCAGGCAATACTTCATGCTCGCGCACGGCTCGCATCTCGTCGACACGGCGCGCTTCCTCTGCGGCGAGATCACCGCTGTACGCGCGCGCCTCAATGAGCGCTTCGGCGCCTATTGCTGGTTCGTCGAAACCGAATTCGCCAATGGCGCGCTTGGCCATCTCGACCTCACCGTGGCCGTGCGCATGGACTGGCACGAGGGTTTTCAGCTCTATGGTGAGAACGGCTCGGTGATCGCCAAGACCTTCAACCCCTGGTATTTTCGCGCGAGCGAGGTCGACATCTTCCACGAGAAGGATGCGACCTCGCGCAAGCCGCTTGGCGCTGACGGCCATTTCTTCAGGCGCCAGATCGAAGGCCTCGCCGAGACCGTCCTGGACGGCAAGCCGATGCGCGGCGCCAACGTCGAAGACGGCCTTGCCTCGATCCGCGCCATGGTGGCGATCGCCCGCTCGGTCGAGAGCGGCGAACGGGTCGAGATCGCCAGCGTGACGGGAGCGGTCTGATGCAAATCGGGGTGTTCGCCAAGACCTTCCCGGGCAGCGAACCGGCCGGCGTGCTGGCGGCGGTGCGCGACGCCGGATTTGCCGTCACCCAGTTCAATCTTGCCTGCGCCGGCCTGCCATCGATGCCGGATGCGGTGCCCGACGACGCCATCCGCTCCATCGCGGCCGCATCCGATGCCACCGGCGTCACCCTGGTGGCGCTCTCTGGCACCTACAACATGGCGCACCCCGACAAAACGGTGCGCGACGACGGACTGCGCCGGCTTGCCGTCATCATCGAAGCCGCAGCGGATCTTTCCGTTCCGCTGGTCACGCTGTGCACGGGAACCCGCAACCGCGACGACCAATGGGCGCACCACCCCGACAATGCCGATCCCTCGGCTTGGACCGATATGGCGGCCGAGATGGGAAAGGCGCTTGAGTTGGCTGAACGTCACGGCGTCGACCTCGGCATCGAACCGGAACAAGCCAATATCGTCACCTCGGCCGGGGACGCGATGCGCCTCATCGCCGAAATGGGCTCGAAGCGGCTGCGCATCGTGCTCGATCCGGCGAACCTGTTCGAACAAGCGAGTGCTGCGGACGCTCGCGCCATCATAGCCGACGCTGTCGAGCGCACGGCCGGCCATGTCGCCATGGCGCACGCCAAGGACCGCTCCGCCGACGGCCGCTTTGCCACCGCTGGCCAGGGTGTCGTCGACTTTCCTGATTTCGTCGCCCGGCTGAAAGCGTCAGGCTTTGACGGGCCGCTGGTGACGCACGGACTTTCGGCCGAAGAGGCGCCCGGGGTTGCCCGCTTCCTGAAGGGGCTGGTGTGATGGCACGCCCGACCACCTTGCTCCGTGATGACGCCAAGCTGCGGGTTTCCGACACCGGCGACGGGCTGGCGGTCGTGTTCCAGCACGGATTGGGCGGCAGCGAGGCGCAGGTTGCCCAGGCTTTTCCTGTCGACGCCGGCATTCGGCGCCTTACACTGGAATGCCGTGGACACGGTGCCTCAGGGCTCGGCGGTCGCCGCCCGTTTTCCCTGGGCATGTTCGCCGACGATGTGCTGGCTGCCGCCGATCAGGCCGGACTTGACCGTTTCATCGCCGGCGGCATTTCGATGGGCGCTGCGATCGCCTTGCGCCTCGCCTGCCGCCACCCGGACCGCGTGGCCGGCCTGCTGCTCGTGCGGCCGGCCTGGACTTTCGCTCGTGCGCCGACGAACATGCAACCGATCGCGGAGGTCGCCAGCCTCATCCTCGGCCACGGCCCCGATAAGGCCAGGACGATCTTCGCGCAATCGGGGACCGCCGCGCGGCTCCTGGACGAGGCGCCCGACAATCTCAGTTCGCTCCTCGGCTATTTCGACCGGCCCGATGCAGCCGCTTTCGCGCAAGTTCTTGCCGACATCGCCGCCGATGGCTCCGACATTCCCGAAAGTGACGCCGCCGGCCTTGGCGTTCCCACGCTGGTGGTCGGCAACGCCGTGGATGCGGTGCATCCCTTGTCGGTCGCCCACAAATTGGCTGCCACTATTCCCGGCGCAACCTTTGCCGAAATCCCTGCCAAGGCGCTCGACAGCGCCAGGCATTTCGCCGCGCTGCAGGCCGAGATCAACGATTTCCTTCACGCCCACGCCAATTTCCGGAGCCTTATTCCCTCATGACGACCAAATCCCTGTCCGGTCCCGCCACCATCGCCGCCCTGCCGCGCAACCGGCTGCTTGGCGAGTTTTCCCTGTGGTCGGCGGACCTTGCCAATATGGAGCGCGACCTGAAACGCATCGACGCTTACGTCGACCTGCATCATATCGACGTCGCCGATGCCCGCTTCACCCCCGGCTTCCTGTTCTTTCCCGATCTGGTGGCGCGGATCGCCAGGCTGACGACAAGGCCGATCCATGTGCATCTGATGGTCGAAGCCGAGATCGTCGAGGAGCAGACGCGCCAATTTATTGAGGCCGGCGCCGACCTGATCAGCGTGCACGCCGAAAACGGCGAGGCCGGCCTGCGTGCCGTCCGGCTGGCGCATGCGCTGGGCGCCGAGGCTGGCGTCGTGCTCAGGCTGGAAACGCCCGTCGCGGCGGTCACCCCTTTCCTGTCGCAGGTGGCGTTCGTGACGCTGCTAGGCACCTCGATCGGCGTCAAGGGCCAGAGCCTGTCCGAGCAGGCGTGCGACCGCCTGATCGAGGCGCGCGCGCTGATGAAAAAGGCGGGCCGCGAAGCCGATATCATTCTCGCTGCCGATGGCGGCATCCGCCACGAGACGGTGCCGCGCCTGCGCGCCGCCGGCGCCGAGACGGTGGTGCTGGGCTCGCTGGCTTTCGGCGACCCCGATCTTGCGCAGCGCATGGCCTGGCTGCACGGGCTGAAGGTCGCCGCCTGATGACAAAACTCGCCCTTGCCTTCGATCTCGGTGGCACGGAACTGCGTGGCGCGCTGGTCGAGCGCGACGGCGCCGTTGCCGCGCGCGTTTCGGCGCCGACGATGGCGGGCGCGGGATCGGAAGCGGTGATCGGCCAGATCATTGCCTTGGCCGGAACCCTGCTGGCGGAGCACCCGCAGGCAAAGGTCGCCGGCATCGGCATGTGCGCGCCGGGACCGCTCGATCCCAAAGCCGGGATCGTCATCGGGCCGCCAACGCTGGCCGGCTGGCACGATGTTCCGTTGATCGACATTCTCAACCGGCAATTTGGCCTGCCGGTGCGGCTGGAGAACGACGCCAACGCGGCGGCACTCGGCGAATGGCGCTTCGGCGCCGGCCGTGGCAGCGGCTCGCTGGTGTTCGTCACCGTATCGACCGGCATTGGCGGCGGCGTGGTTGCCGACGGCCATATCTATCACGGCCGGCGCGGGCTGGCGGCCGAGATCGGCCACATGACCATCACCGGCGAAGGCGACCGCTGTTTCTGCGGCGCCGTCGGCTGCTTCGAGGCCGTCGCCTCCGGCACCGCGCTCGGACGCCGCGCCACGCGGCTGACGGCGCCAGGCGACGGCTCGCTGCTCAGGCGCCTTTCCGGCGGCGGCGACGTCTCGGCCAGGCATGTCGTCGAAGCCGCGCGCGCCGGCGATGTCAGCGCGCTCGAACTGGTCGACGCCGAGGCGAAGTGGCTCGGCATCGGCTTCACCAATTTGCTTCATCTCTATTCGCCGGACCTGATCGTCATGGGCGGCGGCCTCGCCAATGGCTTCGATCTCCTCGCGCCGGGGGTCAGGACCACCGTCGGGCAGCGGGCGATGCCGGCCTATCGGGACGTGCCGATCGTGCCGGCGGAGCTTGGCGACCGGGCCGGACTGATCGGCGCGGCAAGTCTGATCCTGTGGGAGGGCGAACCGGGCGCGCCGCTGGCGATCGCGCAGGACGAAGACAATGGCGCTAGCAAGCGTGCCGGTGCCAGGGAGGCAAGCCATGGCTGAACTCAAGCTGCGCGGCGCGCGCAAATCCTACGGATCGGTCGAGATCATCAAGGGGATCGATCTCGACGTCGAGGATCGCGAATTCGTGGTCTTCGTCGGTCCGTCCGGCTGCGGCAAGTCCACCCTGTTGCGCATGATCGCCGGGCTGGAAAGGATCACCGCCGGCGACCTTCTCATCGATGGTGTGCGCGCCAACGACATCGATCCATCCGAGCGTGGGCTGGCCATGGTGTTCCAGTCCTACGCGCTCTATCCGCATATGAGTGTGGCCGAGAATATGGGCTTTGCGCTGAAGATCGCCGGCGTATCCGCCACTGAGAAGGAGCGCAAGGTGAAGGAGGCCGCCGATGTGCTGCAGCTTTCGCATCTCCTCGACCGGCGGCCGAAGGCGCTGTCCGGCGGCCAGCGCCAGCGCGTCGCCATCGGCCGCGCCATCGTGCGCAATCCCAAAGTATTCCTGTTCGACGAGCCGCTGTCCAATCTCGACGCTGCCTTGCGCGTCAGCATGCGGCTCGAACTGATGCGGCTGCACGAGCAGCTCAATGCAACGATGATCTACGTCACCCACGATCAGATCGAGGCCATGACCATGGCCGACAAGATCGTGGTGCTGAACAATGGCTCGATCGAGCAGGTCGGCTCGCCGCTCGAACTCTATAACAAGCCGGCAAACATCTTCGTTGCCGGCTTCATCGGTTCGCCGAAGATGAACCTCTTGAAGCTGAAAGTGGCTTCGACCGGATCCGGAGGCGTCACTGTCACTTTGCCGGGCGGCCAGCCACTGACCGTGCCGGTCCAAGCGGGCACGGTCAAGACCGGCGACGAGCTGCTGCTCGGCATGCGGCCGGAGCATCTGCGAATCTCAGCCGAGGGCCGCTTCAAGGGACAAACTGTGCTGGCCGAGCGGCTGGGCGGCCTGACCATCCTGCATGTCGAGGTCACGCCCGACATCACGCTGGTGGTGCAGGCCGAAGGCGGCGACACCACGCCGTTGCACAGCCCGATCGCGCTCGACATCGCTCCGTCGGTTTGCCATTTGTTTCGCGTGGATGGGCCGGCGCTGGCGCCTTTGCCTTCCGCGTGAGCCGCCGCCGCTGACATCGATGTGCTGCACCGCAGCACATCAAAAGCCACTGCACACCATTTTAAATCTTGACGCGTGTTAAATTTTTCTAAAACATGCGGAAATGCTGGCCTGCATCGGTCGGCACTCTGGGAGGAGAAATGCCTGATACGAAACGTGGCCTGACCCAGGCCCTGAATCTGCAAGCCGTATGGCGATCGACCTTTGGTCGGCAGCCTGCTGCCGCAAGCGCCGGGCCGGCCGTCGCCGCGCTCCGCACAGGCATTCCGGTCGTCGAGAAACGAGCCAGATACAACGCAACCAACAATTAGGAGGAGGACGAAGCATGCGCATGTTCAATTGCCTGACGCTTGGCGCAGGTCTGTTTGCAACCGCACTTTCAATGCCGGCCCATGCCGAAGACGCGGCGAAGGTCGCGGCCATCGTCAAGGGCCTCGACAATCCGTTCTTCCAGACCATGCAGAAGGGCATCGAGGACCAGGCCAAGGCCGACGGCGTCAACGTCACCGTCCAGGCTGCCGCCAACATGGGTGACGCCACCGGCCAGGCCGACCGGCTGACCGCCATGGCGATGCAGGATTTCGACTGCTACCTGGTCAACCCGATCAGCGTGTCCAACCTGGTGCAGGCGCTCGTTCCCGTCGCCCAGAAGAAGAAGCCGATCGTCAACATCGACAGCACCATCGACGCCGAACAGGCCAAGGCCGCGGGTTTTGCCATCTCGACCTATATCGGCACCGACAACGTCGCCGCCGGCGCGCTGGCTGGCGAGGAGATGCTGAAGCTGGTGCCTGCCGGCTCCAAGGTGGCGCTGGTCGCTGGCATCGTCGGCGACGTCGGCTCCAATGCCCGCATCAAGGGCTTCAAGCAGGCCGTCGAAGGCAAGCTCGAGGTGGTGGTGATGGTGAGCGCCGACTGGGACCGTGAGAAGGCACTGACGGCGGCGACCGACATCCTCGCCGCGCACCCCGATCTCGCCGGTTTCTTCGCCGCCAACGACATCATGGCGCTCGGCATCCAGCGTGCCGTGCAGACCTCGGGCAAGGACGTCAAGGTGATCGGCCTCGACGGCATCGTCGACGCGCTGAAGTCGATCGCCGCCGGCGAACTCACCGCCACCGTCGCCCAATATCCCTATGTCGTCGGCGCCATGGGCGTCGAAGCCTGCAAGGTAGCGGCCATGGGCAAGGAGTTGCCCGCCAACGTGCCGGCGCCGGTGCTCTTGATCAACAAGGACAATGCCGAAGCCTCGCTGAAGAACTTTCCGGCCCCCGGCGGCGACTATCCCGATCCCTTCCGCGAGATGTTGAAGTGAGCACTCCTGAACAAAACGCGCCCGTGCAGACCGCGGGCGCGGCGGAGGAGAGCCGTCCCTCCCTGTCGGCTCTCCTCCTGGATCCTTCCTTCTGGGCCGACTGGGCCTCCGTCGTCGGCCTGGTCGGCCTCGTCATCGTTTTCGGCATCGCCCAACCGGTCTTTCTCAGCATCGCCAATCTGCAGGCCCTGCTGCTCGCGGCGGCGATCCTGGTCGTACTGTCGATCGGCCAGACCTTCGTCGTGGCGACCGCCGGCATCGACCTCTCGCTGGCTGCCGCGGTCATGCTAGGCGCCATCATCCTCGGCCTCGTCAACGCCGCCGGCTATGGCATCTTCCTCGCCTGCGTCTTGGCTGTTATCGCCACCAGCGCGGTGGGCTTCCTCAATGGCGTCCTCATCACCGCCGGGAAAATTCCCGACTTCGTGGTGACGCTCGGCACGCTTTCGGGCATCACCGGGCTCGGCCTGATCCTGTCGGGCGGCGAGCCGACGATGGTCGGTTCCACCTTCCTGCTCAAGCTCGCTTCCGGCTCCTTCGGGCCGTTCGGCTATCCCGTGTGGGTGGCGATTGCGGCCGTCATCGTCGCCCATATCGCGCTCTACCACACCCGCTTCGGCGTGCATCTGCTGGCCACCGGCGGCCAGGTCGAAAGCGCCGGCGCGCTCGGCATCCGCACCAACCGGGTCAAGATCGCCGCCTATACGATTTCGGGCTTCTGCGCCGGTATCGCCTCGCTGCTTCTGGTGGCGCGCATCGGCTCGGCCGAGCCGCTGATCAACACCAGCCTTCTCCTCAATTCCGTGGCGGCGGTGGTGCTCGGCGGCGTCAGCCTGTTCGGCGGCCGCGCCAGCATTCTCGGGCCGGCGATCGGCGCGCTGATGCTCACCGCGCTGGTCAATGGACTGACCCTGCTCAGCGTTTCGGCCTTCTACCAACCGCTCGCCGTAGGCGCCATCGTGGTGTTGGCCGCCCTGATCATGCGGTATCAGAAATGAGCGTCGTCCATCACATCCCCTCGTCCGAGGCGATCCTCGCCTGCGAAGGACTGAGCAAACATTTCGGCGGCATCCGCGCCTTCACCGACGTCGCCTTCCAGGCGCGCCGCGGCGAGGTCACCGCGGTCATTGGCGACAACGGCGCCGGCAAGTCGACGCTGATCCGCTGCCTGGTTGGCGTGCATGTGCCGGATGGCGGCGAGATATTCTTCGACGGCCGGCCGCGCCCCTTCGCCAATCCCGACGAGGCGCGCAAGGCCGGCATCGAGACGGTGCACCAGAACCTAGCGTTGATCGACGAACTGACCGTGGCGCAGAACCTGTTCCTCAACCGCGAGATCGTGCGCCGGTTCGGCCCGATCGCCCTGCTCGACCGCAGGGCGATGCGAGAGCAGGCGCGCGCCATGCTGTCGCGCCTGTCGATCAACATGCCTTCGGTCAACCAGCGCGTACGGCGCCTGTCGGGCGGACAGCGGCAGGCGATCTCGATCTGCCGCGCCGCTGGCTCCGGCGCCAAGCTGGTGGTGATGGACGAGCCGACGGCGGCGCTCGGTGTACAGGAAACCGGCAATGTCGAGGCGCTGATACGACGCTTGCGCGAGCAGGCGGTGAGCGTCATCCTGGTCAGCCACAATTTCGATCAGGTGCGGCGCCTGTCCGACCAGATCTGGGTCATGCGCGCGGGACGGATGGTGGCGACCGTGCGTTCGTCGGAAACCACTGGCAACGAACTGGTCGCGCTTGTCACCGGCGCGGCCTAGAAGCTGCCGATCCGGCCAGCCTGTCACGAATTGATTGGTACAAAAAGGAGTTTGCGAGTGGCGGTAATCCGTGTCGGACTTGTGGGTCTTGGCGAGGTCGCGCAATCGATCCATCTGCCTGTCTTGGCCGACCAGCGCGACCGCTGGGTGATAGCGGGCACCCATGACGTCTCGCCGAGCCTGGTGGCGCTCTGCACCCCCGAATATCCAACCGCCAGGGCCTTCGAAACGGCCGAAGCGCTGATCAATTCGCCCGACATCGACGTGGTCTTCGTGCTGTCGTCCGATGACACCCACAGCCGTTTCGTCCGCGCCGCCGTGGCAGCCAACAAGCACATCCTGCTGGAGAAGCCCGCTTGCCTGACGGTGCGCGAGATTGACGAATTGCTGGCGCTGACGACGAATTACGCCAAGACAATCTTCGTCGGCTATATGCGCCGCTATGCGCCGGCCTATCTGGCGGCCAGGGACGAACTGCCGGATGCTGCCGACATCACCCATGTCCGCATCTTCGACCTGATCTCCGAGGGCCGGCATTTCCTGAAGAAGAGCCAGAACATCCTTTACCCTACCGACATCGACCCGGCGCTGCTGGAGAGCGGCGCCAGGGAGCGTGACGCGCTGATCCGCGAAGTGGTAGGCATCGATGCGCCGGCCGATCTCGTGCGCGCCTATCGTGGCCTGACGGCGCTTTCCTCGCATCATATTTCGGCGATGCGCGGGCTCATCGGCGAACCGGTTCGCGTGCTTGCCGCGCACCGCACCAATGGCGGCGCCAACACCTCGGTTACCTTCGACTACGGTCATTTCGCCTGCCAGTATGACGCGGTCGTCGACGATATCGGCCTGTTCGACGCCATGATCGAAGTGCGCTCGAACACCAAACGGATCCGCATCATCTACGACACGCCCTACATCCGCAGCCTGCCGACGCGGCTCGAAGTGACGGAAGCCGGACCGCTCGGCCCAGTGACCAGGACCTTCGGGCCGCTGTATGGCGACGCCTTCTCGAAAGAACTTGAGATTTTCCACCGGCACATCACCGACGGCACCAAGCCGCTGACGGACCTTGCCGATTCACGCCGCGACCTGGCGCTGATGGCGGAGATCATCGAGCGGATGAAGAAAACAAGCGGCAGCTGAGGCTACCCTACTTCCCGCAATGATGATCGTTGATCTTGTTCAGCGCGTTCGCATCCGGTCCTGTGCGATGATAGGAGCAGGCACCGGCGGCCGTGGTGAACAACTGCCGGTCATAGTAGCGCGGGCCGCCGAACAGGATGTCGATGATGTCGCCTTCGGCGGGAACGTAGCGTTCGGATTGAACCCGGTGGTCGCGGTGCCGGTGGTCGCGGTGCTTGTCGCTCGCGAAGGCCGGGGCGGATAGGCTGCAGCCTATCGCGAGAGCGAGCACGCGGATCGCATAGCGTTTGGTCGTCATCGGCAATGTCCTTCTGGCCGTTCGGCTTTACACCATACATCCAAAATCGTTAGCAGAACAAAAGTTCCGCGGGGCGGCTCATTGGAGCCGTCGGGGAATCCGGGAATTATCGTCGACTCCGCTTGTCACAATAGGTTTATCCTGCGGCGATAGGGAGAACGTTCCCGCGTCCGGTGTCCAGCCGGGCCTGTCGCTTTGCACTAACTCAGTCTCTTTGCACCAAGTGGGGTTTTTCCATGCGCAAGATCGTTCTCGCCGCCATGCTGCTGGCCTCCGCCATCGGAGGCGCTTCAGCTGCCGACGGCAAGCTCGTCCTCTACACCAGCCAGCCTAACACCGACGCCCAGCAGACCGTCGATGCCTTCATGGCGAAGAACCCCGGCATCAAGGTCGAATGGGTGCGCGACGGAACGCCGAAGATCCTGGCCAAGCTGCGTGCCGAGATCGAGGCCGGCCAGCCACAGGCCGACGTGCTGTTGATTGCCGATGTCGTGACCATGGAAGGGCTGAAGAAGGAAGGCCGGTTGCTCAGCTTTCCCGAGGCCGATGTCTCCGGCATCGACGCGGCTCTCTATGACAAGGACAAGACCTATTTCTCGACCAAGCTGATTACCACCGGCATCGTCTACAACACCAAGGCGCCCTTCGTGCCGTCGAGCTGGGAAGATCTTACCAAGCCGGAGGCCAAGGGCCTCATCGCGATGCCGAGCCCGCTGACCTCGGGAGCCGCGATGATCCACACCGTGACGCTGACCGGCAATTTGCCGGAGGGCTGGGATTATTACAACGCTCTGGCCAGGAACGGCGCCCAGGCGAGCGGCGGCAATGGCGACGTGCTGAAGGCCGTCAGCGGCGGCGACAAGCTGTTCGGCATGATCGTCGACTACATGCCCATTCGCGAGAAGGCCAAGGGCGCTCCCGTCGAATTCGTTTTCCCCAAGGAGGGCGTCTCCGCCGTCACCGAGCCGGTCGCCATCCTGTCCACGGCCAAGGACACCGAGGCCGCCAAGGCCTTCGTCGATTTCCTGCTGTCCAGGGACGGCCAGGAAGTCGCCGCCAGGATGGGCTACATTCCGGCGCGCGCCGACGTCGCCTTGCCGGCCGGCTATCCCGACCGCTCATCGATCAAGGTGCTGGGTTATGACGCGGCCGCCGCCCTCGCCAACGACGCCGCCAACAAGGAAAAGTTCGGCGCCGTGATGAGCCAGTAGCCAGCCGGCCAGTCAGCGGTGTCGTCCGCTCAGGACATCCTCCCCGGGCAGCGTGTGTCGGCGCGACGCGGGCACATGTGGCGGGCCACACCCGGGTTTCGCGCATCGGCGCTCGCCGTCCTGCTGGTGATCGCCCTGCTCAGCCTGCTGCCGATGGTGCGGCTCGTCATCGCGGCTGTCGCGCCGGGCGGCGAGCTCGACTTCGGCGCATTCGCAGAGCGTCTTGCCAAGCCCGCCGCCTTGCGGGCGATGTGGCACACGTTGGATACGTCCTTTTTTGGCGCCCTGCTGGCGCTCTGCCTCGGTGGCCCCTTCGCCATCGCCGTCACTATGACGGACCTGCCCGGACGAAAGCCGCTCGGCTTCCTGCTGCTGTTGCCGCTGATGATCGCGCCGCAGGTCACGGCCCTGTCGTGGCTGCATCTGTTCGGCCCGTCCAGCACGCTTCTCGGCATGGCCGGCATGGCGCCGCCGCCAGGCACACCCAATCCGATGCTCGGCCGCAACGGCATCATCCTGCTTTACGCCGTCCAGCACGCGCCGATCGTCTTCATCACGCTGCGGGCCGGGCTTTCCCGCATCCCGCGCGATCTCGTCGAAGCGGCCAGGGCCTCCGGCGCCGGGCCGCTCCCCGTACTGTGGACCATCGTCCTGCCGGTCGTG
The DNA here is from genome assembly GCF_055811295.1 of Mesorhizobium sp. WSM4871. Taxonomy (NCBI): domain Bacteria; kingdom Pseudomonadati; phylum Pseudomonadota; class Alphaproteobacteria; order Hyphomicrobiales; family Phyllobacteriaceae; genus Mesorhizobium; species Mesorhizobium sp. WSM4871. The sequence continues at coordinate 96,231 of NZ_JBVVPU010000016.1, read as the reverse complement.
CGTCCGTATATCGTGGCTGCGACCGCGCTCGCCTTCGTCTCGGGCGTCGGCAATTTCGGCATCCCGGCCCTGCTTGGAATGCCGGTCAACTATCTGACGCTGCCGACGCTGATCTATCAAGACCTGTCGAGCTTCGGTCCCGGCGTGCTGCCACAGATCACGGCGCTGTCGGTGCTGGTCGGCGTGCTGGCGCTCGCCGGTGTCGCTTGCCAGTCGCTGGCCCTGCGCGGCGCCGCTCACCGCTTCACATCAGGCACGCCGGCGCGTTTCGAGCTCGGGCGCTACCGCTTGCCGCTGGCCGGCCTCGGCTGGTTGGTGATCGGCTTCATCCTTGTGCTTCCGGCCTGCGCGCTGCTGGCGACGTCGCTGGTCCCGTCCTTTGGCGTGCCGCTTGGCTGGCGGACGATGACCGCGTCCAATTATGCCGAGGTTCTGGTCCAGCAGGCCTCGACGGTGCGCGCCTTCCGCAATTCCATTCTTTTTGCCGGCGGTGCAGCGCTTATCCTCGCCGTCGGCGTCATTCCAGTCACAGCCGTACTGGAACGGCTCGGCCGGCGCTGGCGGCGTCTCCTCGGCGGCATCGTCGACCTGCCCTATGCGGTTCCGGGCGTCGTCCTCGCCATTGCCTGCATACTCCTGTTCCTGCGCCCGCTGCCGCTGATCGGCAGCCTCTATGCAACGGCGTCGATCATCGTGATCGCCTATATGATGCGGTTCTTCACGCTCGCCTTGAAACCGGTGGCGACCGCGGTCGCACAGATTTCGCGCGATCTCGACGAGGCGGCAGCGATATCGGGAGCCGGCGCCCTTCGCCGGCTCATGACGATAACCGCGCCGCTCGCGGCGCCAGCGGCCGTGGCGGGCGGCCTGCTCGTCTTCATGAGCGCCTTCAACGAGCTGACGGTCTCGGCCTTGCTCTGGTCGAGCGGCAACGAGACGCTGGGCGTGGTGCTGTTCAGCCTCGAGGAAGCCGGCCTCGGAACGCAGGCGGCGGCGATCGCCGTTTCCACGATCGCCGTTGTCGTCGTCCTGCTGCTTGTGCTCGACCGGTTCGGACGGCGGCTTCCACCAGGTGTGTTGCCTTGGCGATAGTCGTTCAGACGTCGGGGACCACCCACGCGTCCGAGGCTGCGATGTGCACCTTCTGGCCGACTGCCAAAGTCTCTGTGCTGTCGATCAGCAGTTCCTGCCGTGATCCCTGTTCCGGTACCGATAAGGCCAGCCTCACCTCATGGACCGGGCCGCGATAGATGCTGTCGAGCACTATCGCCGGAATGCCTTCGGGTGAAATCCGCAGCGCTTCCGGCCGCAGCAGGATCTTGGCCGGCCCTGCGGATGTCCCGGCACTTCGCGCCATGAGGCGATACCCTGCTATGTCCACCGTTGCGGTCTTCCCGGCGGAATCGACCACCATCCCTGCAACGATCGACCCGCGCCCGACAAAGCCGGCGATCGTCGCATTGGCCGGCGCGCGGTAGACCTCCTGCGGCGGCGCCGCCTGCAACACCTTGCCCCGGCTCATGATGGCGACACGGTCGGCCAATGCCAGGGCCTCGGCCTGGTCGTGGGTGACGTAGACGATGGTGGCGCCGGTGCGGCGATGGATATCGCGAAACACATCGACCATCGACGCGCGCAAATGCATGTCGAGATTGGCGAGCGGTTCGTCGAACAGGATGATCCTGGCGTCAGCCACCAGGCAGCGCGCCAGCGCCACGCGCTGACGCTGGCCGCCGGACAGTTCCTCGATGCGGCGGCCTTCAAATCCGCTGAGCCCGACGATATCGAGAACAGCACCGACACGGCCGGCGATTGCGCCGCGCTCGACATGCCGGGCCTTCAGCGGATAGGCGACGTTCGCCGCGACATCCATATGTGGCCAAAGCGCATAGGACTGGAAGACGACCCCGACGCCGCGCGCTTCCGGCGGCACCTGCCGTCGCGGATCGGCCATCAATTCCCCACCGAAGAAGACGCTGCCCTCGCTGGGCGCCTCGAAGCCGGCGATCAGCCTCAGCATCGTGGTCTTGCCGCACCCGGACGGGCCGAGCAGCGCCGTGAAGGAGCCCGCCGCGAAGCCAAGCGAAACGGCGTCAAGCGCGGCGGTTTCGTTGAACCGCTTGCTGAGACGCTCCACCCTGATTTCGCTCATGCTTCACCCGTTGGCGTATCACTGCGCCCTGCGTGAATCTCATCAACGCGACGCGCTTCAAGGTGGGCAATACGTTGGAAATCCGGCCATGACAATGACGGCTGCGGCAAGGGCGCCCTTAATGCAGCGCCGTCCAACCGCCATCCATCGGCAAGGTCGTTCCGGTGATCTGCTTGGCTGACGGTGGGATCGTGCATGGCATCGTTGACGGTGTCCGATCGAGTTCGCGCGGCTACAGGCTGTGAACATTCGAAATCGTGATTTGCGTCTTCGCGGCCTGGGTTTGTTGGATAGGCCCCGAGGCAGGTTCCGGGTTCATTGTCATACGGGCAAGCCATTGAAATCCAGTGGTGTTTTGATGTCAAAGCTTCTAACCGTTAACACCAATGGAATAACGGGAACTTCAGATCCACCACGCCGGAAGTCTGGGGACGAAATACGGGGACGATGGCACTGAACGCTGAAGATATTGCTGGCTATCCGGCGTTGCATCGCTGTGTCCAGGCGCAGTCGCTGGCGCTTATCCAGATTTATGAAGCGAGCCCGCGGCTTGCTTCCATATTCGCCACGCAGCAGCGCTGGCTGATGGGCCATGTCGGTCTTGCCTTGCATTTCAGGCGAGACCCGCGCGACCATCGCACGGAATTGACGACGGCCCGTTTCATCGAAGCCATTCGCCAGCATTCGGTGGCCAGCCGCAACACCGCCGAGGCTTTCATCAAGGAGATGCTGCATTATCACGTCGTCGAGTATCTGCCGACGCATGAGGATGGGCGTGCCCGCCCCTTTCGGGTCACGGCGGCCACTGTGAAGACATTTACCGGCTGGGTCACTGCTCATCTGCAAACGCTGGACAGCCTCGACGGCGGAAGCCGGTTGACCACGTACCTCGCGCGACCCGACATGCTTGCCAGATTGCAGCCGCTGGTGGCGGACGGCCTGCTTTCTTCTCAGCCGGTGCGCGAGCCCAAACAAACCTTTTCCCTGTTCATCTGGCTCAACAATGGCGGCATCGTCATGGACCGGCTGATGTCCGGCATCGATCCCGACCACGCGGGTCTCGACCGGATCCCGACCAGCGTGGTGTCGATCGCGGACTTCGCCAACTGGCTCAAGCTTTCCCGGACCCATCTTTCACGCAAATTGCGCGACGCCGAAGATATCGGCAGCGTCGGCTGGCTCGGCCGGCGCGGGCATTCGCTCATGTGGGTTTCGAAGCAGTTCCATCAGGAATACATGGCTGTCCAGGCCGCCAAGCTTGCCATCGTCAATGCGGCCTTCTCGGCGTGCTTTCCGGCCACTTGAGCCTTCCAGGCATCTGCGGCGACTATCCCGCAATCCGCAGCAAGGACGATATCAGCAGCCCGCGTTCGTGGGTCGAAAGGATATCCGAATCGAAGAGGTTCATGCTGCGAAGCCCCTCGATGGCGAGAAAGCAGACCAGCAACGCCCCAAGATCAGGCGTTTCGCCCTTCAGCCGCTCGAAGAGCTGCCGTTTGAACGATTTTATCGGCGTCAGGAAATCGGGATCCTCGGCGATCGCCGAAAAGATCCACGAGGCCGACGGTTGCGGTTCCTCGCAATCACTGGCCGAAAGCTTGATATAGATGGCAAGCAGGCTTTCGCCGCTGGCTCCGGCCGTACGTGCGGCCTCCAGCGCCCGCTCGAACTCGCGCAGGTAATCCTCCACCAGCGCCTGCATCAGCTTTGCCTTGGTCGGAAAATTGTACAGCAAGCCGCCCTTCGAGACGCCCGCACGGCTGGCGACTGCATCCAGCGACAGGCTTCCGGGCCCGGATTCCCGGGCAACATCGGCGGCCGCTGCGAGAATCTTCTCGCGCGAATTTGCCCTGCGAACTTTCATTACGCCTCCCTACATGAGCCTACGCGGAATTGACAAGACCGTCCAGACGGTACAGTAAGGCCGCCGTTATTTGAAATTGGGACCTGCCGTGGATAGTGTCCCGACATCGACCGCCATGCCGGTCGCCGCTTGAGGGGACACTCTTGTTCAGACGCATAATCCAGATCGTCGTCATCGCCTTGGTTTTGCTCGTGCTGGTCGCCGTGGTCGGCGGCATCGTTGGCTTCAACTTCCTGCGCGACAACGGCATCAAACAGTATTTCGCCACGATGAAACCGCCGGCGGCGACCGTGTCGACGACCATCGTCAAGCCGATCAGCTGGACGCCCGGCGTCGAGGCGATCGGCACGGTGAGCGCGGTGCGCGGCGTCGACCTGACTGTCGAAACCGCCGGCATCGTCAAGGAGATCCTTTTTCACGCCAACCAGAAGATCGAGGCCAACGCGGTTCTGCTCCAGCTCGACGATGCCGTCGAACGCGCCGACCTCGAGGCAACCAAGGCGCAAGCCGTATCCGACAAGGCAGCGCTTCAGCGCGCCATCGAACTGCAGAGACGCGGCGTCGGCACCGACGCCACGCTCGATGCGGCGCGCGCAGCGGCGTCGGCCTCCACCTCGCAGGTCAACAAGCTGCAGGCGGTGCTTGACCAGAAGCAATTGAGAGCGCCTTTCGACGGCACGGTGGGCATCCCCAGGATCGACCTCGGCCAGTATCTGGCGCCCGGCACCGCCGTGGTGACCTTGCAGGACCTGGATACGATGCGGGTGGACTTCTCGATTCCCGAACAGCAGCTTCCGCTGTTGAAGATCGGCCAGACGGTTCGGCTGGGCATCGGCGACGGCGACATGCCTTTCGCCGGCGCCATTCGCGGCATCGACCCCAAGATCGACCCGGCAAGCCGGCTGGTGACGATCAGGGCGGAGGTTGCCAACCCCGAAGGCAAGCTGACGCCTGGCCAGTTCGTGCAGGTGCGCGTCGAGCTGCCGGAGGAGAACAACGTACTGGCGCTGCCGCAGACGGCGCTGACCTCCAGCCTCTATGGCGACTTCATCTTCGTCGTGCGCCCAGCCAACAAGACGGAAGCCGCCCCGGCTCCGGCAGCGAAGCCTGGAGAAATGTCCGCCGCTCCCGAGGCCGACAAGCCTGCCGCGGCCGATACTGCCAAGCCGGCGGACGCAACCAAACCAGCGGACACCGAAAAGCCTGCTTCCCCCGCGCCTGCTGCCAAGCCCGACGAGAAGGCCGCCGACGCGGCCAAGCCCGCGGCGGAAGGGCAGAAGCCTGAACTCGTGCTCTCCCAGGTGTTCGTCAAGCCGGGCCGGCGCAACGCCGGTCTTATCGAGATCCTGGAGGGCATCGCGCCCGGCGACGAAGTCGTCACCGCCGGCCAGAATCGGCTTTTCGGCGGCATGTCCGTTGCAGTCGACAACACCATCGATCCGACCAAGCCGGTGAACCAGCAGGCAAGCCAGCAATGAGTTTCTCTGACATCTTCATCCGCCGCCCGGTCCTGTCGACCGTTCTGGCCTGCATGATCCTGCTCTTGGGCTTTCAGGGCATCTTCAATCTTTCGATCCGGCAATATCCAAAGGTCGACGAAACCGCCATCACGATCACGACTGCCTATCCGGGCGCCAGCGCTGACCTGATCCAGGGCTTTATTTCGGCACCGATCGCCCGTGCCGTCGCCTCGACCGAGAACATCGACTACGTTACGTCGTCGAGCCGGCCGTCCTCCAGCACCGTGACGGTGCAGATGAAACTCGGTTCCAATCCGGATGTCGCGCTGACCGAGGTGCTGTCGAAGGTGCAGGGCGTGCGCGGCACCTTGCCGGAAGCATCCAAGGATCCTGTCATCGTCAAGGGCACCGGCCAGCAGTTCGCGATGATGTACATCTCGATGCAGAATCCGAACATGACGAAGGAGCAGTTGACCGAATATATCGAGCGCGTCATCCGCCCGCGCATGTCGACGGTCGAAGGCGTCGCCGACGTCCAGATCTTCGGCGCGCAGGAATATTCGATGCGCGTCTGGATCGATCCGATCAGGCTTGCCGCGCGCGGCGTGACGGCCTCGGAAGTGCTGACGGCGATCAACAATTCCAACTTCCTGTCGGCGCCGGGCAATACCGAGAACGAATATGTCGTCTCCTCGATAACCGTGCGCTCGACGCTCCAGACACCGGAGGCATTCGCCGAACTGCCGCTGCGCTCGACCGACGGCAATGTGGTGCGGCTGCGCGACGTGGCGCGCGTCGAACTCGGCGCCGAGAACACCGACACCAGGGTCAGCTTCAACGGCAAGCCCGGCACCTTCCTCGCCATTTTCCCGACCCCGGCCGCCAATCCGCTGACCACGGCGGCAGCTCTTACCAGGCTCGTGCCGCAGATCCAGGAGACGCTGCCGAAAGGCATGACGATCGAGGTCGTCTACGACGCGACCGGGCAGATCAGCGCCTCGATCGACGAAGTGTTCAAGACCATCGCCGAGGCGGTAGCCATCGTCATCGTCGTCATCCTCCTCTTCCTCGGCTCGTTCCGCTCGGTGATGATGCCGATCGTCACCATTCCGCTGTCGCTGATCGGCGTCTGCTTCCTTTTGTTTGCGGTGGGCTACTCGATCAATCTCCTGTCGCTGCTGGCCATGGTGCTGGCGATCGGCCTCGTCGTCGACGACGCCATCGTGGTGGTGGAAAACATCCACCGCCACATGGAAGAAGATCACATGTCGCCGATGCAGGCAGCGTTCAGCGGCATGCGCGAGATCGCGTCCGCCATCGTCGCCATGACGATGACGCTGGCGGCCGTGTTCGCGCCGCTGGCTTTCACCGGCGGCCTGACCGGCGCGCTGTTTCGCGAGTTCGCGGTCACGCTCGCCGGCTCGGTGGTGCTGTCGGGCGTCATCGCCGTCACCATCACGCCGATGATGTCGGCACGCCTGCTGAAGTCGGGCACGCCAGGCCGTTTCCAGCGTATTGTCGACGGCACTTTCGCGCGGGTCGAACACGTCTACGAGCGGGCCGTCACCGGTTCGCTGAACTATCGCCCGCTGACGCTGATCATTGTGATTGCGCTTGTCGGCGTCACCGGCTTCATGTTCACCAAGACCTCGAGCGAATTGGCGCCGGAAGAAGACCAAGGCTTCCTTCTCTCGCTGGTGACGGCGCCGCGTTATGCGACATCCGATTACACGGAGACATACGTCAACCAGATTCTCGGCCTGGTCAGGGACATTCCGGAGACGCGGGCCCAGTTCTCGGCCGTCGCCTTCGAGGGTACCACAAACAGCGCCTTCGTCGGATTTGCCTTCAAGGATTGGGCGGAGCGCAAGCGCAATTCCAAGGAGTTGCAGGCTGACATTACCGCTCGTATCGCCAAGGTGGCGGGCGTCGAGGCCTTCGTCTTCGCGCCGCCGACGCTGCCGGGCTCCGGTGGCGGCCTGCCCATCGCCATGGTGGTGCGCTCGACCGGCGACGCTTCCGAAGTGTACGACGTGGCCGAGCAGATCAAGAACAAGGCCCAGGCCTCCGGCCGTTTCATCGTCGTGCAGAATTCCATGGCCTACGATGCACCGCAGGTGACAGTGACCATCGACCGCGATCGCGCCGCGGCTCTCAACCTGCCGATTGCCGATATCGGCCAGACTCTGACTCTGCTCGTCGGCGGCGCCGAAGTGGCGCAGTTCGACCGCGACTCCAACAGCTACGACATCATCCCGCAGGTGCCGCAGGAATTCCGCGACAACCCGGACAAGCTTGGCGAATATTTCGTGCGTAGCGTGGACGGCAAGATGGTGCCGCTGTCGGCGGTGGTGAAGATCTCGACCAACGCGTCGCCCGCCGCCATCGAGCAGTTCAACCAGTTGAATTCCGCGACGATTTCCGCACTCCCGCTGCCCGGCGTCACCACCGGCGACGGATTGAAGGCCCTTGAGGATATCGCCAACGAGAACCTGCCCGACACCTTCTTCATCGATTACTCCGGTCAGTCCAGGCAGGAGAAGGAACAGGGCAACACGATTCTGATCGCCTTCGCCGCCGCGGTCGTCGTCATCTACCTGGTGCTGGCGGCGCAGTTCGAAAGCTTCCGCGACCCGCTGATCATCATGATGGCGGTGCCGCTGTCGATCTTCGGCGCCATCGTGCCGCTCAATCTGGGCCTCGGAACATTGAACATCTATACGCAGGTCGGCCTGATCACCCTGATCGGCCTGATCACCAAGCACGGCATCCTTCTCGTCGAGTTCGCCAACCAGCAGCGCGAGCAGCACGGCATGCGGCGGCGTGATGCAATCATCGCCTCGGCCAAGGTGCGGCTGCGGCCGATCCTGATGACGACGGCGGCGATGGCGCTCGGCGTGGTGCCGCTGATCACTTCCAGCGGCGCGGGCGCCGCGGCACGCTATTCGATGGGCCTGGTGATCTTCACCGGCATCCTGGTCGGCACCATGTTCACCCTTTTCGTGGTGCCGATGTTCTACACTTTCATCGCCAGCAAGGATCTGCCGCATCATGCCGAGAAGCCCGACCCGAAGCTGATGCCGGCGCTACAGGATTAGAACTGACGACCAAATAAAAGAGGCCGGAAAATCCGGCCTCTTTGGCTGCTTGACTTTACCGCCGCCTTCGGCGGGAAGCCGGAGCGGTGAAGCCCGATAGCTCAGGCCTTACAACCGCTCCAACGCAGCCTACTTGACGATGACGATGCTGGTGTTAGCCGGGCCGAAGACCTCGACAAGCTGGTAGAAATCGGCGGCGTTGTCCGGATGAAGCCGCACACAGCCATGCGAGGCCGGCTGTCCCAGGCGCTTGACGGCATTGGTCGCATGCACGGCGTAGCCGCCGCTGAAGAAAACCGAATGCGGCATCGGCGCGTTGTCATACTTCTTCGAATACCACATCTGGTGCATGCGGGTCGGCTTGAACGAGCCGGTCGGCGTGACATACCCCCTGGCGCCGGTCGAGACCTTCCAGGCGAAGGTCGGCCGGCCGTCGACCAGGACTTCCATGGTCTGCTGCGAAAGCGAGACCCGCGCCACGATCTTGTTTGCGGCTTGCGCAGCGCCATTGCCGGCGCCGAAGAGAAAGGCCGCGCCCATCAGGGCGGCAGCGGTGATGTGGATAAGCTTGGCGGAAATGGTGGTGTGCATGATGTCCCCCTGTCTGCCGGACATGGCCGGTTCCAATTCGATGACCGGCTTATCCCCGCAGCGTGTTTCGAACCGATTTCGCAGGATATGCGTTTCTGTTTCGAATCTGTTTCCTATGGTTAACGGGAGCAAGCCGCCGGGGCGGATCTCTCGGAGTGGAAACCGGAGGCGCCAGTGCCGGCTGCCACCGAGCCTGACGAGCGGAAGATGCGGCCAATCCCAAGCGAAAGCTCATTTTTCCCTGATATGAAAGAAATTTGACTACGCTCGAAACCAACTTGCAACAAAGCGCGGCATGGGGCGGCATGATGTGGATACAGGCCAGCCGCAGATTTGACCCAACGGAAACAGCCTGCACCAAACGAAAATTGGCGCGAAATCGAAAGCGGTTCTGTTTCCCGCCACGGTCTGGGTCGCTTCCAGCCCTGCGCGTCAACCGGTTCAAGGCCCTCTGGCGGGTCGGTTTTGGGCTGAAGAAGATGCGCGGCCCCTCCGGCAACTTGCAGCCGAGAGGACCGAAGGCCCGCGCCGCGACGGGGGGCTCCGCAGCGGCGCGGGCACTTCGGGAGGTATCCCGAGGCATGACATATATCTGAATTTGGGGAGTGGACACGATGAACACGAAATTCGCAGCTTCTGTGCTCTCCGCACTGCTCTACGCACAAGGCTTGCTCGGCTTTGCCGGCCTTGTCACCGTGCTCCTGAAGGACCGCGCTCAGGCGACAGAATTTGTTGTTGCCGGCGAAATGGCGGCTCGCCAAACCGGGCCTGGCGAAATGCAGTCAGGTCCGTCGCTTCTCGTGGTGCGTTGAGCATTAAGACCTCCTGTGGACAGCAGGTGGCCACCCTGCCCTCAATCGGTGAACTGCATCGGCGGGTCGAACCGATAGCCCGCGCCCCTTATGGTGGTGATGGTTTCGGTGTCGAGTTTGCGGCGCAGCCGCACGATGCGCGAATCGATCGAGCGATCGAAGGCATCGGCATTTTCGGCGGGCGCTCCGGCAATGATGTCGTCTCGCGTCAGCACCTTGCGCGGACTGGCCAGAAACAACTTGAGCAGCGCCACCTGGCCTGGCGACAATTGTTCCTCCGTGCCGGAGCGGTGCATGACCATGGCCGACCTGAGGTCGACCGTCGCGTTCTCCAATACGATCAACTCCCCGGCACTCCTGCCGCGCCGCGTCAGCAATCCACCGATGCGGGCAGCGAGTTCCCTGACATTGAGCGGGCTCTCGACGACATCGGCCGCACCCAGTTCGAGCGCCAGCACCTTGTCGACCAGATCGGCTGGCCGGCAGATCAGGATGAAATCGGGCCCGCCCTCGCCGCCATGGCGCCGGAGCAGGTCGCGCCCTTCCGCCTGGCTGAGGCTGTCGCCGATGACGGCGACATCGATGCCTTTTCCGGCAAGCAGGGATTCAGCCTCCCAGGGTTGGCGCACAGCGCGCACATCATGGCCGCGCCGTTCGAGATGGTCGGCGAGATCGGTCGCGACCGAATCAGCGACGGAAACAAGCGCAATGACGGATCGTGCGGCCATTTTTCCTACCATTCCCTCAGCAACCGAATATGAGCGCTGGACATGATGTTTATACCCAATCTACTTTCCACTGAAAGCGGGAGCGAGAGCATAGTGCGGGCACGAATAATCATCGTCGAGGACGAGCCCGATCTGCGGGACGCGGTTGCCGAGTATCTCGGCGCCAGCGGCTATGATGTAGCGACGGCTGAAAGTGCCGCGGCCGCGCGCAGCTTGCTGGAAACGCAGTCGTTCCATCTGGCCATCCTCGACATCGCCATGCCCGGCGAGGACGGCCTGTCGCTCGGCCGCTGGCTGCGCTCGAAAATGCCGATCGGCGTCATCTATGCCACCGCCGCCGGCACCGCGCTCGACCGCATCGTCGGGCTGGAACTCGGCGCCGACGACTACATCGTCAAGCCCTACGAATTGCGCGAGGTGCTGGCGAGGGTCCGCAGCGTTCTGCGCCGTGTCCCTCAGCCGAGCGAGCCGCAGGGAGTCAGGACCGAAGCAACTGCCGACCGCCGTGCCATGAGCTTCGGCCCCTTCCATGCCGATCTCGACGGCAGGTTCGTCACCGGCGCCAATGGCACGGTCATCGATATGGCCAAGAGCGAGTTCGACGTGCTGGAGGTTTTCCTGACGCGAGCCAACCGGCTGTTGACGCGGGCCGCGATCTCCGAGGCGATCGGTTTCGTCGAGGATCCGGAATCGTCACGCGCCGTCGACATCCGCATCATGCGGCTGAGAAAGAAGATCGAGGCAGATCCGGCCAATCCGAAATTCCTGCGCACCGTGCGCGGCGAAGGCTATATCTTCTCGTTGCCGACCGGTGAAGGCAACTGAACGGGCCACGGGTATTCACTCTGGCCTGGCGCGGCCCTGAAAATGACGGCTGACAATGACTGCTGAAGCAGGACACACCGATGTGCACGGCGCCAGGCAAAGCGCGGCGATGGCGGCTGTCAATGTCGTTCGCCGGCTGCGCGAAGCCGGTGACTGGCAGCGCGAGATGGAAAACATCCTTGCCACGCTCTGCATGGCGCTCGATTGCCAGCGCGGCATCCTGTTTCGTCTGCGCGAACTGCCCGGCCAGGGTTTTGCCCAGTCGGTCGCGGCCTACTGGATCGACCCCCGGTTTGGCGGCGAATTGGCATCGCCGACGGTCATCATGCAGTCGGTCGTCAATTCGGATCCGCTGCTTGAGCGGTTGGGCGAGGATGAACGGCAAGGCAAGGTCTTCGCCGGACACACGCGCGACCTCCAAGGTTTCCTGAGAACCGATTTCGAAAAGCAGCACATCAAGTCGTTCCTGTCGGTGTCGGTCTTTGCGCACGGCCATCTGTGGGGCACGCTGGCAATCAACGATTGTGTGAACGAGCGTCAATGGACCGACGAGGAAGAGGCGGCGCTGCACATCATCGCGCTGGCCATCAGCGACGCCATCGAACGATCGCTTTCCGATGCCCATGCCAGCGAGGTCATCCGCCGGACCATGCTGCAGGCCTCGCTCGATGCCATCATCGTCATCGACGAAACCGGCTCGATCATCGAATTCAACCCGGCCGCCGAAAAAATGTTCGGCTACCAGCGCAGCGACATCCTCGGCAAGGACTTGCTCGACACCGTCGTTCCGGAATATTACCGCAAGGGCTACGTGTCGGGCGCCGATTACATGTCGGGCCGCGGCGCGCCGATGGTCGGCCAGCGGCTCGAGACCGTCACCCAGAACGCGGCTGGCGAAGTCTTTCCGATCGAATTGACGGCAACCGAGATGCGGGTCGCCGACCGCCGACTGATCTTCGGCTCGATCCGCGACCTGCGCGACAAATTGCGCGCCGAAGAGGAGATCGGCCGCCAGCGCGAAAAGCTGCACCAGAACGAGAAAATGGCGGCGATGGGCTCGCTGCTTGCCGGCGTGTCGCATGAGCTCAACAACCCGTTGGCCGTGGTCGTAGCCCAATCGACGCTGCTCCACGAATTCGCCTCCGATCCGCAGACGAAGGTGCGCGCCGAAAAGGTCCGCGCCGCCGCCGAGCGCTGCGGCCGCATCGTCAAGAGTTTTCTGTCGATGGTGCGTCTGCATCCGGCGGCCCAGGCTGAGACCGATCTCAACCAGGTGGTTCGCGCCGCCCTCGAAGTGACCGCCTATGGCGCCAGATCGACCGGCATCATCATCGATACCGATTTTGCCAGCGGTCCGCTGCTGGCCATGGCCGACGCCGACCATGTGACGCAAGTGGCCGCCAACTTCCTCGTCAACAGCCAGCACGCCCTGGCCGGCATCGGCGGCGACCGTCTGATCAAGGTCCGGACTTTTCGCAGCGACCACGGCAATCCCAGTTTCTCCGTCGAGGACAACGGCCCGGGCGTGCCGGAGGCGATACGCGCCCGTATCTTCGAATCCTATTTCACCACCAAGCCGGTCGGCGTCGGCACCGGTATCGGCCTGTCGATCTCGAAGTCGATCATCGAAAGGCACAATGGCAATGTCTGGTTCGAGGAGGTCGTGCCAAGGGGCGCGCGTTTCGTCGTGCAATTGCCTGCGATCGCCGCCAGCGGCGCCGTCGCGGGCGAAAGCCCGACGCGGTCGAGCGGCTTGCGCCATGCGCTGATCATCGATGACGAGCCAGATGTTGCCGCCTCGCTCTCCGATATTCTGGAACTGATGGGCATCAAGTCGCGCATCGTGCCGATCTGGGCATCGACGGCCGCGACCTTGGGCGGCCACATGCCGCCGGACATCGTCTTTTCCGATCTGCGCATGCCCGGCACCAGCGGCATATCGATCTATCGCGAACTGCTCACGGAGCAGCCCGATCTGGCGCGGCGCTTCGTGCTGGTCACCGGCGACCTGATCGGCGCCAAGGCCGAGATCGAAGCCTTGCCGCCGCCGCTGCGGCCGCAGATCCTGGAAAAGCCGTTCAGCACGCTGGATGTGCGCGGCGTGCTGTCGGCCATTGCCGAACAGGCGGCACTGGCAAGCTAGAAGCGTTAAAAAGAAGGCCCCCAACCGACGATGCGGCGGGAGCCTGACTTGAGCGCTGGAGGACGCTCGGGCAAGCATGATCCCTGGAAGGGGGAACCGGTCTTCGAAAAGACCATGCTCGCCAAAAACTCAAAAAACGTTTGGCGTGCCGGCCAGCGGCGCTGCATTCGCGATCATGCGGACGGCGCGGGCTCTGTGCACCCCGGACTGCTGGGCGATGGCGCGCAGGCAGTCAACGTTCTCGGCGCCCCAAGCCTGGCCCTTGCAGGCAAAATCGATCTGCGGCATCGGCAAGCGCCCGGTCCTGGTCGTCGTTGTCGCGCCGTCGATGACGTTGGCGGGTGGGTTCAGCGAGGCGAAGGCGGGGCCAACCGTCGGCGTGAACGCCATGCCGACGAATGCGGCGGCGGCCAGCACCGTGAACAGCCCCATCGGATGATCGCTGGCGCGCTGGCGCAATGCCAGCTTCGGGCGGCGCTCATTGCGCTCCGGGGCCTGGAACTGGTGATCGTGGCCGGCGGTGTGGATCTTGGTAAACATCGTTGTTCCCTGTCGTCGATTTTCTTTTTTCAGTAAAACGAACTTAACCGCGCCTGGTAACGGGCGAATGGTGCGCCCGCTTTCTCGTGTAACGGCTTTGAAACGAGAAATTTCGGCCGTTATTGGCGTGTTTGGCCACAGCCGACCTAGGTTCGTTGCGAAACTCGTTGCCCGACAATGATGCTTGGTAGCGCCTTTCTAGGCCTGAACCGGTCGCTGGACAGTGATCAATCCCACACTAGGAATGGATTTCGGGCAGCGGCAATCTTTCCATGCGAGACGAGGTCATTTCCCGACACGGCAACCCTGAATCCTCATCCGGCGCGCCGGTGTCATAACCCATGTTAACACCCGGAATTTCCGGGATTTTCTGCCGTCGCGCTGACTCTGAAAGCGCCAAAGCCCAACTCAATGGAAGCCACCAAACTCTACAAGCCGTTGCATTTCAATGAAAAATATGTTTTTATTGAATGAGTATTCAACAAATGAAGAGTCGTTTATGAACCCGCACCTCCGTGACGTGGCGATCCCCAATGATTGGGACCGGCGGGGCTTGCCGGGCTGGAGTTATCACTCCAACGCCCTTCTCGAACTCGAGAAAGAATACGTCTTTCGCAATCACTGGCAGATCGCAGGCCATATCTCCGACGTGCCGAATGCCGGCGACTATCTGACCATGGACGTGGTCGGCGAACGGGCGCTGATCGTGCGCGGCAAGGACGGCGTCGTGCGCGCCTTCAACAATATGTGCCGCCACCGCGGCAGCCGCGTGGTCGCCGACAGCCAGGGCACCTGCAAGAATGCGCTGGTCTGCCCCTTCCACGGCTGGGTCTACAATCTCGACGGCACGCTGCGCGGTGCTGCCCGCCCGCGTTCCTTCCCCGACCTCGACAAGACCGAATTCGGCCTGATGCCGCTCGACCTCGAAATCTGGATGGGCTTCATCTTCATCCGCTTCCGCAAAGGCGGCCCGCAGCCGCCGGTGGCCGAATTGCTGAAGCCGATCGAGGCCGAGTTGGCGCATTACGGCGTCGCCGACATGGTGCCGTCCTGGGGCATCTGGACCCAGAAGTCGCCGGTCAACTGGAAATCGGTGCGCGACGTCGACAATGAAGGCTACCATGTCGCCATGGCCCATCCCGCCTTGCAGGACCTCTACGGCGCGACCTATTTCGACGAGCCGTTCATCAACGGCGTGTCGCGCTCCTTTGCCACCTATAATCCGCATGCCGGAAGGCGCTGGAGCGTAGCCCAATACATCAAGCTCGCACCCGCGGCGGCGCACCTGCCGGAACACCTGCGCAAGGCCTGGATCTATTACGGCATCTTCCCCAACAACGCGCTGTCGATCATGCCGGAATCGGTGCAGTTCTATCAGGAGTTCCCGCTGTCGACCGGCGAGACGCTGCTGCGCGGCGCCATCTACCGCTACCCCGACGAGACCAGGGAACAGGCGGCGGCGCGCTACCTCGCCTACCGCATCGACCGCGACACCATGAACGAGGACGTGCAGCTTTCCGTCTGGTCGAACGAATCCATGCTGTCCGAGGCCTTTGGCGGTTTCTACCTGTCGGACCTCGAATACGGCGTGCGCACCCACCATGACCATCTGCGCAAGCAGATCCCCGTGCTCGGACTGGAGACCGCGCCGGAGGAAAAGGACATGTGGAACCTCAACGAGGCCATGCGGTCGCAGGTGTAGGACGGTGCGTTTCTGCCACGCTGGCGATTAGCGAAACAGTCGATGAGAGCGCCCCTCTCCCCGTCCCTATACGGGAGAGGATGCCGGCAGGCAGGTGAGGGGCAGCACCGAACTTGTGAGGTCATCACTTCAGACAGACGCACAGTGCGTGCTGGACACGCCCAATTGCCGACGTTAGCGCCGCCCCTCATCCGCCTACCGGCACCTTCTCCCCGTATAGGGACGGGGAGAAGGGAGCTATCCCTGCCACACACCCTCTTTCCTGAGATCGTCCATGGTCCGCGAAATGCCTTCGCGCAGGATCGCCACCATGTCGTCGATCTGTTCTCGCGAAATGATCAGCGGCGGCGACATCACGCACATGTTGATCAGCGGCCGGACCAAGAGGCCAAGCTCGTGGCAATGCGCGTCGATGCGCTTGCCGACATTCTTGTCGAGCTGCAATGGGTCCTTGCTTTCGCGGTCGGCCACGCATTCGACGCAACCCATCAGCCCGAGGCCGCGCACCTCGCCGACCAGCGGCAGTTCCTCCAGCGTCTTCAGCTGCGCCTGGAAATAGGGCGCGACCTCGCGCGTGTGGGCGAGCACGCTGTCTTCGAGGATGTCGAGGTTCTTCAGCGCCACCGCGCAGCCAATGGGATGGCTGGTGTAGGTCAGCCCATGGCCGAACATGGCGTCGGGATGGTTGGAGCGGCGCAACTGCTCCAGCAGCCGTTGCGAGATGATGACCCCGCCGAGCGGGAAGTAGCCCGATGTCACGCCCTTGGCGAAGGTGATCATGTCGGGGTCGATGCCGAACACGTCGCCGGAAGCAAAGACATGGCCGAGCCTGCCGAAGGCGGTCACCACCTCGTCGGAGATATAGAGGATATCGTTGTCGCGGCAGATCTCGCGGATGCGCTTGAGGTAACCGTCCGGCGGCACGATGACGCCACCCGACGCCTGCACCGGCTCGCCAACGAAAGCGCCGATCCGCTCAGCGCCGATGCGGGCGACGGTATCGCGGAATTCATCGACGAGAGTATCGGTGAAGGCCGCAACGCTCATGCCTTTTGGCCGGCGGAACGGATCGGGCGACGACAATTTGACGACGAGTTCGTCGGCGCCGTCCATCCAGTCGCGATCGCGCGGGCGTCCGTTGAGCGAGGCCGACAGATAGGTCGAGCCGTGATAGGCGCCGCCACGGCTCAGGATCAGCTTTTTTTCCGGGCGGCCGCGCACATTGTTGTAGAACTGCATGAAGCGCAGCGCCGTCTCCACCGCCGAGGAACCGCCCGTGGTGAAGAAGACATGGCTGAGGTCGCCGGGCGCATGGCCGGCGATGCGCATGGCAAGCTCCGCCGACGGCGCGTTCATCGTGTACCATGGCGTGTTGTAGGACAGCGCCATGGCCTGATCGTACATCACCTTGGCGAGCTCCTCGCGGCGATGACCGACATTGATGCACCACATGCCGGCCGGCCCGTCGATCAGCCTTTGGCCGCCGCTGTCGGTGATGTAAATGCCGTCGCCCTCGCCGATCAGTGCGCGCGCCTCGTCGCCGACCGAGCCGGCAAACGGCCAGGGCTGGATAAGATGACGCTTGGCCAGTTCGACGGCATCTTCATCGCCAGGCCCCGCCATTCCGGTCACCCTCAGATCTCTTGCAGCCGCCATCGTCGCCTCGCATTGTTTCGCCGCGAATTTCATCGGACACCAAGTTCGCCGCCAACTGCGGGAAAACTGGCTTTTTTCACTTCATTTTGAATGTCCGTTCAATCAATATTGCAGAAATAGCGCTTGATTTCAATCCGCGGATGCGCTCATGATGAAAGAAAGCCGGCAAGCTCGGAGTGCGATCGGCAAACGCGGTCACCAGTTTCGCGTTCGGTCACGCTCCAGGCATAAAAGTGGGAACAAGCAGCCGGTCTCTAGAATGGGACGCCGCATGGCAGGACAATCCGCGCCAGCAACCGAAATCACGCCCGGGACCCTGCCAGAGGGCTTGCAATGACGGCGGCTGCGGAAGGGTCGCCCGCGTTCGGTATGACGCGGGCCAGACGAAACGCCCTTCTGCAGTCCGAACCCGTCCAGGGCTTTGCCCTGATCAGCCCGACCTTTCTCTACGCGCTCATACTTCTGGTCCTGCCGATCCTGGTGGTCATCGCGCATTCCTTCTGGACGCAGAATTACCTCACCATCGACCGCACCTTCACGTTGGAGAACTACCGCGTCGCGCTGACCGAGCCGATCTATCGCGATCTGCTCTGGCGCTCGCTCTACATCTCGCTGATGGTGAGCTTCTTTACGGTCGTCCTCGCCTACCCGATCGCCTACTTCATCTCTTTCCATGGCGGTCGTCACAAGAGCCTGTGGCTGTTCCTGATCACCATCCCGTTCTGGACCAGCTATCTCCTGCGCGTGATGTCGTGGAAGGTGATCCTCGGCTACAACGGCGTCTTGAATTCCGGCCTGATGGGGCTTGGCGTCATCGACGAGCCGTCGACGGCGCTGCTCTACAATTCGAGCGCCGTCATCATCACGCTGACCCATGCCTGGGCGGCCTTCGCCATCCTGCCGATCTTCGTCTCGCTGGAAAAGGTCGACCGCACGCTGGTCGAGGCGGCCACGGACCTCGGCGACGGTCCCATTCGCTCCTTCCTGCGCGTAACGCTGCCGCTGTCGGCGCCAGGCGTCATCTCGGCGGCGCTGATCGTCATGATCCCGACTGTCGGCGACTATGTCACGCCCAAGCTCGTCGGCGGCAAGGACGGCGTCATGATCGCCAATGCCATCCAGGCTCAATTCGGCAAGGCCTCCAACTGGCCGCTGGGCGCTGCACTTTCGGTCACCACCATGCTGATCGTCACGCTGATCGCCGGCGCCATCGTGCTGATCCTGCGTGCCGCCCAGAGGTTGGCGCGATGAAGCTGGCATGATGAGGTTGGCGCGATGACGGCGATGAGGCGCTTCCTGGCCAGTGGCTGGCTGTCGGCCTATGCGTTTTTCTATGTCGTCTTCCTCTATCTGCCGGTCATCTTCCTGCCGATCTTCTCGGTCAACACGGCCGCGACGCCGAAATTCCCGCTCTCCGGCTTCACGCTCAAATGGTATGAGGATCTGCCGCGCACGCCGGCGCTGCTCGACGCCGCCTGGAACAGCTTGGTCGTCGGAGTGTCGGCGGCCATCCTGTCGACGGTTCTCGGCATCCTCGCCGCCCGTTCGATCACCCGCTACCGCTACCCCGGCCGCCGCGCCATCAATGGCCTGATCATGGCGCCGCTGGTGCTGCCCGAAATCATCGTCGCCATCTCCCTGCTGTTGGTGATACTGCAACTCGGTCTGAGCCTGTCGCTGTTCACCGTCGTGCTCGGACACGTCCTGGTCTGCGTCCCCTATTCGATGACGGTGCTGACCGCCGGCTTCGAGGGTTTTGATCGCAGCCTGGAGGAAGCCTCGGCCGATCTCGGCGAGAGCGCCTTCGGCACTTTCCGGCGCGTGACGCTGCCGATGGTGGCGCCGGCGATCATTTCCAGCCTGCTCGTCTGCTTCACCATTTCGCTCGATGAGTTCCTCATCGCCTTCTTCCTGACCGGCACCGAGGCGACGCTGCCGATCTATATCTGGGGCCAACTGCGCTTTGCCTCGAAACTGCCCGGCGTCCTGGCGCTGGGCACGCTGTTGCTGGCTGCCTCTTTCCTGTTGATGACAATTGCCGAAATCCTGCGCCGCCGCGCCGCCAAACGCACCCAGAACGAAGGAGGCCTCTATGCCTGAGCGGCCCCAGACCGAACGCCCCCAAACTGATCGACCAATGATCGAGATCAAAAGCGTCACCCGCAGCTATGGCGCCTTCAAGGCGCTCGACGATGCTTCGCTGACCATCAAGGAAGGCGAATTCTTCTCGCTGCTCGGTCCGTCCGGCTGCGGCAAGACCACGCTGCTGCGCATGATTGCCGGGTTCGACAATCCGACCAGCGGCTCGATCTCGGTCGACGGTCAGTCGATGGAAGGCATTCCCGCCAACCGCCGGCCGACCAACATGGTGTTCCAGAGCTATGCCATCTTCCCGCATCTCAATGTCGAGCAGAATGTCGCCTACGGCCTGAAGCGGTTGAAGCTCGAAAGAGCGGAGGAAAGGCGCAGGGTCGAAGAGGCGCTGGCACAGGTATCGCTGACCGGCCTTGGCAAGCGCCTCGCCACCGAGCTTTCCGGCGGCCAGCGCCAGCGCGTCGCTCTGGCCCGTGCGCTGGTGATGCGGCCCAAGGTGCTGCTGCTCGACGAGCCGCTGTCGGCGCTGGACAAGAAGCTGCGCGAACAGATGCAGGTCGAACTGCGCCGCCTGCAGCAGGCGGTCGGCATCACCTTCGTGCTGGTCACCCACGACCAGTATGAAGCGCTGGCCATGTCCGATCGTATCGCCGTGATGTTCGGCGGCAGGATCGCGCAAATCGCCTCGCCCAAGGAGATCTACCAGCGCCCCGTCAACCGCCAGGTCGCCGACTTCCTCGGCGGCATGAATTTCGTCAAGGCCGAGATCGTCGAGGAGAATAGCGCGTCGCTGGTTGTCGACACGCTGGGGTTCGGGCGCATCAAGACCGACAAGCCGAAGGCTTTCATCCGCAATGGCGGCGCGGCCACGCTCGGCATAAGGCCCGAGCGCCTGCGCGTGCTGTGGGACAATGCGACGGCGAAGTTCGAGGTGGCGGGCAAGGTGGTCGAGCGCCACTATTTCGGCGAGATCACCCATTTGATCGTTGAGATACCCGGATTGGAAAAACCGCTGTCTGTAACCGAAACCAACGATTTCGGCGCCGATGACATTCCCGTCGGCACCTCGATCCGCCTCGCCTACGACCCCGAGGCCTTGGTGGCGATGGCGGATTGAACATCTGCAATGATCTTTCGCGCCGCGATCCGCCCCGCCACGATGGCGCCCTCGACATAGCCGGGAAATGACGGCGACAGTTCCGAACTGGCGAAATGGACCGGCGGTGCGCCGGCAACGATCGTGCGCTCGGCCTCTCTTGCCGTCACGTCGACGATAAGGTCGCTATAGGCACCACCGCTCCAGCGGTCATCCGTCCAGTCGCGCTGGCTGAAATCGAGAATATCGGCCGCATCCGGACCGAGCGCGTCCGCTAGCTTGGCCGTGATTTCAGCACGCAGCGCTACATCGCCCAGCTTGCGGCAGCGCAGCGCCAACGGCCCGCCGATAAAGACGACCAGCGCGGCATGGTCGTGGTCCTTGCTGGCGTCGCAGGCAAACAGGCCCGGCAGGTCGCGCCACATCACCATGCCGCTCAAACTCCGTTCGCGCCAGAACGGCCTGGCATAGCGGACCAGGATCTTGATCACCGCGCCGCTTTCCCAGACGTCAAGGGCCCTCTTCAAGGCTGCCGGCAAGGCAGGCTGAAAATCGAGCCTGGCGGCAGTGGCCGGCGGCAATGCGATCAGGACTTTGCGCGCTTCGATGACGCCGCTGCCCGAGACGATGCGCATGCCTTGCCGCGCACGCTCGACCCGCATCACCGGCTCGTTCAGCCGCACGCGGTCGCCGAGATCACCCGCCAGGTCTTCGGCCAGCGACTGCATGGTCTCGCGCAAGGAATATTGCAACTCTGGCACCTCGTTGGTGATGCGGCGGTCGTTGTCGATCAGGTGCCAGAGCGGCATCTTTTCCAGTGCCAGGCACCACAGACCCTCGATCATCGAGCGGAAGGCCGCCTTGGCGTCGGCCGCATCCTTCAGGCGGTCGAGCCACGCGGCGACGGTTAATCCGGCTATGGAGGGATCGTCAGGTTCGATCCCATTCATGCGTCCGCGGATCGCCATCGCTGTGACATAGGTCCGCTCGGCCTGTTCGACGGACATCGATGGGTGGGTGGTGAAATCACCATCGACAAAGGTCTCGACAAAGGTCTTGCCGCGCGCTTCAGCCAGCGCCATCATTTCCGGCATGTCCTCGCACAGGAACTGGCCGCCGCTGTCGATGCGCTCGCCAAGCCCATTGCGTCTGGATTCCACGCGTCCGCCAACACGGTCGCGCGCTTCGAGCAGCAGGAAATCGATGCCGGCCTTCTTTAGTTCCAGCGCCGCCGATAGTCCGGTGAAACCGGCGCCGACGATGACGACATCGGCTCTTTCAGTTCCGCGCTTCAATAGCCGGCCTTGATCTTCTCGAATTCGTCGATCATCCGCTGCTTGAGCTCCGGCGCCACCGGTTGCTGGAACAGCGTCTTGTCGAGGAATTTGTCGAGATTGTCGAAGCCCCGCTCGGCCAGCAGCTTGGGTTCGATCGCCGCCATGCCGGCGGCGTTGCCGTGGCCATAGCCGAATGTCGTGACCATATAGTCCGAGACGGCAGATGCGTTGACCGCGTTCAGGAAATCATAGGCCTGGTCGAGATTGCCCGGCGCGTCCTTCATCAGCACATAGCCGCACACCCAGGTCGATATGCCTTCCTTGGTGCCGCGATTCATGGCGATCGGCACGCCCTGGCTCTTGAGAGTGACAAACGTCTCGTTCCAACCCCAGGCGAGGTCGACCTCGTTGCCTGAGAAGGCTTGGTTGATGTCGGTGTCGTCGGTCCAGTAGAAGCGGATGTTCTTGTGCACGTCGCGCAGGAAATCGGAGGCTTCCTTGAACTGAGCGTCCGTCATCTTGGTCCAGTCCTTGAGACCGATGACCAGGCTCGCCAGGGCGTAGGCGTCGTCGACATTGTCGCCGATGGTGACGCGCCCCTTGAATTTCGGGTCTGCAAGGATCCTCAGCGACTGCGCCTCTTCCGCCGTCACATTGTCGGTGCGGTAGAGCAGCGATGTGTTGCCCCAGTCGAAGGGCATGAACCAGACCTTGCCGTCGGTGGTGGTGGCGAGATCCTTCATCGCCATGATGCCTGGATTGAGGTCCTTCCAGCCGGTGATTCTTGACGTGTCGAGCGGCTGCAGCATGCCAGCCTCGCGCCACTTCACCACGCTTTGCGAACAGGGATGCGCAATATCGGCCTTGAAGCCGGCCCGCATCTTCTGAAAGGCTTCGTCCTCGTCGCCAAAGAAGGCGAAGGTCGGTTCAGCGCCATATTTGGTGGTGTAAGCGGGATGGAGCAGCGGATCCTCGTAGCCCGACCAGTCGAACACAATGAGGTCGCCGCCGCCTGCCGCGAATGCGAGGTGGACGCCAGCACCAATCGTGCATGCGGCGGCGATGGCAAGGCTGCGAAGCATGGACTTCATGGCTGGAAATTCCCCGTCGCAAACAATATCCAGCGAGGTTAGGAGAATTCCCAGGCTTTGGCGAGCCCGTCCGCCCACCATATCGGCGCGCGGACGGGTCAACCCAAACAGGGCTCAATAGCCGGCTTTGATCTTCTCGAACTCGGCGATCATCTTGAGCTTGAGCTCGGAGGGCACCGGGGACTGGAACAGCGTCTTGTCGACGAATTTCTGCACGTCGTCGTAGCCCTTCTCCTTCAACACCGCCTGGTCGACACCTTGCATGCCCTTGGCATTGGCCTGGCCGTAGCCCCAGTCCTTGACCAGGACCTTGGCGACTTCCGGATCGTTGATGGCGTTCAGGTAATCATAGGCCTTGTCGGTATTGCCGGGCGCGTCCTTGAACAGCACATAGCCGCAGACCCAGGTCGAAATGCCCTCGTCGGTGTCCTTCTTGGCCTTGATCGGCACCCCGGCAGCGACCGATTGCACTGTCGCGTCATTCCATGCCCAGGCGAGATCGACCTCGCCGCCGCTGAACAGCTGGACGATGTCAGTGGAGTCGGTCCAGTAGGAGCGCACATTCTTGTGCACCTCGCGCAGGAAGTCGGACGCCTGCTTGAACTGATCGTCCGTCATCTTGGTCCAGTCCTTGAGCCCGATGGCAAGGCTGGCCAGCGCATAGGCGTCGTCGACATTGTCGCCGATGGAAACCCTGCCCTTGAACTTGGGATCGGCGAAAGCCTTCAACGACTGCACGTCCTTGGCGTCGATCTTGTCGGAATTGTAGGTGAGCTGCGTATTGCCCCAGTCCCAGGGCATGAACCAGGCCTTGCCGTCGGCGGTGGTGGCGAGATCCTTCATCGCCATGATGCCGGGATTGAGGTCTTTCCAGGCAGCTATCTTCGAGGTGTCGAGCGGTTGCAGCAGGCCGGCTTCGCGCCATTTCACCACGCTCTGCGAGCAGGGATGGCCAAGATCGGCCTTGAAGCCGGATCGGACTTTTTCGAACGCCTCGTCCTCGTCGCCAAAGAAGGTGAAGGTCGGCGAATCGCCATTCTTCTCGACATATTTCTGGTGAAAGCTGGGATCCTCGTAGCCGGACCAATCAAAGACGATCAGGTCCTTGTCCGCGGCGACCGCAAGTGTGGCGGCCGAAGCCGCCAGAGCACCAGTCAGCGCCAATGTCAGTGTAAGGCGTCGGCTCATTGTCTTCATTGCTGTTCCATCCTCTTTTGGTTTTTGCTTCAAGCCTTCTTGGGGCCGCTAGCCCATGGATAGTGTTTCGGAAATGCCGCCGACAGGAACTCATTCGCCGCCTGCAACGCGGTTTCGCGGGTGACGTCCTCAGTGCCCATCATCAGCCGCAGCCACAGACCCTCCAGCATGGCGCTCAGCGCCAGCGCCATCACCTGCGGCTCATAGGCATAGCCGCCGCTCTCTTTGAGCGCCGCGCAAAGGTCGATGAATATCTTCTGGTAGGCGGCGTCGCGCGCGCCGCACAGCGCCTGATAGGTCGGGCGCGACTTGGCTTCGCCCCAGAAGGCGCACCAGGCCGCCAGCTTGCGTTTGTTGCAGATCGAGCGATCGAAATCGGCGGCGACCAGCGCCTGCAACTGGCGGGCGGGATCGTCGCCGGCTCTGGTGAGGGCGGCGCGCCAGTGTGCGGCATACTCGTCGGCCATATATGCCAGCGTGGCGATGAGCAGCTTTTCCTTGCTCTCGAAATGGAAATTGACGATGCCGCGCGAGAGGCCGGCCCCGTCGGCGACATCGGCCATCGTCGTCTCCGAATAGCCGCGCTTGGCCAGCGAATCGATCGTCGCTTCGATCAGTTGAAGCTGCCGGACCTCCTTCGAAGCCTTGCGACCGCGTTTTTCGGTCTCGTTTTTCCGTGCTGATTCAAGCCCGGCTTCCCTGGCCTCTGCTGTCTTCATGGGCGTGATGGTCTCCAGCATCGCCGGCTATCCAACCGGTTTCCGACCGCGAAGATGAGTGGGACGGTGCTCGCCGCTGTCAAGCACCTTCTGCATGGCTTCCCAGGTTCGTATGTTCTTGTCGACATAGGCTGCCCCGACCGCGGCCGCGACCGCCGGGTAGAGCGGACCCTTGAGGCGGGTGAGTTCCTCGCGCGCGACCTCGCGGTACCAGGGATTGCGGTCGCGCACGGCAACGTCGGCAAAGCCGGCGCAGCGCATCGCCTGCGCATAGCGCGCCGGCGACGCCATGGTGAAGGACAGCCCTTCCGCGGCGACATAGGCCTTCATCTCGGGCGATGGTTCGCCGTCATGCGAGATCATCCAGTTCGAAGCGGCAAAGACGCCGCCCGGCTTCAGCACACGAAAGATCTCGGCGAACAGCCCATCCTTGTCGGGCACATGCAGCAGCGCGTCCTTGGAGAAGACGACATCGAAGGAAGCATCCGCGAAAGGTAGTGGTCCAGGCGGCGCCTGTACGAAGCCGGCGTTATCGGAAAGCCCGCGTGCGGCCGCCCTTCGCCTGGCCGTCTCGATCACCGGGCGCTCGACATCGAAACCGGTGGCGTGGGCAGCACCATGGCGCTCGACCAGATGCAGCGTGATGCCACCGGAGCCGCAGCCTATATCGAGGACCGCCTTGCCCCTAAGCGACAGGCCCTCGACCACGCGGTCGACCTCTTCCGGTCCGCCGGGCGACAGATAACCATCGCCCCACAGCGCCTCGAGGAAGCGGATAGCGGTGTCATCATATTCCGGCTCGGCGTCTGCCGTTTCGATCATCAGACCTCGGCCCCAATCCTCGAAAACCCATTCCCGACTATCGGCAAAGCCTAGCGCATGTCAGGGAAAACGCAACATCATTTGTTGAACATTCATTCAGAATGGCTGGACAAAATGCCGACTGCCATGTCAAATTCCGCACATCCGGGAGCGGATCACGCAAAATGAAGGGTCGGACGCCATGAGGGCTCAGCGCATATGAAGGCGTGGGATGCGATCGTCATCGGCGGTGGCCACAATGGCCTGGTCAATGCCTGCTACCTCCAGCGCGCCGGGCTCGACGTGCTGGTCGTCGAGAAGAACGACTGGGTCGGCGGCGCCGCCACCAGCCGCGAATTGACGCCCGGTTTCCTCTATTCCAACTGCTCCTATGTCTGCTCGCTGTTTCGCCCCGAGCTCATGCGCGACCTCGAATTGCCGCGCTTCGGCCTGCAGGTGATTTCCTATGAGGGCGGCGCGGTGTTCACCCGCGACGGTGACTATCTCGCCAACTACCGCGACCACGACGCCCATCGCCGTGAGTTTGCCCGGTTCTCCAGGCGCGATGCCGAAGCCTACGACCGTTACGCCCGCGACGTGACGCGGCAGTGCCGCTTCATCCAGCCGCTGCTGATGCGCACCGCGCCCGACCCGACCAGTTTCCGGCCACGCGACCTTGGCGAGCTTCTCTATCTCGGCAAGAAATTCGCCGGGCTGTCCGCCGAGGAGATGGCGCTGACGCTGCGCTTCTGGACCATGTCGATCTCGGACTTCCTTGACGAATATTTCGAGACCGACGTCATCAAGGCCAACTTCGCTTTGTCCGGCATCATCGGCACCGCGCTCGGGCCAATGTCGCCGGGCACCGCCTACGTGCTGCTGCACCACTATATGGGCGAGGTCGACGGCTCGGTCGGCGCCTGGGGCTATGCGCGCGGCGGCATGGGCGCGGTCACCAGGGCGCTTGCCGCGTCCTTCCAGGCCTCGGGCGGCACCATCCGCACCGGCGCCGAGGTCGACCATGTGCTGGTCCGGCGCGGCAAGGCCAAAGGCGTCATCCTGGCCGACGGCGAGGAGATCCATGGCAAGCTCGTCGTTTCCAACGCCGACGTGAAGCGCACCTTCCTCAAGCTGGTCGAGGAAAAGGAACTGCCCGACATCTTCCTGCGCCGGGTCAGGAACTTCAAGATCCGCGGCTCCTCCGGCAAGGTCAACATCGCGCTCGATTCTCTTCCCGAATTCCCCGCGCTGCCGAAGGATTCGCCGGTCTACCGCGGGGACATGCATTTCACCGATTCCATGGAGCGTATGGAGCGCGCCTATGACGACTGGAAGGCCGGGCGCTGGTCGGCGGACCCTTTCCTCGACATGGTGATCCCGACGACGCTCGACCCGACCATGGCGCCGCCTGGCAAGCACTTCATGAGCTGCTTCGTGCAATACGCTCCGCCGAAGGTGAACGGCCGCGACTGGACCGATGCCGACCGCGATGGTTTTGCCGAAAGCGTGATTTCGCAGATCGCCGAGTACTCGCCGGGCTTTCGCGATCGCATCGTCCATATGGAGGTGCGCACGCCGCGCGAGATCGAAGCCGAGGTCGGTCTCACCGAAGGCAATATCTTCCAGGGCGAACTGACCTTCGACCAGCTTTTGTTCAACCGGCCGGTGCCGGGCTATGCGCAATATCGCTCACCTGTCGGCGGGCTCTATATCTGCGGCTCGTCCACCCATCCCGGTGGTGGCGTCATGGGCGCACCCGGCCGTAATGCCGCGGCCGAGATCCTGCGCGACCTTGCCAAGCCAATTCACCATATGAGCCCGGCCCATGACGTCATTTGATGTTGTTGTCATCGGCGGCGGCCACAACGGCCTCGTCGCCGCCGCGACGCTGGCGAAAGCCAGCCGCAAGGTGCTGGTGCTGGAAGCCGCCGGCGACGTCGGCGGCGCGGCGTGCACCGAGGAGTTCGCGCCCGGTTTTCGCGTCTCCTCAGTCGCCCACCTGCTGAACCGTCTGCATCCCGATGTCGTGAAGACGCTGGAGTTGGAGAAGCATGGGCTGCAATTCGCGCGCGCCGACTTCGTGCCGTCGGTGGCACTGTCAACGGACGGCCCGCCGCTTGTCCTGCACGGCGCCTATGGCGAAGTTCTGACCGGCGCCAACCCGTCAGAGCAATCTGCCTGGAAGGAATTGCGCACTCAGCTGCTGCGCTATGCCGGCATATTGAAGCCGTTTCTCGCGCGCCGCCCACCTGATCTCGGCGGCATGTCGCTGCTCGAGACGGCGGCACTCGGCCAGACCGCGCTGGCGCTGAAGAAACTCGGCAAGGAGGACATGCGCGATTTCCTGCGCGTGCTGCTGATGAACGTCACCGACCTGCTCGACGAGCAGCTCGCCGATATCAGGCTGAAAGGCCTGCTCGCCTTCGACGCGACGCTGGGCAGCCATCTCGGCCCGCGTTCGCCGACATCGCTGCTCGGCCTCTACTACCGGCTGGCAGGAGAAATCGCTGGCACGGCCGGCGCGCAGGCACTGCCGAAGGGCGGCATGGGCGCGATCGTCGCCGCCATCCGCGCGGCGGCGGAAAAGGCCGGCGCGAGGATCCGCACGGGGACACCGGTGGCGAAGATCATCGTCGAGAAGGGCCGCGCCGTTGGCGTCGTGCTCGACAAGGGTGAGGAAGTTCGCGCCAGAACGATCGTTTCGGCCATCAATCCGGCGACCACTTTCCTCGATCTTGTCGGACCGCGCGAGATCGATACCGGTTTCGTCCGCAAGGTGAAAAACATCCGCATGAACGGCGATGCGGCGAAGCTACATCTGGCGCTCGACCGGCAGCCTGAATTCACCGGTGTCGATGCCGCCGGCCACAAGGGCCGGCTTGTCATCGCGCCTTCGCCCGATCATGTCGAGCGCGCCTTCAATCCATCGAAATACGGCGAATTCTCGCCCGAGCCGGTGATGGAGATCACGCTGCCAAGCCTTGCCGATCCCTCGCTCGCTCCCGTGGGCGCCTGCGTGCTGTCAGCCGTGGTGCAATATGCGCCGTATGTGCTGAAGGAAGGCTGGGGCGCGGGCAAGCCGAAATTCATCGAGGCGATCATGGCCCAGCTCGAGACTTATGCACCTGGAATCGGCAAGACCGTGCTCCATGCCGAGCTCTTGACGCCGGCCGACATCGAGGTCCGCTACAGGATGCCGGGCGGCCACTGGCACCACGGCGAATTGCAGGCCGACCAGATGCTGATGTCGCGGCCCGTCTCCGGCTGGTCGGGCTACGACACACCGCTCGAAGGACTGTTCCTCGCGGGCGCCGGATCGCATCCGGGCGGCGGCGTTTCCGGCGCGCCAGGGCTGAATGCCGCAAGACGCATCATCGCGATGAAGGGCTAGACCATGGCACAGGCGATAAAAAGGAAATCCAGCGCGTCAACGAGCCCGGTCATCGCAGCCCGCACAGCGGCGCAATCTCATTTCCGCACGCTGCGGCTCGGCACGCCGTTCCAGCCGCGCATCGATGCGCTGGCCAGGACCAATGACTGGTACAATTGGGCCGGCTATCGCGCTCCGCATTCGCTGTGGGATGAGGAGCTCGAATATTTCGCCATTCGCAGCCAGGCGGCTTTGTTCGACATCTCGCCGATGACGAAATACCGGATCGAGGGAAAGGACGCCGAGGCCTTCCTCAACCGGGTCACCTTGCGCGACGTGACCAAACTGAAAGCAGGCCGCGTCCACTATACCGCCTGGTGCGATGACGAGGGGTTCGTGCTCGATGACGGCACACTGTTCCGGCTTTCGCCGACGCGCTTCCGGCTGTGCTCGCAGGAGCGGCATCTGCCCTGGCTTCTCGACAGCGCTATAGGTTTTGACGTCACCGTTGAACAAGAAACCGAGGCCGTCGCCGGTCTGGCGTTGCAGGGTCCGACGTCCTTTGCCGTGCTGCGCGATGCCGGTTTTGCCGGCGTCGAACGGCTGAAGATTTTCGACCTTGCCGAGTTCCCGCATGATGGCGGCCCCCAGGGAACCAGCCAGGTCACGATCTCGCGCACCGGTTTCACCGGCGACCTCGGCTACGAACTGTTCGTGCCGGCCGAGCAGGCGCTCAGCCTCTGGGACCGGCTGATGACGGCGGGCGAACTGCGCGGCATCCGCGCCATCGGCTATACCGCGCTCAACCGCGCCCGGCTTGAAGCCGGACTGATCGTCGCCAATGCCGATTTCGTCACCTCCGAGCACGCGGTTCGGCCCGACCGCTTGCGCGCGCCGGACGAGATCGGGCTCGGTTTCATGATCGACCTGGAGAAAGGCCATTTCAACGGCCGCCGCGCCATCCTCGAGGCCCAGGCGAAGCGGAAACTGCGGCATGTGCTGGTCGGGCTGGAGATCGATGGTAACATTCCCGCCGAACATGCCATCGTCTATCATCGCATGGGCCAGGAAGTCGGGCTGGTCAGCGCTGCCATGTGGTCGCCAATGGCCAAGCGCAACATCGCCATCGCCTCGCTGGCGCGGCCGTTCGGCGATACGATGGTCGACGACCTCTGGGTCGAAATCTACGCCATGCGCGAGCTGCAGTACCAGAAGCTGATGAAACGGGCGAAGGTCGTTCAGCGACCCTTCATCAAGCTCGACCGCCGCACCGCCAATCCGCCGGCGGATTTCTGACCATGAGGGACGAGACCGACAAGCACGACGCCGACGAGGAAGCCGCCGAGCAGTGGCAACTGGTCAACACGCCGCTCGGCGAAAAATGGTCGGGCCGCACGCGCTATGCCGCGGCGATGTTCTTCTACAAGCGCGGCGAGATGAGCGCCGAGACGCTCGAAGCCTACCGCATCTGCGCGCGGCTGGACTCCACCGATCCGCTACCCATCATCCGCGATCGCGGCGTCGGTCAGGACTGGCTGACGCGGATGGGCCACAAATAGTTCGCCAGCGTATCCAGGGTATGTTGAGATTCAGGTCAAGCCGAGTCGAGAATGGTGGCTTCCGGGAACCGGAGCGGAGCGTACTTTTGGATACGTGAGCACCGGAAGCGCAGGAAACCGCCGTTCGCAGGCCGGCATCACCTGAATATCGGCATACCCTAGCCGATCGTCCTTTCCAGCATGCCGAGCCAGTTGCGGTAGGCGATCTTTTCGATCAGCGCGCGTCCGAAGCCGCGCGCGGCGAACGCATCGATAAGCTTCGGCAATCCGGTAACGTCACCGATTGGGACCGGGATCATGGCGCCATCGAAATCCGAACCCAGGCCGACGCCGTCCTCGCCGAGCGCCTGCAGCAGTGTATCGACATGGCGCACCATGATGTCGAGGCTGGTGTCGGCATTCATCCTGCCGTCCTCGCGCAGGAAGCCGGTGGCGAAGTTCAACCCGACCATGCCGCCCGACTCGCGGATCGCGCCGAGCTGCCATTCGGTGAGGTTGCGGGAGTGGCCGCAGATCGCGTGCACATTGGAATGGGTCGCGACCAGCGGTGCGTCGCTGATTTCGGCGACGTCGCGAAAGCCCTTTTCGTTGAGATGGGATAGGTCGATCATGATCTTGAGCTTGTTGCAGGCCTTGACCAACGCCTTGCCGGAATCTGTCAATCCGGGCCCGGTGTCGGGCGACGAGGGAAAGCGGAACGGCACGCCGTGACCGAAAGCGTTCGGACGGCTCCAGACGATGCCGAGCGAGCGCAGGCCGGCGGCGTGCAGCACGTCCAGCATGGTCAGTTCGGTGTCGATCGCCTCGACCCCCTCGATGTGGAACACCGCGGCGATCGACCCCTGCGCCATTGCGTCTCGCACGTCGCCGGCACTCCGGCACACGGTGAGCGCCGAGGCACGTTCCAGCCTGAACAGGATGGAGGCCATGGCGACAGTGGAAGCCAGCGCATCGGCGTGGGGAACCTCGGGCGGCAAAGGCTCGCTATCGCTGGGTGCCGGCGGAACCGCGCTGCGCCTCGATTTCTCGACCGGCGGCGGGAAGATCGCGAACATGCCGCCGGCAAATCCACCTTTTTTCGCGCGCGGCAGATCGATATGGCCACCTTGCGTTCCCTCGATGAAGAGCTTTTCGACATCCGCGTCTTTCGACTGGTAGAGCCTGAGCAGCGTGTCATTGTGGCCGTCGAAGACGGGAACAAGGTCGATTTCGGTCATCAAGGGATCATTCGATTGGTTGGTCGGTGGGAAGCGGCAGGCCCGTCGGCGGACTACCTACCTACTTAGGCAAGACGGACGATCAGCGCAAATGCCAGGGCGATAATGCTTTTGTGACTGCAGGTCCCGAACAATCGGAACGGCGCACGACAAAGCCGTGCGCCCTTCCCCATCATTCACATCGCGCGTCGTCATTCACATCAGGGGTCGCCTGCTACTGCTTCAGCACATCGGCCCATTCCGGATGACGGCGGAACTGGGCGTTGGCGAAGGGGCAGAGCGGGATGATCTTCTTGCCCGCCGCGCGCGCGTCCTCGACCGCACGGGTGACGAGACGCAGCCCCGCCCCCTGCCCGCGAAACGCATCCGGCACTTCGGTGTGGTCGATGATGAGCTGATGTTCTCCGATCTTGGTGAAGGTCATCTCCGCCTCGGCGCCACCAGGCCCGCGTAGGACATAGCGGCCCTTGGAGCCGCGATCCTCCAGTTCGATGTCAGGCAATTGGTCAGGCATTGCTTAGGCTCCTTCAACCGGCGTTACGGACAGGAACCGCCGCGCCGCCTCGATCTCGTTCGACTGCACCTCGTGGCCGCCGTCGTGCCACTCCACTGTGACATCGGCGCCATCGGCGCGCAAATAGGCTTCGAGCCGCGAGGTCAGGTTCGGCGGGCAGATCGGGTCGCGTCGGCCTGCCGTAACCAGCATGCGGCGGCCGGCGAGGCTGCCCTTCACCTCAGGCTCGAACGGGATCAGCGGATGCATCAGCACCGCGGCATCGAACAGGTCAGGTGCCGCGAACACCACCGAGGCCAGTATGTTGGCGCCGTTGGAATAGCCGAGGCCCAGCACCGATGACGGCTTCGCCGCCTCGACATGCGCCTTGACGAAACCGGCCATCTTGTCGGTGGCCCGCGCCAGGTCGCCCATGTCGTAGACGCCCTCGCCGGTGCGGCGGAAGAAGCGCGCAGCGCCATACTCCGAAACGTCGCCGCGCGGCGAGACGATGGTCGCCTGCGGCGCGAGATCGCGCCCGAGCGACAGAAGCTGGCTCTCGTCGGCTCCGGTGCCGTGGAAGACGAAGAGCAGCGGACCCCCCGGCGAACCGGGCGCCACCTTGTGGATGTAGGAATCCTTGTTCACGAGCTGATCCTCAGTCTTCGAGCTTCTGCAAATGCTGTTCGAGATAGGGCCTGAGATGCTGGTGCTGCGACGGCAGCTTCAGCGCCTCGCCGAGATGGGCGGTATCCTCATCGCGGTCGAACCCCGGTTCGTTGGTCGCGACTTCGAACAGCACACCACCCGGCGTGCGGAAATAGATTGCCCAGAAATAGTCGCGATCGATCACCGGCGTCACCTGGTAGCCAGTGTCCATCAGCGCCTTTCGCACCTCAAGCTGCTTGGCACGGTTCTCGACGGCGAAAGCGACATGGTGGACCGAGCCGGCGCCGAGATCGGCGAAGCCCGCACCCGGCAGCGTTTCGACGTCGACGACGTCGGCGCCGTTGCCGTTCTTCACCGCCAGCCGCCTGACATTGCCAGCCTTGTCGACCTCTTCATAACCCATGAATTTCAGCAGCTCTTCAGTCGCCCCGCCATCCCGCAATCTGAGCGACACGGAGTGAAAACCGCGGATCGCCTCGTCCGAGGGAACGCCGCCCTTCACCCATGGCGCGCGCTTATCGGCCCTGTCCTCGACCAGCGCGAAACCGTCGCCGTCGGGTCCGGCGAAGGCAAGCCGCTTCTCGCCGAATGTCTCGTCGCGCGACAAACCGGCGACGCTCTCATCGGCAAGATGCTTCTCCCAGTAGCCAAGAGTGCCCTCGGGCACTGAATAGACTGTGGTGCCGACCTCACCAACGCCATGGCGGCCCTTGCCAATATTGGGGAACGGGAAATAGGTCATCACCGAACCGGGCGTGCCGACCTCATCGGCATAATAGAGGTGATAGACGTCGGGCGCGTCGAAATTGACGGTTTTCTTGACCCGGCGCAGGCCCAGCTTCTTCGTGAAGAATTCGTTGTTCTGGCGCGCATCGCTGGCCATCGACGTGACGTGATGCAGGCCCTTAATCTGGTCGAGCATTTCTTGCTCCTTCCTTTGTCCCTATGCGGCCCTAGCCGCTGTTCCACGCCAATATGAGGATCCACTCATTAGCCGCAAAGGCCGTAAACACAGAATGGACTGTGCTTTAAAAGTGAACAATGCGAAGATTTTTGTTCACCATTCTGCAAAAGGGCGAGGGTTGCTTCCTGCTCGAATTTCGGCTCCATGAGCGGCAAATGTGGACCGCATGAGGAGGATACAGGATTGGCCGGGGAAGGCACACGCCCGAACATTCTCCTGATCAGTTGCGACCAGTGGCGCGGCGACTGCCTGTCGGCTGCGGGCCACGAGGTGGTGAGGACGCCGAATGCCGACGCGCTGGCGGCCGAGGGCGTGCTGTTTCGCCGGCACTATGGCGGGGCCGCGCCCTGTTCGCCGGCGCGTGCTTGCCTCTATACCGGCCTCTACCAGATGAACAACCGCGTTTGCCGCAACGGCACGCCGCTCGATGCCCGTCACGGCAACATCGCGCGGTCCTTGCGCGGCCTCGGCTATGATCCGACCCTGTTCG
Source organism: Mesorhizobium sp. WSM4871 (assembly GCF_055811295.1). NCBI lineage: Bacteria > Pseudomonadati > Pseudomonadota > Alphaproteobacteria > Hyphomicrobiales > Phyllobacteriaceae > Mesorhizobium > Mesorhizobium sp. WSM4871. The sequence continues at coordinate 61,623 of NZ_JBVVPU010000016.1, read as the reverse complement.
GCTACACCGACGTCGCGCCCGATCCGCGCACCCTGGCCCCGGGCGATCCTGCACTGAGAAGCTATGAAGGCGTGCTGCCAGGCTTCACCGTGCGTCAGTTTTTGCCCGAGCACCAGAAGCCATGGCTGTCCTGGCTCAAATTGCGCGGCGTCGATGCCGGCGCCGGCTCCCCCGACATCCATCGTCCGGCGAATGAAGCAGGCAGCATCAGCAGCGCCGTCTCCAACGCTCCCCCAGTCTATTCGAAAGACGAGACGCCCACGGCCTTCCTGACCAGTGAATTCCTCCGCTGGCTCGGCGAGCAGGATGCGCCATGGTTCGCGCATCTTTCCTTCATCAGCCCGCACCCGCCCTTCATCGTGCCGGAACCTTACAACACGATGTACGATCCCGCCGATGGTCCCGTTTTCCGCCGCGCTGAAAACTGGCAGGCCGAGGCAAAAAGCCATCCCTATGTCGCCTACGACATGGACCGGCAGCAGCGCAACAAGTTCCGCCCGGGCGCCGAGGGCGAGGTCCGTGACTGGGGCGACGAGAATTTTCGCCGCATCCGCGCGCTCTACTACGGCATGATCTCGGAAGTCGACGCACAACTTGGCCGCATCTGGCAAGCGGTCAAGGCGGCAGATGCATGGGACGATACCATCATCGTGCTCACCTCCGATCATGCCGAGATGATGGGCGACCACTTCATGCTGGGCAAGGGCGGTTTCTTCGATGGCAGTTACCACATTCCGCTGATCGTCCGCGATCCCCGCCGCGGCGGGGCAGCCGGCACCGGCGTCGATCGCTTCACCGAGGCTGTGGACATACTGCCGACGCTGCTCGACCTGCTCGGAGAGGACCCGCCGCCGCATCTCGACGGACGCTCGCTAAAGCCATTCCTCGATAAGGAGGCGCCTCGGGATTGGCGTGATGCCGCGCATTGGGAGTTCGATTTCCGCTCGATTGCCGAAGGCGAGGCCGAGCGGCATTTCGGCCTCGCATCACGCCAGTGCAACCTCGCCGTCATCCGCACCAAAGAATTCAAATATGTGCATTTCGGCGGCGGACTGCCGCCGCTTCTGTTCGACCTGGGAAATGACGCGGGTGAGTTGAACAATCTTGCCGCCGATCCCGCTTATCTGTCCATTCGGCTGGAGCTTGCAGAACGGCTGCTCGCTTGGCGGGCCGAGCATCTCGACCAGTCGCTTGCGCTGGCGGAACTGACGGAGGACGGCGTTGTTGGATATGTCGCTAAAATAGGAGAATAGGGCAGGGAGTAGGGCAATATGTTTACTGCCCTACTCCCTACTGCCCTACTGCATCATCATCCGCTGTTCATCGCGCTTCTCGGCATAGCTGTTCTTGTCATAGGCAGTCTGAGCCTGAAGCTGCTCCTTGGTGAAGGTCGTATAGAGGTATTTCTTGCCGTCCTTGTCGGTCATGAATTTGAGATTGTCCATGCCGACCGCCACCTCCTTCTCACCCATGCCGAGGAAGCCGCCGACATCGACGATCACCGCATCGGGCTTGCTATCGGGCGCCAGCACGATGTCGCCGATCTCGCCAACCCTGACGTCGTTGGCGCCGTAGACGGTGGTGCCTTTCAGGTCGTCACCGCGAATTTCACCCATAGGCACCTCGGTCAATGTCGACTTGTCGATCGCCGCGGTTTGAGTGGGATCGGTCGTCTTCGCATCGGGTGTCGCCGCAGCCGGAGCCTCAGCCGTCTTTTCCGCCGGGGCCGGAGCGGCGGTCTCGGCAGGCGCGGTCGGAGCGGGGGTCGTCGCGTTGTTGGATGCCGTGGTCGCCGGGGCCGGATCATAGGCCTTGCGGTTGAAGTCGGGCTGCGCCGTCAACTCTTCCTTGGTGGTCTGTGCCACCAGCCAGCGATCGCCGTCCTTCTGCGCCCACGCAGCTTTGTCGAAAGGATAGGCAACACTCTTTTCTCCGACGCCGAGGAATCCGCCAACGCCGATCACGAGCGACTCGGCCTTGCCGTCCTTGGTCAGCACGATATCGTTGACGTCGCCAATATTCTGGGCGTCGTCGCCAGTCCCGTTGTAGACGCTTTCACCGATGATGTTGGTGGCGAGATTGCCCTCGGCGCGCTTCCCCGGTTGAGCATTCATGTCGACGGGCGCCGGCGGTCCGCCTTGCGCACTATCGCCGGAAGCGGAAGGTGCTGCAGGCGCCGCAGAGGCCGCGGGGGCAGGATCGTAAGGCTTGCGGTCGAATTCCGGCTGAGCCGTCAACTCTTCCTTGGTCGTCTGGGCGACCAGCCACCGATCGCCATTCCTTTCGACCCATTGCAGCTTGCCGTAGTCGAAAGCAATGTCCTTGGCGCCGATGCCGAGGAACCCGCCAACTCCAATGATGGCGGATTTCGCCTGGCCGGCTTCGTCGAACACGACATCGCTGACCATGCCGATATTCTGGGCATCATCGCCTGTACCATTGTAGACAGATTCACCGATGATGTTGGTGGCAAGGCTGCCCTCGGCACGCTGCACGATGGGTGCGGCATCCTGGGTGGCGGGTGGCTGTGCCGGCGCAGGCGCCGACTGCGCATAAGCGCCCGTGGCAATCAGCGTGGCGAGCGCCGTCGTGGCAAAAAGTGTACGAACCATGACTATCTCTCCTTGTCCCTATGCGTGATTTCGTGCGCGCCGCGTCACTTGGAACGCTGCCCCGCAGGGACGCGGCGTTTCTACTCGGTCACAACGTCGTGAGCACGCTGTTGTTCCGAAAAATATCGGCCGGGAGAATGTGCTGAACCACGCCTGGAACTGTGCTGAACCGGTAGAATTCGCTCTTGGATTCGTTCAGGGATGGCGGAACCTTTTTCCAGCCACCCCGTTCCAGCCTGTGGCTGGCTCGGCGGGTTGCCTGGCGGTAGCCGGCAGAATGGAGCGGGGCATGCGATTTGCGGCGGTGCTGAACCGGGATGGCGGCACGTTGCGCACGACCGATCTTTCCGCCTTTTCGGACCAGATGCGCCGGACGCTGGAGGCTGCCGGGCATTCCATCGAAGTCGACATCGTTGCTGGCAAAGACATTGTCGCTAGACTGGACAGCATTGCTTCCAGACGTAGCGTCGACATTGTGCTGGCCGGTGGCGGCGACGGCACCATTTCGGCTGCGGCTGCACGGTTGATGGGCGGGAAGAAGGCGCTTGCCATATTGCCCGCTGGCACCATGAACCTGTTTGCGCGCGGGCTCGGCATCCCGCAGACGCTTGACGCAGCCGTGAAATCCTTCGCCGACGGCGAAGTGATCGCGGTCGATGTGGCAACCGCCAACGGCCGGCCCTTCGTGCATCAGTTCTCGATCGGTCTGCACGCCAGAATGGTGCAGCTACGCCGAAACATGGAATTCGGATCTCGGTTGGGAAAGATGCAGGCCTCCGCGCGGGCCGCCTGGGCGACGATCAAGAATCCGTCGCCAATGAAAGTGACGCTGGCTATCGGCGAGGCCGAGATTGTGACACGCACCACTGGCATCGGCGTCACTAACAATCTGTTTGGCGAAGGCCACCTGCCGTATGCCGACAATCCGGCCGGCGGCGTGCTCGGCATCTATATCACTGTGGCGCGGCAGCGCGGCGAGTTGGTCAGGTTCCTCTTCGACATCGCGCGCGGCAGATGGCGCGCCAGTCAGCATGTCGAAATCCACCAGGCCGACCGGGTCGTTCTGAAAATCCATTCGGCGGCCAGGAAATACCCTGCCGTCATGGATGGCGAATTGGTCGGACTTGAGCGCGAAACGACGATCAAAATCCATCCCGGCGCGCTGAATGTTCTCGTTCCGGCGCGATCTGCCCAGGCGAAGGCCGCGTGATGCAGGCCGGCATGGTCAATCGGAGGGCTTCAGCCTTTGGGAAGCTCCCCCTGTTCAGCCGTCGGTGTCTTGTCGATCATCTCGCCGTAAATTTCGGCGATACCCCAAGCGATGAAAGCCAGAAGCAGCGCGGCGATCAAGATACGCAAGGTATGACGACCCCAGCGCCCTTGGCGGGCTTTGTCTTCAGGAATGATCTTGGTCATGTTTGGCCTCCCTCTTGGTTGGCGCCGGCGTCTGGCAAGGCATTGTCGGGTAACGATTCCCTGCTACGAAGGTTCCTGGGACAACAGCGCATGGCGGCGTGGTGGCAATGACGGCAAGCCGGCGAATTCGGGGGCCTGGTGGATAAGCGAGTCCAGAAAATGCCGGTACTGCCGGCCAGCGTCCGTCGCGCCGTCGAGGATGCCGACCGGCTTGCCGTGCTGCATGGTCTCGACGTGCTCGACACGGCTGCGGATCCTGACTTCGACCGGATCAGCAGACTTGCCGCCGCGGTGATGCAAGCGCCTATCGCGTTGGTCACGCTGCTCGATGTCGAGCGGCAATGGTTCAAATCCTGTGTCGGTCTGGATGAGGCGGAGACTGCGGCCGATATTTCCTTCTGCGCACACGCCATCGCTGCGGGCGAGGAACCATTGGTGGTGGCCGATGCGGCCGCCGACCCCCGCTTCTCAGCCAATCCGCTGGTCACCGGCGCACACCATATCCGCTTCTACGCAGGCGCCCCGATGGTGGTGGCCGGCGCCCGGATCGGTACGCTCTGCGTGCTCGATCGCAAGCCGCATGCACTTACGTCCGCTGCCAAGCTCGAACAATTGAAAGCGCTGGCCGGCCTTGCCGCCAGCCTCTTCGCCCTGAAGGACGCGACCCGCAGCGGTGCCATCGCCAAGGCCGCGCTTGCGCGTGAGGAAAAGCGCCGCGCCATTGCCCTTGACGCTGCCTCGCTCGCCAGCTGGGCGTGGGACATCCGCACCGATATCATCGAATGCGACGTCCTCCTCTCCGAGCTGTTCAATCTGCCGCGCTCGAACCGGCTCAGGGCACGCGACATCCTGACCGCCATCGATCCGCGCGACGTCTACCAGACCGAGACGCGCTTTCGCGATGCGCTGACCGGCAGCGACGACTATTTTGGCGAATACCGCGTCAAGGGCTTCGATCCGCCGCGATGGATCGCCACGCGCGGCCGCGTCATCGAACGAGACGGCGACGGCAAGCCGACGTTGATCTTCGGCGTCAATTACGACATCACCGAACGCAAGTTCGGCGAAGAGCGGCAGCGGCTGCTGCTGCGCGAGCTGAACCATCGCGTCAAGAACACGCTGGCGACGGTGCAGGCGCTGGCCACGCAGACCGTTCGCCATGCCCGCCAACCAAGCGAATTCCTCCAGGCGTTCGGCGCCAGGCTGCAGGCGCTCGGCGTCGCGCACAACCTCCTGTCCGACCGCGAATGGCGCGGCATCGGCATTCGCGAGCTCGTGCAGATCGAAGTGAAACCGTTCGACAGCGTCGAGCAGCCGCGCATGACGATCTCGGGCGCCGACCTGCTGCTTTCGCCCGACCAGGCGGTCGGGCTTGGCCTGATACTGCATGAACTGGCCAGCAATGCGCTGCAATACGGATCGCTGTCGGCGCCTTCGGGCAAGGTCGATCTCGGCTGGAAGACCCTGGGCAAGAGAGGCGCGCGGCGCCTTGTGCTGACCTGGCGCGAGAGCGGCGGCCCTGCGGTCGTCACGCCTGAACGCCAGGGCTTCGGCTCGATCCTGATCCGCCGCAGCCTGGCCAAGGTCATCTCCAGCGAAGTGACCCACGAATACCGGCCCGAAGGCGTATTCGCAGAAATATCGATGCCGCTGGAGGATCTGTCGAAGTGACTTATTGCGTGCCAGCATCCGGATCGTCGGGGTCTGGCTTTGTGTTCTCGCGGTAGATGGCGTAGGCGACGAGCGCAATCGCCGGCCCGAGGACCACTCCCAGGCCGCCCTTCCCCTTGAGCAATGTCGGCAGCGCGGCGAGCGCGGCTGCGATGCCGATCGCCTTGATGTCGGCGTTGCGCCTTTGCACCCGACGCCGGGCGCGCGTGCCGGCCGATATCCTATAGACAAGCAAGATGAGTCCCGCGATCAGCAGGAAACCGATCCCGAATCCCAGAGCAGCAGCCATCGAGCCATAGCGGCTCGCAGCCCAGATATAGGCCGCGCCGACGAGGAAGCCGAGGCCGCAAAAGGCGGCAAGTGCCGCCAACCCATAAGCGAACGCAGCCGTGCGCGCGCGGCGCATGGCTGCAACGGTTTCCCCTGAAGCCAGACCCGAGATCAGGGTTGCCAGCATTCCCACGGTCGAGCTAGCGCCGAGCGAGGAGCGCGAAGAGGAAGCCGACCCCAGCCGCGATCGCCAGCGACGTCACCGGCTTTTCGCGCACGCTGGCCGCCATTTGCGCCTCGATGTCCCTGGCGTTGCTGCGCAGGCTGTCAAAGGCGGCTTCGCCCTGCACGCGCAACTGCTCGACGCTCTCGGCCGCGGCACGCCTCGCCGTCCCGTAGCCATGTTCGCCGGTTTTGGCCAATTGCTTGGTGAGCTTTTCAATATCGGCTTTCAATTGTCTGATGTCGGCTTCCAGATCCGAATTCGCCCGGCTTTCGTTAGGGGTCTTTCCTGTGGCAGTCGCCATTGCTTAACTCCTTGCGTTTGCTTGGCTCCAAACGCTTGATAAAGGTCAAGGTTCCGAGATCGGCACAAGCTCCATGAAAGGGTGTTTCCGCGCCCGAGTCCAGCCCGGCGCGAACATTCCGGCTTCGGGGTTCAGATTAGCGGCCGGCGATCCTCGCCCAACCCTTCCCAGCGGGCGAGCTCCTTCAACCTCTCACTGTCGACCACCTCGCAGCCGCCGTCGCGCCAGACGATAAGCTTGCGGTCCATGAGCTTGCGGATCGTCTTGTTGGTATGGACCAGCGACAGGCCGAGCGTGTCGGCGATATGCTGTTGGGTGATCGGGATCCGCACCGGTGTCTTGCCGTCCAGGCCGACAGATCTGGCGCGGCTGGAGATGAAGGCTATAAGATAGGCGGCGCGTTCGAGCGCAGTGCGGCGGCCGACGCTGAGCAGGTTCTCATCCAGCATGCGCTCCTCCCGTGATGCGATCCAGGTGATGTCGTAGGCGAGGCCCGGGTGGTTGCGGTAGAGTTCGTGCAGATATTCGCGCTCGAAGACACAGAGCAGCATCGGCGACAGTGCCTCGACGGAATGCTGCATCTCGCCCATCAGGCTGCCCTGCAAGCCGATGAGATCGCCCGGCATGGAATAGTTCAAGATCTGGCGGCGGCCGTCCGACAGCAATTTGTAGCGGAAAGCCCAGCCGGAAAGCACCGTGTAGAGATGGGCGCTGTGGCTGCCCTCGACCAGGACAGTGGCGCCCTTGTCGACAGCGAGTTCGCCTTTCTTGAACGTGCTGACGAAGACGAGTTCCTGCTTCTCGAACTCGCGAAAGGCCGGCAATGGCCGAAGCGGGCACTTCTCGCATGGATACTGTCGGCTGGAAAACGAACGACCGTTCTGGCCAGGCATTTCGACCCCTCTCGAAAACCCTCTTCGAAAGGGCGCAGTGCCTTGCGAGGATCGTGGTTCCCGCCACCGGTTTACAGCATGTCTTTTTTAAATGACAGCATGCCAAATAGCGCTCATGACTCCTGCCGCTTTGAAGGAGATATTGCCACGTGGCTCCATTGTTAGACGGATTGCGGATCCTTGTCCTGGAAGATGAATTTCTGATCGCCATGGATGTCGAGCAGCTTTGCCGCGACCATGGCGCCGGCGACGTGGTCATCGCCCGCGATCTGGCCGAGATCGACCGGAAAGACGTTGTCTCACGGTTCGACGCGGCCATCGTCGATCTCATGTTGGGCGGCACATCGACGCTTGATTTCGCTTCGGGATTGCACAAATCGGGTGTGCCCTTCGTCTTCGCCTCCGGCTATTCGGACGCGGACGAAATCAAGGCATCCTTCCCCGATATCAGATTGGTCACGAAGCCCTATTCCGGGGAGGATCTCATCGGCGCGGTAGCGGCTGCGTGCGGCCGCGGATCTCTTGATTGAAAAGCGGCTCCAATCGTAGCCATTTCTCAGGCGGCGTTCGAGCCCGTCACCTGCGCCGAGATCGCGTCCGGGCCGAACTCGTCTTCACCCGAAATCTTGAGTATCTCCTGCAGTCGTGCCCGGGCGCGGCTGACGCGGCTCTTGATCGTTCCGACCGCGCAGCCGCAGATCTCGGCGGCTTCCTCATAGGAAAAGCCCGACGCGCCGATCAAGATGATGGCTTCGCGCTGATCCTCGGGCAATTGCTCGAGCGCGCCGCGAAAATCCTTGAGGTCGAGTTGGCCATGCTGGGCCGGATGAACGGCGAGCCGGGCCGTCATGATGCCGTCGCTGTCTTGTACTTCGCGGCCGCGCTTGCGCATTTGCGAGTAGAATTCATTGCGCAGGATAGTGAACAGCCATGCCTTGAGATTGGTGCCGGGCTGAAAGCTCTCATGCTTGTCCCAGGCCTTGACGAGCGTTTCCTGCACCAGATCGTCAGCCTTGTCGGCATTTTGCGTCAGCGACACGGCAAAGGCCCGCAAGCTCGGGATAGAGCCGAGCAGATCGGTCTTGAAGCCTTGGGAGACGGCGGCCATGCCTCAGTCCTTCTTCTGTGCGGGTTCGGCCTGTTCCAATTGGCTGAGCAATTGGGCAAAGCGATCCGGCACATGGTCGGAGACCAGCTCGTCGTAATATTGTTTGAGTTTGCGGCCAATTTCCGAGTTCGGCCCGAGCAGGTCGCCGGAAGCCGCCGGGCGCCCGTCGGCGCCAGCCGTGGTGTTCTTCGTCATGTCCTTGGTTCGCCCTTCATTCCCAGCACCCGAGCCGCACAATATCCAACACAAGCGGCACCCTCGTCTGGGTTGCCCATCCCGGCATCTAACGCCGTCCCCTTATATTAGTTCCGCAACCGTCGGAACTTTTTCGGAAAACCGGCGTTTGTGTTTTCGGGGCTTGCAAACGGCTTGACCTGCAATCTAAGCAATCGCGTCAGAGGGAGACGTCCAAATCATGAGTCTGTCAGCAACCATCGCTCCACATCTGCCATTCCTCCGCCGTTTCTCGCGGGCCGTTTCCGGATCGCAGGAAAGTGGCGATGCGCTGGTCGCCGCGATGCTTGAAGCCATCATCGCCGATGTCGATATCTTTCCCAAGGCATCGAGCGAACGCATCGCGCTCTACAAGGTTTTTGCCAGGCTGTTCACCTCGGTCGCCATACGCGTTCCCCAGGAGCATGCGCAGTCGGCGTGGGAGCAGCGCGCCGCGGCCAATCTGAATGCGATCGCCCCCCGCCCCCGCCAGGCCTTCCTGCTGGTCGCCGTCGAAGGCTTCAGCGAGGATGAGGCGGCGGAGATTCTCGACGCCGACGAGCAGGAATTCTCCGAGCTTCTCTCCCAGGCCAGCAATGAGATTTCCCGTCAGGTCGCGACCGATGTCCTGATCATCGAGGACGAGCCCCTGATCGCCATGGACATCGAGGAAATGGTCGAAAGCCTTGGCCATCGCGTCGTCGGAACGGCGCGCACCCACGCCGAAGCCGTGGCGATGTTCGGCAAGATGCGGCCAAGAATGGTGCTGGCCGACATCCAGCTTGCCGACGGCAGTTCGGGCATTGAGGCGGTGAACGAGATCCTCTCGTCCACGTCGGTACCGGTGATTTTCATCACCGCCTTCCCCGAGCGCCTCCTCACCGGCGAGCGGCCGGAACCGACTTTCCTTGTGACCAAGCCGTTCAATCCGGATATGGTCAAAGCGTTGATCAGCCAGGCGCTGTTCTTCGACCGGCACGCAAAAGCCGCTGCCTGAGGATTGCAGCCCGAAAGCATGGCCGCGGACTCGAATCGAGGCCGCGTAGCGGTTTCGGACACGACATGCATGAACGACCTGAAGCGCGTCGACTGAACCCCTTTCAACTCGACACGCTTTAGCGCTGGGCGGGTCTTGCGTCTCGGCATTTCCGTACGCTTTGCTTGTACCGGCAGGCTTTCGCATCGTTCCTTGCGATAAAAATTTAGGTCGCAAAGACCCTCCATGGATCGTCTTTTTCGGGAATTGGTGGAACAAACGGCAGCGAACCACGTTTTTTCTTACATCAGTCGAAGGAGATGAACCATGCTTTACTGGGCGCTCGTATTTCTCGTCGTGGCGATCATCGCTGGTGCGCTTGGTTTCGGCGGCATCGCCGGTACGTCTGCAGGTATAGCGCAGATACTGTTTTTCATCTTTCTCGCTTTCCTGATCATTTCGCTTATCGCCGGTTTGTTCAAACGGGCGTGAGGCCAAACCTAAACGAACACTGGAGACCGCACCCCTCAAACGGTTTCCAGCCACCGCCGGGCGGAGTTCCCAACGGAGCATCGTCCGGCGGACCGTTTTAGGGAACCCATTTGTCGGTGGACCGTTCAGCGTCAAACCGGGTGGGGAACGGCAACGATGCATTCCAAAGCCGGAGATATGACGAACAGCGGACAAAGTGACGAGATCATCGCTTTGCATCCCGCTGAGAGCGGAATGCAGCTCGGTCGCGCCCTGCTTCACGCGCTTCACAATGCCGGCATTTCAGTTCTCTATCAGGATCGCGAGATGAAAACCGTATGGGCGCGCAACATGCGCGCGCCATGGGCCGTCGGCACCATCGACAGCAACGGCATCTTGCCACCGGCACAGGCCGAACGCATCGCTGCGGCCAAACGCAGCGTTATTGCTTCCGGCAATCCGGAACATCTCGAGCTCAACATTCCCGTCGACGATGGCGTCCGCTGGTTCCAGGTCTGGGTAGACGCCGATTACGGTGAAGGCGGCGCCGTGATCGGCGTCGTCACCACCATGGTCGAAACGACCGAGCAGAAACACCGCGAGCAGACCCTGAGGACGCTGCTGCGCGAGGTCAGCCACCGTTCAAAGAACCTTTTGGCCATCATCCAGAGCATCGCCACCCAGACCGGCCGTTACTCGGACACACTCCCCGATTTCCTGACGCGCTTTCGCGGCAGGTTGCAGTCGCTCGCCTCGTCCCAGGATCTGGTGACATCGTCCAACTGGCGCGGAGCGGCACTGCGCGAACTCGTGTCCGGCCAGGTCAGCCGTTACGGAGCCGATCCGCTGCGCAGCCTGCGTTTTCAGGGCGCGAACCCATACCTCAACCCCAATGCCGCCCTGCATATCGGTCTGGCCATGCATGAGCTCGCCGTCAATTCGGTCAGCTATGGCGCTTTGTCGCGAGCCGACGGCTTCGTCGAGGTGACCGCCGATATGACAGCCGCCCACGCCGACGAGACCGCCCTGTCATTGACATGGGCCGAGGCGGTCGGAGCCAACGAAATCAGGCGCAGCGAAAAACGTTTCGGCAGCGTCGCGCTCGAGCGCGTCGTGCCTTCATCGCTGAACGGCACGGCGACGCTTGAAATCGCGGACGGCCGCCTCGAATACCGCCTTGTCGTTCCCCACGGCAATTTCGAGACGGATTGATCAAACAGATGATGACTGTCTTGGAAAGAGCGCGGAGGATGGCAGCTGAAAGTTAACCGGCTGTTCACCATAAAATCCGATGCTGTTGTTCCCAGATACAGCGGCAACCCACCGATCCAGCAGAAGTTTCGGCAGCGGCTCGTGGAGCAGTATGGGAGGGATGATCTTGACGGTTTCGGATTTGAACAGGCTGGAGCAGGCCGCCCGCGTCTCGATGGGAGGATTTCAGGATCTCGAAGTATCGGCCTCGCCCCACATATCCCGGCATCCGTCGCTTCGCTTTGCAATTATGGTATCGATCGGGACCGTCGTGCTGATAGCTGCTTTGCAGCTGGCCTGATCTCGAATAGACACCTCATTGGGCTGACCGCCGCGCCAGAAAAGGCTCGGCGTCAGTTACCCAGCTGTATCGCGCCCCCAATTATTTCACGGGCCATGATTATTTCACGGCCTCTGTCGCCCGCACAGGAACTTTGGCTGCTGTGGGCCGTTCTTGTGGCGAGAGGATAGCTGTCATGGAACACATCGCCGCCGTGCTGCTGGTTATCGGATGTTCGAACAACATGACCGAATGCCGCGAACTCGACGTACCGGTGAGTGTTTTCGAAACCGCTGCGGAGTGCACTGCCGAGCGTCACTTCGCCATGACCGATGTCCGGGGCAAGGCGGCGCGCATAGTCGCCAAATGCCTTCCCGTCGACCCTGCTCTGGAAGATGACTACGATCAGATCGTCTGGAATGTTCGTCCGGACGGCACGCTCGATGCATCGGTGGAGATTTCCAATCTCGTGGTTGCGTCGAACGGCGCGCGCCCCGAAAAAGACTATCTTAGCCAACAATGAAATCGGGCGGGCAAAGGCCTTTATTTCATGCTAAATGGCGGCTGGAGCTTGTTGAAGTGAGGACGAAGCGAGGAGTGACTCTATGCGGAAGATGATTATTGCCATGGTTGCCGTGGTCGCGGTCAGCGGCTGTACCACCACGGAAGAAAACGTGGGTATCGGCACCGTGGGCGGCGCGCTCATCGGTGGCGCCGTGGGTGGCGGCAAGGGCGCTTTGATCGGCGCTGGCGCCGGTGCGATCGGCGGTTTGCTCGTGCGCCGTTTGCAGAATGGCTACTGCCAGTACAGAGACCGCCACGGCCGAATCTACACAGCTCGCTGCAATTAACTCAAGCGATAGCTGAAAACGTCAAATGCGGAGGCCCTGGCCTCCGCATTTGCGCGCCGGGCCTCTGCTGTCGCTGCGGCAATGCCGTTTCAGCCCGGCAGTGGAATTCTGATTTCCACGGTCAATCCATCATCGCGAAAACGACGATTGATCGTTCCGCCCAGTTCACGCGTGACGTTCAGATCGATCAGCTTGGTGCCAAACCCGGATTTAGCAGGCGCTTCGAGCTTCTTCTGGCCGGCTTCGCGCCAGTTGAGCGTCAGCATCCTGTCGCGCCCGTGGCCTTCAAGCGACCATTCGACCTTCAACCCCGAATCGCCCTTGAGGGTATTGGCTGAATTGCCGGCTTCGCCATATTTCAGCGCGTTCGTCGCCAGTTCGTGAAAGGTCAGGCCGAGCGCCTGCGTCGTCGTCTCGTCGAGCAGCACCTGCGGCCCCGACAGAATGTCGACAGGAAGCTCCTTGCCGAACACCTGGCCAAGCTCGATTCGAAGGAGATCGTTGAGATCGGCCTTCTGCCAACGCGAGCGTGTCAGCATATCCTGGGACGCCGCCATCGCTTGCAGCCGCGCCGAGAAGGAGGACGAGAATTCCTTTACGTCGGCGGCGTGCGAGGCCGTCTGGCGTGCGATCGCCAGCACCCGCGTGATCGAATTCTTGATGCGATGCTTCATCTCCTGCAGCATCAGGTCTTTTTCCAGCAGGCTCTTTTCCGTCGTCTCGTGCAGCAGCGACACCGCGTCATAGGCCCGCTCCTGATAGCGTGCCACCAGCGCTATGGCGCCTGCCAGCAGCAGCCCGAAAAGGCCGAGCATCACCGGGATGGCGCGCGAAGAGGGTTGCGAGAAAGCGCTTGTCGGCCGAAACAAGACGGTCCACTGGCGGCCGGCGACGGTCAGCTTGCGGGAAACCAGCAGCCTGTCGCCGAAGGTCGACACCGGCGGCGTTTCCGACTGGAACAACAGATTGTCGGCCTCCACCTTGCCGTCATAGATTTCGGTGTTGACCGGCAACAGTGGCGTGCGGCTGAGCGCGGTCTGGAACAGGTCGCGAGCGCGGAAGGCGGCATAGAGAAAGCCTGATGTCGAAGACCGGGACGCGTCGATGACGTCCGGCGCGGTTTCGACATTGAGCTGCGCGAACACCAGGAAGCCGGTGAAGGTCTGCGCGGCGCCCGTCTCCTGGCCAAGCTTGACGAGCCCGCTCGCGTGCTGCTGGTCGTCGGCCATTGCCTTTTCGATGGCTTCGCGCCGCACCGGGTCGGTGAACATGTCGTAGCCGATGCTGGATTGATTGGAGGGATCGAGCGGCTCGAAAAGCACGATCGGCGTGCGCCATGGCAGTGTCGTTTCCGGATAGATCGCATGGGCCACGCCATGGTCGTGCAGGATGTCGCGCTCGACCGCTGCCTCGTCACCGGTTTTCGCCAGCCGCAGAAAGCCGATGCCACGCAGGCCGGCGAAATTCTTGTCGATATCGAGCGCGCTGAAGAACGCCTTGAACTCGCCGCGCGAAATGTCGCCATTGCGGGCGTCGAACAACGCCTGGGTCGATCGCAGCAGCGACAGATGCAGGTCGATGCGGCCCTCGATCCGGTTGAGCGCGTCGTCCGCCGTCGCCTCGAACTTGATGCGCGCCGCCTCCTGCGTGGCGAAATAGGCAAATCCCGCCATCGTCAGGCTGATCAGCGCGACGGCAATGAAAGCGACAATCGGAAAGAACTTCTTCAACTGCGGATGCGGCCCATGATCGGTTCGCAATCTTTATGGGCAAGTCCCCGCGTCAACACAATGGCGAGGCCAATTCATCGTGACAGCTGGCCTATCACATGGAAGAAATTTAGCCGACTACCAAACCTGCGCTTCAGGCGGCGATCTTCAGCGCGCCTGGTCCCGGAATAGCCCCCGGCGGGCACTTGCCAAGGATGATCATGCCAAGCACCTCGTCCTGGGTAACGTCGCTGGTGCGTGCGGTGCCGACGACCTGGCCGTTCTTCATCACGCAGACGCGGTCGGCAAGCTCGAACACGTCGTGGATATCGTGGCTGATCAGAAAGATGCCGATACCGTCGGCCTTGAGTTGCCTGACCAGTTCGCCAACCTGCGCCGTCTCCTGCGGACCAAGCGCCGCCGTCGGCTCATCCATGATCAGGATGCGGGCGTTGAACAGGATTGCGCGTGCGATCGCCACCGACTGGCGCTGGCCGCCCGAAAGCTTGATCACCGGCTCCTTGAAACGCTGGAAGCGCGGATTGAGCCGGCCCATCACCTTGCGCGCCTCGGCTTCCATGGCGACATCGTCGAGCGTGCCCCAGCCGGTCATCAGCTCGCGACCGAGGAAGAGGTTGGCGGCGGCGTCGACATTGTCGGCAAGAGCCAGCGTCTGGTAGATCGTCTCGATGCCGTATTTCTTTGCGTCGCGCGGATTGGAGATCGAAGCCTCCTGGCCATTGACGAAGATCTGGCCGGCATCGCGCTTGTAGGCGCCTGACAGGATCTTGATCAGCGTCGACTTGCCGGCGCCATTATGGCCGAGCAGCGCCACGACCTCCCCGGGGAAAAGGTCAATCGACGCATCGTCGACGGCGCGAATGCCGCCAAAGGCGATCGAGATGTTGCGCATGTCGATCAGCGGCGTGCCTGTGGGAGCGGTGTTGTTTGCCATGGCCACTCTCCCCTAGACCCGCTTGCGATAGACGGTGTCGAGCCAGACGGCGACGACCAGTACCGCGCCGACGACGATGCTCTGCAGCGGCGAGTCGATGCCGAGCAGCACCATGCCGGACTGCAGCGATTGCATCAGAAGCGCACCGAGCATGGCGCCGAGCACCGTGCCGGAGCCGCCGGCAAGCGAGGTGCCGCCGATGACGGCTGCGGCGATGACCAGCAATTCGTCCAGCGTGCCCAGCGCATTGGTCGACGCATTGAGGCGGGCGGACGCAATGGCCGCGCTGATCGCCGCCAGCACACCCATGATCATGAACACTTTCATGGTCACCCAGCGCGTGTTGATGCCGGCCAGTTCCGCGGCTTCCGGATTGCCGCCAATGGCAAAGACATAGCGGCCGAAACGGGTGCGCCTGGTGATGAAAGTCATGACGATGCCGACTGTGACCGCCATCAGCACCGGTATCGCGATGCCATGGGCGATGAACAGGCCGCCATCGGGGACGGTGATGCCGTTCCGCTGGGCGTATTGGCGTACGATGCCGATCGGCCAGGGATAGGAATTGGCGACCCAGACCGCGCCGAGGATGGCCGCGCAGGCGACAACACCAAGCAAGCTCTCCGCCCAGACGGGACGCAGTGGAAACTTGAACCGCTTGCGCTGCGAACGGCCGTTGAGCAGCATGAAAGCGACGGCCAAACAGGCGAGGACGCCGACGATCCAGCTTGCGGTTGCCCCGATCGAGCCACGCGGCCCGCCACCCATGAGCTGGAAAGTGGTATCGAGCGGTGCAACCGTACGCCCGCTCGTCATCAGCCACGCCATGCCGCGCCAGATCAGCAAGCCGCCCAGCGTCACGATAAAGGCCGGAACCTCGAGATAGGCGATGATGAAGCCCTGCAGCGCGCCTATCATAAGGCCGAGCACCACACCAGCAGCCAATGCGATAATCCATATCCAGGGATTTCCCACCTGGAGCCCGATGACGCGGACGAGGAATTCGGCTTGCGCCACGCCCATCACCATGCCGATCACGCCTTCGACGGAGCCGACCGAAAGATCGATGTTGCGCATCACGATGACCAGCACCATGCCGGTTGCCATGATCGCGACCGAGGAGGTCTGCACCGACAGGTTCCACAGATTGCGTGGTGTCAGGAAGAGCCCGCCCGACAGGATGTGGATCCCGACCCAGATGACGAGCAGCGCGCCGACCATGCCGAGCATGCGTGTGTCGAGTTCCGTCGCTTTCAGAAAGCGCGCGACGGCGCCAAGTTCAGAGGCGCGCGCGGTATCGGCTGGCTGGCTAGAGGTCGTGTCGGTCATGATGTCCTCCCACCGGTTGGCCGTCTGGCGCGGATACCGGAAAGCAGCCTAGAAGCTATCCGCCCGCGGCGGAAATAAATCTTTTTGAAAAAACGCCGCGGCGTGGCAGCCGCGGCGTTCATGGTCTTGCGAACGGCTTCAGATCAGTTGCAGGCCGCGACGCTGCCAGCCGCCACGCCGGCGCAGACCTCTTCCTTCTTGATCCAGCCGGCGTCGATGACGACGTTGAGATTGTCCTTGGTGATGGCGATCGGCGTCAGGAACAGCGAGGTGACGGTGTTGCCGCCAGGCGTGGTGAAATCCTTGACGCCGGCAATGTCGGTCATCTTCTTGCCGTCGGCCAGCTGCAAGGCGATCTCGGCGGCATTCTTGCCGAGTTCGCGCGCATCCTTCCACACCGACACGATCTGCGTGCCGAGCGCGATGCGGTTGAGCGCGGCATGGTCGCCATCCTGGCCCGAGACCGGAACAGAGCCAGCCAAGCCTTGCGCCGTCAAAGCCGCGACGACGCCGCCGGCGGTGCCGTCATTGGCTGCAACCACCGCATCGACCTTGTTGTCGTTGGCGGTCAGGAACTGTTCCATGTTCTTCTGGGCGTTGGCGGGGAGCCAGCCGTCCGTATAGGCTTCGCCGACATTCTTGATCTTGCCGCTGTCGATTGCGTCCTTCAGCACTTCCATCGAGCCCGCAAACAGGAAATCGGCGTTCGGATCGGCGCCCGAGCCCTTGATGAAGACGTAATTGCCTTCCGGCTTGACCTTGAACACTTCGCGGGCCTGCATGCGGCCGACTTCCTTGTTGTCAAAGGTCAGGTAGAACACGTCCTTGTTCTCGATCAGCCTGTCGTAGCCGACGACCGGAATGCCTTCGTCCAGCGCCTTCTGCACGGCCGGCCCGATGGCCGAGGCATCCTGCGCAAGGATGATCAGCGCGTTGGCGCCCTGGGAGATCAGGCTCTCGACATCGGTGAGCTGCTTGCCGGGGTTGGACTGCGCGTCGGCGGAAATATACTTGTCGCCGGCGGCCTCGATGGCTGCCTTCATCGCGGCTTCATCCGTCTTCCAGCGCTCTTCCTGGAAGTTCGACCACGACACGCCGATGACCTTGTCCTTCGCCTGCGCGACCGACGCAAGCGTCAGCGACATGGCGACACCCGCCAGGATGGCGGCTGCGAATCTCTTCATGATATCCTCCCTGCGCCACGTATGGCGTGACTAGACTGACCCAAAGGCCGGCACAAAGGCTCTATTTTTTCGAGCCTCGAAAAAATACTGATCCAACACCCGGACGCTGTCAACATCGATTCTGATGGATTTTGATGTCGTGTCGAATTTTTTCGAGCCTCGGAATAAATAATGACAGAACCGTGCCCTTCTGACAGTATTTGTCGGACATTGCCGACGACTGCCGATTTTATGAGCGGCCGCGGCAAGGGAGGAGGCAATAGGGAGGAGAAAATGTCGGTCGGAATCCGCCACGACGATTTGCGCCGGCGCAACCGGGCGATGGTCATTTCGGCCGTGCGCCGCGCCGGCCAGCCGTCGCGGACGGAGATCGCCGCGACCACCGGCCTCAGTCATTCGACCATATCGGCGATCTCTTCCGACCTGATCGGGGAAGGCATCCTGAGGGAGAGCAAGGCAAGCGAGGCCGTTTCCTTGAAACGCGGCCGGCCGCAGGTCGGCCTCGCCCTCAATCCGGAAGCGGCGGCGGTGCTGGCTGTCGTGTTGTCGCTGAATTTCCTTTCGGTCGCCGTCATCGACTATGCCGGACAGGTGGTCGCCGAGGAGCAGCGCCGGCTGGACACGCTGACCATGTCGCGCGAGGAGTTGATCGATGAATGCGTCGCCATTGTGCGGCGCCGGCTCGAAGATCCCGACCTCGATGTCCGCAGCGTCGCCCGCATCGCGCTGGCAATCCAGGGCATCACCGATTCCCAGGCCCGCGCCATGCTGTGGTCGCCGATCACGCCGCTGACGAACATCGCCTTCGCCGACATATTGGAAGCCGAGTTCGGCATTCCCGCCACCATGGAGAACGACTGCAACATGATGGCGGTGGCGCTGCGCTGGCGCGACCCGGACCGCTATCGCGACGACTTCGTCGCCATCCTGCTCTCGCACGGCATCGGCATGGGGCTGGTGCTGAAGGGCGAATTGTTCACCGGGACCCATTCCTCGGGCGGCGAATTCGGCCACATGATCCATCGGCCGGGCGGCGCGCTCTGCCGCTGCGGGCGGCGCGGCTGCATCGAGGCCTATGCCGGCAATTACGCCATCTGGCGCAATGCGAAACAGATGGGTGAGGACGCCGAGCCGGTCGCCGATGTCAGCGACGCCGACATGCGGGCACTGGCCGCCCGTGCGCGCGCGGCGGACGGGCCGGAGAGGGAAGCCTACCGTAAGGCCGGCGAAGCGCTCGGCTTCGGCCTCGGCAGCCTGTTCGCGCTGATCGATCCCGCGCCCGTCGCCATGGTCGGCGTCAGCGCCGGGGCCTTCGATCTTATCGAGCCGGCGCTGCGCCAAGCCATCGCCCAGACTGCCGGCGGTCAGCATTCGGGATCGATCTCCTTCGACACCGAGCCGAATGAGTTGCCGCTGATCCGCGAAGGTTGCGCCATGCGGGCGCTGAGTTTCGTCGACCAGGAGATTTTCGCGCCGGGCATCCAGGTGAAGGCCGGAAAGAAGGACGTGGCCTGAACTCGGTAGCGGCGCCCTAATCTTCCCTGATCGCGTAGCCGGCGCCGCGGATGGTGCGGATGACATCGGGCATGCGGCCATTGTTGACCGCCTTGCGCAGCCGGCCGACATGCACGTCGACCGTGCGCTCGTCGATGTAGATCGTCTCGCCCCAGACATTGTCGAGCAGCTGGCTGCGCGAGAAGACGCGACCGGGATGTCGCATCATGAATTCGAGAAGGCGGAATTCGGTCGGTCCGAGCCGGATCTCGCTCTTCTTGCGATAGACCCGGTGCGATTCGCGATCGAGCATGATATCGCCGACCTTGAGCACGCTGGACAGGACTTCCGGCTTGGCGCGGCGCAGCAGCGCCTTGACCCTGGCCATGAATTCCGGCGTGGAGAACGGCTTGACCAGATAGTCGTCGGCGCCGGTGGAAAGGCCGCGCACGCGGTCGCTCTCCTCGCCGCGCGCCGTCAGCATGATGATCGGCAGCCGCTCGGTTTCCGGACGCATCCTGAGCCGCCGGCAGAGCTCGATGCCGGAAACCGCCGGCACCATCCAGTCGAGCACCAGGAGATCGGGCACGTTCTCCTGCAGCCGGATCTCGGCTTCGTCGCCGCGCGTCACCACCTCGACCTGGTAGCCTTCGGATTCGAGGTTGTAGCGGAGCAGTACCCCCAGCGGCTCCTCGTCCTCCACCACCATGATGCGTGGCGCGATCATTAACCGGTCGCCCCTGTCATGCCGCCGGCGCCGACATCGCCGTCTCGTCCTGCTTCGGACGATTGGCAGGCAGTTGCGAGCCGGTCAGCACATAATAGGCGTTCTCGGCGATGTTGGTGACGTGGTCGCCGATGCGCTCGAGGTTCTTGGCGCAGAACAGCAGATGCGTGCAGGCGGTGATGTTGCGCGGATCCTCCATCATGTAGGTCAGGAGTTCGCGGAACACCGAGGTGTATTTGACGTCGATGCGCTCGTCCTCGTTCCTGAGCTTGGCGAGTGCCGGTGCGTCCTTTGCGGCATATTCCTCGATCACGCCTTGCACCTGGATCAGCACCAGTTGCGCCATCGCGTCGATGGAGTGCGACAGGTCGCGCGGCGTGACACTGAGGCCGACGGTGCCGACGCGCTTGGCGATGTTCTTGGCAAGGTCGCCGATGCGCTCGAGATCACCGGCCATGCGGATCGAGCCGACCACCGCGCGCAGATCATTGGCCATCGGCTGGCGCTTGGCGATCAGCGTGATGGCGCGATCGTCCAGCTCGCGCTGGCGCGCATCCATGATGGCATCGTCGGAAACGACGCGCTGCGCCAGCGTGTTGTCCGAGTTCAGCAGTGCCTTGGTCGAGCCGCTGACCATCGAGCGGGCTAGATCGCCCATGTCGCTGATCAGCTTGCTGATCGCTCCGAGATCCTCGTCGAAAGACGCAACCGTATGATGTTCACCCATGATCCTGTCCTTCTATGCGTGGTCGCAACCGCTCAGCCGAAGCGGCCGGTGATGTAGTCCTGGGTGCGCTGGTCGTCGGGATTGGTGAACATCTTGTCGGTCGCGCCCTCTTCGACCAGGTAGCCGAGATGGAACATCGCCGTGCGCTGCGACACGCGCGCTGCCTGCTGCATCGAGTGGGTGACGATGACGATCGTATAGTTTTGGCGCAGCTCATCGATCAACTCCTCGACGCGAGCGGTGGCGATCGGATCGAGCGCCGAGCAGGGCTCGTCCATCAGGATCACCTCCGGCGACACGGCGATGGCGCGCGCGATGCACAGACGCTGCTGCTGGCCGCCGGAAAGACCGGTGCCGGGCTCCTGCAGGCGATCCTTGACCTCGTTCCAGATCGCCGCCTTCTTCAAGCTGGATTCGACGATCTGGTCCATGTCCTGCTTGCGCTTTGCCAGCCCGTGGATGCGCGGGCCATAGGCGACATTCTCGTAGATCGACTTCGGGAACGGGTTGGGCTTCTGGAACACCATGCCGACGCGGGCTCTCAATTCGACGACATCGATGTTCTTGTCGTAGATATCCTCTTCGTCGAGGGTGATCTTGCCGGTTACCCGCGCCGAGTCGATGGTGTCGTTCATGCGGTTGAGGCAGCGCAGGAAGGTGGACTTGCCGCAGCCGGAGGGGCCGATCAGCGCCGTCACCTGGTTCAGGCGCACGTCAAGGTTGACGTCGAACAGCGCCTGTTTCTCGCCATAGAAGACGCCGACCTTGTCGCCGCGCATCTTGATGACTTCGTTCGACTTGGCGCTCATTTTTTCGCCCACTGCATTTTCAAGAGACTGTTCGGTCATGATGTTCATACCAAAATGCCTTTTTTCTACCAGCGCCGCTCGAACCGACGCCGAAGCACGATCGCGGTGATGTTCATGGCCATGAGGAAGACGAGCAGAATGATGATGGCGCCCGACATGCGCTCGACGAAAGCGCGTTCGGCCTCATTCGCCCACATGTAGATCTGCACCGGCAGCGCAGTCGCCGGATCGAAGGGCGTCTTCGGATAGTCAGCGACGAAGGCCACCATGCCGATCAGGAGCAGCGGCGCGGTTTCGCCGAGCGCGCGCGCCAGGCCGATGATCGTGCCTGTGAGGATGCCTGGAGCGGCCAGCGGCAGAATATGTTGGAACACCATCTGCATCTTGGAAGCGCCGAGGCCGAGCGCAGCGGAGCGGATCGACGGCGGCACGGCGGCCAGGGCGGCACGCGTCGCGATGATGATCGTCGGCAGCGTCATCAGCGTCAGCACCAGACCGCCGACGAAAGCCGCGGAACGCGGCATGCCGAGGAAATTGATGAAGACGGCAAGACCGAGCAGGCCGAAGACGATCGACGGCACCGCAGCGAGATTGTTGATGTTGACTTCGATCAGGTCGGTGAAGCGGTTCTTCTTGGCAAACTCCTCCAGATAGATAGAGGCGGCAACGCCGATCGGCAGCGCCAGCAGCAGCACGATTATCATCATGTAGAACGAGCCGATGATCGCCACGCCCATGCCGGAGGTTTCCGGACGGCTGGAGGCGCCATAGGTGAACAGGCCGGTGTTGAAATGCTCGGCCATGGCGCCGTCCGCCTTGAGCTTGTTCATCCAGGCGATCTGCTGGTCCGAGACCTTGCGGCGCGCTTCCTCGACACTGAGGTCGATCTGTCCCTTGAAGGCCGAATCAAGATTGGCGGCGGCGAGGATGTTGACGTCGCGCGTCGTGCCGATCACCGACGGATCGGCGGCGACGATGTCGCGCAACTGGACGCGCGCACCCTCTGACAGAAAGCCCTTGAGCCTCCGGATCATCGGCTTGTCGTCGGGATTGATACCGAGCTTGGCGACCAGCGCGTTTTCGGCGAGCTTTGGATAGTTTGCCCTGACCAGAACGCCCGGGTCGGTCGCGCGCTTGTTGGAGGGATCGATCACCTTCTCGTCGAAATTGATCGGCAGCGTCACCGTGGTCTGCCAGAAGGCGGTGTAGCCCTTCGAGACGATGGTGATGAGCATGATGGCCAGGAACGCCAGACCGACGGAAATCGCCACCACGCCGTAGATGCGGAACCGGCGTTCGGCGGCATAGCGGGCCTTCAATCCGATGTCGCGGCGCGGATGAGCCGCGGCCCGGACCATCGTATCCATGGAGATGTCGGTCATTCGTACTGCTCCCGGTACTTGCGCACGATGTAGAGCGCGACGATGTTCATCACCAGCGTCAGCGCGAACAGCGTCAGGCCGAGCGCGAAGGCGACCAGCGTCTGCGGCGAATTGAACTCAAGGTCGCCGGTCAGCTGATTGACGATCTTGACGGTGATGGTCGTCATCGCCTCGAATGGGTTGACGGTGAGATTGGCGGCGACGCCCGCCGCGAGCACGACGATCATCGTCTCGCCGATGGCGCGCGAGGCCGTCAACAGGATGGCGCCGACAATGCCTGGAAGCGCCGCCGGCAAGATCACCCGCTTGATCGTCTCCGAACGCGTCGCGCCGAGGCCGAGCGAACCGTCGCGCATGGCGCGCGGCACCGCGGTGATGATGTCGTCGGACAGCGACGACACGACAGGGATCAGCATGACGCCCATCACGAGGCCAGCGGTGAAGATGCTCTGGCCCTGGATGAAGGGCGAGCCGCCGGTGAGCGCGGCGGAGAGGTCGCGCAGGAACGGGCCGAGTGTGACCACGGCGAAGATGCCGTAGACGATGGTCGGTATGCCGGCCAGCAGTTCCAGCGCCGGCTTGACCACCGAGCGTACCCTGGGCGTTGCGTATTCGGCCATGTAGACCGCCGACATCAGGCCGACGGGCACCGCGACCAGAAGCGCAACGGCGGCGATGTAGAGCGTGCCGGCGAGAAGCGGGATCAGGCCGAACTGACCTTGGCTGCCACCCGACCCGGCCGCGGCGAAGCGCGGATCCCAGACGGTGCCGAAGAAGAAACTCATCGGCGAGACGCTCTCGAAGAAAGTGATCGTCTGGAACAGCATGGAGAGCACGATGCCGACCGTGGTCAGGATGGCGATGGTGGAGGCGGCGAGCAGCCCCCATAGCATCAGCTTCTCGACATTGTTGCGCGCCCTGGCGCGCGGCGCGATTTGCCTGAGCGCGTAGACGGAGCCGGCAATCGACAGGGCAAGTGTAATGACCGCACCGAACAGGCCGAGCCGGCTCTGCACCGCATTCGCCTCGACGGCGATCGGAATCATGTAGTCCTGTGTATCGCTTGCCAGCGCCACACCTTTGGCGGCGAGCGTCGGCTGCAGTTCGGCGAATGTGGTGGGCAGCGTGGCGTTCGCATCGAGCTGGCGCAGGCCCTTGGCGAGGCTCTTCACCAAGCTGACGTCGAGCGCCTCGCTGGCAACCTTGCTGTCGACGGTACGCTCGGGCAGAGCGGCATGAATGTGCCGGTCGAGGTAGAAGGACGAGCCGATAGTCCAGGCCGCAAGCAGCAAAACGGCAGGCAGGACTGCGAGCAGGAAGGCCCACCAGCCATGATAATGAGCACGCGAATGCGGCTTCACCGAACCATTGTCATGGGCAGCGGCACGCTGCCGGCCGACGAAGAATGCAACGATGCCGATGGCGACGACAATGGCGAGTACGAGCAAAGACGACATGGACCCACCCCAGGGAAATTCCTTGTTTGAGCATGATCTTACCCGAACCGGAGGTCACCGGTTTCCCACTCTCGGGATCATGCTGCAGTCACCACCGCCATTGCGGCTGGCGATAAAACCGGGGCGCAGGCAACCCGCGCCCCGGTGCAGTAGCTTGATTACATCGCCTTTCCGGCGGCGAAAGCGTCGCGCTGGGCCTGACGCTCGGCGTCCGGAGCAGCAACGAGGCCGTATTCGGCGAGCGGGCTTTCCGGACCGACCATCTGGTCGTCAAGGAAGAACTCGACATATTCCTTGAGGCCGGGAACGACGCCGAGATGCGCCTTCTTCACATAGAAGAACAGCGGGCGCGAAACCGGATACTTGCCGCTGGCGATGGTCTCCGTCGACGGCACGACGTCCTCAACGGTGGCGACCTTCAGCTTGTCGGCATTGTTTTCATAGAAGGCGAGGCCGAACACGCCGACGCCGGTCTTGTTGGAGTCGATACGGGCGAGCGTCTCGGTATAGTCGCCATCGATGTCGACGGCCTTGCCGTCCTTGCGGATGGCGATGCAGGTCTTGCCGATTTCCTTGTCGTCGGCAATGCCGGCGGCCTTGAGAGCAGCCTTGTCGCAACCGGCATCGAGAAGCTTGGTCTCGAAGACTTCACGCGTGCCGTGCTTTTCGCCCGGAATGTAGGCGGCGATATCCCAGTCGGGCAGCTTCGGATTGACCTGGCTCCACTTGGTGTTCGGATTGTCGACGAGCTTGCCGTCGACGACGAGCTTGG
Organism: Mesorhizobium sp. WSM4871; assembly: GCF_055811295.1. NCBI lineage: Bacteria > Pseudomonadati > Pseudomonadota > Alphaproteobacteria > Hyphomicrobiales > Phyllobacteriaceae > Mesorhizobium > Mesorhizobium sp. WSM4871. Next base: position 36,539 of record NZ_JBVVPU010000016.1, on the reverse strand, counting down.
CGGCGAGCGCCTTGTAGATGTCGGAGGGAACCAGCGCCCAGTCGGGACCCTTGATGTCAGTGGCAAAGACGATGCCGTCATAGCCGATGCGGACTTCCTGGATTTCCTTCACGCCGGCGGCGGCGCAGGACTTGACTTCGTCTTCCTTGATCGCACGCGAGGAGTTGGCGATATCGATCGTGTCTTCGCCGACGCCCTTGCAGAATTCCTTGATGCCAGCGCCGCTGCCGCCGGATTCGACCACCGGGGTCTTGAAGTTGGTGAAGGTTTCGCCGAACTGCTCGGCGACGATCTTGGCATAGGGTAAAACGGTCGACGACCCGGCAACCTGGATCTGGTCGCGCGCGGCGGCGAAGCCGGACGACGCGGCGAGCGCAAGCGCCGCGGCCGACGCCGTAAGGAGGAATTTTTTCATGTGGCCTGCTCCTGTTCGGAAGATGGTCTCTCGGCGCCATTGTGTGTCGGCGCCCGCTGAGGCCAATAGCCTTCGATTATTACAGTTGCATGACAGTTTCGTGTCACCCCGGTAACGCCGCACAGCCATGTCGAAAGGACTGATCGCGAACTCTCGCCGGCAAGGCCACGTTTACCGCTGGAATCAGCGGCTTGCACGATTTCCCGCCGGCCGCGGGCCGAACGGTCTAGTCAGAAAAGAAAATCCGGGCGGGAGCGCGTTGCGTACGGCCAGAGGATGTCATGGCCCGCGCCATCGCCGAAACAGGGTCCGTTGGGGTAGAATTGACGCTGTCTCTTGCCGGCGGTCGCTGCTCCCGCCCGTAACTGGAGGGGCGGAACTCGAATGCGCTCATTGTTCCGGCTGGGCGCGCGCTTTGATATGGTGCGATCGCACCATAGTCTTGTCCGCCAGGCATCACCCGAATCTCGGCGGATTTCGTGACAATCTTCGCGACCTTGCACATGGCCGAACCGAAGGTTCTCTATCCCGCGTTGCGCTGGACCACGCCGCCGGCGTCGAGCCAACGCTCGACCTTTTCGAGCAAGGCCCTCGGGCTTATGGGCTTGGACAGATAATCGTCCATGCCGGCCTCCAGGCATCGCTCGCGATCGTCCTTCAGCGCGTGCGCGGTGACACCGACGATCGGGACATGCCTGCCGCTCTCTTCCTCCAGCCGGCGAATCGCGGCAGTCGCTTCGAGGCCGTTCATCTCAGGCATGGAGACATCCATCAGGATCATGCGTGGATCGAGCCTGTCGGCGGCGTCAAGCGCCTTGCGGCCATTGTCGACGATCTCGAAGCGGTAGCCGGTTTCTCCGAGAATCTGGGTGAAGACCAGCTGGTTCACCTCATTGTCCTCGGCAACCAGGATGTCCAGCCGATGCCCGGCCTCCACGGACGCGCGGAGGCGAACCGGCGGCGGCTCGAGCAGCGCTTGTTCGGACGCGCTCGACGCCGCGGCGGGCGATTGCGTCGGCGATGGCTGCGACATGTCGTTTCCCGAACCGGCCTGCTGCGCGCCGGCGCCGGTCATGATGTGGCGGCGGCGTTGAATGGTGGCGACCAGCGTTTCCAGCAGCACCGAGCTGCGCGCGGGCTTGACGAGTTGGGCGTCGATGCCGACATCATGAAAGCTGGTGTTGGCCAGCGACTGGTCGACGGATGTCAGCATGACGATCGGCGTCTCGGCGAGGCCGGCGGTATTGCGCATGATCCGGGCCACTTCGGCGCCATTCATCTCCGGCATCTGATAGTCGAGCACGACGCAGTCGACCGGCACGCCATAGGCGGCGGCAGTGACGAGCACGTCAAGTCCCAGGTCGCCGCTTTCCGCCGCACACGAATCGAAACCCCATGAAATCATCTGTTCTGTCAGGATCGACCGGTTGACGGCATTGTCGTCGATGATCAGCACCCGCGCGCCGGTCACATCCACCGGCATAATACGCTGCCTGGCCTGGTTCTCGGCGACCGGCAATGTCACCTTGAACCAGAAGGTGGAGCCCTTGCCCTCGGTGCTATCGACGCCGATTTCGCCTCCCATGAGGTCGACGAGCCGCGAAGTGATGGCGAGTCCGAGCCCGGTGCCTTCATGCCGTCTTGTCGACGAGGTATCGACCTGGCTGAATTTCTCGAAGACGACCTTCAGCTTTTCCGTCGGAATGCCAATGCCCGTATCGGTCACCGAGATGGTGAGCCTGGTTCCCGCTGTCGCCCTTTCGCCGGTGACATCGACCAGCACATGGCCTTCGTCGGTGAACTTCACCGCATTGCCGACCAGGTTGGTGACGATCTGCCTGATGCGGCCGGCATCGCCGACGTACAGGCTCTCAAGGCCGGGCTCGACGCGCACGATGAGCTCGAGATCCTTCTCCTTGGCGCGTGCAGACACAAGCGTGGCAACGTCCTCGATCGCCTCGCGAAGGTTGAAGGGCGCCGGGTCGAGCACGAGCTGGCCGGCATCGATCTTGGAGAAATCCAGGATGTCGTTGATGATGGTGAGCAGCGCGTTCCCCGATTTCACGATGATGTCGGTGAAGACCCTCTGCTTCGGGTCGAGATTGGATTTGGCCAGCAATTCGGCCATGCCGAGCACACCATTCATCGGCGTGCGGATCTCGTGGCTCATATTGGCCAGGAATTCCGACTTGGCGCGGTCGGCGAGCACCGCCCGTTGCCTTGCCTCTCGCAGTTCGGCCTCGCGCTGCTTCTGCTCGGTGATGTCGATGGTCGAGCCAATCAGGTAGAGCGAGCCGTCCGACGCGATCAGCGCGCCCTTGCGCGCCAACCGCTGGCGGAGCTGGCCGTCGGCCATGGTGACGGTCTCCTCGATCTCCTGGGTCTCGCCGCTGCGCAGCACCGCGAGATCGACTTTTGCGAAGGCTTCGCCGTCCGCCCCGAAAATCTCGACGTCGGTCTTGCCGATCGCCTCTTCCATCCCGAAGCCGGTGAGATCGCACCAGCGCTTGTTGACGTAGAACAGCCTGAGGTCGGAGCGCTTGGCGTAGATCGACACCGGCACATCGTCGATGAGGCTGCGGAACACCTCATTCTCGCGCATGCTTTGTTCCAGCGCTCGTTCCCGCGCCTTGACGTCGGTGATATCGGTGCTGGAGCCGACCACATGCACTGACCCGTCCAATGCCACCAGACGGTTCTTGCGCGTCATCATCTGCCTTACCGACCCGTCGCGATGGGCGACAGGCTCTTCGATCTCCTTGAAACTGCCGGTGACGGCCACCTCGGTATCGTCGCGATTGTAGTTTTCGGCATCCGCGGCTCCGAAAAGCTGGGAGTCGGTTCGACCGATGACATCCTCCTTGGGAATGCCGGTCATGGCGCACCACGCCTTGTTGACGAACTCGATCCTCAGATCCTCGGCCTTGATGAACGCAGCGACCGGCAGTTCGTCCAGCACGTGCCGGAACAGCTCGATCTGGCGCATGCTGTCATGCAGCGCCTTTTCGCGGTTCTTGATCTCGGAGATGTCGACGCGCAGGCCGATAAACGTGCCGTCATCGGTCCGCATGTCGAGGACCTGAAACCAGCGGCCGTCGGGATTGAGGCGTTCAAAGGACGCGCTGGGCAGATGGTAACGTGCCAGCATTCCATCGAGCCAGCTGTCCGGATCGCTGTCATAGAGCTTGTCGAGGTCGGGATCGCCGCTGAGGCGGAAATAGCCCGTCGAATGACCGAGCGCCAGCGCCTCGCGGAAGGTGCAGCCGGGCTGCCAGGCGGGCTTCAGCAGAGGCAGCGTGTCCCGCAGCGCGCGGTTGGCAAAGACGAACTTGTCGTCTCGGTCATAGATGATGACGGCGGCCGGCAGCGAATCCAGCACCGTTGCGAGTTGCCTGCGCGCGTCTTCGGCCTCGGTCTCGCGCCGCTTCATGTCGGAAATGTCGAAGATGAAGCCTGCAACATAGTTGCGGCCGCTCGTCATCGAGACGCGGTTCTTCCTGACGATGCGGGATCTGCGCATGCCGGAAGAGGCGAAGTCTTCCGTCACCTCGTAGATCTGGCCGCTCGCCAGGACCTGTTTTTCGCTTTCTTCAAAGCCAGCGGCGGCATCCGGCTTGGCGAAGTCGGCCCCTCGCCTGCCGAGCATGGCTGGCGGGCGCTGTCCGTACAGCGCGGCGAACGCCTCGTTGACGAAGACGAAGCGCAGATTGTCGTCCTTGACGAAGATCGGGTCCTTGACGTTGTTGATCACCGCCTCGGCCAGCCGGGACTTTTCCAGCGCCTCGGCAAGTTCGGCCTCGCGGTGCTTGATGTCGGTGACGTCGACATAGGAAATCAGCCGCCTGCCGTCGGCAAGCGACGCTATCGAAGAGACCAGCGTCCGGCCGTCATTGCGCGGCAATTGCCGCGATCCCGCCATGCCCGCCCTGATTTCCGTCTCGCGCCCGGCGATGTGCTTCTGCCAGGCCTCTTCATCGGAACCATTGGGATCGACATTCCGGCTGGCCTCCATGACATCGCGAAACGAACTCCCGACACCGGCGCGCCGGGGATCGACCTTCCAGAGTTCGTAAAAAGCCCGGTTGATCATTTCCACGCGCAGTTCAGCATCGAGGAGGACAATGCCGATCGGCATCGAATCGACCATGATGCGAAGGGTGGCAAAGGGTTCGGCCACCACCTCGCTTTCGGACGTTCCGGAGCCCCCCGGATGAGCTTGCCTGGGGGCGAGCGTATAGGGTCCGTCATCCATGAGCACGGTGGCTACCGTGCGCGCCACGTCGGACAGGATCTGTCCGGTCTCGCCGTCCGTCGACGCAGTGCTTTGCTCTCGCGTCCGCCTCAGCTCCTCAAACGCGGCGGCGAGCGCCGTGGCATTGCGGCCTATGCCGCGATAGCCGGTAAATTTCTTCTCGCTGTCGAAACGTGGAAAGGCGCTGATGCAAACCCAACGGCAATCCGCACGGCCACGCTTCAGCTCAAAGACGAAATCACGAAACGGCCGATGTGCCCGCAAATCCTCCAGGTGGTTCGCTGCATTTCGGTTGCCGACCAGGACCTGTTCGAGGAAGTTGAAGCAGAAGCGGCCGAGAACGCTCGCCGGATCGATGCCGGTGGCCGTCTGAAAGCTTTCTGAAAGCCAGGAAAAGCGCAGCTCGGCGTCAGTCTCCCAGATCCAGTCGGCCTCGACCAGTTCGCGAAGCGCTTTCGCCGAATCCCTATTCTTGTCCGACGAAGGCGCACTGTTGCCACGCGTCGCCGTCTTGCGAGGCTTGCGTTTGCCGCGTACTGGTCCCTCCACTTGCGCCATGCTGTTCCAACCCGAAGATCGAGGCCGAACCTTCCCCCACGGCCCGTCGGCGGAATGTGCCTGAGAAGCATTAACGTTGCGCTAACCTTAAAGGATCGCCGGCCAGCATTAGCCTGCGCTGATCTGCCTGTTGTCGCCACCGCCGAAGCCGCGCTATAAATCCTGCAAGGATGTTACTGATGTTGGGACGGATCTTGCCACTCTTCCTGTGCCCGATGCTGTTGTTCGGGGGCGGTTGCGCGCGCAGTTACGACGGCACCGTGGTCATTCCCAGGCCACTCGATGTCCGGCGCGTTTGGGACAGACCCCCGCCGCATGTGCAAGCCGATCCGTTGCCACTGGAAAGCGACGTCTTTCCAGTGGCGCCGCAAATGCCAAGACAGTCGCTGGCCCGCCGCAGCACCCCCGCAACGCCCGCGAGGCGCGTGACGAGAGCGCCCGGCAATCCGTCCATCCTGTCGACCGGGCCGGCAGAGCCGCTCGCCTGCAGGAATGTCAGCGAGCCGGGCAAGCGCGTGCGTATGGTCTGCGAATAACGCCATATCTGCCGCGCGTTCAACCGCGACGCCGGTACGGCGGCGCTACAACGACGCAGCGCCCTTCCTGGGTTCCTTAGCCCCGAGCTTGTCCAGTGCAATACGGACTTGGCGCAGTTCGTCCTGCCAGCCATCGTCGTCGCCCATCGGGCTTTCCGAAGCCGCGCGCTGCAAGCCCCGCGCTTCGGATTCGATCTCTCTAAGTTTGGCGATTTTCTCTTCGGTGGTCAGCGCTTCGTCTTCGACGATCTCCTGTACCTTCATTTCCCTGAATGTGACCATAGCCACTGCTCCCCGATTTGCTTGGGAGGTAACGCGGCGGCCGGCCAATGCGTTCCAGGCAGCAACCGGGTCAACAGCCGGGTGCAGCCGAAAAGGCGACCGACCGGATACTGGGGTTCTGCCAGTCTTGGCCGTCAATTCTAGGCCCTCAATTCAGCGAAAAGATCAATCTTCGGGAAAGAAAGCCGGCCCGACCACCCTTACCGGTCGTGTGCCGTCCACTTTTTCGATCGACTGATGCTGGGCGGCGCCCTTGGCCTCCGAGACCTTGTCATCGGGGGCACTGGATGCGGGAATCTGCGCAACAGTGCCAAGATCCGGCTTTGCCGTCGGCAGGGGAATGATGGCGTTGGCCATGTTGGCGGGCGTTACCGTCCGTGCCCTGAGTTCGGCGACCCGCTGGTTGTAACGCTTGACGTCACACGCCTTGAAATTCGCATCGTCGCGATATTTGAAAGCGGCCGGAAGCTCCACATAGGGTTGTTTCGTTTCCAGCGCGACCATCTCTTCGGTCTCGCGGCTGGCATCGCTCAGCGTGTAGAGGTCGACGCCGACATCGTCGCAAATGTAACGGCACTGATCGACTGTCTCTTTCAGATCGTCCTTTTTGGCGAATTGTGATTTTGGCGCGGGGAAGAAATATCCGTCCGAAAGGCGCACGCAGAACAGCATCGGGCTGCCGGCGTACGTCATGCCGTCGGATCCGGTTTTGGGTGCCGAGCGTTGCTGCGGCTGCGCTTTCTGCCGTTCCTGGGTCTTTGGTGAGGACGCGCAGCCCAAGGCAACGAACCGCGCCCTCAGGCCGGATGTATCCCTGCCCGCATTCGACGCGCTCGCGATCTGGCGCTGCACCTGCGCCTTGCTCCGGACGAGATCGGCGCAGGGGTTGAAGAAGAACCCGACCATCGAGCTTTTCGCCGAACATCGGCGCTGCTTCTCCAGCCTTTGGATTGCGACAAGCTGCCGCCGCAACTGGGCGACCTGCGGGCTCGACCCGGCGCCGCGGCCGGCCGAGACCATTTGGCTCCTGAGCGCGCTGCAAGTATCCGCATATGAAGAGGAGACGCCGAGCGCAGATGTCGTTGCCAACACCAGCACCAGCGTAGCGTTAGACCAGAAGCGTGTCATTGGAGTGACCCTTGCCTTGTTGCCGCCGAGAGTCCGGATTCGCTTTTCTTGCTGATCTCGAATGAGATTTAACTAAATAAGATCTTCCTAATTCATGTACATTCGCGATTTCAAGAGATTCCAACTCTAATCTATTACAGCTTCTCTCGTAAAATCGATATTACACTTTTGTTTCAAGATTGAGACGAAAGCAGCGGCAGCAACCCCGGTGCGGCGAAACCGGAATTTGGCTCGACCTCGATCACGGCAGCAAGAAAATTACTAGACTTTCGAAAACACCCTAGGGAAATCAGTCCGAACTCATCGGAATATGGATCTCAGAAGCTGACGTCTGCATCGATATTTCTGATAAAGTCCGATTATATGAAAGTTAATCGTAATATCTGTGATGAAAGCGATGTATTTTTACTTGTTGGCAGGGAGATGCATCGCACTGCATATCAATTTTTCATTTCCAATTCCCGCATGCTGGCGCTACAACGGAACCGCACGCCAAATTCATGACGTCGACGCCGGCGCGGCCGTTAAACCCGGCCGGCAGCTTCCCTGGTCAATCCGGCGTTACCGGCGGTTGCGCTGAAACCTTTGCCCTGACTCCGACGTTGATGCGGCAAAGGAGACGCAAGATGTCGATCCATTTCACTGTCTCGGACCTTACCAAGAATCTGTTCCACTCGCTGGGGCTGGACCATGAGCGCGCACCGCGGCCTCTCAACCCTGAGGAAGGTCTGCTGCTCGAATGCTATCTGGCCGGCCAGATTCCGGAATCGGCCTGGAGCGATTATGTCTTCGAGACGCCGGAACTGGCGCGGCATGTCGAGGCGAGACGCAGTCACCATTGAGACGTGTTGAACGGGTTCGCGCATCTGCCCAATTGCAGGTGAAGACATTGCCGGCGATGAAACAAAGCTGAAAACAAAAAGGCCGGCGCTTGGCCGACCTTTTTTCCTCCTCGACATCCGCGCCGGTACATCCGCGGTCGCAGGCATGAGGTGAACTGCTCACCAGTAGACAGCAGTATTGGTAAACGAAACCTTAACCTATGCCGCGCACTTGCCATCAGCCGAATGAACGACGCCGACCTGCTGGCGGTGCGATGCCAGGCGGAGGGTTCGACTGGATGCTCTGCAACAGAAAAGGTGTCAGCGGCTTGCTAAGAAACCAAGCCCCTGATCTCAAGCCGTCCAGCTATGCAACTCAGGCCGTGGCCTGCGACTTCACATAGGCGATATAGCCGCGCACGTCGCCAGCCGGTTCCGCATAGGCCTTGCCAAGCTTCTTCTCCATCGCCGCCATATACTCCTTCGCCCATGCGGGCAACGCGTAGTCGATGACGGCCAGGAATTCGAGCGTCGCCGCGAGCCGAATGTCGGCGATCGACGGCTTCTTGCCGCCGATGAACGGCTTGCCGTTCCTGAAGAAGGAGTGAAAGACCTCCAGCGGCTCGGCAATCGCGGCCGCGGCGGCTTTCTGCGCCTCCGACTTCCTGTCGGGATGGGCGTCGCTGTGCCCGACCTCGCCGGCATATTGCGGGAAGTTCAGCGCGGGATAGGTGGCGCGCGCCACATAGGGATAGAGCGTGCCGATGAGATAAAACATGGCGCTGTCGATCATCGCCCGCTTGGCCGGCGCCTTGGGATAGAATTTCTCCAGCCCGTGCTTGTTGGCGAGATACTGCATGATGGCGCAGCTCTCCCACAGGACGCCCCTCGGCAGGCCTTTGTCCTCGATCATCGGCGTCAGATGCGCCGGGTTTTGCCCCATATATTCGGGCGAGCGCGTAATGCCCCATACGTCGGTCTCGAAATGGTCGAGCCCGGCCGCGCGCGCGAACACCCGCACGCTCATATTGTTGACGCTCGGCTTCAGCATGCTGAGCTTCAGCCCGCCTTTCCCGGCCTTCGCCGGTTTGGCCTTCGGCGCCGACTTCTTGGCCGATGCCTTGGCTGCAGGTTTTGCGGCGGCTTTCATTGCCGGCTTGGCTTTTGCCATCTTGGCCGCAGGCTTTGTCGCGGCCTTGGCCGCTGATTTCGTGGCCGCCTTGGCAGCCGGCTTCTTCGCACTCTTTGTTGTGGTCTTTGCCATTGTGGTCCTCCCTCGGTTGGTTGTCGTCAGTATGGATTTTTCGGCGCCCGGTCCTCCGACAAGGTCGCGCGCGAGCGCTCGACCAGTGCCTGGATAGCGTCGGCGAGATGCACTTCGGCGATGTTGTAATCGCCGCGCGCGACACGCACCTTGTGCGCCTCCATCAGCACGTCGGCATGAGTAAAACCCGCCGGCGGCTCGAAGCGGTAGGAGGCGAGCTCGATCAGCAGGCCGAGCGGATCCTCGAAATAGATCGAATCCATGAAGCCACGATCCTTGACGCCGCTATGCTTGATGGCGCGCTCGTCGAGCCGGGCGACCGCCTGCAGGAAGGTGACGCGCGACACGGCGAAGGCGATGTGATGAACGCAGCCCGTGTCGGTCGGCGTGCGCCGCGCCACTGGCGCACGGCTCTCGTCGGTGAAGATGGTGATCAGCCTTCCGTCGCCAGGATCGAAATAGAGATGGCTCTCGCTGGCCCTGTCGAGATTGGGCTGCTCGAAGACAAAAGGCATGCCGAGCACGCCCTCCCAGAAATCGATCGACGTCTGACGCCTGGCGCCGACCAGCGTGATGTGATGGACGCCCTGCGATTGCAGTTTTTGCATTTGGCCCTCTCCTCCGAGGATTTTCGCCTTTGTGCCGGGCGTGTCCGAATCCGCCGCGCCGATTGGCATGTTGGATATGCGCAGCCAGAGATGTTCCCCTGCGCCTCGTGTTCCGCACACCTTTCTTGGGTTGCGACCGGAGGCTTTGATCATGTGATGCTAATTCAATCCGCAGTCTTGCGCCAGAAGCGATGAAGTCGGCCGCGATCGCTTTGAGGGACGAAACCCTTGCCAGAATCGAGAAATATGGGCCGTCGCTCTCTAGCGAACACAAGAAATGTATCAGTCTATGTTGCCGCTGGTGTGACGGACTACCGCCAGTGTAACGTATAGCCTTCAATTGTTGTTTGGGAGGTGGGCATGGCAAACTCAGCATCGAAGTCACGATCGAAATCTCAAACGAAGCCTGCAAGTACCGCAAATAGACAGACAGGTTCCCTCTTTCCAAAACCCAATGCGGCTGTCGCGCTGGTCTACGATGTTTATGATAGTCGGGGGCGCCTCGTTACGCGACCAAAAGTCTATCGCACTCCTCTGGAGAGGCGGCGGCGCGCGGCTCCCGAGAAGTCGGCAAAGGCCGGTGAAATCAGAGTCACTTCCGACGGCGATTCGTGGGTTAACATCTTGTGGCCGTTGTCGGCTATTGCCGGTTACAGCCAGACATTTTTCGATATTATCGAAGCTGATCCCCGCTACTACGCAACCGGCACGGCCTATCCCGGTGATACGTTCCAACAGATTCGCGTCGAGAAAGACTACCGGCAGAATGTAGCTTCGGAGTCGTTCGACTATTTCATCATGTCGGCAGGCGGAAACGATTTTCTTGGGGGCGGCGCGCTGCGGAACCTGCTCCGGTGGCGCGAGGAAGGAGACGGAATCGATCCGACAAGCCATCTCAACATGCCGTGGCTGCAAATGAGCCTCGAAACGTTGCGCTCCGGCTATCAAGAAATCGCCGATGACGTCCGTTCCATCTCCGGCGCAAAACGGACCAAGATGCTCGTCAACACATACGACTATCCCACACCTCGCCCCGACGGCATTTGGCTTGGGAAACCGTTGATCCAAAAGGGTTACAATCTCAGGACCGACAAGATACTCATTGATAAGATTATGAAACACCTGGTCGATGCGTTCCATCTCACGCTGCAGCGAGTCAGGCACATAACTGTGGTTGATGTCCGCGGTACGGTAAAAGGACGCTGGACGGACGAACTCCACCCCAAGAAAGCAGGGTCAATCGACGTTGCCAAGAAATTCAAGGCCGTCATGGAGGCCTAGCGTGGCTGTAGGGTGACCAGTGATCGACGGCCTGCACTCAGTCGATGCGGTTGTGGACGAGTTGTTGACAAGCGAAGGCGGCGCGGCGTGGCGCGAGAAGCGTACCGCCCCATCGCCCTGTCACTTTAGTGCGCTCCTGTCAGGACTTAAGGAGCGGCGGTAACGTTGGTTCGCGCGAATCAGGAGTCGCCGCGCGACGTCAAACGAATTCGCTTCGTGGGAATGCTCTCCTGTGGATTATACTCGAAAGCTGTGAACAGTGGGCACGAAGGTTTGTTTCGTCCACAATTCCAAAAAAGGTGTCGTCAGCGAGTCGTTAGGGAGAGTATTTGGGAGTCATCTTCAACAAAGGATTCGCTCCAGATGACTTCCCTCCAGATTGCCTACATGATGATCGCCCTGTCGTATCTTCTCGCGGTAGTGGCGCTCGGAACGATGCATTAGCCGAGGTCAGGGAGCATTACTCGACCTCCTCGCTTGAAATCCTTGATGACATGACGATACGGCAGACCCGCAACGTCTAGATCGTCGGCGGTGAGCGCAATCAGTTTCAGACAGTGTTTCTTCCTGTGAATCATGATCGAAGGAATTGCCTGCCATCCCGTTCGTTGGAAATTGCCCGCGAGAGAACGCCGCACAGCGTTGGTCAAAATATCGATTGCTTCAAGCCCATACTCCGGCTCTGAGGAGTATCGGAAATTCTGGGTCATTACCGGCTTTAGATCAAACGACTGCGCAGAGTCACTGGGCGTCATGAACTGCTTTTTATATTGGCTGACTTCAACTTTGAATTTGTTCAGCGCGCTGTAGTCACCACCTTTGACCGCCATTATCGGGGATCTCATGGAGTGTGATTCAAGCATTGGAAGGATAGTTGTCCGCCACCATTGCTCCCACTTGGTTTCGCCCAAGGGTTCTTTAGCATCGAGTGTCCAATGGTACGCTCCAAGCTCTTTGGGATATCGAAAGGCGAAATACGTCTGGCAATGATTCAGGACATCGTAGACGAGCTCAGACATTGCGACAGATTGCACGTAAAGCTGGACCGACGTGCCCTCCAGCGTGCGACGGAGGTTCCACACAAACTTGGTAATCTCCTCGTTATGGTCTGGTGTCAGGAATTTGGTGATCGCATCCTCTTGGCGAGCCTTGTGGTAAGCGAGCGCCTCATCTGTATGCAAACCCAAATCTACTACAATGGACTCGAACAGCGCACCCGATCTGCGCAGTAGGCCGACGACCGCCGCTACTTGTTCCTCGCTTAGCTTTTTACCTTTGACCTCACCCTTCTCGGTGGGGAAGTCGCGCCGAATGCGATCATACAGCTTGGTGAAGTAAGGCATCTTCCGGTCGGGAATAATGAGTGCACCGACCGCCGACACGCTGGTTGGCAGCTTTGTCGGATTGGAGAATGTGCCAGACTCATCGATAAAGATATGCATCGCTCATATAACAGCAGACTAGGTATTTTCTTCGATTAGTTCCTCTGCCCTAGCAGCTGGATTCTTTCCAAAAGCAGTGGACCAGTAACCACCGCCTTGCGGTGCAAAAATGGCTTCTGCAAAATCGCTCAACAGCTCCTGCAGTATCGGTGATCCGGGCTGGATCGGAACTCCTCTCCTTTGAAGCTCGTCAATGGTCTGCTTCAAATGCGTGGCGTGTTCCGATGTCACCTTCTTAGACAGATTTCGTTGCTTCACCAGCACCGTGACGCCTCCCAGCAAACCGATTGAGACGCGGAAATGTTCGTCATCCAGTAGAACGCGATCAAGCATCTGCTTCCCCCTTTCTGCGTTGCAACCCTGCGCCGCCCACATACTTGGGGCGGCGCGCATGGCTCTGCGGATTCTCAGTGAAGGTATGCGAGAAGGAACTCCCGAAGCGTCTCCGGACCAGAGGGGATCACGTAAGACACCTCTCCTTCAATCTCACCGGGGATTTCGTAGTCGGCGTACTCGTTCAACTCGTCTGAAAATTGGTACATGGCGTGGACGTCTTCCCAAAGCATGGAATAGATTTCTTCTTTGATCGACTGCCCCTGCATTTCGGTATTCAAATCAGTCGCCATAGGACTCTCCTTTTGCTGGCGACCGCAGCACTGGCGCTGCCCGGTTCTTAGTGGGGATCAATGTACGGACCCCGGAGTGTGTCTCATTGCCGCGCTCTTGGGACTGAAAATATCGAGGTGAATTGAAACGTCAAATTTGGCGCAGCGTAGAATCACTGTCCACCCACGTGTATTTCCCAAAAGTTCCACAAATTTGACGTGTCGGCCGGCAGCCTTGTGTAAGTTATTGAAATTGCTGGAGTCGATTCCGGGAATTTGGTACGCCCAAGGGGAATCGAACCCCTGTTCCCGCCGTGAGAGGGCGGTGTCCTGACCGCTAGACGATGGGCGCGTTCAAGAACCGGCGATATAGGCTGACGGCTGGGAAAAAGCAACTGGGCTTGCGACACTCGGGCCGGCGAGCCTATCGTTTTGGCTGGATCAGGTCCCACAGATTGCCGTGGAGATCGGCGAAAACCGCCACTGTGCCATAGGGCTCGACGCGCGGCGCCTCGCGGAATTCGACGCCCTTTTCCAGCATCGTCGCGTGGTCGCGAGCAAAATCGTCGGTCTCGAGGAACAGGGAGACACGGCCGCCGGTCTGGTTGCCGATGCGGCTCGCCTGCGTCTCGTCCGCCGCCTCGGCCAACAGCAGCCGCGCGCCCTGGCCGTTCGCCGGCGCGACCGTGACCCAGCGCTTGCCGCCGCCGAGATCGACGTCATCGGTGAGGGCAAAGCCAAGCTTGCCAACGTACCAGGATATCGCCTCGTCATAGTCTCGAACCACGAGCGCGACTGTCGCGACGCGGCGACGTTCAGCAAAGCCTGTCATTGTTGCGCGCCCAACTTCATTGCGGCGAAGTCATCTGTTGCGGATTGCGAAGCGCCCGATGATGCGGCGCTCAGCAATGTCGTAGACAAAGATTGCGCGGCTGCCATCGGCAAGCTCTGCATCGATGGAGACGCGATTGCCGGAGAGCGACTGGCTGACGATCTTGGCGCCGACCGGCAGCACGATGTCGCCGGTCAGCGGCTCGCCTGCCGGCACCTGGATGTCGCCCGCCGGCAGCGGGCTGGCGGGCGGTGCATTGCGCGCTTTGTAGACAAGCGCTGCGATCACCACCATAAGGGCGAGAAAGAGCAGGCCGAGATTGATGGCCATGAAGCGCACGAGTTTCCTCCGCACGCTTTCGACTTCGGGGTCGAGCGGCTTTTCTTCTTCTTCCTCGGCGAGCGGCCTGGCCATGCAAGAATTCCGGAACAATTTTCGATGAGCGCTCATAACGAACAGGTTCCAGAATTGATAGAGGACCAATTCACGGGCGGATCGACGCTGCTGGAGGCCGGCCCCGACGCGGCCGGCCAGCGCCTCGACCAGTGGCTGGCGGGCAAGCTCGGTCCGGACATGTCGCGCAGCCGCGTGCAGATGCTGATAAGGCAAGGCGCGGTCAGCATCGGCGGCAAGCCGGTCGACGAGGCCAAGCGCAAGCTGGCCGCCGGCGACCGCGTTTTGGTCGACATGCCGGAGCCGGAGCCGGCCGAGCCGCAAGGCGAGGCGATCGCACTGGACGTCCTTTATGAAGACAGCGAACTGATCGTCATCAACAAGCCGGCGGGGCTGGTCGTGCATCCGGGCGCCGGCAACTGGACCGGCACGCTGGTCAACGCGCTGATCCACCATTGCGGCGACAGTCTTTCCGGCATCGGCGGCGTGCGTCGACCGGGCATCGTCCATCGCCTCGACAAGGAAACCAGCGGCGTCATGGTGGTGGCCAAGACCGATCGCGCCCACAAGGCCCTGTCGGAGGCGTTTGCCGACCACGGCCTGACCGGCGATCTCAAACGCGCCTATCTGGCGCTGGTCTGGGGCATACCGCCAAGGCCGACCGGAACGATCGACGCACCACTTGGCCGCGCCGCCGACCGCGTGCGCCGCGCCGTGGTGCCGCAAGGCCGTGACGACGCCCGCCACGCCATCACCCATTTCACCGTGGTCGAGCGCTTTGGCGAACAGCAGCGGGAATTTGCCACGGCAAGCCTGGTCGAATGCCGGCTGGAGACCGGCCGCACCCACCAGATCCGCGTCCACATGGCCCATATCGGCCATCCCGTCGTCGGCGATCCCGATTACGGCCAGGCCTTCCGCACCAAGGCAAACCGGCTGCCCGAGCCGCTCAAGGGGCGGGTGAAGGCATTTTCACGACAGGCTTTGCATGCCCGCCTTCTTGAATTCCGCCACCCGACCACCCATTTAACGATGAGGTTCGAGGCGCCGATGCCGCGGGACATGGAGGAACTCGTCGGCGGCTTCCGCAAGCTCTGGACCTGACCTCAACAAGCCTCAAGCTAGAAACCTGACTGGCGTTGTTCACTTTGGCGTGACACACTGTTTCGTGTTGAACAAATGCTGTCTTTTCTGGTTTTGTTCCTATATATACCGGTTGTCGCGAGCGAGCCTTTTGGTGCTCGCGTCACATGCCCGCCGCGTTTCGGGGGCATCACTCCAATAGAGAGGGGGCGCTATCATGGCCCAGTCACTACCCAGTATCGTTTCCGGCGAAGGCGGCCTCAGCCGCTACCTGGAAGAAATCCGCCGCTTTCCGATGCTTCAGCCGCAGGAAGAGTACATGCTCGCCAAGCGTTATGCCGAGCATGAGGACACCACGGCTGCGCACAAGCTCGTCACCAGCCACCTTCGGCTCGTCGCCAAGATCGCCATGGGCTATCGCGGCTACGGCCTGCCGATCGGCGAGGTGATCTCGGAAGGCAATGTCGGCCTGATGCAGGCCGTCAAGAAATTCGAACCCGAGCGTGGCTTCCGCCTCG
Source organism: Mesorhizobium sp. WSM4871 (assembly GCF_055811295.1). Lineage (NCBI taxonomy): Bacteria > Pseudomonadati > Pseudomonadota > Alphaproteobacteria > Hyphomicrobiales > Phyllobacteriaceae > Mesorhizobium > Mesorhizobium sp. WSM4871. The sequence goes on along the minus strand of NZ_JBVVPU010000016.1, from coordinate 20,521 downwards.
CCACCTACGCCATGTGGTGGATCAAGGCCTCGATCCAGGAATACATCCTGCGCTCGTGGAGCCTGGTCAAGATGGGAACGACCGCCAACCAGAAGCGTCTGTTCTTCAACCTGCGCAAGGTGAAGGGCAAGATCCAGGCGCTCGACGACGGCGATTTGAAGCCCGACCAGATCACCGAGATCGCCACAAGGCTGAACGTCTCGGAAGCCGAAGTCGTGTCGATGAACCGCCGCCTGTCCGGCGACGCCTCGCTCAACGCCCCGATCCGGGCGAGCGAAGGTGAATCGGGCGAATGGCAGGACTGGCTGGTCGACGACCACGAAAGCCAGGAAGAGATGCTGATCGAGCAGGACGAGCTGGAAAACCGGCGCGGCATGCTGTCCGGCGCTCTTGCCGTGCTCAACGATCGTGAGCGGCGCATCTTCGAGGCGCGTCGCCTCGCCGAGGAGCCGCTGACGCTTGAGGAACTGTCGGCCGAGTTCGACATCAGCCGCGAGCGCGTGCGCCAGATCGAGGTGCGCGCCTTCGAGAAGGTGCAGGACGCGGTCAAGGCTGCGGCCAAGCGCCAGATGCAGGCCCTGCGCACCATCGAGGCGCAGCCGGCGGCTTAAGCCGGCATCGGCAATGAAACAGAAAGGCGGCGTCAGGAAACTGGCGCCGCTTTTTTTGTCACCTCAGCCCGTCCAGCGGAAACTTCAGATACCGCCGGCCATTGGCTTCCGGTTCCGGTAACCGGCCGCCGTTCATGTTGACCTGCAATGCGTGCAGGATCAGCCGGGGCATCGGCAGTGTCTTGTCGCGCGCCTCACGCAAGGCGACGAAATCGGCTTCCGTCCGACAGGCAGCAATATGGATGTTGGCGGCTTTCTGTTCCGCGACCGTGCTTTCCCATCGTGCTTCGCGGCCATCGGCCTGGTAGTCATGGCCGACGAACAGGCGCGTATCGTCCGGCAGCGCCAGAATATCCTGGATCGAGCGCCACAGCCGCGCGGCGCTGCCGCCGGGAAAGTCGGCTCTCGCCGAGCCGCTGTCCGGCATGAACAGCGTGTCGTGGATAAAGGCGGCATCGCCGATCACATAGGTGATCGAGGCCAGTGTGTGGCCAGGCGAGAACAGCACCCTGACGGGAAGGGTTCCGATCCGGAAGGTCTCACCATCGGCAAACAGCCTGTCCCATTGCGAACCGTCGGCGGGAAAATCCGGCCAGTTGTAGATCGCCTTCCACAATGCCTGGACGTCGACGATCCTGTCGCCGATCGCCGTTGGCGCTCCGGTCTTCTGTTTGAGATAGTGCGCCGCCGAGAAATGGTCGGCATGCGGATGGGTGTCGAGGATCCATTCGACGCCCAGCCCCTGCTCCCTGACGAAGTCGAGCAAGGCGTCGGCGCTCTTCGTGCCGGTTGCCCCGGACTTCTCGTCGAAATCGAGGATCGGGTCGATGATGGCGCATCGCTTCGTCGTCGGGTCGGCGACGACATATTGGATGGCTCCCGTCGGCTCGTCATAGAAGCCGCTGACCTGTGGCCTGGCCAAAGCTACGTCCAATTTCGGCTTCCTCAAACCAACGCCCGGCAGGAATGATTTTCTCTGCCGGCACCCGAGAGGAGCATGGTTCTCCACTCGGGTGGGCCAGTCAAGCACAACTTGGCTCGCAAGAGCGAGAAAGCCAAAAACTGTTCCGAAGCGCCTTATCAGCTTGAAGGCTGCTTGGTCTTCCTGAGATAGGGCAGGATCGTCTCGTAAGCGCCGAAACGTTTGATGGCGTCCTCATTCGAAACGGCGGCGGTGATGATGACATCCTCGCCCTGCTTCCAGTTCGCCGGTGTCGCCACCTGGTGCTTGGCGGTCAATTGCATGGAATCGATGGCGCGCAATATTTCATCGAAGTTGCGGCCGGTCGTCATCGGATAGGTGAGGACCAGCTTGATCTTCTTGTCGGGACCGATGACGTAGACCGAACGCACCGTCGCGTTGTCGGCGGGCGTGCGGCCTTCCGAGGTCTCGCCGGCACCCGCCGGCAGCATGTCGTAGAGCTTGGCGACCTTGAGATCCTTGTCGCCGATCAGCGGATACTGCACCAAATGGCCGGTCGCCGTCTTGATGTCTTCCTGCCATTTGGCGTGGTTCGCGACCGGATCGACGGAAATGCCGATGATCTTGACGTTGCGTTTCTTGAACTCGCCTTCCAGCCCGGCCATCATGCCAAGCTCCGTGGTGCAGACCGGTGTAAAGTTCTTCGGATGGCTGAAAAGCACCGCCCAGCCGTCGCCGATCCATTCATGGAAGCTGACCGGCCCGTGCGTGGTCTCGGCGGTGAAATCCGGTGCGATGTCGTTGATACGAAGACTCATGGCGTTTCCCTACCCCTAAATTGCTGCTGGCCCCGATCACGGGCGCCGCTCCGCCTTTCTACCACTCTGGCGCCATCCTTCAAACGCCAGTTGCCGCCGGCATCGCTGTCGGTGGCGAATAATTTTCGTCCGTTCTCGGCAAATGCAGAAGGAATTCCTGCCGCGAAGTTTAAAGTGCCGGGGCGATGTACCTTGGAAGGAGACAGGCCGCTCTATTGAGAATGCCCGGGCTCAGGCCTCTTCGTCGCCAGCGTCGTCGCCAGATCCTCCATGCGCTGGGCCAGCGCGCCAAGCGCGCCGGTCAGCACGCTGTCGTTCTTGTCGGCCTTGGTCAGCGCGTCGTCGCGCGTCTTGCGCAGCGTCAGCACTTCAGTCTCCATGCCCTTGACGCGCTTTTGCAGTTCGGAAAGCTCGTCCATGACCATGATGCCGGCCATCACGGTCAGCCGCTGGTCGCCGATTTCGCCGAACGAATCCTTCAGATGCGAGACATAGCGGTCGAAGCGCTCGGCGAGGTCGATCAGGTGCTCTTCCTGACCCTCGTCGCAGGCCATGCGATATTGTTTGCCGTCTATGGAAACCGTGACTTGTGCCATTGGGCCAGCCCCTATCTGTCCAGCACGGCGCGGATGGTTTCCATGGCGGTCACCAGCCGGCGCGAGACTTCCTTGTTGGCATCCTCCAGCCGTTCGGCGCGCGCTTCGGAATTGTCGAGTTCCTGCGCCAGCCGCGAGCGGTCAGCGTTCATGCGCTGCACCTCGGCCTCGGCCTCCGAATAGTCCCGCTCGTTCTCGAGCTTGGCCGCCACGGCGTTTTCCAGCCCTTCGATGGCTCTACCCAGCCTGGCGATAACTTCCTTAAGCGTCGTTTCCCCGGTCATGGCTTTCGTCCTGCGCCCTGCCCATCACCGAATCATTCACGTTCAGAACGCGTTATGTCGGAAACATTACCCACCGTGTGAAGGCGACGTCAATAAAGCTCTCGCGACTGTCCCCCGCTAACGCTAATGTAGCGGGGTTACGGCATCACAAGGCCGGCAAAAACGCACCGATTTGTTGACTCAAGGGCCGCGCCTGCTATGTGTCGCGCACCCTTTTCCAAGGGCTTTTCCAACGCCCTAACCCCCACCCCGGAGGAACCATGACGTCGCGTGAACAACATGACCGGATGGCCAATGCGATCCGTTTTCTCTCCATGGACGCCGTCGAGAAGGCGAACTCCGGCCACCCCGGCCTGCCCATGGGCTGCGCCGACATCGCCACGGTGCTGTTCACGCGCTTCCTGAAATATGATCCGAAGAACCCCCATTGGCCCGACCGCGACCGTTTCATCCTGTCGGCCGGCCATGGTTCGATGCTGCTCTATTCGCTGCTTCATTTGACCGGCTACGAGGACATGACCCTCGACCAGATCAAGCACTTCCGCCAGTTGGGATCGAAGACCGCGGGCCATCCCGAATACGGCCATGCCACGGGCATCGAGACGACGACCGGGCCGCTCGGCCAGGGCCTTGCCAATTCGGTCGGCTTCGCGCTCGGCGAGCGCATCATGAACGCCGCCTTCGGCAACGACCTCGTCGACCACTTCACCTATGTGCTGGCTGGCGACGGCTGCCTGATGGAAGGTGTTTCCCAGGAAGCCATCGCGCTTGCCGGGCACCTCAAGCTCAACAAGCTGATCGTCTTCTGGGACAACAACAACATCTCGATCGACGGTCCGGTATCGCTTGCCGACAACACCGACCAGGTCGCCCGCTTCCAGGCCTCCGGCTGGAACGCCAGCCACATTGACGGCCAGGACCCCGAAGCGATCGCCTATGCCATTGAGGCTGCCCGCCACTCCGACAAGCCGACGATGATCGCCTGCAAGACGACGATCGGCTTCGGCGCGCCGACCAAGGCCGGCACCAACAAGGCGCACGGCTCGCCGCTCGGCGCCGAGGAAATTGCCGGCGCGCGGAAGTTCTTCGGCTGGGACTATCCTCCCTTCGAGATTCCGGCCGACATCCTCGATGCCTGGCGCACCGCCGGCAAGGCTGGCGCCAAGCCCCGCACCGAATGGGAAGGCCGGCTCGCCAAGGCCGAGCCCGAGCTGAAGGCTGAGTTCGAGCGCCGCATCGCCGGCAAGCTGCCAGCCAATTTCGATGCCGTCATCGCCGACTACAAGAAGAAGCTGTCGGCCGACAAGCCGAAGGTCGCCACCCGCAAATCGTCGGAGATGGCGCTGGAAGTCATCAACGGCGCCGTGCCGGAAACCATCGGCGGCTCGGCCGACCTGACCGGTTCCAACAACACCAAGACCAGCCAGACCAAGAATATCACCCCGGACGACTACGGCCAGCGCTACGTCCATTACGGCATCCGCGAGCATGGCATGGCCGCCGCGATCAATGGTTTGACGCTGCATGGCGGCCTCATCGCCTATGGCGGCACCTTCATGTGCTTCTCCGACTATGCCCGCCCGTCGATGCGCCTAGCCTGCCTGATGGGCATCCGCTCGATTTTCGTCATGACCCATGATTCCATCGGTCTCGGCGAAGACGGCCCGACCCACCAGCCGGTCGAGCATCTGGCAGCACTGCGCGCCATTCCGAACCACAACGTCTTCCGCCCGGCCGACGCGGTCGAGACCGCCGAATGCTGGCAGCTGGCCCTGGAGACGGAAAAGACGCCGTCGACGTTGGCGCTGACCCGCCAGAACCTGCCGACGGTGCGCACCGAATTCTCGCCCAAGAACCTCAGCAGTCAAGGAGCCTATGAACTGGCCGCTGCCAGCGGCGAGGCGGCGGTGACGATCTTCGCCACCGGTTCCGAGGTCGAGATCGCGCTTGGCGCCCGCGAATTGCTGGAGAAGCACGGTAACCCGACCCGCGTCGTCTCGGTTCCCTGCTTCGAACTGTTCGACAAGCAGAGCGACGACTACCGCAGGAAGACCATCGGCGATGCGCCGGTAAAGATGGCGATCGAAGCCGGCATCCGCCAGGGCTGGGATCATCTCATCGGCGTCGACGGCATCTTCATCGGCATGTCCGGCTTCGGCGCTTCGGGCTCGATCGAACAGCTCTATCCGCATTTCGGCATCACCGCCGAAGCCGCGGCAAAGGCGGCGGAAACCCGTCTGCACGGGAAGTAAGGTTGAGGAGAAGCCCACCGCTCCGCGTGCAGCGGTTTGGCGGGCTGGCCCAACCTAATCGATTTAAATCCAAGCCGTGTATGGCTGGATTCTTTGCCCGTCCGCCGCTATGAAGCTGCGGACTAATCGTCTGCCTTTCAGCTCTCAGGGAGAGAAAAATGACCGTCAGAGTTGCCATCAACGGATTCGGCCGCATCGGCCGCAACATCCTGCGCGCCATCCATGAATCCGGCCGCAAGGACATCGACGTCGTCGCCGTCAACGACCTCGGCCCGGTCGAGACCAATGCGCATCTGTTGCGCTACGACAGCGTCCATGGCCGCTTCCCGCATGAAGTGACGGTCTCCGGCGACAAGATCACCGTCGGCAAGGAGACGTTCAAGGTCACCGCGATCAAGGATCCGACGCAGCTGCCGTGGAAGCAACTCGGCATCGACATCGCGCTCGAATGCACCGGCATCTTCACCGCGCGCGACAAGGCCGCCGCGCACCTGACCGCCGGCGCCAAGCGCGTCATCGTCTCGGCGCCGGCCGAAGGCGCCGACCTCACCGTCGTCTATGGCATCAACCACGACAAGCTCACCAAGGACCACATCGTCATCTCCAACGCGTCCTGCACCACCAACTGCCTGGCGCCGCTGGCAGCCGTGCTGCACGAAGCCGTCGGCATCGAGAAGGGCATGATGACGACGATCCACTCCTACACCGGCGACCAGCCGACGCTGGACACCATGCACAAGGATCTCTACCGCGCCCGCGCCGCGGCGCTGTCGCAGATCCCGACCTCGACGGGTGCGGCCAAGGCGATCGGCCTCGTGCTGCCCGACCTCAAGGGCAAGCTCGACGGCATCTCGATCCGCGTGCCGACCCCCAACGTCTCGGTCGTCGACTTCAAGTTCATCGCCAAACGTTCGACCACCGTGCAGGAAATCAACGAGGCGGTGATCGCCGCATCCGACGGCAAGCTGAAGGGCATCCTCGGCGTCACCCATCATCCGAATGTCTCGATCGACTTCAACCACGATCCGCGCTCCTCGGTCATGGCGCTCGACCAGACCAAGGTCATGGACGGCAACTTCGTTTCGGTGCTGTCCTGGTACGACAATGAATGGGGCTTCTCCAACCGCATGGGCGACACATCGGTCGCCTTCGGCAAGACCATCGCCTGATCGCTTCTCCTCGCGACCTGAAACGCCCGGCTTCGTCCGGGCGTTTTTGTTGGAACAGGACTGTCCCACGCTTTGGCCGGCGCGATTGTGCTCCGAGCGCCAAAACCTGCGAAAATCAGCGGCATAGGCCAAAAAGCCGCCCTCCCGCCTTGCACTGGTCACGTCTTCGCCTCACTCTCCCGTAATTCGAGAGGAACACGAATGTGAGGGGCAAATTCGGATGGAGCATGCGATCTATCTCGTAACGCTGGTCGGCACCGCGCTCGTCGTTGCCGCCGCGTTTTCGAGCCTGATCGCCTTTCGCTTCGGCGCCCCTCTCCTGCTGCTGTTTCTATGCATCGGCCTTGCCACCGGAACCGACGGCCTCGGCATCGAGTTTGACAATGCGCGGCTGGCTTATTTTGCCGGCTCACTGGCGCTGGCCGTCATCCTGTTCGATTCAGGCTTCGGTACGCCGCTCAACGCCTTGCGGCAGGCGGCAGGACCGGCTTTGTCGCTGGCAACCTTCGGCGTGTTGCTGACCACCGGCCTGTTCGGCGCCGCGGCTCACTATTTTCTCGATCTCACCTGGCTGGAATCCTTCCTGCTGGGTGCGGCCGTTGCCTCGACCGACGCGGCGGCGGTCTTCTTCTTGCTGCGTGCCGGCGAGATCAACCTGCGCGAGCGTGTGCGCTCCACACTCGAGGTGGAGTCCGGCACCAATGATCCGATCGCCATTTTCCTGACCATCACCCTGGTCGAGATCATCGCGGCTCACGCCAACCCTGAAGCCAAGATGCTGGTCACCGACCTTTTCCTCGGCTTCCTCTTCAATATGGGACTTGGCGCCGTCGTCGGCGTCCTCGGCGGCCTCGCCATCGTGCGCCTTGTGGACCGGCTCAATCTCGATCACGGCCTGCTGCCGATCTTCGTGCTGACCTTGTCGCTGATGGTGTTCGCGGCCGCTGGCGCCATTGGCGGCTCCGGCTTCCTGGCGGTCTATCTCGCCGGCCTGGTTGCCGGCAATTCCGACATCCGCGCCGTCACCATTCTCAAGCGCTTCCAGGACGGCATGTCGTGGCTGGCGCAGATCATCATGTTCCTTATCCTCGGCCTGTTCGCCACGCCCTCGCAATTTCCGGCGATCATGGTGCCGGCGGTCCTGCTTGGCCTGTTCCTGATCTTCGTGGCGCGGCCGATCGCCGTCTGGCTCTGCCTGATCCCGTTTCGCCTGCCGCGTCCCGAGATCGCCTTCATCTCCTGGGTCGGCCTGCGCGGCGCCGTGTCGATCCTGCTCGCCATCACCCCGTTGCTAGGCGGCCTGGAGAACGGCCGCTTCATCTTCAACATCGCCTTCATCGTCGTGTTGGTGTCGCTTGTCGTGCAAGGATGGACCGTCGGCCCGCTGGCGCGTCGGCTAGGCCTGATCGTGCCGGCCCGCCTCGGGCCGCTGGACAAGGTCGAGCTCGAACTGCCGGGTTCCGCCCATCACGAACTGCTCGCCTACCGCGTGGCGCCCGGCAGCCCGGTGGCGCGCGGCGAACGCATTCCACGCTGGGCGCGGCCCTCGCTGGTGCTGCGCGACGGGCGCTCGATGCGCTTCCAGGACATGGGCAGGCTGACCGCCGGCGACCACGTCTATATTTTCGTTCCGGACCGCTATCCGCGCCTGCTCGACAAGCTGTTCGCCAGCCGCGCCGTGGTCGATCCCGAGGATGCGGATTTCTTCGGCGCCTTCGCCGTCGACCCGGCGCGCTCCGCCGCGGAACTGGAAGCAGCCTATTCGACCGGCCTGACCGAGGAGGAAAGCAAGCTGACCGTCGGCGCCCTGGTAACGGCGCGGCTCGGCGGCCATGCCGAATATGCCGACCGCGTGCTGCTTGGCCCGATCGAATTGATCGTCCGCGACGTCGACGACAAGGGCAGGATTACCGGCCTCGGCCTTTCCTTTGAACCGACAGCGCCTGTGGCGCGGGTGCCGGTGTTCCTCAGCGCCGGCGAGATTGGCGACCGCATCGCCGCCTTCGTCCGCAACTGGCGCAAGCGGCCCCAAGCGCAAGTTGCGGCAGAGGCGCGAGCGGGCGATAACCCGACCCCGGAGCCAGCGGCTGAAAAAGCAACAACCGAGACCTTGTAATTTCGATCGTTTGCGCTGCCCCTCATCCGCCTGTCGGCGCCCACCCTCAAAATTTCTCTCCGACCTTGCCGTAAGCCTTGCATCATCGTTGGCGCGGGGTATGGTCCCGGCGATTTTTCGTGAAAGGGATCAGCATGGCCGGCTTCAAGACACTGGACGACATCGGCAACATCGGCGGCAAGCGCGTGCTGGTGCGCGTCGACCTCAATGTTCCCGTTGCCGACGGCAAAGTCACCGACGCCACCCGTATCGAGCGCATTGCGCCGACCATCGCCGAATTGTCCGGCAAGGGCGCCAAGGTCATCCTGCTTGCCCATTTCGGCCGCCCCAAGGATGGCCCGACTCCTGAATTCTCGCTCGAGCCGATCGCCCGGGCGACAGCGGAGGTGCTTGGCCGCCCCGTCGGCTTTGCGTCCGACTGTATCGGCGACAAGGCTGCAAGCGCTGTCGCCGCCATGAACAAGGGCGACGTGCTGCTGCTCGAAAACACCCGTTTCTACAAGGCCGAGGAGAAGAACGACCCGGCCTTCACGGAAAAGCTCGCCGCCAATGGCGACATCTTCGTCAACGACGCCTTTTCCGCCGCGCACCGCGCCCATTCGTCGACGGAAGGTCTGGCCCAGCTTCTGCCGGCCTTTGCCGGCCGCACCATGCAGGCCGAGCTCGACGCGCTGGAAAAGGGCCTCGGCAATCCGGCCCGCCCGGTCGTCGCCATCGTCGGCGGCGCCAAGGTCTCGACCAAGATCGACCTCTTGATGAATCTGGTGAAGAAGGTCGACGCGCTGGTCATCGGCGGCGGCATGGCCAACACCTTCCTTGCCGCGCGCGGCACCGATGTCGGGAAATCGCTCTGCGAGCACGACCTCGCCAAGACCGCCAAGCAGATCATGATCGAGGCGGCGGAGGCCGGCTGCGCCATCGTCCTGCCGGTCGACGGCGTCGTCGCCAAGGAATTCAAGGCGGGCGCGGCCAGCCAGACCGTCGCCATATCGGAGGTGCCGGCCGACGCGATGATCCTCGATGTCGGCGAAAAGACCGTGAAGACCATTGCCGAATGGATCGACCGCGCCGCGACGCTGGTCTGGAACGGCCCGCTCGGCGCCTTCGAGATCGAGCCGTTCGACCATGCGACGGTCGCGGCAGCCAGGCACGCGGCGGCGCGCACCAAGGCCGGCAAACTGGTCTCCGTCGCCGGTGGCGGCGACACGGTGGCGGCGCTCAACCATGCCGGCGTCGCCGACGAGTTCACCTATGTCTCGACCGCTGGCGGCGCTTTTCTGGAATGGATGGAAGGCAAGCCTTTGCCCGGCGTCGAGGTCTTGAAGCACTGAAGCGAGAAAGCGAAGCGGGACGCTCGCGACTTTCAATCGATTTGCGCTTGCCGCGGTTGAATGGTTCGACTTGAACCTCCTTCACGCTGGTGATCTGCTAGGCGCGGACCAATTCAGGGAGAACCATAATGAGCGAACGTCTCGAGGATATTGCCGCCGCGATCGTGGCCGGTGGCAAGGGGCTGCTGGCCGCCGACGAAAGTTCCGGCACCATCAAGAAGCGCTTCGACGTCATCGGTGTGGAATCCACCGCCGACAGCCGCCGCGACTATCGCGAGATGATGTTCCGCGCCTCCGACGCGATGACCAAATACATTTCCGGCGTCATCCTCTATGACGAGACCATCCGCCAGAAGGCAGCCGATGGCACGCCGCTGGTCGACATCATCAAGGCCGCGGGCGCCATCCCCGGCATCAAGGTCGACGCCGGCGCCAAGCCTCTGGCCGGCTTCCCCGGCGACACCGTCACCGAAGGGCTCGACGGCCTGCGCGAGCGCCTCGCCGACTACTACAAGATGGGCGCCCGCTTCGCCAAATGGCGCGCGGTGATCGATATCGATGTTGCCAGGGGCGTGCCTTCCGCCACCTCGATCGGCTCCAACGCCCATGCGCTGGCCCGCTATGCGGCACTTTGCCAGGAGGCCGGCATCGTGCCGATCGTCGAGCCGGAGGTGCTGATGGACGGCGCCCACAACATCGCCACCTGCTACGACATCAGCAAGGCGACGCTGATAAAACTCTACACCGAACTCCATGCCGCGCGTGTCGTTCTCGAAGGCACCATCCTGAAGCCGAACATGGTGCTGGCCGGCAGGAAATCCGGCAAAGTGAGCAGCCCCGAGGAGGTCGCCGAGAAGACCATAAAACTGTTCCGCGAAACGGTGCCGTCGGCGGTTCCGGGGATCGCCTTCCTCTCCGGCGGCCAGGAGGACGAGGAAGCGACCGCCAACCTCAACGCCATCAACGCCATCGGCCCGCACCCGTGGAAGCTGACCTTCTCCTATGGCCGCGCCTTGCAGGCAGCCCCGCAGAAAGCATGGAGCGGCAAGGCGGCGAATGTCGCCGCCGGCCAGGCCGCCTTCGCCCACCGCGCCCACATGAACCATCTGGCGGCTCTTGGAAAATGGCAACCGGCGCTGGAAAAGGCCGCCTGACGAAACTTTCCGCATTTGTTGAACCCGGGCCAGCGCCCGGGTTTTGTTTGGACGGAGTCACCACAATCCTGCGTGAGAAAAAAGCGCCAGCCCTGTCGGCTTGCGCCGCTGCCGAACGTCCTCTGGTGTAAAAGAGGAGCAGGCTCATGCCAAACAACAAGGCCGTTTCACGCGAAGACTGGTTCCAGGCGCACAGGGCGCATCTGGCGCGCGAGAAGGAATTGACGCGGTTTCGCGATCGCATCGCTGCCGAACGCCGGCAATTGCCGTGGCTGAAGATCCGCAAGGACTATGTCTTCGAGACCGAACAGGGACCGAAGAAACTGGCCGACCTGTTCGCCGGCAAGAGCCAGCTGATCGTCTATCACTTCATGTTCGGGCCGGGCGCCGACTACCGCTGCGAAGGCTGTTCCTTCCTCGCCGATCACATCGACGGCGCCAACCAGCACCTGAGGCATCACGACGTGTCGCTGGTCGTGGTCTCGCGCGCGCCGCTGGCCGAGTTGCTGCCTTACAAGCAGCGCATGAGCTGGAAGTTCGACTGGGTGTCGTCCTACGCCTCGGATTTCAACTTCGACATGCAGGTTTCCTTCACCGACAAGCAGATCGCGGCAGGCGATACCACCTACAATTTCGAGCAGCGTGCGCGCAAATCGAAGGATCTTCCAGGCGCCAGCGTGTTCTACCGGGATGAGGCCGGCGACATCTTCCTGACCTTCATGACACGCGCCCGCGGCGGCGACCCGCTGATCGGCGCCTACCATTATCTCGACATGACGCCGAAGGGCCGCAACGAAACCGGCCCCTATAACGGGCTGATGGACTGGGTGCGGCTGCATGACGAATATCAGGACAGATCGGAGACAGGGCACGAATGTTGCGGTTGATCCGTCATCGACCGGCAATTCACCTGCGGCGCCACATGCGCTAAGGCTGGTCGTAATCCGCTCTATGGTATCGCAATGCGTTTTCCGGCCCTCCTCACCTGGCTCGCCTATCCGGTCTATATCTGGCAGGGGCTCGGCGTGCGTCGCCGCACCACCCGAATGCTGCCGGCGCAGGGACCGGTCATGCACGAGATATCGGGCAAAGCGCCGGCAATCTCGCTTTTGGTGCTGGGCGATTCCTCGGCAGCTTCGGTCGGCATCGGCCATTCCGAGAACGGGCTCGCCGCGCAATTGGCTGTTCTGATCTCACAACGCACCGGTCAGGCCGTGCGCTGGCGGGCAGCCGGCTTCAATTCAGCGACATCAGGCCAGATCCGCGACCATGTGCTGCCCAACCTGTCGGCCGATCCGTGGACGCATATCGTGCTTGCCATCGGCACCAACGACACCAAGAACTTCCACTCGGTGCCACGCTTCAAGAAGGAATTCGGCGGCCTGCTCTACGCGCTGCGCGCCAAATGGCCGGAGGCGCGTGTGGTGTGGTCGCCGGTGCTCGAATTCACACGCGCACCGGCAATGCCGCCACTGCTCGGCAAGATCCTTGAAATCCGCGCTGCCGAGATGAACCGGATGGGCGAGCGCCTTTGCTTCGAACGCGGCGCGGTCCCGGCGCCGCGCCTGCCGATCACCGACCCGGAAGCCGGCTTTGCCTCCGACGGATTCCATGCCTCGGAAGCCGGCTACCGGGCTTGGGCCGAGCATCTCGTCGGCCTGGTGCTGAACGCGTGACGGTGACAGGGCCAGGTTATTCGGCCTATGTCCAATGCCCCAGCACCGCCGTTATCGAGATCGCCGCCATCGCCAGCAGCGCCAGCTTCCAGAAATCGCTGCGCCGCTTCAGCCCCGGCCAGCCGAGCGGCTTGATGAGCTGGATGACCATCATGGCAATGATGACGAGCGCGAGGAGTTTCGACATGCCGCCTTTGACTAGCGCATCGGCCCGCAAACCGAAATCTATTTTCGGAAAGCACGATGCGTAGACTCAAAGCTGCTGGAGCGTCCAAAGGACGCGCGGCGCTCCAGTATCGCGGCCAGCTGCGAAGGCCCTCACAAAGCAAATCGCCGACACCGACACCCTCCTGACAGACTGCTGTCAGTAGGGGTGTGCGATGATGCTTCCATCGAAACAGAGGAGGCTAGTCATGAACGGTTTTACGATTTTGCGCAGCGTGCAGCGTTATGTCGGCAAGATCCGGACAATGCGCAACGAGATCCGCACCCAGCGGTTCATGGACGGGTTGCCGGCGGACCTCCGCAAGGACATCGGCTGGCCTGACATGTATGCCAGCACCCGCAGGAACGACAACTGAGGTTTTGCAAGGATTGATACCAGCGCCGCCGTTCCCAGATGTAGGTGGCAGAGCTGGTGAAGGCTCCTGACACTATGTTGTCAGGAGCGGCGTGCAATAAGGCAGCAAGTTCAGGAGAGACACATGGCCTTCATCCCCGCAAAAGCCTCAGCCTGGTTCGAGATTCCTGTCACCGATATGGCGCGCGCCCGCGCCTTCTATGCATCGGTGCTCGGGAATGATCTGGCGCTCGAGGAAAGCGGCCCGAACCCCATCGCCATGTTCACGGCACAGGATCGGACGGCATCGGGCCATGTCTACCCCGGCAAACCGGCAGCACCCGGAACCGGTCCGACCATTCATTTGTCGGTGGCCGCGCCGATCGAGGACGCCATGGAGCGGGTGACGCAAAATGGCGGCCAGGTCGTCTCGCCGGCGATCTCCATTCCGGCCGGCACGTTCGCCTATTGCCTCGACCCGGACGGCAACAGTTTCGGTCTTTTCGTCTAGGGTCCGCGATGGTGAAGAGCTGGACCGACAGGCTGAACACACCGGGCATCAACGGTATCAAGCCGTCGCCACGCACGGTGGCGGACGTCGTCGAGGGCCAGCCGATGCTGGTGCCGACAGCACGCCAGGTCGATGATTTCATCCGTTCGATCCCCGAAGGCGTGGAGATGGATATCAGAGCATTGCGCACCGCGCTCGCCATCGAGCACGGTGCCGAAGTGACATGTCCAGTCACCATCGGCTATCATCTGCGCACCGTGGCCGAGGCTGCCAATGAGGATCTCGAGCGCGGCATGTCGCTGAGCGAGGTGGCACCCTTCTGGCGGGTGATCGACGCAAAGACGCCGACAACGAGGAAATTGTCCTTCGGCGCGGAGTTCGTCGCCGCGCAGCGTAAGCGTGAAGGGCTGAAGCCATGATGCATGTCGCCCAAAAGTGGGAACCGGTTTTGAGACCACGACATGCATAGAGACAATGCCATGTCGCCCAGAAGTGGGGAACCGGTTTTGGGGCAACGACATGCATAGAGACAACGCCGAGGGACCATACGATGCGACGCGCCGACAGGCTCTTCCAGATTGTGCAGCATCTGCGCGGCGGCCGTCTGGTCACCGCCCAGAAGCTGGGCACGTGGCTCGAAGTTTCCGAGCGAACCATCTACCGCGACATCGCCGACCTGCAGTCGACCGGGGTGCCGATCGACGGCGAGGCCGGCGTTGGCTACATGATGAGGGAGGGTTTCGACCTTCCGCCGCTGATGTTCACGCGTGACGAGATCGTCGCGCTCGTCGCCGGCGCCCGCATGGTGCGTGCCTTCGGCGGCGCCGCTATGGCGCGGGCCGCCGACGAGGCGCTGGTCAAGATCGGCGCGGTGCTGCCCGACGCAGAAAAGGACCGCATCGCCCGCACCGAGATCCACACGCCGATGTGGGTGGTGAGCGATGCAGCTAGAGAAGCAATCGACCTGATCGAGCGCGCCGTGGAAAAACGCCAGGTGCTGACCATCGACTATTCCGACGAGGCCGGCCGCGGCACCGCGCGCGACATCAGGCCTTTGGGCCTGTGGTTCTGGGGCAAGGTGTGGACACTGGTCGCCTGGTGCGAGATGCGCGACGATTTCCGCGCCTTCCGCATCGACCGTATTGCCTCTGTGGTGATTGCCGGCCGCGTCTTCAAGCCGGAGCGCGGCAAGCAGCTCGCAGATTTCTATCGCGCGGTGGAGCGCAGCGAGGATTACGGCATGTCGCGCGACCGCGCCGGCCGAACCTGACGCGGATCGCAAAAAAGCCCGCGCGAAGCGGGCTTTTATCTTGAGAGCCGCGGGTCGTTAACCCGCGACGGCTTATTCTTCGCCCGTGCCCTCGTCCTTGTCCTTCGACTTCAGCGCCGAAAGCTTGGCGAAAACGGCGCTGGCATCGAGTTCGGCATCCTCATCCTTCGGCTTCTCCGGCGCCGGCACCAGCCGCTCGGTCAATGCCGCCGGCAGCAGCGTGTCGCCGGCCGGCTGCGCCTGTTCGCGGCCACGCGAAGCGCGGTTGACTTCCATGTCGAGGTCGATCTGCGAGGCCAGCCCCAGCGTCACCGGATCCATCGGTTGCAGATTGGCCGAGTTCCAGTGCTTGCGATCGCGGATCTGGTCGATCGTCGATTTGGTCGTGCCGACGAGACGAGCGATCTGCGCATCCTTCAGCTCGGGATGGTTGCGCACCAGCCAGAGGATGGCGTTGGGCCGGTCCTGGCGCTTCGACAGCGGCGTGTAGCGCGGACCTTTGCGCTTGGATTCCGGCACCCGCACCTTGGGGTCCGACAGCTTCAGCCGATGGTTCGCATCCTTCTCGGCGCGCGCGATCTCGTCGCGGGTCAACTGGCCGGTCATGATCGGGTCCATGCCCTTGATGCCTTGCGCCGATTCGCCGTCGGCGATCGCCTTGACCTCGAGCGGATGCAGCCCGCAGAACTGCGCGATCTGCTCGAAGGAGAGCGCGGTGTTGTCGACCAGCCAGACGGCGGTCGCCTTGGGCATCAGCAGCGTATTGGCCATTATGAAAAATCCTTCTCGTTCGCCCGCGTTCCCGCGCGGGCGGTGGTTTTAGAGCCACCAAAATGGGAAATTCGCGGCCTGTATAACCGCTCTCTTGCCATTTCGCAACGTTTTTGGGCAGCATTCAATTCCTGGCGCCGCCATGGGCAACCCGGTTTTTAAAAAAATCTCCGACAGTCGGCATTTGCCGATTGTTGGAGCCAGGCCTTTCGTCCAGATTTTCAGCTTCGATTGCGGTGGCCTGCACTTAAAAGAGTGGGCCGCTGATGATGCGGGGCCAATCGATGATCGAGACCGGACACGCCGTCGCGGCGGAGTTGCTTCCGTTCGCCGTTTCCTATGCGCTGGTGGCAATGCTGCCGGGCGCCAATTTTGCTGTCGTCACGCAGGCCGGGCTAACCGCTTCGCGCACGATCGCCTTGTCGGCTGCCGCCGGCACCGCCGTTGGGGCGAGCTTGCTGGCCGCCGTCGTCGCGACCGGAGCAGGCATGTTGCCGTCAGGGGGCGTCGCGCACCAGGCGGCCGCCAGCCTCTACGGGGCGATGCTGGTGTTCATCGGCTGGAACTCGATGAGACGTGCGCTGGCGACCAGGACCGCGGGGATCAATCCGCCGAAGCCATCTCGGATCACTCGCCACTTCCGGCTGGCATTTGTCACAGCTGCCGCCAATCCCGCCACCGCGCTGTTCTTCGCGTCCTCTACGCTGAATTTGGATGTCCACACATCCGCGATCGCCGTCGCCATGGTGTTTGTAGTTGCGGTCACCTGGTTTGGCCTTATCGGCCTTTCCATTTCCCGGCCAGCCTCGCAGCGATTCTACCGTCGTTTCCGAAAACCTGCGGACATCGTACTGGGCGGAGCTTTGGTGGCGCTGGGCTTTGCCGCACTTGGCTCTTGAAGCGAAGCATGCGAGTGAGCCGTTGCGATCGCAGGGCACCCCAAAAAACAAAACCCGCCGGACTTGCGTCCCGCGGGCTCGGAACCGGCGACGAAAAACTGTCAGCGGCGGCTCTGGCTTTTCGGCGGATCGGCCTTTCGGACCGAACCTGCCCGAAATCAACGCGCCTGACGGGCGATTCTCTCGATATCGCCGCGATTGATGCCGAGATCGTTGAGCTGACGGGCGTTGAGCTTGTTCAGCTCGCGCACGGTTTCGTTGTACATGCGCCAGTTACGGAAAGCGCGGAGCGGGTTCATGGTGGTCCTCCATTTGTTGGATAATTCGTTTCGATGACGCGTAAATAGGCATCGCTGCCCAGGAATTGAACAGACGCTTTTGCATGGCCGCAATGCAATTGTGCATTGCAGCATTAAGCTTTTGTTCAGGTTCTTAGGGCGCGCGTCTCGGACGATACGTCCTAGCCGACGTCGAGCACGATCTTGCCGATATGCTCGCCGTCCTCCATCCGCTCATGCGCCCGCCATGCCTCCTTGAGCGGGAAGATCATGTCCATGACGGGCGCCACCTTGCGCGTGCTGAGCAACGGCCACACCTGCGCCTCGAGTGCCGCGGCGATTTCCGCCTTGAATTCGACGGTGCGCGGCCTGAGCGTCGAGCCGGTATGGACGAGCCGCTTGACCATGATCTTCGAAAAATCGGCGCTGGCCACCGCCCCGCCTTGCGTGGCGATCTGGACGATGCGGCCTTCCAGCGCCGCGGCCTCGTAGTTGCGCGCCACATAGTCGCCGCCGACCATGTCGAGGATAACGTTGGCGCCCTTGCCTCCGGTCGCCTCCTTGACTGCCGCGACGAAATCCTCCTCGCGGTAGTTGATCGCCCGGTCCGCGCCAATCTTCAGGCAGGCGTCGCATTTCTCCTTGCTGCCGGCGGTGGTGACGACATGGGCGCCGAAGGCCGATGCAAGCTGGATCGCGGTGGTGCCGATGCCCGACGAGCCGCCATGCACAAGCAGCGTCTCGCCGCTCTTCAGGCCGCCGCGCTCGAACACATTGTGCCAGACGGTGAAGTAGTTTTCAGGCACCGCCGCCGCTTCGGTGTGGGTGAAGCCGGCCGGCAGCGGCAGCACGCTGCCGGCGTGGACCTTGACATATTCGGCATAGCCGCCGCCCGGCGTCAGCGCGCAGACCCGGTCGCCGACGCGCCAGCGCGATATCTCGTCGCCAAGGGCCGCCACTTCGCCTGACGCCTCCAGACCGGGCAGGTCGGACGCGCCGGGTGGCGGCGGATAGGCGCCCTTGCGCTGCTGCACATCCGGCCGGTTGACGCCGGCGGCGCGCACCCGGATCAGGATTTCGCCGGGCCCGGGTATCGGAACATCGCGTGTTTCGGGCTTCAGCACCCGCGGCCCGCCGGGTTCGGATATTGCAATGGCCGTCATTTTCGCCGGAATTTTCTGCGCGCTCGTCATGAACTGTCCCGTGCCGGTCTGATTGCCGGCTGTTTGCATCAGCACCCCTGCCCTATGTATGCTGATTGCCAAATCAGGCAAATGGCCAAACTGATGTAGCGAACCCGCAATTCACCCCACCAGGGAGGAGCGACGATGGCGATCTTCGACGACGAACCCAAGAAGAAAGCGCGCCCGCACGAGATCGGCCAGGACCTGGCGCTGCTTTCGGTCGACGAACTGTCCGAGCGGATCGGCATCCTGCGCGACGAGATCGCGCGGCTGGAGGCTGAACTCAAGGCCAAGAGCACCACCAAGTCGGCGGCCGAGGCGCTGTTTCGCCGCGGATAGTTCCCGCGCACCGTTTCCGGTGTTGAAGCGCCGCCGCCGAAAAGCCCGAAAGCAATTGTCTTCCGCTCCCGCACCCCAAGCTCCAGCCCGGATCAGCCAATGTTCGCAACATACCGACCGATCCTCTCGCTGCTTCGCGGCACTGCTTTCCTGCTGGCGGCGTCCGGGCTGCACGGGCTGCTGCTGCCGTTGCGCGGCCAGTTGGAAGGGTTTTCGACCGCGTCGCTCGGCCTGATGGGCACGGCCTGGGCCGGCGGCTTCGTCACCGGCTGCTTCCTTGCCCCGCGCATCGTGCGCCGCGCCGGCCATGTCAGGGCCTTCGGCGCCTTTGCCGCGTCGGGAGCGATCGTGGCGCTGCTGACCGGCCTGATCATCGATGAATACACCTGGATCCTGCTGCGCGCCTTCACCGGCTTCACCATGGCCGGCGCCTTCATGGTCATCGAAAGCTGGCTGAACGAGAAGGCCACCAACGAGAACCGCGGCACCGTCTTCGGCCTCTACATGATGGTCACCTATGCTTCGATCATGGGCGGCCAGATGATCGTTGCCGGCGGCGACGTGAAATCGGCCTCGCTGTTCATGATCACCGGCATCCTGTTTTGCCTGTCGCTGATCCCGACCGCCGTCTCGACACAGTCGCACCCCAAGCCGCTGCAGGACGTCAAGCTCGACGTCAAGGGCCTCTATGCCAATTCGCCGGTGTCGGCGATCGCCTGCCTTCTGATTGGTATCGCCAATGGCGCCTGGGGCACGCTTGGCGCCGTCTATGGCGCCCGCATCGGCATTTCCACGGCTGAGATCGCGCTGATGATGAGCCTGGTGGTCGTTGCCGGCGCCGCCATGCAGCTTCCGGCCGGGCGCCTCTCCGACAAGACGGACCGCCGCTTCGTGCTTGCGGGTGCAGCTTTCGGCGCGGCGCTGTTCGCCATCGCCATCTTCCTGTTCGAACCTCGCGCCGGCGTTTTCGTCCTTGTCTGCACCGCCGCCTACGGAGCCTTCGCCTACACGCTCTATTCGATCGCCGTGGCGCATGCCAACGACCATGCGCGCTCGGAGGATTTCGTCAAAGTGTCGGGCGGCCTGCTGCTGCTTTATGGCTTCGGCACGATGATCGGGCCCTTGCTGGCCGCCGTCCTGATGGGCTGGATGCGCCCCGAAGGCCTGTTCCTGGCGACGGCGCTCGCACATCTTTGCCTGGCTGGTTACACGCTGCTGCGCATCAGCCGCCGCGCGCCGGTACCGATCGAAAATCGCGACGCCTTCACGACGCAACCGGCCGAGCGTTCGCTGACGCCGGAGGCGCTGCGGCTCGACCCGCGCAGAAAAGATGTAACCGACGGTTGAGATTCGAAAGGCTTTGCCTCACAAATAAGGCATGAACTTTTCTGACGCCTTCATGGCGATTGCCGATCCCAACCGGCGCTATCTCTTGGAAGAGCTCCGGCGCGGCCCGAAGACCGTCAACGAACTGGCCGCCGGCTTGCCGGTTTCGCGCCCGGCTGTTTCGCAGCATCTGAAGGTGCTGCTCGAGGCCGGATTGGTCAACGCCAAGGCCGAAGGCACCAGGCGCATCTATACCGTCAGCAATGCCGGCTTCCTCCGGCTCAACCTGTGGCTCGACCAGTTCTGGGATGCGGGAGAGCTTGGCTCGCCCGGGAGCTGATGCTGTCGGCCTAAAGCGCGTCGCGTTCGACCGGCCTTATGCGACGCGCTTGTCTTATGACATTGTTCGCCGGAGAGGCGAGAATGAACCGCTGGGAGAGAGTAGCAGCTCTCTC
>NZ_JBVVPU010000015.1:64635-164410 GCF_055811295.1 Mesorhizobium sp. WSM4871 | reverse complement strand
TTAGCAACACGCGTTGATAGAATCATTGATCTTCGATGGATACCAATTGTCTTGCGATTTGATTGTACGCCGTTACCAGAATCTTAACGGCGGCAATGCGTTGGATAGCCGGCAGCCAGCCGGTTCGGATCGCCTCGCGCTCCTGAATACTTCTGCAGCCGCTCTCTCGCTGAGGAAAATCTAGCCGACTCCCTGAGTTTCGCGGACGCTGACGCCATTCACTTCAGCGAAGGTGTCGAGGTCGTGTGGGCAGCGCTCAGCGTGCGTCTTCAAGTCATTCAGAACTATCGACCGCCATCAACTGGTCCGGCTTGAAGGCGGCGTGTTGAGGGGTCCAGATATCACCCTCGCGATTGAACCAGTTGCACAGGTACATGCCGGAGGCCGCATGATCGTTGATCGTCATGTTCGGGCCGCCGGACTTCAGTTTGACGACATCTCCGGTCTTGAAACTGTCCGCCATGATGTTCCTCCCAGGGACTTCAAACAACCATCGAGAGGTAATCACCAATGGCGCTCATCGACAAGCAGCGGTTGCATCGCAATGATGATGATTGTGCTGCCTGTGCGCCAACTGTGCGGGTGCAGCAATGTCCGCTGTGTCTCTGGCACTTGTGACAATCGTGCGCTCGGATGTTCCTGTGTTTTGCTGTTCTGCTCTTGCAGGCCGCGTGATGCGGCCTAGTCTGACAATCATCTGCCCTCCCCGCTACCGAAACTGCGGCAGATATCGCGCGTTGGATGAACTGGTGCTCCATATGTGTTTTGATAGGCCCTGGGAGCTTCGAAAAATGGCACATCGTCTGCGCAAAGCAATCCTTGGCCTGACGGCGCTCGGACTAGCAGCGTGCCAATCGGCGCCCCCAGAACAATCGCCACCGTCCGCGCCAGTGTCATCTTCCGCCGCCGCGCCCAGCGCCCCAGCAATTTCAGACACGTCAGTCACTGTTATTCCTCCCACCAAGGCTGTTCCACCCAAGTATGCAGCATTCTCGGGAATTTGGGTTGGACGACTGGAGGGAATGGATGAATCCAAGCTGACGGTCCAGACGGTTGCTGCGAATGGAAAAGTGACAGCTGCTTTTGCTTGGGGGATGCTAGGCGACAATTTTCCGGGAGAGGCCAGCGGCGCTGGAAGAATTTCAGGGACTATGCTGAAGTTGGGGCGCCTCCCGAACGGCGCGGACCTCAGTTTCGTGATGCAGCCTGACGGAACGCTTGCGGGGACTGTTGCGCTTGCCGGCCAAACCTACACAGGATCGTTCCTCAAGCAATGAAGTGTTCCCTGCTCGTTGGCGAGCGTCGAAATTAAGGTAAGCAGAGTACGTGTCTCGCCGTTCACGTTGTTGCCGTAGCGATTGCACGTCGTTGTCTTTGGCTGACTATATTTGCACGTTGGCAAAGGCTGCACTTGCTCTAGCGGATGCCCTTCCAATAGCGCGGAGCAGCCTGCCCCGCGAATCCACGAACATCTCGCGTTCGAGACGATCACGCCGATGCACTGCCCCGGCCCCGAGGCGGGCAATTGGATATAGATAAGTTAAAGGCAACTGTGGTGTGTTATTACGCTGAGTTCTCGGTGCGGATACGGGATCGATGGATCAGGAAAGACTTCTAGCCGCAGTCCTCTTGGCTGATGTCGTGGGCAGCACGCCCCTCTATGAGCGCATCGGCGACGATGCCGCTATGCAACAGGTCTCGAATTGCCTGGACGCGATGCGCGAGATCGTCGCCCGGCACGGCGGTGATTTCATTCATTCGAAAGGCGATGACGTACTCAGCCTGTTCGAGAGCCCGGAGGCGGCGCTGAGGGCCGTCTGCCAAATCAGCCGCAAACTGACGGAAGGGCCGTTGAGCGCCCGTATCGGATTGCATTTTGGGGCGGTCATTCGCATGCGGGGCGAGGTCTTCGGTGACGTTGTCAATGTCACCGCAAGGTTGTCCACCACGGCCAACCCCGGGGAGGTGCTGATCAGCCAGAGCTTCTGCGAAGCCCTTTCCGCGGGGAGCCGCAGTGGCTTGCGGCTCCTCGACAAAATGGCCTTGAAGGGGAAGCAAGAACTCTTCGATGTCTATACGCTGTGGAGCGACGATGGGCCTCTCAATACTCAGATCACCAGCCGGGGCACCATTATCGAAAAGCGACCCGCCTCGCCGCAGCAGATCAATCTGGTCATCCGCTATGGAGATCAGTTGCGATCCTGTCGAAACAACGAATTCGTCACCATCGGCCGATCTCCGGAATGCGATATTGTCGTCCAGCGGCCGTGGGTTTCAAGGCACCACGCGACCTTCACTATTTCGAATGGCAGGGCCCGGCTTGTCGAGCGAAGCTCGTCGGGCACATTTGTCTCGATGAGACCGGGCCATGAAGTCTTCGTACGCCGCGAAGATATTCTCCTCTTCGGCCCCGGCGCCATCTCGCCTGGACTGAGGTTGTCCCTCAGCGACGCCCAGGTTCTTCACTACGAAATTGTCTCAGACTGACCCGGCCGGACTCGTTGGCTGCGACCGGCTTCAAGCGGCCGCGACGATCTCACCGCTGGCGGCCTCCCTCATCCGTTCGACCGATGCGCCCAATTGCTGAAAGTGAAATTCACATCTTACAGACGCAACCGACAGCCTGAATTTTGATATAAAGAGCAGAGAGAATCTTTGGCGTATCTAGGACGGTATCGAGCCACTGCGAAGACCGCGTTTCTGGTCACGCTGGGTGCTGTTCTCCTGCTAACCCTCTCGCCTGAGTGGCTTTGGCAGATGCTTGGTGTCGCCATCACCCTTGGTCACAACAAACTTGATCATGCCGTTGCGTTCGCCGTGCTGGCGACCACCGGATATTTCGCCTGGCCGGACAGTAGGGGAAAGCTGACTTGTCTCCTCATCCTGACCGGCGCGGTCATCGAAGTCGTCCAAGGGCTTCAGATGATTGGTCGCGATCGTGACGCCTGGGATTGGGCTGCCGATTGTGTCGGTATGGGTCTTGGTCTGCAAATCGGGAACTGGATGAGCAACTTCACCGTCGCCCTGAGATACGACAAGCGAAAATCCTTATAGCTCAGGAACCAGTCGCGGCAGGGTGAATGTTCGCAGTCGATCGATCCGCGAAACGTATTGGAAACAATGCCTGGTAACGGTTGCTTCAACCGCTTCTCGTAGATAGAAAGTGGCGGCTCCGGCTCAGGGGTAGGGGTTACCTGTAAAGTCGGAGCCGCCTGCGCGGCCACTGACAGAGACCGCGCTGTCCTATTCTGAGACAGCGCGGTCTACAATTAGTTAAAGCTAATAGGCTTGCCGCGCGACGGCGCTCCCTGTCGAACTGTCAAATCGCACCAGTTGTGTCGGCCGACCGCATTTTACCACGCGTGTGTAGCCAACAGCAGCCTTGTTGGACGTGGACTGGAGTGGATGACGGGCCATGTGAGTGCAGCAGACCGATCGTGGTAACTCGGAGCCAGGCTGCATTGGGATCTTAGGCGGACGGACCTGTTGCCATAACGTCGCATCCTACCACCTCAAAGACTTTTGATCGGAACAGGCGCCCAGCGAGTTCGTTAACGCTCGGATTTCGAGACAAGGCGAGCAGTATTTGATGAGAGATTTAGCAGGCACGGCCACCATAATTGCATCCATAGCTGTGGCAATTGTTCTGGCTCTCATGGTCCCAAAGGGGCTTCATGACCCAGCGGATAATGCAATCGTGAGTGCGGATAGCGCGTTGCCCTCAACGGCCATTCAAGGACCTTGACCAAAGGTACGTGACGGAGCCCGACTGCGACGACATGTGATTACGAGCTTTGGCCTCGCTGCTACCGTGAGCCGACGCCCGTTTGCAAAGTTGAAAAAGTGGCGGAGAGGGAGGGATTCGAACCCCCGATGGGCTTGCACCCATGCCGCATTTCGAGTGCGGTGCATTCGACCACTCTGCCACCTCTCCGCGGTCATGGTCCGCCGTTGCCGGCGCGGCGCACTAGATAACGGCTGCACAGGCAGGTTACAAGGCCCAATCTGCCTGATATCGGGCATCTCCGCGGCTCGGATGGTCCGTCCTTCGATAGCGGCGGCCGCCCATGCCAATGCAACTGGCTTGCGTTGAGCAATGCCGCCGGCTTGCTTGGCGCCGTTTGCCTTGACTCCGACGCAACCTTCGGTTAGGGATAGCGCGCAATCGGCGTGGAGGGTTCTTCCGCGCCGCTTGTTTTTTGAACCCGCAGACTGACAAAAAGACGGCCGAACCGCGTGATGCGGCTCATCAAGGCCGACCGAACAGCGAAAGGCAAAAAATGTTCGCAGTCATCAAAACGGGCGGCAAGCAGTATCGCGTCGCCGCCAACGATCTCCTGAAGATCGAAAAAGTCGAAGGCCAGGTCGGCGATATCGTCGAGATCGGCCATGTGCTCGCGCATGGCGAGGGCGAGAATGTGACGTTCGGCGCGCCGTTCGTCGATGGCGCGTTGGTCACTGCCGAAGTCGTCGAACAGGGCAAGAACCGCACCGTCATCGCTTTCAAGAAGCGCCGCCGGCAGAATTCGCGCCGCAAGATCGGCCATCGCCAGCTTCTGACCACCGTGCGGATCGCCGAGATCCTCTTGGGTGGCGCCAAGCCGTCGAAGAAGGCCGCCGCCAAGCCCGAGGCGAAGGCGGAAGCCAAAGCAGAGGTAGCGCCCGAGGCGAAGGCCGAGGCCGCGCCGAAGGAGGCCAAGGCCAAGAAGGAAGCCAAGGCAGAGGCTGCTGCGAAGGACGAAGCCAAGGCCGAGACCGCCGCAGCGATGCTGTTCAAGGCGCCGAAGGGCGAGCCGGACGACCTGACCGTGATCAAGGGCATCGGCCCGGTTGCGGCCGGCCAGTTGAACGAACAGGGCATCACCACCTTCGCGCAGATCGCCAAGCTCACCGACAAGGATGTCGCCAAGATCGACGAGCACATGCCGTTCAGCGCCGACCAGATCAAGGACTGGCGCGAGCAGGCCAAGGATTTGGTGAAGTAGGCGAGCTGGCGAAGACGTAAAACGAGCCGGCGCAATCGTCGCCGGATCGGACTTGAAACGGAACGCGAACGCGTTCATAAGACCCTTTAGGCGCCTTGCGGCGCATCGGAGTTAGTTAGATGGCACACAAGAAAGCTGGCGGTTCGTCGCGCAATGGTCGCGACTCCCATTCCAAGCGGCTCGGCGTGAAGAAGTTCGGCGGCGAAGCCGTGATTCCGGGCAACATCATCATTCGTCAACGCGGCACCTCGTGGCATCCCGGCGTCAATGTCGGCATGGGCACGGATCACACCCTGTTTGCGCTCGAAGCCGGCGCAGTCACCTTCAACAAAAAAGCCAACGGCCGAACCTACGTATCGGTCAACCCGATTACCAAAGCAGCGGAGTAGCCGGTTCCGCACCACAACACCGGCACCCCATCTCGGGACCGGTGTCTGGCCAAGCCAGGAAAAGGATCAGGGGAGATGGGTTTCCATCTCCCCTTTTTCTTGTGCCTGGAGGACTGACATGGTTGCCGAAGCGGAAGACACGGAAGACGAAAGTTACGCGATCGATTGCCCGGTGCTCGCGACCGAGCGGCTGGTCATGCGGCCGCCGCGTGAAAGCGATATCGGGCAATTGGCGGCGCTTGCCGACAACCGCCATGTCGCCGAAATGCTGGCGCGCATGCCGCACCCCTATGGCGAGGCCGAGGCCCGCTCCTTCCTCGCCATGGCGGCATCGCGCCGGGCCGGGATCGCCTATGCCTTGACGCTGGCCGGCACCGAGATCTTCGTCGGTTGCGCCGGCCTCAACACCACCGACCGCGGGCTGGAACTCGGCTACTGGATCGGCGAGCCCTACTGGAAGCACGGCTATGCGACCGAGGCCGCGCATGCGCTGGTCGACCTCGCCTTCCAGAAGACGGCGATCCAGGTGCTGCATGCCTCGACCCGGGTCATCAATCCGGCCTCGCGCCGGGTCATCCACAAATGCGGCTTCCAATATGCCGGCCAAGGCATGCTGAACTCGATCGTCGCCGGCCAGGTGCCGGTCGAGCGCTACCGGCTGGACAGGAAAACCTGGACCAGCCTACGCAACTGGGTGCATTTCTAGGTGTATCGATATTCAGGTGAGGCCGGCCTGCGAATGGCGGCTCGGCCTGACCTGAATCTCGGCACACCTCGGCGCATGGCTTCGAACCAAAGGTTCGGAAAGTTGAGGTCAGGCCAATTCGACCCAGACCGGTATGTGGTCCGAGCCTACCGCTTGCCGGTCGACCCAAAGCCGCTTCAGCGATCCGGCGAGCGAGGCGCTGGAAAAGACATAGTCGATGCGCTTGTGGCGGCTGGCGTCGTCGGGCCGCTTGGGATCGACCCAGGTAACGAGATCGGCATCGGTCACGTTGAGGCGCATGGCGGCATCGACGGCAAAGTCGGCGGTCAGCGGCATGCCGAATTCATGGTCCGGCCGGCCGGCGAGTTCGACATATTCGGGCGAGCCGGCCAGCATGTTGAAATCGCCCATAGCGACAAAGGCTTCCGGGTGGGGCAATTCCGGCAGGCCGATCTCTGCGACGCCAGACAGTGCGCCGCCTTCGAGCGCGTAGTTCAGCAGGCGCTGGCGCAGGAACTGTATCTGGCTCACGCGTTCGACGGGGCTGCGGTGATCGAGATGGATGGAATAGAATCTGACGAAGCCAAGCGGCGTCTCGACCAGGGCTTCCAGCGCGCCGCGCTGGAAGTTCATCGCCTCAAAGCTGCGGCTGCGCGGCAAAAGCAGATTGCGCGACAGATGGATGGGCGTTTTCGACAGCACCATGTTGCCGAGCTGGAAGGTTCTCGTGACGGCACGGCCGTTTTCGATAGCGGAGCCGATGTTGGCCTCGAAGTTGCTGCCATAGACGGCAAAGTAATCAGGCAAGGCGTCGCCGAGTTCGGCGACCATGTCGCGGCCGCCATTCTTGGGGTTGTTGCGGGTAACCTCCTGCAGCGCGATGACCTCGGCGCCGCGCACGGCATCGGCAATGCGCCCGACGTCGTAGCGGCCGTCAAGGCCAATGCCGTACTGAATGTTGTAGGTTACAAGCCTCATCGCGATATCTCTCCAGCCAAGGTCACAAAACGGCCTCGCCCTTCGCCCCGCCTTGGTTTAGAGCAATCCCGCGAAGCCAACAGCAGAAACCACGCAATCCGATGAAATTTCTCGATCAGGCCAAGGTCTACATCCGCTCCGGCGACGGCGGCGCCGGTTCGGTATCGTTCCGGCGCGAGAAATTCATCGAGTTCGGCGGTCCCGACGGCGGCGATGGCGGCCGTGGCGGCGATGTCTGGCTGGAGGCGGTCGATGGGCTGAACACGCTGATAGACTATCGCTACCAGCAGCATTTCAAGGCCAAGACGGGCGTACATGGCATGGGCCGCAACATGACCGGGGCCAAGGGCGCCGACGTGACACTGAAAGTGCCTGCGGGCACGCAGGTCTTTGCCGAGGATAACGAGACGCTGATCTGCGATCTCACCGTGGTCGGCCAGCGCTTCCTTTTGGCCAAGGGCGGCAATGGCGGTTTCGGCAACCAGCATTTCAAGACCTCGACCAACCAGGCGCCGCGCCGCGCCAATCCCGGCCTGCCGGGCGAAGAGATGAACATCTGGCTGCGGCTCAAGCTGATCGCCGACGCCGGCCTGGTCGGCCTGCCCAATGCCGGCAAGTCGACGTTTTTGGCGGCGGTCACGGCCGCCAAGCCGAAGATCGCCGACTATCCATTCACCACGCTGCATCCCGGCCTGGGTGTCGCCCGCATCGATGGGCGCGAATTCGTCATCGCCGACATTCCCGGCCTGATCGAGGGCGCGCATGAGGGCGTCGGCATCGGCGACCGTTTCCTTGGCCATGTCGAGCGCACGCGCGTGCTGCTGCATCTCGTCTCGGCGCAGGAAGAAAATCCGGGCAAGGCCTACAAGACGGTGCGCGCCGAGCTCGACGCCTATGGCAACGGCTTGACCGAGAAGGTCGAGATCGTGGCCCTTTCGCAGGTCGACATCCTCGATGCCGATCAGCGCAAGAAGAAGGCCGCTTCACTGAAACGCGCCGCCGGCCGCGCGCCGATGCTGCTTTCGGCCGTCACCGGCGAAGGCGTCGAGGCCGTGCTGCGTGCCCTGATGTCGGTTGTGGCCGAGGCGCGCAACGCCGTCGCCACTCCGGTCGAGACGCGCTGGGAAAGATAGCAATGGCCGCGCAGTCGCTGAAGAAATACCGGCGCATCACCGTCAAGATCGGCTCGGCGCTGCTTGTCGACCGCTCATCGGGTTTGAAGCGCGACTGGCTGGCCTCGCTGGCCGACGACATTGCGGTACTGGCCGCGGGCGGCGCTGAAATCCTTGTCGTGTCGTCAGGCGCCATTGCGCTCGGCCGCACCATTCTGGGCCTGGGAAAAAGGGCGTTGAAGCTCGAGGAAAGCCAGGCGGCTGCCGCCGTCGGGCAGATCGCGCTGGCCGGCGCATGGTCGGATGCGCTCGGCAAGGGCGGCCTGAAATCGGGCCAGATCCTGCTGACGCTCGGCGACACCGAGGAACGGCGCCGCTATCTCAACGCACGCGCCACGATCTCGACGCTGCTGAAGATGAAGGCGGTGCCGGTCATCAACGAGAACGACACGGTGGCGACCTCCGAAATCCGCTATGGCGACAATGACCGGCTGGCGGCGCGGGTGGCGACAATGATGGGCGCCGACCTCCTGGTGCTGCTCTCCGACATTGACGGGCTATACACGGCGCCTCCGGCCCGCGACCCTCAGGCCAGGTTCATTCCGGTGGTCGATCGCATCACCCCTGACATCGAGGCGATGGCGGGCGCGGCGGCCTCCGAATTGTCCCGCGGCGGCATGCGGACAAAGCTCGATGCCGGCAAGATCGCCACCGCCGCCGGTACCGCCATGATCATCACCGCGGGTACGCGGCTGTCGCCGCTGATGGCGATCGAGCGTGGCGAGCGGGCGACGTTCTTCCGGCCGAGCGCCAATCCGGTCAAAGGCTACAAGACCTGGATCGCCGGGCAGCTTGAGCCAGCGGGGCGGCTGACCGTCGATGCCGGCGCCATCGGCGCGCTCAAGTCGGGCAAGTCCCTGCTGCCGGCCGGCGTCAAGCTGGTCAGCGGCAATTTCTCGCGCGGTGACACGGTGGCGATCCTGTCGCCCGAGGGTCGCGAGATCGCGCGCGGGCTGGTTGCCTATGATGCCGCCGATGCCGTAAGGATCGCAGGCCTGAAGACGGCGGAGATCGAAACGGTGCTCGGCTACGAGGCACGCTCGGCGATGATCCACCGCGACGACCTTGTGGTGAGCCATGCTGGGGACCAAGTAGGGGCTGGTGACCAAGTGCGGGCCGGTGACCAGACGCAGGTGGACGACCAGATAACGAGCGGAGGATAAGCCATGCTGAAGTTGCATGAAAAATCCCGGGATGACACCGTGGCGCTGATGGCCGATATCGGCCGCAAGGCGCGCGCTGCTGCCCGACCGCTGGCCATCGCTGCGACCGCCGCCAAGAACGCGGCGCTTGTCGCCATGGCGGAGGCGCTTGTCGCCCGGGAGCAGGACATTCTCGACGCCAATGCCATCGACATCTCGAATGGCCACGAGTCGGGGCTGTCCGCCTCCTTCATGGATCGTCTGAAGCTCGATCCGGCGCGCATCCGCGCCATGGCCGACGGCATCCGCGAGATTGCGGAACTCAAGGATCCGGTCGGCGACGTCATCGCCGCATGGGAGCGGCCGAACGGCTTGCATATCGAGCGCGTACGCACGCCGCTCGGCGTCGTCGGCGTCATCTATGAGAGCCGGCCGAACGTGACGGCGGATGCCGGGGCGCTCTGCCTCAAGGCCGGCAATCCGGTGATCCTGCGCGGCGGTTCGGATTCGCTCAATTCCTCCGCGGCGATCCATGCCTGCCTGGTCGAGGGGCTGAAGGCCGCCGGCCTGCCGCAGGACGCCATCCAGCTGGTGCCGACCACCGACCGCGCCGCCGTCGGCGAAATGTTGAAAGGCCTCGGCGGCAATCTCGACGTGATCATTCCGCGCGGCGGCAAGAGCCTGGTCGGGCGGGTGCAAAGCGAGGCGCGGGTGCCGGTCTTTGCCCATCTCGAAGGCATCTGCCATCTCTATATCGACCGTTCGGCCGATCTCGACATGGCAATCAAGATCGCGGTCAACGCCAAGATGCGGCGCACCGGCGTCTGCGGCGCCGCCGAAACGCTTCTGGTCGATCGTGCCGTCGCGACAACCCATCTGGTGCCGATCCTCGACGCGCTGCGCGCGGCAGGATGTGAAATCCATGCCGATGCCGAAGTGCTGAAGCTGTTTTTCGATGCCCGTCCCGCCACCGACGCCGATTGGGTGACCGAATATCTCGACGCCATCATCGCGGTGAAGCTGGTCGACGGCGTTGCCGGCGCGATCGCGCATATCGAGACATTCTCCTCCCACCACACCGAGGCGATCGTCGCCGAGGACGCGAATGCCGTCGAAAAATTCTTCAACGAGATCGATTCGGCGATCCTGCTGCACAATGCCTCGACGCAATTCGCCGATGGCGGCGAGTTCGGCATGGGCGCCGAGATCGGCATCGCCACCGGCAAGATGCATGCGCGCGGGCCGGTCGGCGTCGAGCAACTGACGTCGTTCAAATACCGCGTGCGCGGATCTGGACAGGTGCGGCCTTGACGCTTTTCGTCGCTAGAGCCTGAGGCGTTGCGCGCGTCGACCCCCCTCTGCCCTGCCGGGCATCTCCCCCTCAAGGGGGGAGATTGGCTGTCATCTCCGCTTTCTCCAATTGTCAGCCTCGCAGAATTTGCGCCTGCGACGAAGCTGCTAATCTCCCCCCTTGAGGGGGAGATGCCCGGCAGGGCAGAGGGGGGTGCCTAGCACCATGCTGTCGTCCCCTCAGCCCGCCGTCTCCTCCCACTACCTCAAGATGCCGCATGCCGAAAAAGGCCTGGCTGTCGGCCTGTTCGGCGGTTCGTTCAATCCGCCGCATGCCGGTCATGCGCTGGTCGCCGAGATCGCGCTGAGGCGGCTGGCGCTCGACCAGTTGTGGTGGATGGTGACGCCCGGCAATCCGCTCAAGAACACGGGGGAACTGGCGCCGCTGACGGAGCGGCTCAGCCTGTCCGAGCAGATCGCCAGGAACCCGAAGATCAAGGTTACTGCTTTCGAGGCCGCGCATCATGTCCGCTTCACCGCCGACACGCTGGCGCTGGTCAAGGCGCGCAATCCCGGCGTCGACTTCGTCTGGATCATGGGCGCCGACAGCTTGCGCGATTTCCACCGCTGGCAGCGCTGGCGCCAGATCGTGATGACGTTCCCGATCGCGGTGATCGACCGACCGGGCGCGACCTTGTCCTTCCTGTCGTCGGTCGTCGCCAAGACCTTCGA
This sequence comes from Mesorhizobium sp. WSM4871, assembly GCF_055811295.1. NCBI lineage: Bacteria > Pseudomonadati > Pseudomonadota > Alphaproteobacteria > Hyphomicrobiales > Phyllobacteriaceae > Mesorhizobium > Mesorhizobium sp. WSM4871. The sequence goes on along the minus strand of NZ_JBVVPU010000015.1, from coordinate 153,016 downwards.
TTATGCCCGCGTCGACGAGGGCGATGCGCCGCGTCTCGCCCGGATGAAGGCGCCGGCCTGGACCTTCATCCACGGCCCACGCTCGTCGCTGTCGTCGAGCGCCATCCGCAAGATGGCGAAGGGCTGAACCCACAAGGGGACAAGGCAAGACCGCCGATGTCGCTTTTGCGGCGGTGTTTCGCCGTTGGTTGGGTGATGTTGGATGGGATGACGACACTCGAGCGAAACCAGACCAGACCCGACCCGCGGCAGGGCAGCCCGTCGGCGCCGGCGATAGCCATCGCCAGCGTCATCCTGTCGATGGCGCTGGTCGCGGTCGGCAATGGGCTGATGTTCGCCTATATCCCGGTTCGTCTCGGCGCCGAGCGTTTCGACCCGACGTGGGCCGGGCTGATCATCACCGGCCTTTCGGCGGGCGGCCTCGCCGGCTGCATCCTCACCGGACCGCTGGTGCGGCGCGTTGGCCATGCCCGCGCCTTCATGGTGCTTTCGGCGTTGATCGTGCTGTCCAATGCCGCCGTCGGGGCCGGAACGATCCCGCTGCTGTGGATCGCGGCGCGTGCGCTATACGGCTTTGCCATATGCGGCCTGTTCATCGTCGCGCAGAGCTGGCTCAACGATGCCGTCGCCAACACCATACGCGGCCGGGTCATGGCGGTATTCTACGTGTCCTATGTCGCCGGGCTCGGCGTCGGTTACGCCGCGCTGGCGGCGGTCGATATCGGGACGGCGCAGGCGCCGCTGATCGGCATCGCCTTCACCGCGCTGTCGATCCTGCCCGTCGGGCTGACCCGGCTCGCCCAGCCGCCGCCGCCGCAGGCAGCATCGGTCGCGCTTGGCCTGGCCTGGCGGATTTCACCGGTGGGCGTCGCCGGCATGCTCGCCGTCGGCGGCCTGTCGATGGCGATTTCGGGTTTCGCGCCGATCCATGCCACGGCCAAGGGCTACAGCCAGGCGGATGTGGCGCTGCTGTTGTCGGCAATGCCGGTGGGAACGCTGATCCTGCAGATTCCGCTCGGCTGGATTTCCGATCGCACCGACCGGCGCTATGTGCTGATCGCCGCCTCGGCGCTGGCCCTGGCGGCGGGCCTGTTCGCGCTCGGCTTCGACGGCGGCGCGCTGGCGGCGCTCGTTGTCATCTACATAGTCTGGGACGGGGCCTCGGAATCGATCTATTCGCTGGCCAGCGCGCATGCCGCCGACCGCGCCAGCAAGGACGACATGGTGGCGCTGTCCAGTTCGCTTCTGTTTGCGTGGTCGCTGGCGGGTTTCATCGTTCCCGGCATCGTGACCGGGCTTTCGGTGATCTATGGCACGCAGACCTTCATCTATGTGGCCATCGTGATCGCCGCTGCCTTCTGCCTGTTCGTGCTGTGGCGGGTGACGACGACGCGGGCCGTTCCAGCCACTGAGACCGGCAATTTCGCGCCGATGAGCGCGCAAGCGCCGCTGCCGGTGGAACTGGCCTTCGCGCCGGAGGAACAGCGCGGCCGCTCCGAGCATTGACATTTCAGCTTACTGCCTTGTTGTAGCCGAGGCTTCCTGTCGCGGCGCTTCGGGCGGCGGCGCCGGGACCGAAATGCCTTCGGCGTCGAAGGCCTGCTTGGCGCGTTTGGTGAGGTCGATCTGGGTGGCGAAGAAGTCGGCGGCCGTGGTCCAGTAGCGCAAGGTGATGGCGACGGTGCTGTCGCCGACGGTGGCGACGAAGGCGATCGGGGCCGGTTCTCGCCGGACGCGCCGCTCGGCGGCGGCGACGCCGAGCATGGTTTTTTGTGCGAGATCGATATCGTTCCACGAGCCGATGGTCAGTGTGATGTCGCCGCGACGGACGCCGTTGCGCGAATAGTTGCGAACCGGCTGGTTCCACAATGTCGAATTGGGGGCGAGGATATAGACGCCGTCAGCCGTCCGCAGCCGGGTGGCGAACAGCCCGATCTCCTCGATGGTCCCGGAAATGGCGCCGACCTCGACATATTCGCCGATGCGCAGTGGCCGCAGCGCGAGCAGCATGATGCCGGCGGCGATATTTTGCAGCGTGCCCTGCAGCGCCAGGCCGATTGCCAGGCCAATGGCGCCGATGGCGGCAATGATCGAGGCGGTCTGCACGCCGAACTGGCCGAGCACCATGATGACGACGAGGACCAGGATGGCGTAGCGGACGATCTTCGAGAAGAAATGGCGCAGTGTCGCGTCGAAGCCGTGGATATGACCAAGGCCGGCGAAGATCGAGCGCTCGGCGAGGCCGGCGGCGATATAGCCGACGACCAGCAGGATGACGGCGCCGATGGCTGAGAAGGAGTAGGAGACGATCAGCGTGCTGAGCTGCGCAAGGCCTGCTTGCACGGTGAGGACGGCATTCTGCGGGTCGATCGGCATGGGGGGAAAATCCGGTTGGTCGATGCGCCGATAACCCCTGCAAAGCGCCAGGGGTTCCGATATTTCTCGAGGGCTGGAACTGCTGGGCAGGCAAAGCGTTTGGCGACAGCGGAGGCTGCCGTCTTGAAACTGCAACGGAACTCTGCCTATTTAAGCGGTGTCACCTGATTTCACGGGTGATTTGGTTGTTCTTGCTGCGAAAGGAAATACACTGAGAACAGCACTGCGGAAGAGGGCCGATATCGTGCCTTCGCCGGCCGGGATCAGCGTAAACGACGCCGTGTCCCGCGCCATCAAGACAGTCCTTGCCAGTCTGGAAGACTCCAAGGCCGAAAACATCGTCTCAATCGACATCCAGGGAAAATCGAGCCTCGGCGACTATATGGTCGTCGCATCCGGCCGATCGCACCGTCATGTCTCGGCAGTCGCCGATCATCTCCTCAAGGCGCTCAAGGATGCCGGGCTCGGCACGGCGCGCGTCGAGGGGCTGGCAGGCGCCGACTGGGTCCTGATCGATTCGGGCGACATCATCGTCCATGTCTTCCGTCCCGAAGTCCGCGACTTCTACAATCTCGAAAAGATGTGGCAGGCGCCGGACCTCGAGGAAGAGACCTTGCACTGAGCCGTATTTGTCTTGATCCATGTCTTGTGCCAAGCCGGCGTGCACTTTCGGTAGAGCCCGAAGGCACGCTTTAGGCGACATGCATCAGCGGCTCCTTGAGGTAGGATGAAGATATCAGTTCATGCCGTGGGCCGAATGAAAGCCGGCCCCGAGAAGCAGCTCGCCGACCGCTATTTCGAGCGCTTCGCCAAAAGCGGCCCCACTGTGGGGCTCGAATTTGCCGGCATTGCCGAGATCGCGGAAGGCCGCGCTCAGACCGCCACCGAGCGGCGGCGCGAGGAAGGCCAGAGGTTGCAGACATATTTGCAGCCGAGCGTCGCGCTGCTGCTGCTCGACGAGCGCGGCAGCAATTTTTCCTCCGAGGATTTCGCCGGCCGCATCGGCCTGCTGCGCGATGGCGGGCGCAAGGCGCTGGTCATCGCCATCGGCGGCGCCGACGGCCACGACCAGTCATTGCGCGACCAGGCCGAGCTGGTGGTGTCGTTCGGGTCGCTGACCTGGCCGCACCAATTGGTCCGCGTGATGCTGGGCGAGCAGCTTTACCGGACGGCCACGATTCTGTCCGGGCATCCCTATCACCGGTCGTGAGTTTCCATCCCCGTCCATGACCGGCTTTAGTCGAAACCGGTGGCGAGCCGATGGATGCTGCGTGCCGCCCGGATTTCCGCCCCAATGCAGCGGCAAGTTGTGTGCCGCTGGCAGGCCTGTCGAACATGGTTGATTGTTCGTTAACGAAGCCACGCATAGAGTCGGGCTTCAATGTCTGAAATTGGACGATCGAGAGCGAGCATTCTGCACGGCTGCGGCATTGCGGCGGTGGCGTTCGTGCTGTCGCTCAGTGCCGCCGGGGCCGAGAACACGCTCGACCCGGCGCCCGATCCGGACAAAAGCCGGGCCGAATACGAACAGGTGTCGAAGGATATCACGCTGTCGTCCGAGCGGCTGGCCAAGCTCGCCGCCGACATAGCGACGATCAAGAAAGATCATGCCTCGATCACCGCGGCGCTGATCCAGTCGGCGATGACCGAGCAGAAGCTTGGCCAGGATATCGAGGACATCGGCGCCAAGCTGGAAGGGCTGAAAGGCGAGGAGCAGAAGATCCGCGCCTCGCTGGCCGCTAGACGCGACGTCCTGGCCGAGGTGCTGGGCGCATTGCAGCGCATGGGGCTCAATCCGCCGCCGGCGATTCTGGTCAAGCCGGAGGACGCGCTGTCGTCGGTGCGCAGCGCCATCCTGCTTGGCGCCGTGGTGCCGGAATTGCGCCAGCAGACCGAGATCCTGCTGGCCGACCTCAAGGAGCAATCGCGGGTGACGGCCTCGATCGAGGCGGAGCGGGCACGGTTGACGGCGGCCGTCGGCGAGCAAACGGCGGAAAAGAAGCGGCTAAGCATGCTGCTCGAAGCCAAGCAGAAGCTCGAGGCCGACACGCAAACGGCGCTGGCCGCCGAAAAGCAGCGATCCCAGGCACTTGCGGCCAAGGCCGGCAGCCTGAAGGAACTGATCGCGTCGCTCGAGGCCGACAAGGCGCGCAAGGCGGCGAACGCAGCCAAGGCGGGCGAGCAGAAGTCCGCCGACGCCGACAAGGTCCCGGCAGAGCCGGAACTGGCGTCCCTGCCGGTGCCGGAAGCCAACCGGCTCACAGCCGCAGCGCCGTTTGCTGCGCTCCAGGGGCAGATCGCGCTGCCGGTCATCGGCAAGATCAAGCGGCGTTACGGCGCCGATGACGGTAACGGCGCGGTGATGCTGGGCGACATGGTTGCGACACAATCGGGAGCCATCGTCACAGCGCCGGCGGACGGAAATGTGCTTTATGCGGGACCTTTTCGCTCCTATGGTCAACTCTTGATCCTGAACGCAGGTGACGGCTATCATGTCGTTCTGGCGGGGATGAGCAGAATCAGCGTCGCGTCTGGCCAGTCGGTGCTCGCAGGAGAGCCGGTCGGTGCGATGGGGGAGGCCCGGGTGGCAAGCACCTCGGCCTCGAAGAATGGAAATGCCACGCCGGAGCTCTATGTCGAGTTCCGCAAGGATGGAAAACCCGTCGATCCGACCCCATGGTGGGCGGACCGTTTGTCTGGAAGGACGTGAGATGATGCGGAAACTGTCGCTTCTGTTTGCCGGTGCGCTGATGGGCGCATCCGCGATGAGCCTGGTCTATGGTGCGCCAAGCTCGACGGCGAACGCTGCGGGCTCCGAGACCTACAAGCAACTGGCGATCTTCGGTGACATCTTCGAGCGGGTGCGGGCGCAATATGTGACGCCACCCGACGACAAGTCGCTGGTCGAGAACGCCATCAACGGCATGTTGACCTCGCTCGACCCGCACTCTTCCTACATGAATTCCGAAGAAGCGCAGGACATGCGCGTGCAGACCAAGGGCGAGTTCGGCGGCCTCGGCATCGAGGTCACCATGGAGAACGACCTGGTCAAGGTGATCACGCCGATCGACGACACACCTGCCGCCAAGGCGGGCGTGCTGGCCGGCGACTACATTGCCAAGATCGATGGCGACGAGGTTCGCGGCCTGACCCTCAACGACGCGGTCGAGAAGATGCGTGGGCCGGTCAACACGCCGATCAAGCTCACCATCCTGCGCCAGGGCGCCGACAAGCCGATCGAGCTGACGGTGGTGCGCGACATCATCAAGGTCAAGGCGGTCAAGTTCCGGGTCGAGAACGACATCGGCTACATGAAGATCACTTCCTTCACCGAAAAAACGTACGACGACCTCGAGAACGCCATCGAGACCATCAAGAAGCAGGTGCCGAACGACAAGCTCAAGGGCTATGTGCTCGATCTCAGGCTCAATCCGGGTGGCCTGCTCGACCAGGCGGTGAGCGTGTCCGACGCCTTCCTCGACCGCGGCGAGATCGTCTCGACGCGGGGCCGCGACCCGAAGGACGTCACCCGCTTCGATGCCCGGCCGGGCGACGACATCGGCGGCAAGCCGCTGATCGTGCTCGTCAATGGCGGCTCGGCCAGTGCGTCCGAAATCGTCGCAGGTGCGCTGCAGGATCTGCGTCGCGCCACGGTGGTCGGCACGCAATCCTTCGGCAAGGGCTCGGTCCAGACCATCATTCCGCTGGGCGAGAACGGCGCGCTGCGCCTGACGACGGCGCTCTATTATACGCCGTCGGGCAAGTCGATCCAGGGCAAGGGCATCACGCCCGACATCAAGGTCGACCAGCCGCTGCCGCCGGAACTGCAGGGCAGGGACCTGACGCGCGGCGAATCGGACCTCAAGGGTCATATCAAGGGCGCCGACGAAAGCACGACCGGTTCGGGCTCGGCAGCCTATGTGCCGCCGGAGCCGAAGGACGACCTGCAGCTCATCTATGCCGAGCAGCTTCTGCGCGGCGAAAAGACCGATCCGGCGTTCCCGCCGAATCCGGACAAGGCTGTATTGAACCAGTAGGGTCCGTGTTGAACCAGTAAAGGTCGATCGGCCGGGCAAACAGCTATGGCCGCCTGATCGAAGCGATGCGATGCTGCCGGGGCCGCAAGGCTCCGGCAGTTTGATTCGGGGCACCGCGGCTGGAGCGCGCCATACGTCTGAGTAATGCGCCAGCGATGTGGATTTTCGCGCGGGATCTCACACGAAAAGTGAGTTTCACTTTTCGGATCACGCGCTTGGGGATGCGGCTTGGCTGACATCGGCAAGGATATCGAACGCCCGCTCGGACTGGCCGTCCGGCCGACACGCGCGGCCGGCAGCAGGATCAGCGCCCGCGCGGTCGCGGCCGCGCTCGTCGTGCTGGCCGTGATCGGCGTCTCCGGCGCTATCGCGCTGCGCGACAAGCCGTTTCGAAAGCCGGAGGTCGTTGCGGTTTCAACGCCGAAGGTGACGACCGCCGCCGCGCCGGCCACCGAGCCAGCGGCGGCGCCGAAAGCGGAAGCAGCCCCTAAAACCGGCGGCCCGCAGATCATCCATGTCGAGACCGAAGAGGGCGATGCTCCTCCTAAAGCTGCGATTGTCATTCGCGACCCTTCGGCCATCGGCCAGAACCTGAAGATCGCCCATCTTCCCGACCGGGCACTGATCGAAGCCAGCGATACCGGCCCGTTGCCGGTCCGTGCCGCCGATGGCAGGCGGCCGTTCGATGTCTATGCGCGGCCGTGGTCCGGCGCGCGCGGCGCGCGCGTGGCGATCGTTATCGGCGGGCTCGCCGTGTCGCAGACCGGCACGCAGGCGGCCATCGCCAAGCTGCCGGCAGAGGTGACGCTGGCGTTCGCGCCGCAAGGCAACAGCATCGGCCGCTGGATGCAGGCGGCGCGGCAAAGCGGCCATGAGATCGTCATGCAGGTGCCGCTCGAGCCGTTCGATTATCCCAACGTCAATCCCGGCCGCAACACGCTGACGATCGCGGCGAGCCCGGACGAGAATTTGAAGAGCCTGCGCTGGGCGTTGTCGCGGACGACCAACTATACCGGCGTGATGAACTATATGGGCGCGCGCTTTTCTGCCGACGCGACGGCGATGGGTCCGTTCATGGCCGAGCTCGGCAAGCGCGGCCTGGCCTATGTCGACGATGGTTCCTCGGCACGCAGCCTCGCCTCCGAACTGGCGCTGAAGGACGGCGTGCCGTTCGTGGCGGGCGACACGGCGATCGACGCAGTGCAGGACCGCGGCGCCATCCTCAAGAAGCTGGACCAACTCGAAGCTACGGCCCGCGCCAAGGGCTCCGCAGTCGGCATCGGCTCGGCCTTCGGCCTGACGGTCGACACGGTGGCGTCCTGGGTGATCGAGGCCAGGAAGCGCGGCATCGAGATCGTGCCGATTTCGGCAGTGGCGATCGATCCGCAAAAAGGTTGAGCATGGCGAAGGCAAAGAAGATCGATCCCGAGACGCTGCCCTATCGCCCCTGCGTCGGGCTGATGATCCTGAATTCCGCGGGTCTGGTGTGGGTCGGCCATCGCATTGCCGAACCGGACAGCGAATTTGCCGGCGCGACGCAGCTCTGGCAGATGCCGCAAGGCGGCATCGACAAGGGCGAGGAGCCGCTACAGGCGGCGGAGCGGGAACTGTATGAAGAGACCGGCATGCGCTCGGTCTCGCTGCTGGCGGAGGCGCCGCACTGGATTAATTACGACCTGCCGGCGCATCTGGTCGGCGTTGCCTTCAAGGGCCGATATCGCGGCCAGACGCAAAAGTGGTTTGCCTTCCGTTTCCATGGCGACGCAAGCGAGATCCAGATCAATCCACCGCCGGGCGGCCACACCGCCGAGTTCGACAAATGGGCGTGGCGGCCGATGCCGGACTTGCCCGACCTGATCGTGCCGTTCAAGCGCAGGGTTTATGAGGATGTGGTGACGGCATTCCGGCACCTGGTCGTGTAGCTGCCTGCGATCTGCCGAGCCAGCGATGGTTGCTGCATCGCCATCATGGTCTTATTGATGGCCAGTCCGCAGCGAGAAGGTCGCCATGAACGACGTCCTCAAAAAATCCGTTCCGGAAGGCGCCGCCGCCGAAGGCGGCAATGTCGGCGAGACGGCGGCTGGCGCGATCCTGACGATCGATCTCGGAGCGATCCGCGAGAACTACCGGCGGCTGAAGGCGCGGCTCGGCGGCGCTCGCTGTGCAGGGGTCGTCAAGGCCGACGGTTACGGGCTCGGCGCGGCGCAAGTGGCGGCAGCGCTGGCCAGGGAAGGCTGCGACATATTCTTTGTCGCACTTCTGAGCGAAGGGATCTCCCTGCGCCGCGTGCTGGGCCCGGTGCCCGCCATCCATGTGCTGAACGGCATAGCGCCCGGCGCGGAAGGGGAGGCGGAGGCAGCCGGACTCATCGCCGTCATCAATAGCGTGGAGCAACTGGCGGCCTGGCGCACGGCTGCCCGCCGCGCCGGCCGGAAATTGCCCGTGGCGATCCAGGTCGACAGCGGCATGTCGCGGCTCGGCATGGCAGCAGTGGAAGTTGAGGCCGTCGCCGGGGATCCATGGGCTTTCGACGGTATCGACGTGACCTTGGTGATGAGCCATCTGGCTTGCGCCGACGAGCCAGCGCAGCCGGCCAACGAGCGGCAGCGGCTGGAATTCGAGCGGCTGCGCAAGATACTGCCGAAGGCGCCGGCTTCGCTCGCCAACTCATCCGGCATCTTTCTTGGACCGCGCTTTCTCTATGATCTCGCCCGTCCCGGTGCGGCGCTCTACGGCATCAATCCGACGCCGGCCGAACCGAACCCGCTGCTGCCGGTGGTCCGGTTGGAGGCCAAGGTCATCCAGACGCGAATGCTGGAGGCCGGCGCCGGTGTCGGCTATGGCCATACTTTCCATACGCCGATTCCGCTGGCTGCCGCGACGATCTCATTCGGCTATGCCGACGGCTGGCATCGACGCGCCGCCTCAGCCGCCTGGTTCGAAGGCGTGCGACTGCCCTTCGTCGGACGCGTGTCGATGGATTCGATCATCCTCGACATTTCGGCGCTGCCGCCCGGCAGGCTGAAGGCGGGCGATCTCGTCGAACTGATCGGGCCATCGCAGACGGTGGACCAGGCGGCCGGCCATGCCGGCACCATCGGCTACGAAATCCTGACCAGCCTCGGCCATCGCTTTCACCGGCGCTACGTGAACGGTTAGACAAGCCACCCTCTTGGCGGGCGCGGTAAAATCCGGCAGACAGAACATGATGATGGCCCGCGCCTCAAACCCGGACAGAATGTCGTTGCGGAGAGTTATGCGATGAAGATCTTCGTGCTGGGCGGTGGCGTGATAGGGGTCACAACTGCCTATTTTCTGGCCGAGGCCGGCCATCAGGTGACGGTGATCGACCGCCAGAAAGGCCCGGCGCTGGAAACCAGCTTCGCCAATGCCGGCGAGATCTCGCCGGGCTACGCCTCGCCATGGGCCGGCCCCGGCGTTCCGCTGAAGGCGGTCAAATGGCTCTTGATGAAGCACGGTCCGCTGGTGGTGCGGCCGACGCTCGACCCGTATATGTGGATATGGCTGGTCAAGATGCTGCGCAACTGCACCACCGAACGCTATGCGCTGAACAAGGCGCGCATGGTGCCGCTGGCGGAATATAGCCGCGATACGCTGAAGGCGCTGCGCGAGGCGACCGGCATCGCCTATGACGAGCGCGCCAAGGGGACGCTGCAACTGTTCCGCACGCAACAGCAGCTCGACGGCACATCAGGCGATGTCGAAGTGCTGAAGAGCTACGGCGTTCCCTACGAGATACTCGATCCCGACGGCTGCATCGCGGCCGAGCCGGGGTTGGCGGGGGTACGCGAAAAATTCGTCGGCGGCCTGCGGTTGCCCGGCGACGAAACCGGCGACTGCAAGATGTTCACCGATCGTCTGGCCGAGCTCTGCGCGGCACGCGGCGTCACCTTCGAATACGACGTCTTGATCAGGCGCATCATCAGGAACCGCAACCGCATCGCCAACATCAACACAAGCAAGGGCTGGAAGGCCGCGGACGCCTATGTGATGGCGATGGGCAGCTATTCGGCCAGGTTCATGCGCATGCTGAGGCGGCCGATCCCGGTCTACCCGGTCAAGGGTTATTCGATCACAGTGCCGGTCAAGGACGCCGCCGCCGCGCCGGTGTCGACGGTGATGGACGAAACCTACAAGGTGGCGATCACCAGGCTCGGCGACCGCATCAGGGTCGGCGGCACGGCTGAAATTTCCGGCTTCGACCTCGAACTGCATGAATCGCGGCGGCGCACGCTCGAACACTCGGTCGGTGACCTTTTTCCAGGTAGCGGCGACATGCGCGCGGCAACCTTCTGGTGCGGGCTGCGGCCGATGACACCGGACGGGCCGCCGCTGATCGGCCGCACCGAGTTTTCCAACCTCTATCTTAACACCGGCCACGGCACGCTCGGCTGGACCATGGCCTGCGGCTCGGCCAAGGTGCTGGCCGACATCGTCTCCAGCCGCGTGCCCGACATCAATGTGCGCGATCTCGGGCCAGAGCGGTATTTGAAGTAGGCGAGGCTAGAAAGCTTCCTTCACCCAGCCGCCCGAGAACAGCAGCCGGTAGGCCCAGGGCACCGTCACATTGGTGGCGACCGGGTTCGAATGGGCGACATAGTCGTCATAGATAGGCTTCATCCTGGCGTAGAAGGCGGGGTCGAGCACCATCATGCCGTTCTCGGAATCGTGGAAGAAGCTGCGGTTGTTGAGGTTGACCGACGAGATCGTCACCAGCCTTTTATCGATCATCATGATCTTGGAATGCAGCACGACGTCAGGCGCCTTGAACTCGCGGATGTCGATGCGGTCGCCATATTTCTCGACGAACAGCTTGTTGAGCGCGGTGAGGAACTTGCCGCCTATATCGCCCTTGAGGTCGATGCGGCCGATAATGTCGATCCTGACGCCGCGCGCCAGCGCCCGGTCGAAGGCTTGAGCCAGGCTCGGCGTCAGATTGAGATAGGGATTGACGATCTCGATGTGGTGTTGGGCCGCGTCGATCAGTTCGACAAAGTAGCTCTCCAGCGCGTGGCCGTCGGCATAGGGCACGGAGATGAAATGCCGCGCCGTGCCAGGCGGACGCCGGCCATCCGAACGGACCGGAATGGAGAAGGGTCGCGAAATGTTGGTATCGGCGTCACGCAGCCACAGCGTCGACAGATGCGCGGCGAGCGTCTCGACCGTGGTCCGGTCCGATATCTCGATGTCGAAGTCGCTCCAGTTCGAATAGTAGTTCAGCGACAGCCCGTCGGTCTTGCCATATTGCTGGAGATCGGGATAGCGCGACAGGTCGACCGGCTTGTGGAACAGGAAGCCGTCATGGATGTTGCGGCCGCCGATGATAGCACGCGAGCGGCGGGGATCCTCGGCCAGCGTCGCCAGCATCTTGACGTGATGGGTCTTGTGCAGCTGTGACAGCTGTTCGTCGATCGGCGCGCCATGGTCGGCTCGCCAGCGGTACTCCTGCAATTCGACGTTGGGAAACTCGGCGGCCAGCCGGTGCAGCATGGCGTCGTCCTTGTCGCGCTCCAGCACGTCGGTCACCATGATGCGCACCTTGGCGCCAAGCGCTGCGTGGTGGCGGATCAGCCGCTCGATGATGCGGCCGGAAAAGTCCGCCTTGAACTCCAGCGACGACAAATAGATCAGCTTGAGTTTTGGCGCGTGGGAGAAATCGAGCGGCAGTTCGGGATCGCCCTTGTCGAATGCGCTGTCGGGGAGCGGCACGCCCAGCAGCGCTTCGACCTTGGCATTGAAGCCGTCGCGCGACTTGCGCAGCAGGCGCGGCTTCCCGGGTGTCAGCGTGCAGGTCTGCGACAGCCAGCGGCTGGCGTAGAAGGCGCGCTCGAGCGCATCGAGGCCGGCCGGATCTGGAAGGGGACAACGCTCATAGCGGCTGTCCAGGGCAGCGAGCGCCGGATCGGCGACCTCTTCGCGCAAGATGGCGAGCGGAGCTCCAGCCGGGGCCAGGCTGGAGCTGATATCGAGATCGCAACGGTTCAGGGCCTCGCTTGGAAACAGGCTGGTCGAGGTGTCGGCGCTCGTAAGATGGATGCGAAACGCCGCACCTGCCGGAACGCTGCGTGTGCTGCCGGCCTGCCGGACCGCCAGCATGCCGTCGCAGGCGCTGCCGATGTCGACCGGCTCGCTGCCCGCCTGGCGCAGCAAGATCTCGACCGAGCGTGCTTGTACGCCGGAAAAGCTGAATGTCTTGGCCCCGGACGGACGCGCCGCCGCGTCGATATAAAGCGTCTGCCGCGACACCCGCCAGCGCCCGTCGAAACGGCTCTCGCCCTTTCTTCCGTTCGACGGCGGCACCTGGCCCGTGGCGATCGGCTTGGCCAGTCGTTTCAGCGTCCGGTAGGTTGCCTGGAAATCGGTGTTGGCAATGTCGTGGCGGTCATGGCCGAAAGGGCCGGTGCCGTTCGCCCGGTCCATCGCACCGAGCTGGTGGTGGGCGAGCAGCGCCAGGAAGCGTTTCTCGTAGTCGTTTGCGTCCGCGTCGCCGAAAAACCGGGCCGCTGCAACCTTCGCACTCGATGCCGTGGCCGACAGCGAGGGACGAGCGCAGGCGCTTTCGCCGGAAAAGACATCGCAGCTGCCGACGGACCGGCCGGCGCAGCCAGCAAGAGCGGCCAGCGCCAGCGCCATAGATCCGGCGCGTCGCAGGCTCACCCGGTCGCTCCGTTCATCGCCTTCAGTTGAGCGGGATCGCGCGGCGGCATGAACCCTTGCGGGAAGACCTTGCAGACGGGAAGCGCGAAGGTGGCGATCAAAAGTTCCGCCTGCCTGCGCATCTTTGGCGGCGCCATCTCGTCGTCGCGGATCGCCTTCGCCGAGGCGACCAGAGCGCCGTCGCAGTCGCAGTGGTTGCGGCGGGCTATGTAGCAGGCATCATGGATCTGGCAAGCGGCGTCGAGGCGGTCCACCGGCCGGACCGACAAATCGCCGGTGCGGGTGCCGGGACCGCAGTAATTGCCGAAGACAAAGGGCGAGGGACGCGCCATGGCATAGCGGACCGGCTTGGGCAGCTCCGCTTCCGGTACCTTCGTCCATGGGTTGGCGCAGGCGGAAAGCGCCAGCAGGAGGATTGCAAGAACGGCTCGCATGTCTACCCGCGCAACTTTCCCCAGAAACGCCTTGTCCGGCGCGGCGGCACAACAAGACGTCGGCAACAGCGCATCGCCACACTCGCCGACTTTATGGCGAGGAAAAGGCGCGGTTGCTTTGATGCATGTCGTTGTCCCGAAACCGTTGCCACTTTTGGACAACATGCATCACGCGAACAATCCCCGTTCCTTCTCCACTGCCCTGGTGATGAAGCTGGCGACGATCTGCACGCGCCGCAGCGGCCTCACCGATTCGTGATAGACCAGCCAGTAGGCGCGGCGGATGGGCGCGACGATGTCGACGGGCACCAGTTCCGGCATCGAGCGGGCGACGAAGGTGTGCAGGATGCCGATGCCTGCGCCGGAACGCACCGCTTCGGCCTGTCCGAGCGCGGAGGAAATGGCGAAGCTGGTGCGCCATTCGGCGCTGAACTCGGCCGCATAGTCTAGCGAGGGGCTGACGATGAGGTCCGGCACATAGCCGATCAGCGTGTGCTGACCGAGTTCGGCGGGCGACCGCGGCAAGCCGTGCGCCTCGCCATAGGCGCGGGACGCGAACAGACCGAGCGTGTAGTCGACCAGCTTTCCAGCCACCAGCCTGCCTTCCGTCGGCCGCTCGACGGTAATGGCGATGTCGGCTTCGCGCCTGGACAGCGAGAACGAGCGCGGCACCGGCACCAGCTGGATGGTGAGTTCGCGGTGCAGGGCCGTCAGCGCGCCGAGATGCCTGGCCAGGAAGGCGACGCCGAAACCGTCCGGCGCGCCGATGCGCACGGTGCCGGAGACATCGTCGCCTTCGCCGGCAAGCGTGGAGCGTGCGGCGATCATGTCGCCCTCCATACGCTCGGCGATTTCGAGGAAGCGTTCGCCCGCTGGCGTCAGCTCACTGCCGGTGGTAAGCCGGCGAAAGAGTTTCGTCCTCAGCGCATCCTCTAGCGCGGCGATGCGGCGCGAGACGGTGGCGTGGTTGAGTTCCAGCCGTCGCGCCGCGCCGAGGATCTGGCCGGCACGCGCCACGGCGAGAAAAATGCGGACGTCATCCCAGTTCATGGGGATGGTCCCGACGAGGATTACGGCAGCGCTCTACGGCACCCCCCTCTGTCCTGCCGGACATCTCCCCCTCAAGGAGGGAGATTGAAAGCTTCGCCGCAGGCGGTTCTCTTGCTGGGGTGAAGATTTGCGAAGGCGGGCGTGACAGCCAATCTCCCCCCTTGAGGGGGAGATGTCCGGCAGGACAGAGGGGGGCGGTGAAGGAACTCAATCTCTCAATCCATGTATCTGCAACCACATCTGCTATTTGCGAGAATTGATGCACAGCCGTCAATTGCTATCTATTTTCTGCACAACGGTTGCGTTCTCCATCGCGTTGCCATCGGCCGCGCAAAGGCGGACAATGACCCATCACAAATCCAGGGAGAGAAACCATGATCGAATACGGTCATTTCATCGGCGGCAAGCGTGTCGCCGGAACCAGCGGCCGCAAGCAGGACGTCATGCAGCCGATGGACGGCTCGGTGCGCGGCACGGTGGCGCTGGCTTCGCAGGCGGAGCTGCGCGCAGCGGTGGAAAATGCCAAGGCGGCGCAGCCCGGCTGGGCGGCGACCAACCCGCAACGGCGCGTGCGCGTCTTGATGAAGTTCCTCGAACTGGTCGCCAGGGACTATGACGAACTGGCCGACATCCTGGCGCGCGAACACGGCAAGACCATCGCCGACGCCAAGGGCGACATCCAGCGTGGCCTCGAAGTGGTCGAGGTCTGCATCGGCGCCCCGCATATGATGAAGGGCGAATTCACCGACGGCGCCGGTCCCGGCATCGACGTCTATTCGATGCGCCAGCCGCTCGGCGTCGTCGCCGGCATCACGCCGTTCAATTTCCCGGCGATGATCCCGCTGTGGAAGATCGCGCCGGCCATCGCCTGCGGCAATGCCTTCATCCTGAAGCCTTCCGAGCGCGATCCGGGCGTGCCGATGCGCATTGCCGAACTGTTCATCGAGGCCGGCCTGCCGGCGGGCATCCTCAACGTCGTCAATGGCGACAAGGACGTGGTCGACGCCATCCTCGACGATCCTGATATCAAGGCCATCGGCTTCGTCGGCTCGACGCCGATCGCTCACTACATCTATTCGCGCGGCACCGCATCGGGCAAGCGCGTGCAGTGTTTCGGCGGCGCCAAGAACCACATGATCATCATGCCCGACGCCGACATGGACCAGACCGTTGACGCGCTGATCGGCGCCGGCTACGGCTCGGCCGGCGAGCGCTGCATGGCGATCTCGGTGGCTGTCCCGGTCGGCAACGACACCGCCAACCGGCTGATGGAAAAGCTGATCCCGCGTGTCGAGAGCCTGAAGGTCGGTCCTTCGACCGATTCCTCGGCCGATTTCGGTCCGCTGGTGACGGCGCAGGCGCTGGAGCGGGTCAAGGGTTATGTCGACACCGGCGTTAGGGAAGGCGCCAAGCTGGTGGTCGACGGCCGCGGCTTCTCGATGCAAGGCTACGAGAAGGGCTACTACATGGGCGGCTGCCTGTTCGACAACGTGACGTCGGACATGCGCATCTACAAGGAAGAGATCTTCGGGCCGGTGCTCTCGGTGGTGCGCGCGCCGACCTATGAGAACGCCATCAGGCTCGCCAACGACCATGAGATGGGCAATGGCGTCGCCATCTTCACCCGCGACGGCGACGCGGCTAGGGACTTCGCCTCGCGAGTCCAGGTCGGCATGGTGGGCGTCAACGTGCCGATCCCGGTGCCGATCGCCTATTACACCTTCGGCGGCTGGAAGGCGTCTTCCTTCGGCGACCTCAATCAGCACGGACCGGACGCGTTCCGCTTCTATACCAAGACCAAGACGGTGACCTCGCGCTGGCCGTCCGGCGTCAAGGACGGTGCCGAATTCGTCATCCCGACGATGAATTAGCCGGACGATTCTTTGCTTGCGCGTCCTCGCCGCGAGGCGGCTGCGGGCGCGCGGGCAGGCGTCAAGGACGGCGCGGAATTCGTCATCCCGACGATGAATTAGCCGGACGATTCCTTGCTTGCGCGTCCTCGCCGCGAGGCGGCTGCGGGCGCGGGCAGGCATCAAGGACGGTGCCGAATTCGTCATCCCGACAATGAATTAGCCGGCCGATTCCTTGCTTGCGCGTCCTCGCCGCGAGGCGGCTGCGCGCGCGCGGGCAGGCGTCAAGGACGGCGCGGAATTCGTCATCCCGACGATGAACTGAATTCGGGCATCTATGACAGGCAATAGGGCGCGGCTTGGTCGCGCCCTCTTCATTTTCCGCGTTACCTTGTGGCGGCAGCTTCGGCATGGCCGCGCAGCAGCGCCATCAGGCGCTTGGCGTCCTTGGCGGCGGTCTCCTCGTCGCCGGCGAGAATCGAGCGGATCAGCGCGACGTGATGCTCGGCTGATTCGGCGAGCCCGGTGTCGGCCTTGTAGCGGAACCAGAAGCGGCGGCTGTGGGTCTGCAAGGGCGCCGCCAGCCGTGCGGCGAAAGGGTTGTCGGCGGCCAATGCAAGCGCCTCGTCGAGCGCCTTGTCGGCCTGGATGAAGGCCAGCACATTGCCTGAGATGACCGCCCTCTGCATGGCGAGCGCGGCGTCGTGAAACAGGTCGGCGGCCTCGCGGGTGACGAAGCGGGCGGCAGAGCGGGCCAGAACCACCTCGACGCCCCGCCGCGTATCGAGAACGCGCAGCCAGTCGCCAGGATGAAGCGGTGCGATGGCGATGCCGGCGCGCGGACGGACGTCGAGCAGCCCCTCCCAGGCCAGCCTCTGGATCGCCTCGCGCACCGGCGTGCGGCCAAGCCCGAGCCTGTCGATCAGCGCGCCTTCGGTGACGAAGCTCGAAGGCGCCAGTTCGAGCGTGACGATCATGTGCTCGAGCACGCGGTAGGCCTTTACCGCCACCGGCTCGGAACGAGATATATCTTCCAACAGGGCCATCGTGCCTCCTGATATATTTTGCATATATCATGGCAGATTCCGTGTTGACAGAGATTTTCCTAACAAATATACGGCTGATATATCAGAAGGAGCAAGCGCCATGTGGGCCGGAGTTTTCCCCGCAGTCACGACCAAGTTCACCGAGGATGACCACCTCGACCATGCCGAGATGGAGCGCTGCTTTGGTTTGCAGATGGAGGCCGGCTGTGACGGCATCATCGTCTGCGGCTCGCTCGGCGAAGGGCCGATGCTGTCGCATGACGAGAAGATCGAGGTGCTGAAGACCGCGCAGAAGGTTGCCGGCAAGAAGCCGGTTCTGCTGACGGTCAACGAAGCCGGCACCCGCGAGGCCGCAAGCATCGCGCGCCGCGCGGCGAAGGCTGGCGCCAACGGGCTCATGGTGGTCCCGAGCCCGATCTATCATACCAATCCGCAGGAGACGGTTGCCGCGCTGCAGGCCGTCGCCGAGGCAGGCGACCTGCCCGTCATGATCTATTCCAACCGGCTTGCCTACCGCGTCGACGTCACCGTCGACCAGATGGAGGAGCTGGCCTCGGACAAGCGCTTCGTCGCCATCAAGGAATCCTCCGACGACATCCGCCGCTCGACCGAGATCATCAACCGCTTCGGCGACCGCTACGACCTGTTCACCGGCGTCGACAATCTGGCGTTCGAGGCGCTGTCGGTCGGCGCCATCGGCTGGGTGGCAGGGTTGGTCACCGCATTTCCGCGCGAGACCGTCGCCATCTACCAGTTGATGAAGCAGGGCCGCCGCGAGGAGGCGCTAAGCATCTACCGCTGGTTCCGGCCGCTCCTCGACCTCGACGTGTCGACCTATCTGGTGCAGAACATCAAGCTCGCCGAGGTTCTTGCCATCGATACCAACGACCGCGTGCGCATGCCGCGCCAGCCGCTGTCGGGCGAGCGCCGCAAGGCGGTCGAGAAGATCGTGAGGGATGCGCTGGCGGTAAGGCCGAAGCTGCCGCAGTTCTGAGGAACGTCATATGCCTTCTCGGATCCATCTCAAGCGCGTCGAAAGCGATGGAGACTGGGCGGCATATCACCGTATCCGCAAGCGCGTTCTTTGGGACGGCCGGGGCTTGGATGGTTATGACGAGCGGCATCCTGATGACCGTCTTGCGGGCAATCATCCACTGCTCCTCATGCACGATGGCGCGCCGGTAGGGACTGCCAGACTGGACATTGCCGGTCCACGCCTCGGCATTGTCAGGCTTGTCGCCATCGAACCGAATTTGCAGCGGCGCGGCCTGGGCCGGATTCTTATGCAGGAAGTCGAGAGCTATGCGCGCCGCTTTGGTTTGGAGCAGCTTGAAGTCAACGCCGCCAAGGAGGCAGAGGGGTTCTATCAACGCCTCGGCTGGGTGGCCGCCCGGCCCGACCGAAAAAACCCATTGATGACAAAGGTCCTCAACACCGGAGAAATGCCGTCGTGACGGCGCCAGACCAGATGTTGGACATCGCCATCGTCGGAGGCGGCATCATCGGTATTTGCGCCGCTGCCTATCTGGCCGAGGCGGGGCGAGATGTCACGATCTTCGATCGGACGGGCATCTGCGAGGAAACAAGTTCCGGCAATGCCGCGGCCTTTGCCTTCTCCGACGTCTTGCCGCTGGCCCACAAGGGCATGATCAGGCAATTGCCGAAATGGCTCGCCGACCCGCTCGGCCCGCTCAGCATACCGCCGGCCTATCTGCCGAAGCTTTTGCCCTGGCTGATCAGGTTCTGGCGCGCCGGCGCACCGGAAAAATACGAGGCGAGCCTCGCTGCCCAGGCCGGCATAATGAAGCTCGCCGAGGCGGAATGGATGGGGCTGCTCGATCGTTCAGGCACCCGACGGATGCTGCGCGAGGACGGCTCGCTCGAACTTTACGAGAGCGAGGCCGAGTTCAAGGCGTCGCTGCCGGGCTGGGCGGCGCGCAAGCGCTTCGACATCGGCTTCAGCCATGTCGAGGGCGATGCTCTCGCCGCCTTGCAGCCCGGCCTGTCGCCGCGCTTCGTCAAGGGCACGTTTGTGCCTGGGTGGAAGACGGTTGCCGATCCGAAGCTGCTGGGCAAGGCGGTCTGGGCCTATGCCGAGACCAAAGGCGCGCGTTTCGAAAAAGCGCGAATCGACCATGTCGAAGCGAGCCAGCATGGCGCGACATTGACGCTGGCCGATGGCGCCACCAGACAAGCAAGACATCTCGTCGTCGCTGCCGGGGCATGGTCGCATCTGCTGGCGAACGATCTCGGCGACCGTATCCCGCTGGAGACCGAGCGCGGCTACAACACGACGTTGCCGAAGAGCGCCTTCGACGTGAAGCGGATGCTGATCTTCTCCGGGCATGGCTTCGTCATCACGCCGCTCGAAACGGGCCTGCGCGTCGGCGGCGCCGTCGAACTCGGCGGTATCGAGCGGCCGCCCAACTATAACAGATCGAAGGCGCTGCTGCGCAAGGCGCAAAACTTCCTGCCGGGGCTCGATCCCTCCGGCGGCCGCGAATGGATGGGGTTCCGGCCGTCACTACCGGATTCGCTGCCGGTGATCGGCCGCGCCCGGCCGGCCGGCAATATCGTCTATGCCTTCGGCCACGGCCATCTCGGCCTGACCCAGGCGGCGGCCACCGGAAGGTTGATCCGCGAGCTTGTTCTCGCGCAAAATCCCGCGCTTGATCTTTCCGCCTTTTCTCCGAACCGTTTCCGATAAGGTCCAAACATGGCGCGCCATTCCTTCTTCTGCATCGACGGTCACACCTGCGGCAATCCGGTGCGGCTCGTCGCCGGAGGCGGACCGCTGCTCGAGGGCTCGACGATGATGGAGCGGCGGGCGCATTTCCTGGCCGAATATGACTGGATCCGCACCGGGCTGATGTTCGAGCCGCGCGGCCATGACGTGATGTCGGGTTCGATCCTCTATCCGCCGACCAGGCCGGATTGCGACATCGCCATCCTGTTCATCGAAACCTCGGGCTGCTTGCCGATGTGCGGCCACGGCACCATCGGCACGGTGACTTTTGCCATCGAGCACGGACTGATCAAGCCGAAGACGCCGGGTGTGCTTCGGCTCGATACACCGGCCGGCCTGGTCATCGCCGAATACAGCCAGGTCGGCGAGTACGTCGAAGAAGTGCGCATCACCAATGTGCCATCCTTCCTCCATGCCGAAGGGCTGACGGTCGAATGCCCGGGACTGGGCGAGATCAGCGTCGACGTTGCTTATGGCGGCAATTTCTACGCCATCGTCGAGCCACAGAAGAATTATCGCGACATGGCCGACCACTCGGCGGGCGACCTGATCGCCTGGAGCCCGGTGGTGCGGCAACGGCTCAACGAGAAATATTCCTTCGTGCACCCGGAAAACGCCGGCATCAACCGGCTGTCGCATATGCTGTGGACCGGCAAGCCGACCAACAGCCAGGCGCATGCCCGCAACGCCGTGTTCTATGGCGACAAGGCGATCGACCGCTCGCCTTGCGGCACCGGCACCTCAGCGCGGATGGCGCAGCTTCACGCCAAGGGCAAGCTCAAGGTCGGCGACGACTTCATCCATGAATCGATCATCGGCTCGCTGTTCAAGGGCAAGGTCGAGAAAGAGGTCCAGGTGGCAAGCAAGCCGGCGATCATTCCCTCGATCGGCGGCTGGGCGCGCATGACTGGATTGAACACCATCTTCATCGACGACCGCGACCCGTTCGCACATGGATTCATCGTCAAATAAGGAGAATCCTGACCCAGCGGAAAGCAAGGACGCGTGAAAAGGATTGCGACTCGCCAGCGCAACGATCCCTCACATCAACTTATTTTGACGGCGATTTCTTCGAAACGAGGTGCATGATACGACTGAATCGTCAAAGACATTGCGTTGTGCCAATGATAGGGTCCGCGATAGTCCAGGGGCCGGATGGTAAAACGGGGCAATCCGATGGCGTGTCGGGAAAACACGCATGACGATTGAAAAATCACGTTGCAATCCGGGCTCGAAACTTTACGACTAGGGGAAATACGAAAAGGAGTGCGACCCGGAACCGGGCGACATTCCAGGGGAGCCACGGTAGTATGCAGTACTTTGTCCAGCAGCTTATCAATGGGCTGACGCTGGG
Source organism: Mesorhizobium sp. WSM4871 (assembly GCF_055811295.1). Lineage (NCBI taxonomy): Bacteria > Pseudomonadati > Pseudomonadota > Alphaproteobacteria > Hyphomicrobiales > Phyllobacteriaceae > Mesorhizobium > Mesorhizobium sp. WSM4871. The sequence continues at coordinate 131,445 of NZ_JBVVPU010000015.1, read as the reverse complement.
ATCTATCTATGGGCTGATCGCGATCGGCTACACGATGGTCTACGGCATCATCGGCATGATCAATTTCGCCCATGGCGACATCTTCATGGTCGGCGCCTTCACCGCCCTCATCGTTTTCCTCATCCTCGGCGCGATGTTCTATTCGGTGCCGGTGGTCGTGGCGCTCCTGGTCATGATGATCGTGGCGATGCTGTTGACCAGCCTGTACAACTGGACAATCGAGAAGGTGGCCTACCGGCCGCTGCGCGGTTCGTTCCGGCTGGCGCCGCTGATCACCGCGATCGGCATGTCGATTGCGCTGTCGAACTTCGTCCAGGTGACGCAAGGCCCGCGCAACAAGCCGATCCCGCCGATGGTCAGCCAAGTTTACAACATTAACGGCATCAGCGTGTCGCTGAAGCAGATCATCATCGTCGTCGTCACCGCGCTGCTCTTGGCGCTGTTCTGGTATCTGGTCAACAAGACCTCGCTCGGGCGAGCGCAAAGGGCGTGCGAGCAGGACCGCAAGATGGCGGCGCTGCTCGGCATCGACGTCGACCGCACCATCTCGATCACCTTCATCATGGGTGCGGCCCTTGCCGCCGTCGCCGGCACGCTGTTCCTGATGTATTACGGCGTCATCGCCTTCTCCGACGGCTTCGTGCCCGGCGTGAAGGCATTCACCGCGGCAGTGCTCGGCGGCATCGGCTCGCTGCCAGGCGCCGTGCTCGGCGGGCTGATGATCGGCTTCATCGAGAGCATGTGGTCGGCCTATTTCTCGATCGACTACAAGGACGTCGCCGCCTTCTCCATCCTGGCGATCGTGCTGATCTTCCTGCCTTCCGGCATTCTGGGCCGGCCAGAAGTCGAAAAGGTCTGAGATCATGGCGGTTACCGTATCCCCGGAGCGCGACGTCGTCGCCACTCCCGTGCAGCGCGCTATTCGCGAGGCGTTCTATGCCGGCGCCATCGCGCTCGGTCTGTTCGTGCTGTTCATCGGGCTGAAGACCGGTCAGAACATCTCCAATGAACTGGTCCTGACCACGCGCTGGGGCCTGCTGGCGACAGTGGTGATCGCTACGGCCGTCGGGCGGTTCCTCTATGTCGCCTATGGCCAGCCTTTCCTCGCCAACCAGAAGATCGCCGATGTCGCCACCGGCCTGTTGCCGGACAGCGTGGCGACGCGGTTCTTCCGGCTGCCCTATTTCATCGCGGCCATCGTCATCGCGGCCCTGCTGCTTGTCCTGGCCAGTTCGCTTGACGGGCTGCTGGGACCGGCTCTTGCCGGCTATGCACGATTCGTGCGGGCGCTGGCGATCATCTACGCCCTGGCCTCGGTGCTGTTTTATTTCCGGGCCTTCATCCATGCCCATTTCTCGGCACTCGGCGTCGCCGCGCTGGCGCTCTACCCGATCATCGTCGTGCTGTCGCTTGCCCTCTACGGCGGGTCGATGGCGGCCGGTTTCCAGGGCTCGCTGAAATGGGTCGACAATTTCGGCATCCAGATCCTGATCTATGTGATGCTGGCCTGGGGCCTGAACATCGTGGTCGGCCTCGCCGGCCTGCTCGATCTCGGCTATGTCGCCTTCTACGCAGTCGGCGCCTATGCCTATGCGCTGCTCGGCACGCAATATGGTCTGTCGTTCTGGATCCTGCTGCCGGCCGCCGGCGCCATGGCCGCCTTCTGGGGCGTGCTGCTCGGCTTTCCGGTGCTGCGCCTGCGCGGCGACTATCTGGCGATCATCACACTTGCCTTCGGCGAGATCATCCGCCTCGTGCTGATCAACTGGCGCGAGGTCACCAATGGCTCGGCCGGCATTTCCGGCATTCCCAAAGTCACCTTCTTCGGCCTGATGACGTTCAACGTCTCGGACCCGAACTATATCGCCAAGGTGCTGAACATCGCCACGTCGAGCGCCTACTACAAGATCTTCCTCTACTATCTGATCCTCGGGCTTTGCCTGCTCACCGCCTTCGTCACCATCAGGCTGCGGCGCATGCCGGTCGGCCGGGCCTGGGAAGCGCTGCGCGAGGACGAGATCGCCTGCCGCTCGCTCGGCATCAACACCACCACCACCAAGCTCACCGCTTTCGCCACCGGCGCCATGTTCGGCGGCTTCGCCGGATCGTTCTTCGCGGCTCGGCAAGGTTTCGTCAGCCCCGAATCCTTCATCTTCCTGGAATCGGCGATCATCCTTGCCATCGTCGTGCTGGGCGGCATGGGCTCGCTGGTCGGCATCGCCGTCGCCGCCATGGTGATGATCGGCGGCACCGAGGTGCTGCGCGAACTGGATTTCCTCAAGCAGGTCTTCGGTCCCGACTTCACGCCGGAACTCTACCGCATGCTGCTGTTCGGCATGGCCATGGTCATCGTCATGCTGTGGAAGCCGCGCGGCTTCGTCGGCAGCCGCGAGCCGACCGCCTTCCTGAAGGAACGAAGAGCTGTTTCCAGCTCCTTCACCAAGGAGGGTCACGGCTGATGAGTGCGAGCTCGATTCAGAAAACCAATCCGGGCACGAACGACGCCATCCTGCAGGTCGAGCATCTGTCGATGAAGTTCGGCGGCCTGGTCGCCATCGGCGACCTCTCCTTCCAGGCTCGGCGCGGCGAGATCACGGCGCTGATCGGGCCGAACGGCGCCGGCAAGACCACGGTGTTCAACTGCATCACCGGTTTCTACAAACCGTCGGAAGGCATGATCACGCTCAACCGACAGGATGGAAGCACCTATCTGCTCGAACGCCTGCCGAACCATGAAATCCCGGCGCGCGCCAAGGTGGCGCGCACCTTCCAGAACATCCGCCTGTTCTCGGGCATGACGCTTCTGGAGAACCTTCTGGTCGCCCAGCACAACAAGCTGATGAAGGCGTCGGGCTATACGGTGCTCGGCCTGTTCGGCTTCAGCGGCTATCGCAAGGCATCGGCCGAATCGATCGATCTCGCCAAGCACTGGCTGGAGAAGGCCGACCTGGTCGACCGCGCCGACGATCCGGCCGGCGACCTGCCCTATGGCGCACAGCGGCGCCTGGAGATCGCGCGGGCCATGTGCACGGGGCCGGAGCTGCTCTGTCTCGACGAGCCGGCCGCCGGCCTCAACCCGAAGGAATCGCTGGCGCTCAACGCTTTGTTGATGGACATCAAGAACACGTCAGGCACCTCGATCCTTTTGATCGAGCACGACATGTCTGTGGTGATGCAGATATCCGACCACGTCGTGGTGCTCGAATACGGGCGCAAGATCTCCGACGGCAATCCGCAATCGGTGCGCACCGACCCGCGCGTCATCGCCGCCTATCTCGGCGTTGACGACGAGGAGGTCGAGACGGTGCTGACCGAGGTTGGCGACGAAGACGTGATCGAGCAGCTGGATATCGGTCCGGATTCGGCGCATGGCCCGGGCACATCGTCTTCCTATCTCGCCGGTCCGGTGACCGACACGGTCGGCCACAGCGAGGGCGAACGCATCACGGTGTCGAAAGGCGCCTCCAAAGCCGGCCAGTTCGACGCCCGCGCGAAGTCGGCAAGCCAGCCCGCCTCGCTGGCCGCTGTTCCGGCAGCCAAACCGACCGCAAGATCTTCCGCCGCGAAATCCCCGGCAAAGTCGCCTGCCAAGGCGCCGGTGGTGCCGAAGACATCAGGGGTTTCGAACCGGCTCGCAGCGCCCCGCGGCGGCACGGCCGACAATCTGACCCGCATCAAGGGCATCGGCACGGTCAACGAGCAGAAGCTCAATCAGCATGGCATCTTCCACTTCGACCAGATCGCGGCATGGAAGAAGTCCGACGTCGAGGCGGCCGAAGCCTATCTCGCTTTCGACGGGCGCATCTCGCGCGAGGAATGGGTCGAGCAGGCCAGGCTTCTGAGCCAAGGCAAGGAGACGGGCTTCTCGCGCCGCGTCGATGCGGGCAAGGTGGAAACCAGCCACCCCTCAGGGAAGACAGCTGCCAGGCCCGCGGCGGGCAAGCGCGGAGGGCGCAAATGACGGCCGGGACAACGCTGCTCGATATCAAGGGCGTCCAGACCTACTACGGGAACATCCGGGCGCTGAACGGCGTCGACGTCACCGTCAAGCAGGGCGAGATCGTGGCGCTCATCGGCGCCAACGGCGCCGGCAAGTCGACGCTGATGATGACCATTTTCGGTGCGCCACGGGCCCGCGCGGGCACGATCACATTCGCCGGCACCGACATCACCCAGTTGCCGACCCACGAGATCGCGCGCATGCGTATCGCCCAGTCGCCGGAGGGCCGGCGCATCTTCCCGCGCATGACGGTGATGGAAAATCTGCAGATGGGCGCCAGCCTCGACAACCTCAAGCACTATGACGAGGACGTCGAGAAGGTGTTCACGCTGTTCCCGCGGCTGAAGGAACGCATTGCCCAGCGCGGCGGCACGCTGTCGGGCGGCGAACAGCAGATGCTGTCGATCGGGCGCGCGCTGATGGCGCGGCCCAAGCTGCTCCTGCTCGACGAGCCGTCGCTCGGTCTGGCGCCGCTGATCGTCAAGCAGATATTCGACGCCATCCGCGAGCTGAACCGTACGCAGGGGCTGACCGTGTTCCTGGTCGAGCAGAACGCGTTCGGCGCGCTGAAGCTCGCCACGCGCGGCTATGTCATGGTCAACGGCAATGTGACGATGAGCGGCACCGGCAAGGAGCTGCTCGCCAATCCGGAAGTGCGCGCCGCCTATCTCGAAGGCGGCCACCACTGAGTTCAGGAGTCGAAGTGATGCAGGGCATTCTCTACGAGGAACCCTCGATCTGGCAGTTCTTCTTCGTCACCTGCCTGCTCGGCGGCTGGGCGGCATGGATGACGGGCAAGGCCAGCGCCCAGACATGGCGCAGCTTCCTCCAGCTGTTCGCCTACCTGCTTGGCCTCGGCCTCGCTGTAAGGTTCATCCATCACGCGCTGTTCAACGGCACGATGTTCTCGCTGCATTACTATGTCGTCGACACTATCGTGCTGATGATATTGGGCTTCATCGGCTATCAATACACGCGCACCAATCAGATGGTGACACAGTATAATTGGCTCTACGAAAGAGCATCGCTTTTGAGCTGGAAACCAAAAGGTTGACGTTCATCATTAACGCCGTTTCGAAAATGAATCGGCGTGACAAGTGCCTGAAAATCGGCAAAGTACGCTTTCTGCGAGTAAGAGTGGGCATCGCATGAAAGCATCATTCACGCCCACTCCGTAAATGGGAGCGTTTTACATGAGAAAATCACTTTTGTCCGCCGTCGCCCTGACCGCGCTTGTCGCGTTCGGCGGCAGCGCGTGGGCTGACGTACTGATCGGCGTCGCCGGTCCGATCACCGGTCCGAACGCCGCCTTCGGTGCGCAATTGCAGAAGGGCGCCGAGGCGGCCGTCGCCGACATCAATGCGGCCGGCGGCATCAATGGCGAGCAGATCAAGCTTTCGATCGGCGACGACGTCTCCGATCCGAAGCAGGGCATCTCGGTCGCCAACAAGTTCGTCGGTGACGGCGTCAAGTTCGTGGTCGGCCACTTCAACTCGGGTGTCTCGATCCCGGCGTCTGAAGTCTACGCCGAGAACGGCATCCTCGAAATCACGCCGGCCGCGACCAACCCGCAGTTCACCGAGCGTGGCCTGTGGAACACGTTCCGCACCTGCGGACGCGACGACCAGCAGGGCAGCATCGCCGGCGCCTATCTCGCGGCGAACTTCAAGGACGCCAAGGTCGCGGTCATCCACGACAAGACGACCTACGGTCAGGGTCTTGCCGACGAAACCAAGAAGGCGATGAACGCCGCCGGCGTGACGGAAGTCATGTATGAAGGCGTCAATGTCGGCGACAAGGACTTCTCGGCGCTGATCGCCAAGATGAAGGAAGCCGGCGTTTCCATCATCTATTGGGGCGGCCTGCACACCGAAGCCGGCCTGATCATCCGCCAGGCAGCCGACCAGGGCCTCAAGGCGACGCTGGTTTCGGGCGACGGCATCGTGTCGAACGAACTGGCCTCGATCGCCGGCGACGCGGTCGCGGGTACGCTGAACACGTTCGGCCCGGATCCGCGCCTGATCCCGGCCAACAAGGAACTCGTCGAGAAGTTCCGCGCCCAGGGCTTCGAGCCCGAGGCATACACGCTCTACTCCTACGCCGCGACGCAAGCGATTGCCGCAGCCGCCACGGCCGCCAAGTCGAACGATCCGCAGGAAGTCGCCAAGGCGCTTCATGAAAAGGGCCCGTTCAAGACCGTGCTGGGCGACCTTTCCTATGACGCGAAGGGCGATCCGACGCTGCCCGGCTACGTCATGTACGAATGGAAGAAGGGCGACGACGGCAAGTACACCTACATCCAGAAGATGTAAGCCTGTCGGCGACGACAATTCGAATGCCCGGCGCCTCGCGCCGGGCATTTTTCGTTGATGGCGCAAACAATCGATTTAAATCGGTTTAGATGTCGCGCGATTTTGTTTGCACTGCAGCATTTTCACGCTAATCATTGCCTCAGCCCCATCCCTCCATATCCGGAGCCTTGTCCTTGGCAATCACGAAGATCCTTGTCGCCAACCGGTCCGAAATCGCCATCCGCGTCTTTCGCGCGGCCAACGAGCTCGGCCTCAAGACCGTGGCGATCTGGGCCGAGGAGGACAAGTACTCGCTGCACCGCTTCAAGGCCGACGAAAGCTACCAGGTCGGACGCGGGCCGCACCTCAACCGGGACATGGGGCCGATCGAAAGCTATCTGTCGATCGAGGAGGTGATCCGCGTCGCCAGGCTTTCGGGCGCCGACGCCATCCATCCGGGCTATGGGCTTTTGTCGGAAAGCCCTGAATTCGCCGAGGCCTGCGCCCAAGCCGGCATCGTTTTCATCGGCCCCAGGCCGGAGACGATGCGCCGGCTCGGCAACAAGGTCGCGGCGCGCAATCTCGCCATCGAGGTCGGCGTGCCGGTGATCCCTGCTACCGATCCGTTGCCCGACGACATGGAGGCGGTCAAGAAACTGGCCAAGGAGGTCGGCTACCCGGTGATGCTGAAGGCTTCCTGGGGCGGCGGCGGGCGCGGCATGCGCGCCATTCGCTCCGAGGCCGACCTTGCCCGGGAAGTCACTGAAGGCAAGCGCGAGGCGAAAGCCGCGTTCGGCAAGGACGAGGTCTATCTCGAAAAGCTGATCGAGCGCGCCCGCCATGTCGAGGTGCAGGTGCTTGGCGACACACATGGCAATGCCGTGCATCTATTCGAGCGCGACTGTTCCATCCAGCGCCGCAACCAGAAGGTCGTCGAGCGGGCGCCGGCGCCTTATCTCGAGCAGTCCCTGCGCGAGGAGCTCTGCGGTTACGCGCTGAAGATCGCCCGCGAGACAAGCTATGTCGGCGCCGGCACGGTCGAATTCCTGCAGGATGCCGACAGCGGCAAATTCTATTTCATCGAGGTCAATCCGCGCATCCAGGTCGAGCACACCGTCACCGAGCAGGTGACCGGCATCGACATCGTCAAGGCGCAGATCCACATCCTCGACGGCTTCGCCATCGGCACGGCTGAATCGGGCGTGCCGGCGCAGAAGGACATAAGGCTGAACGGCCATGCGTTGCAGTGCCGCATCACCACCGAAGATCCCGAGCATAATTTCATCCCCGACTATGGCCGCATCACCGCCTATCGCGGCGCGACCGGCTTCGGCATCCGCCTCGACGGCGGCACCGCCTATTCGGGCGCGGTCATCACCCGCTTCTATGATCCGCTGCTGGAGAAGGTTACGGCCTGGGCGCCGACGCCGGCCGAGACCATTGCCCGCATGAACCGGGCGCTGCGCGAGTTCCGCATCCGCGGCGTGGCGACCAACCTGACCTTCCTCGAAGCGATCATCAATCACCCGAGTTTCGCCGACAACTCCTACACGACCAAGTTCATCGATACGACGCCGGAACTGTTTGCCAGTGTGAAGCGGCAGGACCGCGCGACCAAGCTCATCAACTATCTGGCCGACGTCTCGGTCAACGGCCATCCCGAGACGCGCGGCCGGCCGCAGCCGAAGGCGGATGCGGCGGCGCCCGTTGTGCCTTACCTCAACGGCAACGTGCCCGACGGCAGCAAGCAGAAGCTCGACGCGCTCGGGCCGGAGGAATTCGCGGCCTGGATGCGCGCGCAGAAAGAGGTGCTGGTCACCGACACGACGATGCGCGACGGGCACCAATCCCTGCTCGCGACGCGCGTGCGCACTTATGACATCGCCGGCATTGCCGGTACCTATGCGCGCGCGCTGCCGCAGCTTTTGTCGCTCGAATGCTGGGGCGGCGCGACGTTCGACGTCGCCATGCGCTTCCTCACCGAGGATCCGTGGGAGCGGCTGTCGCTGGTGCGTGACGCCGCGCCCAATTTGTTGCTGCAAATGCTTTTGCGCGGCGCCAACGGCGTCGGCTACACCAACTATCCCGACAATGTTGTCCAGCATTTCGTCAAACAGGCCGCCGCCGGCGGCATCGACCTGTTTCGCGTCTTCGACTGTTTGAACTGGGTCGACAACATGCGCGTCGCCATGGACGCGGTTGGCGCCGAGGGCAAACTGATAGAGGCGGCGATCTGCTACACCGGCGACATACTGGATCCGTCGCGGGCCAAGTACGACCTCAAATACTATGTCGGGCTGGCCAAGGAGCTGCAAGCGGCTGGCGCCCATATCATCGCGGTCAAGGACATGGCCGGGTTGCTCAAGCCGAGTGCTGCCCGCGCGCTGTTCAAGGCGCTGCGCGATGAAACGGATCTGCCAATCCATTTCCATACACATGACACGTCGGGCCTGTCGGCGGCTACGGTGCTGGCGGCGGTGGAGAGTGGCGTCGATGCCATCGACGCGGCGATGGACTCCTTCTCGGGTAACACCTCGCAGCCTTGCCTTGGCTCGATCGTCGAGGCGCTGAAGGGCACCGAGCGGGATCCCGGCCTCGACCCGCAATGGATCCGCAAGATCTCGTTCTACTGGGAAGCGGTGCGCAACCAGTATGCCGCGTTCGAGAGCGATTTGAAGGGACCGGCGTCGGAAGTCTATCTGCACGAGATGCCGGGTGGGCAGTTCACCAACCTCAAGGAACAGGCGCGCTCGCTCGGGCTGGAGACGCGCTGGCACGAGGTGGCGCAGACCTATCACGACGTCAATCTGATGTTCGGCGACATCGTCAAGGTGACACCGTCTTCCAAGGTTGTCGGCGACATGGCGCTGATGATGGTGAGCCAGGACCTGACCGTCGCCGATGTCGAGAACCCCAGCAAGGATATCGCCTTCCCGGATTCGGTCGTCTCGATGCTGCGCGGCGATCTCGGCCAGTCACCCGGTGGCTGGCCGTCGAGCCTGCAGAAGAAGGTGTTGAAAGGTGACAAGCCGATCACGGCGCGGCCGGGCTCGCTTCTGAAAGCGGCCAATCTCAAGGCAAGCCGCAAGGAGATCGAGGAAAAACTCGAGCGCAAGCTCTCGGAGTATGAATTCGCCTCGTGGCTGATGTACCCGAAAGTGTTCTCCGACTTTGCCGCCGCGCAGGAAACTTACGGGCCGGTCAGTGTGCTGCCGACGCCGACCTATTTCTACGGCATGAAGCCGGAGGATGAGATTTTCGTCGACATCGAAAAGGGCAAGACGCTGGTGGTGCGGTGCCTCGCCATCGGCGACGTCGACGACAAGGGCATGGTCACCGTGTTCTTCGAGCTCAACGGCCAGCCGCGTCGCGTCAAGGTGCCGGACCGCGCGCATGGCGCCTCCGCCGCCAAGGCGCGGCGCAAGGCAGAGCCCGGCAACGAGGCGCATGTCGGCGCGCCGATGCCGGGCGTCGTCTCGGCACTCGCCGTTGCCGCCGGCCAGGCGGTCAAGGCCGGCGACGTGCTGCTGTCGATCGAGGCAATGAAGATGGAGACGGCGCTGCATGCCGAGCGCGACGGCACGATCGCTGAAGTGCTGGTCAAGGCCGGCGATCAGATCGATGCGAAGGATTTGCTGATCGCCTTCGGGTAAGGTGCGTTGATATTCAGGTGATGCTGATCTGCCCTCAATCTCAACACACCTTGGGGTGTGCCTAACCCCTCCTGCCACATCGATAACGGCTTGACCCGCCGCGCGCGGTCGGGCATCGAACCCGCTCAAATTTGCCGCCTGTTCATCCCGAGTCGCGGCATGAAAAACGAAGCGGAGAGAAAAATGGCCGACGACATCACCGAGACCAGCCAGACTGTTGCCGCCGGCCAGTTGCGCGCCTTCATCGAGCGCATCGAGCGGCTCGAGGAAGAAAAGAAGACGATCTCCGACGACATCAAGGAAGTGTTCGCCGAAGCCAAGGGCACCGGCTTCGACACCAAGGCAATGCGGTCGATCATCCGGCTGCGCAAGAAGGATCAGGCGGAGCGTCAGGAAGAGGAAACCATCCTCGACCTGTACAAGGCCGCGCTCGGCATGGTTTAAGGCCGGTAACAGCCCTGGCGCGCTTGTTGCGGCGCGCCCTCGACGGGTCGAACCATGAGCGAATTCGACTTTGGCGCCCGCCGCGCCTCTGAATTCCGCCAACGCGGCTTCTGGACGCTGTTTGCGGAACGGCATCCGGAAGAAAAGGCCCTGATGGCGCGGCGCGGACCCTGGTTCTGGCAGCGCGGGCTGCCCGACTTCGCGTTGGTTCTTTCCATGTATGTCGCGCCGGCGCAGAACCATGTCGGGGTCTTCTTCGGCCGCAACGAGAAGTTCGGTGCCACGGACGCCTGGTCGCGGTTGAAGCCCTTCCAGCCGGCGATCGAAGACAGGTTGAAGCTTAGGCCTGAACAGAGTTGCCAGGGCCTTGGCATCAATTCGATGTGGCGGGTGAACTGCTTTGCCGAGGACAATTGGCCGGCGATGGCCGACTGGCTGGTGACGGAGGCTTCGCGCGTCGAACGCGCCGTGATCGAGGTTTTGAGAGAGGGATAGATCGCCGGTGTACCCAGAGGGCGTCAGATCCTTCTTCCGCTTACGGTGGCATGGCCCGGCGCCGCTCGACAGGTTGTTCTGGCGCGACCTGGTCATCGTCGGCACGGCGATCAATATTGCAGCGTCGGTGCTGGCACTCATCCTGCTCGGGCTGAAAATGCCGCTTGCCCTCGTTCTCGCCGTGCATTTCGCACCGGTGCCCTACAACATCTTTCTCACCCTTGCCGTCTGGCGAAGCGCGGAAAGGTCCGGTGGCTTCAAGGCTTCGCTGATGATGATCGGTGCCGTGCTGTGGCTGATCCTGGTGGTGGTGGCATGAAAAAGGGCGGCCGAAGCCGCCCTTTGCAAAGGTGACGATCGAAACGCGGCTCAGGCGGCCGGCTCGAATTTCAGCGCCACGCCGTTGATGCAGTAGCGCAGGCCGGTCGGCGGCGGGCCGTCCTCGAAGACGTGACCGAGATGGCTGCCGCAACGGGCGCAGTGGCATTCGGTGCGGACCATGCCGTAGCTGCGGTCGGTCGTGGTCTCGACCGAACCGGGCACCGGATCGTTGAAGCTCGGCCAGCCGGTGCCGCTCTCGAACTTCAGCTTGGATTCGAACAGCGGCTGGTCGCAGCCAACGCAGGAAAATGTTCCGGCGCGCTTCTCGTAGAGCAGGGCGCAGCTTCCCGGCCGCTCGGTGCCGTGGCCGCGCATGACCGCATATTGTTCCGGTGTGAGCCGGGCGCGCCATTCGGCATCGGTGCGGGTGACGGGGTAGGCGTGGGTGTCCATTGAAATCTCCTCAGCCTTGGCGGCTCGTTCTTGGTTGCAAGTGATATTCGGACGAAGATAGGCATTTGTTACGGCGTTTGCCCGCATTTTCGATCATCCCGCATAGGTTTGCTCAGGCGATCGCCGCGAGGTAGCGCGCGACGGATGCCTTGAATGCTGTCCTTGCGTCGCCGATGACGTTCTGGTCCCACCACGCGCCATAGATATGGTCGAACTCGAACGATTCCAGTGCCGCTGCAATGCGGGACACGGCCTCCGCATTGAGCGGAATCTGGTTCGGGTAGCTGTACATGAAACTGACATGGCGGCGCGTCGGGGTCACCTGCACCGTATCGCCGGTCAGCATGGCGTTACCATCGTCGCGCTTCCAGTGCAGCACCTGGCTGCCGGCAAAATGGCCGCCGCAGCGGATAAGTGTCAGCGAAGGGTTTATGGCCCGCGTTTCGCCCTCCCAAGCGATGATCGCCGGATGTGGCCGCATGATCCATTTGCGGTCATCGGCGTGCAGATAGATCGGCACGCCGCCAAAGGCCTCGCTCCACTCGACCATCGCCGAATAGAAGTGGCAGTGCGAGATGGCGATCGCGGTAAGGCCGCCTCGCCGGTTGAGCTCGGCCACCGCCTCATCGCTGACCATCGAGATGCAGTCCCACAGCACATTGCCGTGCGGCGTTTCGACCAGCAGCGCTCGCTGGCCGATGGCAAAGCGTGGCTCGATGCCGAAGGCGAGCACGCCGGCATCGTCCTTCATTACGAGCCGATGCCCCGCCGCGAGCACTTCCGGCGTGATCCAGGCCTGGCCTTCCCAGCGCACATATTGCCGCTCGTCCTCACACACGGGACAACGTTCCGGCGGCGCTTCGCTGGGGGCGAACTGGATGCCGCATTGCAGGCAGAGGAAACAGGTCGTCGTCGCACCAGTCATGGGAATTGCTCAATGCTTGCGTGAAAGCTGCTTCGTGGCGGCCTCGAGCCCGGAGAGCGTCAGCGGAAACATGCGGCCGCCGAAGATGTCGCGGATCATGGCGATCGAATGGGTAAAACCCCAGTTCTCAGGGCTTTCCGGGTTGAGCCATATCGCATTCGGCCATTGCTGAAGCAGCCGGCCGAGCCAGATGGCGCCGGCCTCGGGGTTCCAGTGCTCAACCGAGCCGCCGGGATGGGCGATCTCGTAAGGGCTCATCGAGGCGTCGCCGACGACGATCACCTTGTAGTCGGGCCCGTATTTGTGGATGACATCGAAGGTCGGAATTGTCTCGGCATGACGGCGGCGATTGTCCTTCCATACGCCCTCGTAAAGGCAGTTGTGGAAGTAGAAATATTCGAGCTGGCGGAATTCGGCGCGGGCGGCCGAAAACAACTCCTCGACGCTCCTGATGTGGTCGTCCATCGAGCCGCCGACATCGAAGAACATCAGCAGCTTCACCGCATTGCGCCGTTCGGGCCGCGTCTTGACGTCGAGATAGCCGTGCTCGGCGGTGGCATGGATGGTGCCGGGCAGGTCGAACTCCTCCTCCGCACCCTCGCGCACCCAGCGGCGCAGGCGCTTCAGCGCGATCTTGATGGTGCGGGTGCCAAGTTCGACGGCATCGTCGAAATTTCTAAACTCGCGCTTGTCCCAGACTTTGACGGCGCGGCGGTGGCGGCTTTCGTGCTGGCCGATGCGCACGCCTTCGGGATTGTAGCCATAGGCGCCGAAGGGCGAGGTGCCGCCGGTGCCGATCCATTTCGAACCGCCTTGGTGGCGGCCCTTCTGTTCCTCCAGCCGCTGCTTCAGCGTCTCCATCAGCTTGTCGAAGCCGCCGAGCGCCTCGACCAGCTTTTTCTCCTCGTCGGTCAGGTGCTTTTCGGCAAGCCGGCGCAGCCATTCCTCGGGGATGTTCGCGACGTCCACGGCATCTGGGCCGCCCAGAGCTTCAATGCCCTTGAAGACATGTGCAAACACCTGGTCGAAGCGGTCGATGTGACGCTCATCCTTCACCAAGGCGGTGCGCGCGAGGTAATAAAAGCCCTCGACGTCATAGTCGATCAGCCCGGCCTCCAGCCCTTCCAGCAGCGACAGATATTCCCTGAGCGAAACGGGAACGCGCGCGGCTTTCAGTTCGAGGAAGAAGGGGATGAACATGGTCTATCTACAGCAGATCGTACTCGATGAAGCCGGTCCGGCGCGCAACATAGTCGTAGAGCTTGCGTGCCGTGGCGTTGGTCTCGTGGGTCATCCAGTAGACATTCTTGACGCCGATCTTGCCGGCTTCCCGCTTGACCGCTTCGATGAGCGCAGCACCCACACCCTTGCCGCGCACCTCGGGGTCGGCGAAAAGGTCCTGCAGGTAGCAGTTGTTTTTTTCTGACCAGCAGGAGCGATGGTAGAGATAGTGGGTCAAACCCACCGCCTTGCCGTCGAGGGTGGCGATGAAACCCTTCGGCTCGAACTCGCCCGCCGTGAACAGCCGCTTCCAGGTGACGGCATAGACCTCTTCCGGCAGCTGGGTTTCGTAAAAGGTGAGGTAGGCTGTCCACAGGCGCTGCCAGTCAGCATGGTCGGATTGCGCCAAGGGGCGGACGGTGATCTCGGTCATTTCTCTCTCTCCTGCGAAGTTCAGGCCCGAAGCTGCCTTTCCGTCTGCTCTGCTGCAACGGTCCACAGCCGGAGAAACCGCTACTGCTGCCGCCGCGCCATGAAGGCCAGCCGCTCGAACAGATGCACGTCCTGTTCGTTCTTCAGCAATGCGCCGTGCAGCTTGGGCAGCGCGTTCTTCGGGTCGCCGCGCAGATCCTCCGGCGCGATGTCGTCGGCGACAAGCAGCCTTATCCAGTCGAGCGCTTCGGAGGTCGACGGCTTCTTCTTCAGGCCCGGCACCTCACGAATCTCATAGAACTGGGTCAGCGCGGCGCGCACCAGGTTCTGCTTGATGCCGGGATAGTGGACGTCGACGATCCTGTGCAGCGTGTCGACATCGGGAAAGCGGATATAGTGGAAGAAGCAGCGACGCAGGAAGGCGTCAGGCAACTCCTTCTCATTGTTGGAGGTGATGATGACAATCGGCCTGACTGCCGCGCGGATGGTCTCGCCGGTCTCGTAGACGAAGAACTCCATCCGATCGAGTTCCTGCAGCAGGTCATTGGGAAATTCGATGTCGGCCTTGTCGATTTCGTCGATCAGAAGCACGACCTTCTTGCCAGCGGCGAAGGCTTCCCAGAGCTTGCCGCGCTTGATGTAGTTCCTGATGTCGTTGAATCTGATATCGCCGAGCTGGCTGTCGCGCAGCCGCGAGACGGCATCATATTCGTAGAGTCCTTGCTGCGCCCTGGTCGTCGATTTGACGTGCCATTCGATCAGGTCGAGGCCGAGTGCTGCCGCCACCTGGCGGGCAAGTTCGGTCTTGCCGGTGCCGGGCTCGCCCTTGACCAGCAAGGGCCGCTCCAGCGCGATCGCCGCATTGACCGCCACCATCAGATCCTTGTCGGCGACATAGGCCGCCGTGCCTTCAAAACGCATCTCTGCTCCTCGGTTTTTCCGGCGACCGTAAGGAGACGGCCTGGCCAGCGCAAGCGTTGCGGCCAAGCGCATGGCGGAACTTCGTGGCGATGCTGCCTGTCAGCCAGGGATTTGCAGCGAATTGCCCTGCCGTTCTCTGGCGCTCGGGCTGCCGTCGGCCTATATTGGGTCTGACGGTCTGCGCTTCCCGGCAGGAGACACTTTTCCCCGGGGCCTTAACGATCCTTAGGGAGCTGTCCCTGGGAAGACCCGTGGGTTTTCTCACACGGCGCCCACCTACTTTGTAGGCACCCGGGATCGACTTCTCCACCGGTTGTGTGGATCGTCACTCGGCGCAAGAGATCCATTTTTAGTGGATCATGCGGTGGAAAACGTCGCTCCCAAAGCTCCAACCAGATTTGACCTTTTCTACCGTCGGCGCATGACCTCATCAAAAGAACTGAAAAAACAGCTGCGCAAGGAAGCGCTCGGGCGCCGCGATGCGCTCGACGAATTCTGGCGGGTGGAAGTAGCGCTTGAAATGGCCGAGACGGCGCGGGATCACCTCGATGTCGAGCCGGGCCAGATCGTCTCCGGCTTCTGGCCGATGCGCTCGGAGGTCGATGTCCGGCCGCTGATGTTCGCCCTCCGCGAGAAAGGCGCAAGGCTCTGCCTGCCGGCCATACTCGACAAGACCACCATCGTCTTTCGCGAATTGGTGCGCGGTGCGCCGATGGTCGAGATGGGCTTCGGCACCGTCGGACCGCATGAGGAGGCTGCGGTGCTCGATCCCTCGGTGATGCTGGTGCCGCTCGCCGCCTTCGACGCGCGCGGCCATCGCATCGGTTACGGCGCCGGCTATTATGACCGCGCCATCGCCAGGCTGGTCGACAAAGGAATGACGCCCCGGCTGATAGGCGTCGCCTTCGACTGCCAGGAGGTGGCGCTGGTCCCGGATGAGGATCATGACGTGGTCATCCCGGAAATACTCACCGAGAGCGGGTTGCGTCGCTTCGCGCCACAATTGTAGATAGTTTCCTGAGCGCATGTTCTTTTCCGAAAAAAGATCTTTCCGAGAAGTCATGCAACTTTTGGCTGCGCTGACTTTCGGTTCGGGATCATGCTTAGATGAGACTTCTCTTCCTCGGTGACATGGTCGGCAAGACGGGACGCACGGCGGTCTGGGAACAACTGCCCGGCCTGATCTCGGATTTCAAACTCGACTTCGTCATCGTCAATGGCGAGAACGCCGCCGGCGGCTTCGGCATTACCGAGGAGATATTTCGCGAGACGATTGCCGCAGGCGCAGATGTCGTCACCACCGGCAATCATGTCTGGGACCAGCGCGATGCGCTGGTCTTCGCGCCACGCGAGGAGCGCTTTCTGCGCCCTTCGAATTTTCCCAAGGGCACGCCGGGGCGCGGCTCCGGGGTCTACATCGCCAGGAACGGCGCGCGCGTTTTGGTAACCAACATCATGGGGCGGGTGTTCATGCACCCCGAACTCGACGATCCGTTCCAGGCCGGCGAGCGCGAACTGATGGCCTGCCCGCTCGGCGAGCAGGCCGATGTTGTCGTTATAGACTTCCATGCCGAGGCGACCTCGGAAAAAATGTGCTTTGCGCATTTCGTCGACGGCCGCGCCAGCCTGGTCGTCGGCACCCACACACATATGCCGACCGGCGACCACCAGATCCTCAATGGCGGCACCGGCTATATGTCCGATGCCGGCATGTGCGGCGATTATGATTCCTCGCTCGGCATGGACAAGGAGGAGCCGCTCAACCGGTTCCTGTCGAAGGTGCCGAAAGGCCGCTTCGAGGCGGCGACGGGACCGGCGACATTGTGCGGCGTCGGTGTCGAGATTTCCGACCGGACCGGCCTGACCGAGAAGATTGCGCCGTTTCGCCGCGGACCGCGGCTGGAAGAAACCGCCCCGTCCTTCTGGTCGTGACATTGATATACACGCTTGCGATACCTAATTGGCGACGAAACTGCTCTAGATCGTAGAGGGGACGACCTCCATGCAGCTGATCGAATTCCTGGCGCCGTATTTCGCCTTTGTGTCCGACCCGACCGCATGGGTTGCGCTGCTGACGCTGGTGGTGCTGGAGGTCGTGCTCGGCATCGACAATCTGATCTTCATCTCGATCCTCACCAACAAATTGCCGGAGGCACAAAGAGCCCGCGCCCGCCGGCTCGGCATTTCCGCCGCGCTGATCATGCGCCTGGTGCTGCTGGCCACCATCTCGATCATCGTCCAATTGACCACGCCGGTGTTCACCGCCTTCGGCCATGGCTTCTCCTGGCGCGACCTGATCCTGATCGCCGGCGGATTGTTCCTTGTCTGGAAGGCGACCAAGGAAATCCACCACACGGTCGATCCGGACGATCACAAGGATTCGATGATGGGCGAGACGCTGCAGATTTCGCTCGCCGGCGCCATCTTCCAGATCCTGCTGCTCGATCTCGTTTTCTCGATCGATTCGATCATCACCGCGGTTGGCATGACCGATGAGATCGCCATCATGTACATCGCCGTGATCGTGGCGGTCACCGTGATGATGCTGGCGGCAGGGCCGCTCGCCGATTTCATCGCCAAGAACCCGAGCATCGTCATGCTGGCGCTGGGCTTCCTTTTGATGATCGGCATGACGCTGATCGCCGACGGCATGGGCTACCACGTACCGAAGGGCTACATCTATGCGGCCATGGGGTTCTCGGCGCTGGTCGAGGGGCTCAACATGCTGTCGCGGCGGCGGAAGAAATCCGGCGGCGGGCATTGATGTTTGCATCACCTCGTCATCCTAGGGTCTACGCGCGTCGCTTCGCTCCTTGCTCCGCCCTAGGATGACGAGTGTAGGCCCTTCGGGTGGCGGTCGCCGATCAGGCCAAGCGTCAGGCCTTGCTCCAGCCATGCCTTGGCTCCGGCGAGCACGAGCGTGAAGCCGCCGGTCGAGCCGATGGCCTCCTTCACCTGCTCGTCGCCATTGCCGGCAAAGCCGAAATTGCGGACCTCGATAAAGGTGGCACTCCCAGGCATTTCGGTAAAGGTCCAGACCACGGTGGTCGGCGGCTCGCTCCACTGCATGACGATCTTCTTGTCCTTGACGATCTCGCTGACATCGACCGTCGCCGAGACGTCGTACATACGCCATTCCCAGCGGATCTGCCTGCCGCTGTCCAGCCGGCCGCTGCCGTGCGTGAACCAGAATTTCGTGGTGATGGCCGGATCGACGATGGCTTCGAACACTTCTGCGACCGGCCGGCGGATCAGCATGCCGGCTTCGGCTGTCGGGTTTTCGCGGATCTCCATGGGATGCTCCTTTCAGGCTTTGGCGCTCACCAAGCGTCGGGCTCGCGCACCATGTGGATGATATTGGCCGGATTGCTGATCCAGCCGCCGCGGAAGCCCTCGCCCAAAGGCTCGATGGCGTCGCAACGCACGACGCGAGCCCTGGAGAAATGATCGGCGGCGGCCGCAAAATCGTCGGTGAACAGCTCCAGCCAGACCTCGGCCTGGCTCAGCATAGGCGCTTCATCGATCCACAGGCGGTTGGGACCAAGCTCGAAGCCGATTGCCGGCGCCTTGGCGGTGAACGGCTTCAGGCCGACGACATCGCGGTAGAAGGCGATCGTGTCCTGGTATTGGTGCGGGGGCACTTTCATGGCGATGTTGATACCGCCGGTGATCTTCGCGTTCATTGCTGGCTCCGTTGTTGGCTCAGTTGTTGTGGTCGGCCCGGCGCTGACCTCGCTATGCCAGATTGATCTGCCAGGAGACCCCGAACCTGTCGTTCAGCCATGCGAAACGGCGGCTGAAACCATAATTATCGGGCGGCATCAGGAACGCGCCATCCTTTGCCAGCGTCTCGACAATGCGGTTCAGTTCCTCCTCGGAAGAACAATCCACATAGAGCGAGACCGACGGTGTGAACGTGAAGGCATGGTGGACGGGGCTGTTGAAGACCATCACGTCCAGGCCGCCGCCAATGGACAAGCGCGCCAGCTTGACCGTTCCTTCCGGTCCGTCTTCGCCGGGGCTGTAGCGTGTGACTTCAAGGATGCTGCTGTCGGGAATGGTCTCGCAATAGAGAGCCATTGCCTCCTCGGCCCTGCCCTCGAACATCAGGAATGGCGTTACTTTTCTCATCGCGGATCTCCCTTACGGTCGCTCAAATATTGGTCTCGTTGGCCGGCTCGCCCTTCATCTCGCTGCGATAGTAGCCGTCGCGCAAATTGATGCCGTGTTCGACATAGGCCTTCATGCAGGCCAGCATCTGCGACCAGCCTTCGCAATTGAGGTAGGATTTCTTCAGGCCGACAGCGTCCTCGCGCCAGCCGGTCTCGGCGATGGTGACGAAGGTGCCGCCGTCGTCCAGCGGCTCGAAATTCATCTCGATGCGCGTCTTGTAGGCCGGCTTGCTGCCGGCATCGGTGGCGTCCCAGCGCAGCACGATGCGGCGATCTTTCTCCACCTCGTCGACCTCGACCGGGACCTTGCCCCACCAGAGGACGCCGGCACCCGCCACCAGCGGCGCGCTGGCGCCGCCGATGGTGGTGAAATAGCCGCTGAGCTTCCTGGGATTGACGACGGCGTCGAAGACTTCGGCAACCGGCTTGCCGATGCGTCCGGAAACCCTGAATCCAAGAGACATATCCACAGCTCCTTCCTTGATTGGCTCAAGGATATGTTATATAAACATAACATGTCAAGCCGATCGCAAGACGACAATGTTTTCAAGGCGCTGGCGCATCCGCGCCGGCGTGAATTGCTGGACGAACTGAGGGATGAGCCGAAGACCACCGGCATGCTCTGCGCGGCCTTTGCCGACATGGACCGCTGCACCGTCATGCTGCATCTGAAGGTGCTGGAAGAGGCCGAGCTGATCGTGGCAAAGCGCGAGGGGCGCGAGCGCTGGAACCATCTCAACGCGCTGCCGATCAAGCAGATCCACGACCGCTGGATCAGCCAATATGCCGGCCACGCGATCAGCATCATCGACCGGCTGAGGTCCGATCTCGAGGGGTGAGCGGTTGCGGCAGGCCTGTCGTGTGGGTGTCACGCATCAGGCCGACGGCGCGGCTGGACGAATTGAGCCGATTTATCTATAAGCCGGCCATTCCGACAGAGAGCGCCGTGCGTCCATACGGACCATCAGGGACGTTCTGAATTTGAATTCGAGCATTTTTTGCGAAAACGCCGGGTGAATCCACCTGGTTGCAGATGCTCTAGCCGAAGACGACAGGGGTGCCATGGCTGGCCATTCGCAGTTCAAGAACATCATGCACCGCAAGGGCCGCCAGGATGCGGTGCGGTCGAAAATGTTTTCCAAGCTGGCGCGCGAAATCACCGTCGCGGCCAAGGCGGGCACGCCCGATCCCTCGATGAACCCGCGCCTGCGCCTTGCCGTGCAGAACGCCAAGGCGGTGTCGATGCCGAAGGACAATATCCAGCGCGCCATCAACAAGGCCTCGATGGGTGATGCCGAGAATTACGAAGCCGTGCGCTACGAGGGCTATGGGCCGGGCGGCGTGGCGCTGATCGTCGAAGCGCTGACCGACAACCGCAACCGCTCGGCCTCCAATGTGCGCGCCGCCTTCACCAAGGCCGGCGGGGCGATGGGCGAAACCGGCTCGGTGTCGTTTATGTGGGACCGCGTCGGCGAGATCTACTATCCGGCCTCGGCGGGCAGCGCCGAGAAGGTGATGGATGCCGCGATCGAGGCCGGCGCCGACGACGTCCAGTCGGACGAGGAAGGCCACACCATCTATTGCGCCTTCGAAAATCTCGGCGAAGTGTCGAAGGCGCTCGAAGGCGCGCTCGGCGAGGCGGAGTCGGTCAAGCCGATCTGGCGGCCGCAGAACAACATTCCGGTCGACGAAGAGCGGGCGCAGTCGCTGATGAAGCTGGTCGCCACGCTCGAGGACGATGACGACGTGCAGAGCGTCTACGCCAATTTCGAGGTCGACGACGAGACCATGGCCAAGCTCAGCGCGGCATGAGCGGAGCCCTGCCTGAGATATGAGCGGAGCTCAATCTGACATGAGCGGACTGACATGACGGAAAAGCCGCCGCTGCCCATCATCCGCATCACCTATTGCACACAGTGCCTGTGGCTGCTGCGTGCCGGCTGGATGGCGCAGGAGTTGCTCTCTACTTTCGGCCCGGATCTCGGCGAGGTGGCGCTGGTGCCCGGCACCGGCGGCATCTTCACCATTTCCTGCAACGACACACTCATCTGGGACCGCAAACGCGACGGCGGCTTTCCCGATGCGGCGGGGCTCAAGCAACTGGTCCGCGATGTGATCGATCCGGACCGCGATCTCGGCCATGCCGACCGTAAGACGAAGAGCTGAGCTCTACGCGCAACGCGAAAAGATCACTTTCCACGCCGCCGTCCGAAAAGCGCACCAATACCGGCACCGATGGCAATGCCCATGCCGATGCCGACCGGCATATCGTCCATTGCAACACCAAAGGCGGCCCCGAGACCGACCCCGATCGCCATGCTGACGGCCATGTTCGAATATTGATCCTTCAAGGTTCTTCTCCGCACGATGCTGTAAATGCCTCCAGGCGGGCCGGGCGCAGCGGCCCGAGACATTTCAACGTGCGGCGAACCAGAAGGATGCCAGCGCGGCGATAGCGGTAATGGTGCGGACGTGGTTCCACATCACCCAGTCCCTGAGATAGGTGGTCCAGACAGTGGCGCCGCTGGCGCTGGCCGGATCGACGGCGGCGAGCGCATTGTTGAGCGGCACGTTGAAGACCATGGTCACGACCAGGTTGCCGACGAGGTAGATCAGGGCGCCGGCGAGCAGCCAGAACGAACCCGGCTGGCTCCAGCCGATGACGGCGCCGACGGCAAGAACGAGGCAGACCAGCCCGGTGCCGAAAAGCGCGGTCATGAACATCGGCGTCACCGCAGTGACGTTGATCGAATTCATGGCGGCGATGCCGCCCGCGGCAGGCATGCGGGCGAGGCCCGGCATGACGAAGCTGGAAAAGGCGAAGAAAACGCCAGCGACGATGCCCGAGCCGAGCGCGGCGATGAAGGTGAGGGTGGGAAGCAGTCTCATGATCATGTCAGTTGCTCCAGACGCCAGAAGCGGCGGTTTCGGTTGCATAGGCGGAAAAGTCTTTTGGCGCGCGGCCGAGCACGCGCTGGACGCCATCGGTCAGCGACTCGTTGCGACCGTCGAGCACCTCAGTGAACAGCTCGTTGATGAGCCAGACGAACTCGGCCGGCAACTGCTGGGTTGCCACCGCGGCGGTGAACTCGGCATGCGAAATCCTGATGTAGCGGATGTTGCGCCCGGCCGCCCTGCCGATCTCGGCGACCGCATCGGCGAAGCTCATGAGCCGCGGTCCGGTCAGCTCGTAGAGCTGGCCGACATGGCCCGGCTGGGTGAGCACGACAAAAGCCGCCTCGGCGATATCGTCGGCATCGACGAATGGCTCGCCGACATTGCCGACCGGCAACGCCACCTCGCCTTCGAGCAAGGACTCGACAAGGAAGCCTTCGCTGAAGTTCTGGGAAAACCAGGCGCAGCGCAGGATCGTCCAGTCGGCGCCTGAGGCCTTCAGCATCTCTTCGGCGCGCTGTGCTTCCGTTTCGCCGCGCCCCGACAACAGCACCAGCCGGATGACACCGCGTTCCACTGCAAGTTCGGCGAAGGCGCCGACCGCTTCGGCCGCGCCCGGCACCGCCAGATCGGGATAGTAGCTGATGTAGACGGCGCCGACGCCATCGAGCGCCGGTGCCCAACTCGTCTTGTCCTGCCAGTCGAAGGCCGGCGCGGCCGAGCGCGAGCCGATGCGCACCGGCAGGCCTTGCGCGGTCAATCGTTCCGCCAGCCGGCGGCCGGTCTTGCCGGTGCCGCCGAGGATCAAGGTCGGTTTGCTTGCGTCATTCATGGTGATTGTCCTCCGTTTGAAATATGAGTAATCCTCACATTTGCAAAACGTGATAAACCCTCGTATTTTTCAAGTCAAGCCGATTTGTTGAGTCCGGGAGACGTTCATGGAAGGCAGAGCTGGTTCGCAGGATGGACAGATCGCCTCGCCGCGCCGGGCGCCCAGCCAGCAGCGCAGCCGCGAGCGGGTCGAGCGCATGCTGGCCGCCGCATCGGCGCTGATCGCCGAGCAAGGCAGCGACGCCATGCGCATGGGCGAGGTAGCGGAACGGGCTGGGGTGTCGATCGGCTCGCTCTACCAGTTTTTTCCCGACAAGCGGGCGATCGTCTGGGCATTGGCCGAGCGTTACACCGCCGAAAGCCAGGCCTGCATTTCAGCCGCGCTGGCGGATGTCAGTGATGCCGAGGGCCTGGGCCAAGCATTTTCGGAGCTGGTCGATATCTATTACCGGCTGTTCCTGGCGGAGCCTGTCATGCGCGACATCTGGTCGGGCACGCAGGCCGACAAGGCGCTGCGCGAGCTCGAACTCGCCGACAGCCGGGCCAATGCCGAATTTCTCACCGCGGTGCTGAAGCGGCTGCGGCCCGCCGCCGATCCGGCGGCGCTGGAAACGACGGCGTTTCTGGTCTGGCAGATGGGAGAGGCGGCGATGCGCTTAGCAATCTCGGTCGGGCGAGAGGAAGGCGACAGGCTAGTCGCCGCCTACAAGCGTATGGCGCTGCGGGAGTTGCTTGATCAGTAGGCAGCCGATGTCCGCAATGCTGGTTGCTACTCGGCGGGCAGCAACAAAAAAACCGCCTCAAGGGCGGGTTTTTGATCTGCGACAAAGCCAAGGGAGCTTTAGAGGCCGAAACCTTCGAAACGCTTCTTGAACTTCGACAGGCGGCCGCCGCGGTCGAGCAGGGTCTGCTGGCCGCCGGTCCAGGCCGGATGGGTGGTCGGGTCGATGTCGAGGTTCATCGTATCGCCTTCCTTGCCCCAGGTCGAACGGGTCATGTATTCGGTGCCGTCGGTCATGACGACCTTGATGGCGTGGTAATCGGGATGGATATCGGTCTTCATGGTTCTGTTCCTGAGCTCTGGCTTGCCGGCGCTGTGACGGGCCTATGGCCTGCGTCGATGCGCCCCTTTTTAAAACTCGAAGCCGCAGCTATTGAGGAGCCGCAGCTTCTAAAACGGTCGGCGAGCCTATACATCAGCCGGAATTGAATCACAAGGCCGCGGTAAGCGCATATTGAGGCGCATGGCAAAAGGCGGCCAGAGGAAACGGTCATGGCGGACATCAGCGGCGATGCAGACGAGCGCCGGCGCTCGCTGAGGCCGCTGCGGCGCCTGTTCCCCTACATCACCCGTTACCGGAAAATGGTTATTGGCGCGGTCGTCTCGCTGACCGTCGCGGCGGCGACGACGCTGGCGCTGCCGCTGGCCGTGCGGCGGATGATCGACCACGGCTTTTCCGCTTCCGATTCCAGTTTCATCGCCGAGTATTTCGCCATGCTGGTGGTGATGGCTGGCTTGCTCGCCGCTGCGTCGGCGAGCCGCTACTATTTCGTCATCACGCTGGGC
Organism: Mesorhizobium sp. WSM4871; assembly: GCF_055811295.1. Lineage (NCBI taxonomy): Bacteria > Pseudomonadati > Pseudomonadota > Alphaproteobacteria > Hyphomicrobiales > Phyllobacteriaceae > Mesorhizobium > Mesorhizobium sp. WSM4871. The sequence goes on along the minus strand of NZ_JBVVPU010000015.1, from coordinate 106,824 downwards.
GAGCGCGTCGTCGCCGATATCCGCAGCGATGTGTTCGCCCATGTCACGACGCTGTCGCCGTCCTTCTTCGACACCGCGCAGTCGGGCGAGATCGTGTCGCGGCTTGCCGCCGACACGACACAGGTGAAATCGGCCGTCGGCGCCACCGCCTCGGTGGCGCTGCGCAACGTCATCCTGGGTCTCGGCGCAGTGGCGATGATGGTCGTCACCAGTCCGAAACTGTCCGGTCTCGTCATCGCCGCCATCCCGGTGATCGTGCTGCCGCTGGTCGCCTTCGGCCGATCGGTCAGGCGCAAATCGCGGCAGGCGCAGGACACGCTGGCCGACGCGACCGCCTATGCCAGCGAGCAGATCGGCGCGGTGCGCACGTTGCAGGCCTTCACCAACGAGAAGCTGGTGACAGGGCATTTTTCATCCGCCGTGGAAGCCGCCTTCGAAGCGGCGCGTTCCTCGATCTTTGCCCGCTCCTTCCTCACCTTCTTTGCCATCTTCATGATCTTTTCCTCGGTGGTGGCGGTGCTGTGGTTCGGCTCGCGCGATGTGCTCACCGGCACGCTGTCGCCGGGCACGCTCGGCCAGTTCCTGCTCTATTCGGTGTTCGCCGCCGGCGCGCTCGGTGCGCTATCGGAAGTCTGGGGCGAGCTTGCGCAGGCGGCGGGTGCTGCCGAACGGCTGACCGAGATCCTGGCCGAGACGCCCGCCATCCAGCCGCCCGCCAATCCGAAGCCGCTGCCGGCGACAGCCAGGGGCGCGATCCGTTTCGACGACGTGTCCTTCTCCTATCCCGCCCGGCCAGACCGCGCCGCCGTCCATGGCCTGAGTTTCGAGGTGAAGCCCGGCGAAAAGGTGGCGATCGTCGGCCCGTCGGGCGCCGGCAAGAGCACCGTCTTTTCGCTGATCCTGCGCTTCTACGATCCTGAAACCGGCAGGATCCTGATCGACGGTGTCGATGCACGCGAAGCCGACCCCGCCGCGATCCGCGAACGCATCGCCATCGTGCCGCAGGACGTCACCATCTTCGCGGCAAGCGCGCGCGACAATATCGGCTTTGGCCGGCCAGGGGCCAGCGACACCGAAATCGAGACGGCGGCCAAGGATGCGCTTGCCGACGAGTTCATCCTGAAACTCGAGAAGGGCTATGACAGCCAGGTCGGCGAACGCGGCGTGACGCTGTCCGGCGGCCAGCGCCAGCGCGTGGCGATCGCGCGCGCCATCCTGCGCGACGCGCCGATCCTGCTGCTCGACGAGGCGACCTCGGCGCTCGATGCCGAAAGCGAGACGCTGGTGCAGACGGCGCTGGAAAGGCTGATGCAGGGCCGCACCACCATCGTCATTGCCCACCGGCTGGCGACGGTGCTGAAGGCCGACCGCATCCTGGTCATGGAAAACGGCCGCATCGTCGAGGAAGGCACGCATCGGAGCCTCGTCGCCAAGGGCGGCATCTATGCGCGGCTGGCCAAATTGCAGTTCGAAACCGGGGCGAGTGCCTTCAGGGGCGCGGCGGAGTAGCCAGGGATCGCCTCATGCGGTTCCGTAGCGCTTCTTCAGATGCTCGGTGAAATACGCCGCGTTGAGCTTCTCGCCGGTGGCGCGTTCCATCAGCTCCGGCGTCGACCAGCGCGAGCCCTGCAACCAGATTCTTTCGCGGCGCCAATCGTTGATCGCGGCGAAGTCGCCCTTGGCCAGATCTTCGTCGGCCGATGGATGGCCCCTGGTGAGCGCCGCCCATTGCTGCGCCGCCATCATGGCGCCCAGCGTGTAGGAGGGGAAATAGCCGAAGGCCGCACCCGGCCAGTGCACGTCCTGCATCGGGCCGTCAGCGGGGTTGTCGATGGTCGAGAGACCAAGGTATTCGCGCATCTTGGCGTCCCAGGCCTCGGGCAGGTCCGCCGCCTCCAGTCGTCCTGAGACCAGCTCCTGCTCCAGTTCGTAGCGCAGGATGACGTGCAGCGGGTAGGTCACCTCATCGGCATCAACGCGGATCAGGCCGCGCTCGACCCGGTGCACATGCGGCAGGATGTCGTCGATCGACCACGCCTCGCCGAGATGCCTTTCGACCACCGGCAGCGCCCAGCGCCAGAATTGCGGGTTGCGGCCGAGCTGCTTTTCGACGAACAGGCTCTGGCTTTCATGCACGGCCATGCCGCGCGCCTTGCCGAGCGGCCAGTGCGACCATGCCTTGGGCAGGTTCTGCTCGTAAAGCGCGTGGCCGGTCTCGTGCAGCACGCCCATCAGCGCCGACAGGAAGTCGGTCGTCTTGTAGCGGGTGGTGATACGAACGTCGCTGGGCACGCCGCCGCAGAATGGATGATGCGACACCGACAGCGAGCCGTGGGTCAGGTCGAAGCCGACGGCCGCCATCATGGCAAGGCCCAGCTCGCGCTGCCTGTCGATCGCGTAGCTGCCCGAAAGCGGCTTCAGCGGACGCCTTGCCAAGCGCGCCTCCTGCACGGCCAACGCCTCCGGGACGAATGTCTTGAGAAAAGCCTTCAGCTCGGCAAAGACCGGCGTGATGTCGGCGGCGCGGTTGCCGGGGTCGTACTGCTCCATCAGCGCGTCATAGGGATCGAGACCGAGCACGTCGGCGCGCAGGGCGGCTTCTTCGCGCACCAGGGCCACGACGCCTTCGAGCGCCGGCAGGAAGCCGGCCCAGTCGTTCTTGGCGCGCAGGTCGCGCCAGAGCTGCTCGGAGCGCATGCGCGCGGCGGTCTGGCGCTCGACGAATTCGACGGGCAGGCAGGTCAGGTTGGTGTACTGCCGCCGGAACTCCTTGAGCGCCGCCTGCTGTTCCTCATTCAGCGCTTCCTGTTCGGCCGCCGCGATCCAGTCGGCGATCTCCGGCGCGGTGGCCTGCCGGTGATGCATGCCGGCAAGGGCCGACATCGCCTCGGCGCGCTTTTCGCCGCCGCCGACGGCCATATGCGTCGCCTCGTCGGCGCCGAGGATGGCAAGCGCATGTTCCAGCGCTTCGAGCTTGTGGCCGAGGTCGTCGAGTTCTTGAAAGGACATAGCGGGTTCCGGTGAATTTGAACGGTGGCGAAAAGATACCAATGCGCCGAGGTTGGCAACCCTCAGGCGGTGCACTGCCACGGGTGTTCCGACCTCGATCCGTCACGCCAAGCGCAACACAGCTTGCGGAGGCGGCGGTGTGCGTGATCAATGGCGTTGGCGGCGCGCAAGACCGCGAGGGGAGACGAAACATGATCGCCAATGTGCTGGTCGGGCTGGTGGCCCTGATCCACCTCTACATCGTCTATCTGGAGATGGTGCTGTGGGATACGCCACGCGGCCACAAAGCGTTCAGCCTGACGCCGGAATTCGCCAGCGCGTCGAAGGTGCTTGCCGCGAACCAGGGACTGTACAACGGCTTTCTGGCCGCCGGACTGATCTGGGGGCTTTATCTCGGCGAGGCCGGTTTTCAGATCAAAATGTTCTTCCTGCTTTGCGTCGCTATTGCCGGCCTCTACGGCGCGGCGACGGTCGGCCGGAAAATCCTGTTCATACAGACCGTGCCGGCCGTGCTGGCTCTGGTCGCGCTCGTGCTTGGCTGGTGACGGCAGCGGGCTGGTGACAAGACAGGTTGTTGGAAAATGGGCCGGCGATCGAAAAAGGGACGCCAGCGAAGCGCGGAAACCCCAAGGTGCCGGGCAGTCCTTCCTCTGGATGGTTTCAGCCACTTGGGCCGTAGCCGTTTGGATAATATCCGCCATCGCCGCCGTTGCCCATTAGGAAGGCGCTGCCAGTGTCAACCCGGAGCTTCTGGCTCACATCATCGAGCTGGCGCAGCAATTCGTGATAGCGCGTAGCCGGCATCGTTCCATCTCGCGCGGCCCTCTGGGCGGCTCGATCGAGTCGAGCGACCTGCCTGCGCAAGTCACGCGCCTCGTCCGGCTTGATCTTGTTCGCCTGCATTGCGGCCCGGATACCCGTATCCACGCTCTGTATCTGGTCGATCAAAGCCGTCTCGCGCGGGCCGTAGACGGAGATCGACGCGGCGTAGGCGCCTGCAAACGGAACAGCGACCAAAAGTGCGGCGAGCTTTACAGTCCTGAAAGTTCTGGAAGAACGCATGGTTGCGTCTCCTTTTACTAGGGGAGGCGGCGGTTGGGACGCTTCCGGCCGTGGGCCGTCCGTTCCGTCGCGTCGCGATGGGCAGTTCCACCGCCGGCGGTTCTCGGCCCGTGACACAGCCTAGGGGCGGTTCTCGGCAAGGTGAAATTAAAAAAAGATAATGTTTTCAGGCCTTGTCGAGCCGACATCTGCGCCCTAGCGTTGAGGCGGCGAACAAATTCGCGTAATGCGGAATCACCGTTCGGTGAGCTTCAGTTCAATGCGGCGGTTCTTGTTGCGCGCCTCTTCGGTGTCGGCGGGATCGAGCGGCTGGAATTCGCCGAAGCCGGCCGCGACCAGCCGATTGGCCGGCACGCCGTTCTCGATCAGGAACTTCACCACCGAGGTCGAGCGCGCCGTCGACAGTTCCCAATTGTCGCGGTAGCGGCCGGTGCCCGACAGCGGAACGTTGTCGGTATGGCCGTCGACGCGCAGCACCCAGCTGATCTCCGGCGGGATCTCCTTCTGCAATTCGATGATGGCGTCGGCGAGCTTCTTCATCTCGACCTTGCCGGCGTCATTGATCACCTCGGAGCCAGGCGGGAACAGCACTTCCGACTGGAAGACGAAGCGGTCGCCGACGATGCGGATGTTTTCGCGGTCGGCGAGGATTTCGCGCAAGCGCCCGAAGAAGTCGGAGCGGTAGCGGTTCAGCTCCTGCACGCGTTGCGCCAGCGCGACATTCAGGCGGCGGCCGAGATCGGCGATCTTGGTGTTGGACTCGCGGTCGCGCGTTTCGGACACGTTGAGCGCGTCTTCCAGTGCCGCGATCTGCTTGCGCAGCGCTGCGATCTGCTGGTTGAGGATCTCGACCTGGCTCAGCGCCTGCTGGCTGATCTGGCGCTGGCCTTCGAGTTCGCCTGAAAGTGCCGTGGCGCGCTGGTTGGCCGCGTCGCCGGCGCCGGCGCCTTGCGCCAGCAATTGTTCGAGCCGGCTCTTTTCCGCCTCCGAAGCTGACAGCGACGCCTGCAGATTGGCGAGCGAATCTTCCTTGTCCTGCGTCGTCGAGCGCTCCAGCGCCAGAAGCTGGGTCAGTTCGTTGATCTGCGAGTTGAGGCGGTTGAGGACCGTGTCCTTGCCCGAAATTTCGCGGCCGAGCAGAAACTGCGCCAGCACGAAGACCGTCAGCAGGAACATGATCGCCAGCAGCAGCGTCGACAGCGCATCGACGAAGCCCGGCCAATAGTCGATGCGGCGATCGCTGCGCCGCGTCCGCGCCAGGGCCACGTCAGTGGACTCCCGGCTTCTTCAGGGCATCGGCGATCTTCTCCAGCGTGTTGCGCATCGCCTTCTGCTCGTCGGACTGGGCCTCGACCCAGTCGCGCATGATCTGCTGCTCGGAGCGCATGTTCTTGACCAGGCCGGAAATGCCGTCGGCAAGGTTGGCCATGGCGGTGGCAACGCGCGGATTGGGGCCGCTGCCATTTTCCTGGAGGCTGCGCAGCTTCTCGGACAGGACGCGGATCTCGTCGGAGGATTCAGCCTTGGTCGGGTCGGAAACGACGATATCCGACGACAGGTCGGTGACCGAGGACAGCCAGTTCTCGAGCTCGGTGTAGAAGCGCGTCTGGGCGCGGCCGGCTTGCAGGTCGAGGAAGCCGAGCACCAGGGAGCCGGACAGGCCGAACAGCGAGGACGAGAAGGCGGTGCCCATGCCGGCCAGCGGCGCGGAAAGCCCTTGCTTCAGGGAGTCCAGCACAGCGGCGGCGTCACCGGTGCCGGGATCGAGCGACTCGATGGTTTCGCGGATCGAGCCGATCGTGTTGAGCAGGCCCCAGAAGGTGCCGAGCAGCCCAAGGAACACCAGCAGCCCGACGAGGTAGCGCGAGGTGTCGCGGCTTTCGTCGAGGCGGGTGGCGATCGAATCCAGCATGGTGCGCATCGAACTGGTCGAAAAGGCCATCGAAGACGAGCGGCTAAGCATGGCCTTCATCGGCGCCAGCAGCACCGGTTCGGTGGTTTCGGAGCCGGCACGGAAGGAGTTGACCCAGCGCACTTCGCGAAACAGCCGCCCGACCTGCACGAAGGCCAGCAGGATACCGACCACAAGCACGCCGACGATCAGGCCATTGAGGCCGGGATTGGTGGCGAAAGCGGTCGAAATCTGACGGGTCAGGATGGCGGCGATGAAGGCGACGATCACCAGGAAGATGAGCATGGTGAGCAGAAAGACCTGCGGGCTCGACAATTTGTGGGGGTCATAGACCAGGACGTCGGAGCGCCTGCCTATGCCGAGGGATCTGAGAAAAGCCATCCGTGCCCCGTTTTCCGATGCCGCCGCCGATCACGTTGGGCGCGACTCTAAACGCAATTGTGACGAAATTGAATGGCGCTTGGCAATATTGGCCGCCGATTGCAAGCTCGACGTTAGAGTCGGTTAATGACCAGGCAGTCGACCATGGCGGCCAGATGCAGGCCGGCCCCGGTGACGACAAAGCCGTGCCACAGCGCGTTGTGGTAGCGCAGGCCCTTCCAGGCGAAAAAGATGACACCGCAGGAATAGACGATCCCGCCGGCAACGATCAGCACGATCGATGTCGCCGGCAGCGTCTCAACGAGCGGCTTGACCAGGACGATGCCGCTCCAGCCGATGGCGAGATAGAAGACGACCGCCAGCCGGTCGAAGCGGCCGGGAAGAAACACCTTGATGGCGATGCCGATCACTGCCGCAACCCAGACCAGGACGATCATCGAGACGGTCAATGGCGAGCCGTCGAGCTGGGCCAGGAAGGGCGTGTAGGTGGCGGCGATCAAAAGGTAGATCGCGGCATGGTCGAAGCGCCGCAATATCCACTTCACCGGGGAGGATATTGGCCACAGATTATAGGCCAGCGAGACCGAGAGCACGGTGAGCAGCGAGACCACGTAGAAGGCGGCGGCGATATACTCGCCAGGACCGGTACGGAAGGCCGCCAGCGCCAGCAACGCCGAACCGGCCGCTATCGCCAGCACGATGCCGACCGCGTGGACGATGCCGTCGGCGATCATCTCGGCGCGCGAATAGTGCCAGCGTCCCATAAAGGGGATTTCAATCTGGGATTCGGGGCCGGTGTTGGTCATGAAAGATCCTGCGTCTCCCTTATCTGGGCGGACACCGGACAGTATTTCAAGTTTCGGTTGCGGTTTTGCGACTGCGCCAAATTGTCAGCGCGGCGTCACCGGCTTCTTCACCGTCTTCAGCAGCGCGCGCTGGATGACCTCGTTGCCGGCGACGACCGAGCCACCCTCCAGCATCTCCTGTCCGCCGGCGAAGTCGGAAACGAAGCCGCCGGCTTCGCGGATCAAAAGCAGGCCAGCGGCGATATCCCAGGCCGACAGGCCGACTTCCCAGAAGCCGTCCATGCGGCCGGCGGCGACGTAGGCGAGATCGAGCGAGGCGGAACCGAGACGTCGCACGCCCGAGACCTCGGCCATTACGTTGCGCAGTTCGACGAGGAAATTGCCGTGCTGTCCGCGCCCGAGATGCGGCACGCCGCAGCCGATCACCGCATCGGTGAGCTTCGTTCTGCCGGCAACGCGCAGCCGGCGGTCATTCATGAAGGCGCCGCCGCCGCGCTCTGCGGTGTAGAGCTCGTCCATTGCCGGATTGTAGACGACGCCGGCGACGATCTGGCCCTGGCGCTCCAGCGCGATCGAGATGGCGAAAAACGGAATGCCATGCAGGAAATTGGTGGTGCCGTCGAGTGGATCGACGAGCCATCGGTGCTGGCCGTCATCGCCGGCGACCGCGCCGCGCTCCTCCATCAGGAAGGTATAGCCGGGCCGCGCCTTCGACAGTTCGGTGAACAGGATGTCCTCGGCCTTGCGGTCGGCCTGGCTGACATAGTCGCCCGGCCCCTTCATCGAGACCTGCAGGTTCTGGACTTCGCCGAAATCGCGCGACAGCGAGCGGCCGGCCTTCATCGCGGCCTGGACCATGACATTGAGAAGTGCTGAACGCGCCATATGCTTCTTCCTGCTGCTAAAGCACGTCGCGGCTATCCTGATTTACGCGACGTACTTCAAGTCTTTGTCTTATGGATGTCGTTATCCCAAAACCGCTGCGCACTTTTGGGCGACATGCACTGCGCGTCAGTCCGCGCGGCGCACGTAGGTGATTTCGTTGGTGTCGACGATGATGCGCTCGCCCGAGCCGATGAAGGGCGGCACCAGCACGCGGATGCCGTTTTCCAGCATCGCCGGCTTGTAGGACGAGGCCGCCGTCTGGCCTTTCACCACCGGATCGGCTTCGGTGATGGTCAGCGTCACCTGGTCGGGCAGCGAAATACCGATCGGCCGTTCCTCATAGAGCTGGACCGTCACCATCATGCCGTCCTGCAGGAAGGCGGCGCGGTCGCCGACGAAATCTTTCTGCAGTTCGAGCTGCTCATAGCTTTCGGTGTCCATGAACACCAGCGCCCCGTCCTGTTCGTAGAGGAAGGAGAAATCCTTCAGATCGAGCCGGATCTGCTCGACGGTCTCAGCCGAGCGGAAGCGCTCGTTGAGCTTGGTGCCGTTGATGAGGTTCTTCAGCTCGACCTGGTTGTAGGCGCCGCCCTTGCCGGGCTTGACGGTATTGGTCCTGACCGCCACCCACAGGCCGCCATCGTGCTCGATGACGTAGCCGGGACGGATTTCGTTGCCATTGATCTTGGCCATGATGATTTCGATCCGGAATGAGATGTTCGCCCAATGGGCGATTTTCGCCCCCAAGACCACAAATCACACGAAGAGGCAAGGGAGCGGCAGAGGGGGAGCGAGACAGAGAGGGAGCGGGCAGAGAGGCCTGAACCGCGGCGGCAATCCCCGGCGTTACGGCAGACGGTTCGCCTTCTGCAGTATTTGCCTGGTCTGGTCGTCATCCAAGCCTTGCAGAAAATCATCCATCCGCGGATCGATGAGCCCGGCGCGGCGGGCGACGATGTACCAGGCGCCGGCAAGGATCAGATCCGGATCGGTGCCGATGCCTTCCATGTAGAGTTTGGCGAGCCGGTTCTGGGCGGCGACATTGCCGCCTTCGGCCGCTTGCTTCATCCAACCGAAGCCGGATTTCAGGTCGCGTGGGCCGCCGCGTCCCTCGATCATCCAGGCGGCGAGATCGATCTGCGCCGTGTCGTAATTCTGCCGTGCGGCCTGCGCCAGCAGCGCCCGCGCCTGGACATCGTCGCGCGGCTTGCCACCGGCGCCGTTGGCATAGATCTGCGCCATCGCATATTGCGCGTCGGCAAGGCCGGTCGCGGCGGCGCGCTCATAGTAGGACGCGGCCTTGGCGATGCCGGCGTCGCCGGGATCCTGCCTGACCAGCAACTGCGCGAAGTTGAACTGCGCCAGGCGATTGCCGGCCTCGGCGGCCGACTGCATCAGCGCATAGGCTTCCTTTTCATCCTTCTTGACGTAGCGGCCGTCGAGCAGCATCAGCGCATACTGGAACTGCGATTCCGGTATGCCCTGCTCGGCGGCAAGCGCGTACCATTTTGCCGCTTCCCCAGCGTTGAGCGGCACGCCGAGACCGCGCGACAAGATCTCGGCCACCAGTGTCTGCGCCGCCGGATCGCCATTCTTGGCGCGGACCAAAGCCAGGTTATAGGCCGTCTTGTAAAGGCCGCGCTGAAAGGCGCCGTAGGCGGGGTCCGACGGTTTGGCACCGAAACGTTCGGGATTGATGGCGTCGGCCGACGGCAGCGGGGCCGTGGTGGCGGGTTGCGGCAACGGCGTGTCGATCGGCTTGTCCGCGTGCGCGCCGGCGTCGGGCTTGGGTTGCGGCAATGGGACGGTCTTTTCAGCCGCGACGGCCTGCACCGTGAGCGCCGCGAGGAAGGCATGGAAAAGGGTTGTCCGGGGCAGCACTTCAGTCCTCGAAACGCGGTGCGGTTTCGTCGAGCAGCGCGTTGGCCCTGGCGATCGCCACCTTCGGATCGACGCCATCGGCGAAGACGGCGCTGGACAGGGCAACGAATTCGGCGCCGGTGGCGGCCACGGCTTCGACGGAGGCGATGTCCGAGCCGGCCATGACGATGCAAGGGATCTGGATCACGTCCGCCCACCATTGTCCCAGCGACAGGTTGCGCGGGTGCGGCTCCGGCTTGTTGTCGTAACCGAAGCGGCCGAAGAAGATATAATCGGGCCTGAGCTCACCGAGTTCCAGCGCATCGTCTCGGGTCTTGGCGCCGCCGCAGCCGACCATCATTTTATCCTGGAAATGTTCGATCGTCTCGGCGAGTTCGGCCTTGCCGACCTCGACATGGATGCCGTCGGCCTGGACGCGGCCGGCAATGCGGGTGTCGCCGGCAATGACGACGGCGGCGCCCGCCGCTTGCGCCACCGGCACGATCTTCTCGGCGAAGGCCTGGAAGGAGGCCTCGTCCATGCCGTTTTCGGGCAGGATCAGCGAGGCGACGTCGCCGCCCTCGAACGCCGCGCCGATGTGCTCGGCCGATGCGCCGGGCGGCGCGATCAGCACGATACGGCAGCGATTTGGAGGTGTAGCGTCGTTCATTGGTCGTCGATCCCGGTTTTCGCCTATGCCGGGCGAAGATGGTTGCATTGCGGCATAAAGCAAAGCCGCCGCCTTGAACAGGCAGCGGGATCATGGCGACGGGCCGTCTGGTTGCGGCAAATCCGGTAGAGCCGAGTTGCGGACAGTTGGTCGCCGGTATCGGCTATTGATGATATCGGCTATCGCGAGACAGGAGCTTCTGGTCTATTCGAGATCACCACCCATCCCTCCAGCCCGCTTTCCCCCATGTCCGGTCTTCTTCTCGATCCCTGGTTCTATGCCGCGGCCATTCCGGCCGTCATCCTGACCGGCCTGTCCAAGGGCGGGTTTGGCGGCGCCGTCGGCCTCATCGGTGTGCCGATGATGGCGCTGGCCATGCCGCCGGTGCAGGCGGCGGCCATCCTGTTGCCCATCCTGTGCCTGATGGACATCGTCTCGGTGTGGACGTGGTGGGGCGTCTATGACCGCAAGATGCTGATCGACATGATGCCGGGCGCCGTCGCCGGCATCGGAATTGGCTGGCTGACGGCGGCGTTCGTCACGGAAGAGATGGTCAGGCTGATCGTCGGAACGGTGGCAATCGTCTTCGTGCTGCGCTGGATCTATGTGCAAATCCGCCACGGTGCGACGCATTCGGCGCAGCCCAATCGCGTGGCTGCCGCCTTCTGGGGCACGATCGCCGGCTTCACCAGTTTCGTCGCCCATGTCGGCGGCCCGCCCTTCCAGATCTACGCGCTGCCGATCCGGCTCGACCCGAAAGTGCTGTCGGGCACCAGCGCCATCCTGTTTGCCGCCACCAATGCGCTGAAGCTCATCCCCTATTTCGCGCTCGGCCAGTTCGACACCGCCAACCTGACGGCGTCAGCGGTGCTGATGCCGCTGGCGCCGCTCTCGACCATCGCCGGCGCCTGGCTGGTGCGGCGGATGCGGCCGGAGCTGTTCTATCCGTTCACTTATGCAACGGTGGCCGTTGTCGCGGTCAAGCTTCTGTGGGACGGGATCGCCGGCCTTCCATGACAGCGGCTCAGCCGCCTTCAGTCAATGCACGGACTTCAGGCGGCGAGGCGCAGCGGGATTGTCATCGCTCCGCAATAGTGCGAGCCCGCCATGCTGTTTATTGTTACGGCCTCACTGCCGGGAGCGGCCGGGCGGCATCAATTGGAAACATTGTCGACGATAATGCGCCGCATCCGGGAAACCCGGTGGCGGGTCAAAAGCCTGCAACTAGAACCCATTCCCGCGACGGGAAAGGCAATTTCGGGGGATATTATGCAAGGGACGGCACGAAACTTCTTCACGCTGGCCATCATCTACTCGCTGTGCGGCATGGCCTTGGGACTGCACATGGCGATCAGCCAGAACCATGACCAGATGCCGACTCACGCCCACACGATGGTGGCCGGGTGGCTGATGTCGGCGGTGTTCGCCTTTTTCTACCATCTTTTTCCGGCGATCGGGCACAAGAAGCTGGCCGCCGTGCACTTCTGGCTGACGGCCATCAGCGGCACCGGCCTGTTGATCGGCCTCTATGTCATGCTCGCCGGCAACCCGGCGATCGAGCCGCTGGTGGCAATGTCGTCGATGGCCTTCTATGCGGGGATGCTGCTGTTCGCATTCATCGCCTTGCAGGCACTGTGGAGGACTTGACGGGCAGAACTCCTGTGCTGTTACGGCACAGGCTGACGGCGCTCGGTCAAAAAATATCCGCGCCGTTAAGGGTTCATTAAGCTTTACAGGCGTTTACTATGTGCATCCAGTGATCTGGATTCTTACCGAGTGGTTGGAGCCACTTTGTTTGACGCCTCCCTGTTAAACTCCTGAGAGCCGCCTTACCCGCGGCTCTTTTTTTGTCCCCACTTTCTGCCCCCCACCGCGCCGTTAACCGTTTGTTAAACATGTGCTTGCCTTCATCGACCCCGAAGCGCATTTTCAAGCCTCAGTTGATAGGGTGCGGCGTGACGGCAAGGAAGCCGAATCGGCCGGCTGTAAGGCAAGTGCTGGGGTATCGATGAACGAGACTTCGATGGGGAACGCGAAAACCATCAAACTGGCTGAGCGCCGGGTTTTCTCCCAGTCCTTCAAGCCGCTCTACCAGGAAGGCATGGGCCTGGTCGAACAGGCGGCCGAATATCTGGACGGCAAAGGCCGGGCCGAGGCGAAGAAGCTTTCGAGATTGGCGGCAACGCTTTATGCGGCCGAATCGATGCGGCTGACCACCAGGCTGATGCAGGTTGCCTCCTGGTTGCTTCTGCAACGGGCGGCCAATTCCGGCGAGATGACGCGCGACCAGGTGGCTTCCGAAAAATCCAAGGTGCGTCTCGACACAGCCTCTGCCCATGATGAAGCGACAGGCTGGGCCGAACTGCCCAAGGATTTTGTCGATCTCGTCAATCGTTCGCTGCGCCTGCAGGCGCTGGTGCGCCGCATGGACGAGGAAGTCTATGGCAGCGCGATGGCCGACACGCCGCCGGCAAGCCGCCGCGTCAATCCGGTTTCCGACCAGATCACGTTGCTCAACACGGCTTTTGCCCGCGGCTGACAGGCAGCTTGATAATTCTACTTCGACGGAGTCTCAAACAGTCTGTGAGACATTGCCAGAGTTCGTTTCTGGTTTGTTCACATTTCGCTGGCATCGCTTTCCGCCGGGGGTAAACTTGGCGGATGGGGGAAGCGATTCGCATCATCGGCATCGATCCGGGACTGAGGCGCACCGGGTGGGGCGTCGTCGAGAGCCTCGGCAATTCGCTGCGCTTCGTCGCCTCCGGCACCGTGCGTTCCGACGACAAGGCGGCGCTGGCGACACGGCTCTGCCAATTGCATGACGGTCTGACTGAAATCCTGCATTCCGCCATGCCGCACGAGGCAGCGGTCGAGCAGACTTTCGTCAACAAGGATGCTGCAGCCACGCTGAAGCTTGGCCAGGCGCGCGGCATTGCCATGCTGGTGCCGGCGCGTGCGGGACTTGTGGTCGCGGAATACGCGCCCAACGCGGTGAAGAAAGCGGTGATCGGTGTCGGCCATGGCGACAAGAAGCAGATCCACATGATGGTCAAGGTGCTGATGCCGAAAGCAATCTTCGACACCGACGATGCCGCCGACGCGCTGGCCATTGCCATCTGCCACGCGCATCACCGGCAGAGTGTCGCCTACCGGATGGCACTGGCTGGATAGGTTTGTTCTTGACTTGTTCTCCATCCGGCAGTAAGTAATACCTGTGAGGTATTACCATGCGCATGACAACCAAAGGGCAAGTGACCATTCCCAAGGAAATACGGGACCATCTGGGTATCGGCCCGGGCTCCGAGGTTGAGTTCGTGGCTGACGCCAATGGCGTCCGGGTCGTGGCCGTCAACGAAGACATTTCCGAAGAAGAGGCATCTCGTCGGTTCAGCCAGGCGCTCGATCGGCTGGCCGGGACACTGGATTTGGGCGGCATGACGGCGGACGAGTATATGGAGTGGCTGAGGGGCTCCCGTGAAGATCTCGACGTTGGTTGACACAAATGTCCTGATCGACGTCTGGGGACCGGCCGGGCGGCAGACCAAATGGTCGGCATCTGTGCTGGCCGCGTGTCGGCGCGACGGTGCCTTGGTTATCAACACGATCGTCTGGTCGGAACTTGCGCCGCTGACGACGGAAGCCACTCTTCGCAGAGCTGTTGAAACGCTCAAGATGGATCGCGAACTCCTGCCCTGGGACGCCGCGTTCCTTGCTGGCATCGCTCATTCCCAATACCGTCGCGCCGGCGGTCTTCGCGAACGAACCCTGCCCGATTTCTTCATTGGAGCGCACGCGGCTGTAGCCGGACATCGTCTGCTGACGCGCGATGCCCTGCGCTACCGAAGCTACTTTCCGGACCTCGATATCATCTCTCCGGAAACCCACCCATGAGGGCTCTGATATGATCGGCAAGCTCAAGGGGACATTGGACGAGGTCGATGAGGATTTCTGCCTCGTCGACGTGCATGGCGTCGGTTATGTCGCCTACTGTTCGGCGCGCACGCTGGCGGCGTTGCCCGCGCCTGGCGAGGCGGTGGTGCTGTTCATCGAGACCTATGTCCGCGAGGACATGATCAGGCTCTACGGCTTCCAGTCGGTGCTGGAACGCGAATGGTTCCGGCTCCTGCTGAACAATGTGCAGGGCGTCGGCGCCAAGGTGGCGCTGGCGGTGCTCTCGACGATGGCGCCGGCCGACCTCGCCAATGCGATTGCGCTGCGCGACATCGCCATGGTCAGCCGCGCGCCGGGCATCGGCAAGAAGGTGGCCGAGCGCATCGTCACCGAATTGAAGAACAAGGCGCCGGCCTATGCAGGCGCCGCCTCCGGCACGATCGGCCTGAAGCAGGAACTCGGCGAGGGCGTGGCGCCGGCGCCGATCACCGACGCCGTCTCGGCGCTGGTCAATCTCGGCTATTCGCGCGACATCGCCGCCAATGCCGTGGCCGCGGCGCTGAAGGCGGCGGGCGAGGGCGCGGATGCATCCAAGCTCATCCGCTTCGGGCTGAAGGAGCTGGCGCGGTGAGGTGGTTGCTAAAAAGAAAATTCCGACTACCATATGATTGGTAAGAATTTTCTATGGAATTAGGAAAATGGGCGCATATGCCAGCCTTACCTCGAAGGGCCAACTTACAATTCCAAAGGACGTCCGAGACGCGTTGTCGCTCAAGACGGGCGATATGATCGCTTGGACGGTCGTGGATGGCTATCTGGTCGGGACGCCACGCAATCTCGACTTCGCCGACCTCGCCGGATTTCTGGGCGATCCACCCGGCGGTCCCGCTTCCCTGGAAGAGATCGATGCCGCAGTGAGGGAGGCCGTAGGCCAGCATGTTGTCGGAGACAAGCCACAGGGCGGAGAAGAGGGCGACGCGTGACGTCGATAGGTATCGATACCAACGTTCTACTCCGAATGGTGCTGAACGATGATGCCGAGCAACAGGCAAAAGCCCTCGCCTTCGGTAAAGGCCTTAGTGACGACAAGCCCGGCTTTGTGAGTTTGGTTGTGCTGGTGGAATTCAGCTGGTCACTGCTTTCGCGTTACCGGCAGCCAAAGGAGCAAGTATTGGCAGCCATCCAGAGACTACTCAAGATCAAGACGCTGGTGTTCGAGGACTTCGATGCCATTGTGATCGCGCTTGAACGATCGAATTCGGCCCAGGTCGACTTTGCTGATGCGCTGATAGCCGAGCACAATCGAAATTTAGGTTGCTCGCATACAGTCACGTTCGATCAGCGGGCTGCAAGGTCCATTGTCGGTATGGAACTGCTCGCATGAGCCTTTCGCCCCGCCTCATTGCTCCCGACAAGCGCGGCGAGGATGCCGAGCAGACCTTGCGTCCGCAGACGCTCGGCGAGTTTGTCGGCCAGGCGGCGGTGCGGGCCAATCTCAAGGTCTTCGTCGACGCCGCCAAGGGGCGCGGCGAGGCGCTCGACCATGTGCTGTTCGTCGGGCCGCCAGGTCTCGGCAAGACGACGCTGGCGCAGATCATGGCGCGCGAGCTCGGCGTCAATTTCCGCTCCACTTCCGGTCCGGTCATCGCCAAGGCCGGCGATCTGGCGGCACTGCTCACCAATCTCGAAGACCGCGACGTCCTGTTCATCGACGAAATCCATCGGCTCAATCCGGCGGTCGAGGAAATCCTCTATCCGGCGATGGAGGATTTTCAGCTCGACCTGATCATCGGCGAGGGGCCGGCGGCGCGCTCGGTCAAGATCGACCTCGCCCGCTTCACCCTCGTTGCCGCCACCACGCGGCTCGGCCTTCTGACCAATCCGCTGCGCGACCGCTTCGGCATTCCGGTCCGGCTCAATTTCTACTCGGTCGAGGAGCTTGAGCAGATCGTGCGGCGCGGCGCCCGCATCCTTTCAATGCCGCTCGGCGATGACGGCGCGCTGGAGATCGCGCGGCGGGCACGCGGCACGCCGCGCATTGCCGGCCGGCTGTTGCGCCGCGTGCGTGACTTCGCCAGTGTCGCCGGCGATGGTCATGTCGACCGAAAAATCGCAGACGAGGCGCTGACACGGCTGGAGGTCGACGCACTCGGCCTCGACGCGCTCGACCGCCGGTATCTCTCGATGATCGCCAGGAATTTCGGTGGCGGGCCGGTCGGCATCGAGACGATCGCGGCCGGGCTTTCCGAGCCGCGCGATGCCATTGAGGACATCATCGAGCCCTATCTGATCCAGCAGGGTTTTATCCAGCGCACGCCCCGCGGTCGCGTGCTGACGGCCAACGCCTGGCGCCATCTCGGCCTCGACGCACCGAAGGATCTGGCGCAGCAGCAGATCAGCCTGTTCCAGGAAGAGCAGTAGTCCCCGGCTTCCTGGTCGATCCCTGCGCAAAATCTCCTCATCTCGGCCAGCGTGCCGGCGCAGTTTCCGGATTTAACGCAAGCCTCGCCTGTGGGACCGCCGGTCCCTGGAACAGCCGGAGCTGACCGATGATCTCCAGACGTGGTTTCCTGCGCCTCGTCGGTGGCTCGTTCTTTTCGATGGTGTCGCTCAGTGCCTATGCGGTCGGCATCGAGCCGATGCTTTTGACTCATGTGAAGCGTTACTCGCTGACGCCACCCGACTGGCCGGCAGGCTTGCAGCTGCGGGTCGTTGCCCTTGCCGACATTCATGCCTGCCGGCCGTGGATGACGCCGGAGCGGATCGCCGCACTCGCGCAACAGGCGAACGCATTGCAGCCGGATCTGATTGTCCTGCTCGGCGACTATACCGCCGGGACACGCTTGGTGTCGGACTGGGTGGATGCATCCGAATGGGCGCCAGCTTTGTCAGGGCTGAAGGCCCCGCTCGGCGTGGGGGCGATCCTTGGCAACCACGACTGGTGGGAAGATCTTTCGGCGCAAAGGGCCGGAGTGGGGCCAACGCTGGCGCGCAAGGCGATCGAAAGCGCTGGTATCCAGGTGCTGGAAAACGATGTCGTGCGCTTGGAAAAGGACGGGCATGGCTTCTGGGTCGCCGGGCTGGCCGACCAGCTTGCATTGCGACCAGGCAAAGCCTGGGGCCGCAGCAGATTCAAGGGTTTGGATGATCTCAGAGGCACGCTGGCAAAAGTGAGCGATGAAGCGCCGGTCATCCTGCTCGCGCACGAGCCCGACATATTCCCGAAAGTGCCGCAGCGCGTTTCGCTGACGCTTTCCGGCCATACCCATGGCGGGCAGGTGCGGCTGTTCGGTTATTCTCCGGTCGTGCCGTCGCGGTTCGGCAACCGCTTCGCCTATGGCCATGTGGTGGAGCAGAACCGCAACCTGATCGTGTCCGGCGGGCTCGGCTTCAGCATCCTGCCGGTGCGTTTCGGGATGCGCCCGGAGATTCTTTCGATCGAACTGGGCTCGGCATGAACGGCTTCAATGAAGCGATGTGATCGCGTCCATCACGTCCGGCTCAGCCTTCTCGCCATCAAAAGCGTCGACGATGCCGAAGGCGCCGCCATAGCTCCACATCGACCATGAAAAGCCATGTGCTTCGGCGCGCGCGATCATATCCTTGACATAGGCGGCGCGGTATTCGCCCGGCATCACATAGGCATTGCCGTATTCCTGGCGGATCATGCCGAACTCGCCCAGCGTGATGTTTTCGGGCTTTATCCCATTGGCCTTCGCCCAGGTTGCGACAGTCTTGAACGGCGCGTCCATGACATTAAGCAGCTTTTCGTGCGTGTCCATGCTGGCGACCTGTTCATCAAGGTAGGCGAGCAGGCCGTTCCGCCGCGCCCATGGCGCCTCGGCCTTAATTCTGGCGCGGATCGTGTCGAGCGTCACGTCGAGCTCGGCACGCGGCACGGCGGTGAGCGGATAGGGCAGCCCGGTGACGTAAGGGATGAAATCGCCGGCCCAGGTCGCGCCCTGATGGGTGAGCAGAAACGGATCGTAGGAATGAAAGGTCCAGATGACGTTGTCGTCGGGGATCGCCTTCGGATCGATCCTGGCCAGCGATGCTGCATTGGAGTAGCAGGCGCCGGTCAGGATCAGGGTCAGCTTCGTCGCCGACGCACGCGCCGCCGCGAACAGTTTTTGCTGACGCTCCGGCCACAGGCTGGTGCCGTCACCGTCGCAGTCGATGATCGGCTCGTTCATCAGCTCGAAGGCGACCTTCGCCGGGTCTTCCGCCGCTAAAGTGCGCGCCATCTTGCGCACCATTTCAACATAGGCGTCGAAGGTCTTGGGATCGTCCATCACCTGGCCCATGCCGATCTTGCGGCTGCCGCCGGCCGGGATCAGGTGCATGTCGACGATCACCTTCAAGCCGGCGCGATTGATGATGCGCACCGAATCCAACACGCTGGCATAGAGGTCGTCGCGCAGCGCCAGCGTCTCGCCGGACAAGAACGGCGACGGGTCGACCGGCATGCGCAGGAAATCGAAACCGGCGCTCTTCAGCGCCTTCAGATCATTCTCGTTGAGAAATTTTCGCCATTCCGGATAGGGCAACATGGCCTGCCGGTCGCGCCATTTGTCCTCGCCGGGCCACGTCGTCCATTGGTCGAGGTTGAGGCCGCGCTTCATCGAAAAGCTTGCGGCCTCGCCGGGCAATGCCAGCGCACAGAGCGCAAACAGTGCCGCCATCAAGGTCTTGATCATCGCGCCCAACAGTGCCATCCGGTTCCTGCGCCCACAAACACCTGCCCGCTCGGGCCAGAAAAGGGAAGCGCGATGGACGATCATGGTGAATCGGCGGTGCTGTCCGCCGGACTTTCCGGCGCGCTGACGGAATTCGGCCACCGGCTGATGGCGCGGGTCTATTACGCCGACACCGATTTCTCCGGCGTCGTCTACCACGCGCGCTACCTCGAGTTCTTCGAGCGCGGCCGTTCCGACTATCTCAGGCTTGCCGGCGTCCACCACACCGAGCTCGCGGAGGGCAAGCATGGGGAGAAAATAGTCTGGGTGGTGCGGCGCATGGAGATCGATTTCCGCTCGCCGGCCCGCATGGACGACATCCTGACCATCGATACGCGCACCGAGGAGATTTCCGGCGCGCGCATCTTCATGGCGCAGCAACTGAAGCGCGGCGACGAGGTGCTGGTCGAGGCGCGGGTCGAAGCAGCGATCATCGGCGAGAACGGCCGGCCGCGCCGCTTTCCAAGGGAATGGATCGCAGCCTTCATGCCCAAGGTATGTTGATATCCAGGTGAGGCCGGCCTGCAAACAGCAGCCTCCTGCGCTTCCAGTGCTCACGTACCCACACGTACGCTCCGCTCCGGTTCTCGGAGTCCACTATTTTCGACTCGGCCTGACCTGAATCTCTCAACACACCTTTTGGTCGGCGGCTGGCCAGAAGATTGCCGACCGGTGATCCGGAGGCGCGGCAATGCGCCGCGCTATGCGTCCTAACCCATCCTTAACCATAACGGTTCATGAAGAGATTGGTGAATATTGGAAGAATCCACGCGCCTTCCTTTCACCAATATTTGCCCCGAAAAGGCCGCCAACGGTGCATTTGGGGTTGTTCCGCGAGCTTTGCCGCGCACGGATCACAAGGGATGCCCATGGGCCAGCCGCCAGCGATGCCCGGAAAATTCTTAAGGACGTAACCATGGAAAACATCGCACTCGCCGAACCGGGCGCGCATCTGTCGATTTGGGCGCTGTTCATGCAGGCCGGCTGGGTGGTCAAGCTGGTCATGATCGGCCTGCTCTGCGCCTCGATCTGGACCTGGGCGATCATCGTCGACAAGCTTGTCGCCTATGCCCGCATGCGGCTGGCGCTCAACCGTTTCGAGCAGGTGTTCTGGTCGGGACAGTCGCTGGAGGAGCTCTACCGCACGCTCGCCGACCGCAAGACTACTGGCATGGGCGCCATCTTCGTCGCCGCCATGCGCGAATGGAAGAAGAGCTTCGAGAAGGGCGCCAAATCGCCGCTCGGCTTGCAGACCCGCATCGACAAGGCGATGGACCTGGCGCTGACCCGCGAGATGGAGCGGCTGGAAGGCCGCCTCGGCTTCCTCGCCACGACAGGCTCGGCCGCACCCTTCATCGGCCTGTTCGGCACGGTCATCGGCATCATGACCTCGTTCCAGGCGATCGCCGCCTCGAAGAACACCAGCCTCTCGGTGGTGGCCCCCGGTATTGCCGAAGCGCTGCTGGCCACGGCAATCGGCCTGCTCGCGGCAATCCCCGCCGTCATCGCCTACAACAAGCTGTCATCGGACGCGAACAAGATCGCCATGCGCATGGAGGGCTTCGCCGACGAGTTCTCCGCCATACTCTCGCGCCAAATCGATGAAAAAGTAGCGCCCAAGGCCTGAGGAGTAACGAGATGGGTATGTCCGTAGGCATGGCGGGGCGCGGCGGGCGCGGACACAGGCGGCGTGGCCGCCATCACGCGCTGATATCGGAAATCAACGTCACGCCGATGGTCGACGTGATGCTGGTGCTGTTGATCATCTTCATGGTCGCCGCACCCATGCTGACGGTCGGCGTGCCGGTGGACCTGCCGGAGACGAAGGCCAAGGCGATGAACGCCGATACCCAGCCGATCACGATTACGATCGACGGCACGGGAAAGATTTTCCTGCAGGAGACCGAAATTCCGCAGGAAGAGCTGGTCGCCAAGCTGCAGGCAATTTCCAAGACCGGCTATGAAGAACGCATCTTCATCCGCGGCGACAAGGCTACCAACTATGGCGCCGCGATGGAGGTGATGGGCCTCATCCAGGCCGCCGGCTACAAGAACATCGGCCTGATTTCACTGCAGCAACAGGATCAGTAACGCCAAGATGCGTACGGGCCTCACCACATCGGTGATCTTGCATACGGTAGCGTTAGCCTTCGGGCTGTTCACGCTGTCGTCGCCGCCTGCCATGCCCGCGTCCGACGCTGAATCGATTTCGGTCGACATCGTGCCGATGGAGGAGATGGCGCAGGTTCTGCAGGGTGACAAGAAGGCGGTGATGCACGAGAAGCCGGCGCCGACGCCGACCAAGCGACCGGATATCGTTCCCGATGCCCAGAAGATCGGTGGAAACAGCGTCGATACTGACAAGCCGATAACGGACGAAGCCAAGCCGAAGCCCGTCGATCTGGCGGAAGCACCACCGCCTGCGCCGACGCCGGTCGAAAAGCCCAAGCCCGAGGACGTGCCGAAGCCGAAGGAACAGCCGAAGCCGGTTCCGGCGACGGAGGTGGCGCCGGTGCCGCAGCCGAAGGAAGAGGTCAAGCCCGAGCCGGTCAAGCAGGCGGATCCCAAGCCGACACCGGCCAAGGAGCCGCCGCCGGCTCCGCCGCAGGACAAGACTGCCGCGATCGAGCCGAAGCCCGAGGTCAAGCCCGATGCCGTGGCCGAGGCCATCGCGCAGGAGCCACCGACCGAGGAGGCGCAGCTTCCGGATTCAGCGCCGGCGCCTCAAGCGCGGCCGAAGCCGCAGCCGGCCCAGGCCGAAAGCGCCAAGGCGCCGGACCGCAAGGATGCCGACAAGCCGGTCAAGGAAGCCTCGTCCAAGCCGAAATCGGACGACAAGCAATTCAATGCCGATGAAATCTCCGCGCTGCTCAACAAGCAGAAGCCGTCGGGCGGCGGCGCCAAGCGCTCGACACAGCAGTCCTCGCTCGGCGGCGAAAAGGATCAAGGCCAGAAGCTCTCCAGGTCGGAGCAGGGCGCATTGGAGTCTCAACTCGGCGGTTGCTGGACCCTTCCGGTCGGGCTTGAGGGTTCGGAGAATTTCGTCGTCGTGGTCCGGTTCAATCTGGACGCCTCGGGCAAGCTGACTGGCCGGCCGGCCGTCGAAAAATCGAGCGGCAACCGACCGTTCGACGAAAGTGCCGTGCGCGCGGTTCAGAAATGCGATGTGGCCGGCCTGCAGGTTCCGGCCGGCAAGCAAGACATCTGGTCCGACATCCGGGTCACGTTCGACCCAAGGGAGATGCTTGGCCTCTAGGCCCGGGCGTCGACACAATCAAGGAAGAGAAGCGAGAAGATATGAAATCCATTCTCAAGCCGTTCCTGGCGATCGCAGCGATGGCGCTGGGCATGACCGCTGCCGCCACCTTGCCCGCGTCTGCGCTGGTTGAGCTCAACGTCAACAAGGGCAATGTCGAGCCGCTGCCGATCGCCATCACCGATTTCCAGGGTGGCGACGCGCTTGGTGCGGAGATTTCCGGCATCGTCAGCGCCGATCTGAAACGTTCCGGCCTGTTCGCACCGATCGACAAGAGTGCCTTCATCGAGAAGATCTCCAGCCCGGATGCGACACCGCGCTTCGACGACTGGAAGGTGATCAACGCGCAGGCGCTGGTCACTGGCAGCGTTAGCAAGGAAGCCGACGGCCGCATCCGCGCGCAATACCGGCTTTGGGACACTTTTGCCGGCGAGCAGATGTCTGGCGAGCAGTTCTTCGCCAACGACGCCAATCAGCGCCGCGTCGCCCATATCATCGCCGACGCCATCTACGAGCGGATCACCGGCGAGAAGGGCTATTTCGACACCCGCGTCGTCTTCATCGACGAATCCGGCGCCAAGAACGCGCGCAAGAAGCGCCTCGCCATCATGGACCAGGATGGCGCCAATGTCCGTTATCTCTCGAACGGCAAATCGATCGTGCTGACGCCGCGTTTCTCGCCGAACCGGCAGGAAATCACCTATATGTCGTATGAGAGCGGCCAGCCGAAGGTTTATCTCCTGCAGATCGAGACCGGGCAGCGCGAACTGGTCGGCAACTTTCCCGGCATGACCTTTGCGCCGCGCTTTTCGCCCGACGGCCAGAAGGTGATCATGAGCCTGCTGCGCGACGACGGCAATTCCAACATCTTCGCCATGGATCTGAGAAGCCGCTCCACGACCAGGCTGACCAATTCCACCGCGATCGACACGTCGCCTTCTTATTCGCCGGACGGCAGCAAGGTGGTGTTCACTTCCGACCGTGGCGGCCGTGCGCAGATTTATGTGATGGGCGCCGACGGGTCGGGCCAGACCCGCATCTCCTTCGGTGACGGCGTCTATTCGACGCCGGTGTGGTCGCCGCGCGGCGACCTCATCGCCTTCACCAAGCAGACCGGCGGCGAATTCCAGATCGGCGTCATGAAGACTGACGGTTCGGGCGAGCGGATTCTCTCCTCCGGCTTCCAGCAGGAGGGGCCGACCTGGGCGCCGAATGGCCGCGTGCTGATGTTCTTCCGCGATTCGGCCGGTGGGCCGAAGCTGATTTCTGTCGATCTCACCGGCCGCAACGAACAGTCGATCCCGACGGCGAACTTCGCGTCGGATCCGGCCTGGTCGCCGCTCCTCGAGTAAACCAAAGCGTTTTTTCGGCCGGGCCTCCCGCTCGCTTCGTTGCAACTTAGCAACAGTGTCTCAAAAGCCCCGTTTTGGGGCTTTTTTCACGTCAAAGACGCCTTTTGGCCGCATTTCCGCCTACGGTCCGCGACCATTGTGGCGCTCGGTCATTTCGGCTGCGGACGGGCGGCCGAAACCAAATTTTAACCGTGTTTCTTGAATGCCGGTTAACCCAAACGTGGTTACTGGGTGATCAACGAAATCACTCGAAATGCGAAGGAGAGGCGGCATGAGCCGTATCGCAAGACTTACCACAAACCCGGTGATGATCGCGCTTGTCGCGATGCTCGCCATCACCGGTTGCGCCTCTAAGAAGACCCCGAACAGCGCCGCCGACCTTGGCCTCAACGGCGCAGGTGCCGCCACGCCCGGCTCGGCTCAGGACTTCACCGTCAACATCGGCGACCGCATCTTCTTCGATACGGACTCGTCATCGATCCGCGCTGACGCGCAGACGACGCTTTCGCGCCAGGCGCAGTGGCTGAACCAGTACAGGCAGTATGCCATCGTCATCGAAGGCCATGCCGACGAGCGTGGCACGCGCGAATACAATCTGGCGCTCGGCGCCCGGCGCGCCGCAGCCACCCGCGACTTCCTCGTCGCCCGGGGCGTCTCGGCCAGCCGCCTGAAGACAATCTCCTACGGCAAGGAGCGTCCGGTCGCGGTCTGCGACGACATCTCCTGCTGGTCGCAGAACCGCCGCGCCGTGACCACTCTCGGCGGTGGCGCGGGCTCCTAGGTTCAAAAGGGCTAAAGTGTCGTTCACGTCCAAGGCGGCGCTGTAGTCGGCAGAAATGCCACATGTCGATGCGAAAGGGCGGCCATCTGGCCGCCTTTTTCATATGTGGCCTCCTGAAACAAAATTTGGCCGAAGTCTCGCGCCCTGCTAAGAGCCGAGAGCGCTTGGTCCCACTGTGACCGAAAGGCGCAAAAGGCTAACGATTTTCACGGCGAGAGGCACATGCATTTCAGATCGGTCTTGAGCGGCACGCTTGCGCTGCTGCTCGTATCAAGCGTCACCGCATTTGCTAGCGGTACCGGGGCAAGCAGCACCGGGCAGCCAGCAGACAGCGGTTTTTCCTTCCATCTGCCAACGTTGGGTATCTTTGGCCAGAAAAAGAAGGTGGACCAACAGCAGGTCGCGCAACAGGACGGCGCCGGAGTCACCGGCCTGGAGGACCAGCTCCGGCAGATGAACGGCAAGATCGAGGAACTCAATTTCCAGATTCTGCAGATGCAGGAACAGATCCGCAAGCAGCAGGAAGACAACGAATTCCGCTTCCAGCAGTTGGAAGGCGGTTCGCAGGGCGCGCAGCAGCCGCCCGAGCAGAAGAAGTCGGAAGCAACCCCCCAGGACAACAACACCGACAGCAGCGTCGCCGAGGCGCCGGCGACGCAGGCACCGGCCGACGCGGCTGCGCCACCCGCCGGTGGCCAGGGCGCCGGAGAGGTCATCGTCGAATCGCCCACGGGCGATCCCGGCAAGGTGGTGACCGGCGCGCCGCCGAAGACGTTCGGCACCATCACCGTCGACAAGAACGGCAATGTGGTCGACGCCGACGGCACCACGCAGGCAACGGCTCCGGCCGAGTCTACCGCACCGGCCACCGGCGCCCCGGCCGCCAGCGCAAATAACGGCAAGTC
The DNA here is from genome assembly GCF_055811295.1 of Mesorhizobium sp. WSM4871. NCBI lineage: Bacteria > Pseudomonadati > Pseudomonadota > Alphaproteobacteria > Hyphomicrobiales > Phyllobacteriaceae > Mesorhizobium > Mesorhizobium sp. WSM4871. The sequence continues at coordinate 81,318 of NZ_JBVVPU010000015.1, read as the reverse complement.
CGATGGCACGGTGGTCGCGGCGCTGCCTTCAACCAATGACCCGGAGGAACTTTACCGCAACTCCTACCAGTTCATCCTGTCGGGCGACTACGGCACCGCCGAACAGGGGTTTCGCGATCACATCGCTCGTTTTCCCAAGGACGCCAAGGCGGCGGACGCGCATTACTGGCTGGGTGAATCGCTGCTCGGACAGCAGAAATACCGCGACGCTGCCGAGACGTTCCTCGCCGCCAGCAAGGACTATCCGAAGGCCAAGAAGGCGCCCGACATGCTGCTGAAGCTCGGCGTGTCGCTGGTCGGATTGAACCAGCGCGACGTGGCCTGCGCCACCTTCGGTGAAATCGGCAAGCGTTATCCCGGCATCTCGGGCGCGCTCAAGGAACGCGTCAAGCAGGAACGGGCGCTGGCGGCGTGCTAGTTTTTCTCCTGCATGTCGTTGCCCCGGACCCGCTTTTGGGCGACATGCATTGATGCTCGAAACCGAGCCTGATCTTTCGGAACGCCTTTTTTCTGAAATCGACTTTACCAACGGCGCTGTTGCGGCCGTGTCCGGCGGCAGCGATTCGACCGCCCTCCTCCTCCTCCTCAAGGACCATCTCGACCGTACCGCGCCCGCAACGAAACTGCTGGCGGTGACGATCGATCACGGCCTGCGGCCGGATGCGGCGAGTGAGGCCCGAGTCGTGGCCGGCGTCTGCGCGGAACGCGGCATTGCCCATCGCGTCCTGGCCTGGTCTGGGCCGAAGCCTTCGACCGGCCTGCCCGCCGCCGCGCGCGAGGCACGCTATCGGCTGCTGGCCCAGGCCGCCGAGGGGGAAGGCATTGGCCTGATCCTGACCGGGCACACGGCCGACGACCAGGCCGAGACCGTGCTGATGCGACAAGCACGTGACGAGGAGGAAGGACGAGGCCTTGCCGGCATGGCGCCGGCCACCCTCTATGATTGGCAAAGCTGGATCGTAAGGCCGCTGCTCGGTACACGGCGGACGGCGCTGCGCGAAATCCTGCGGCGCGCAAATGTCGGCTGGGCCGAAGACCCTACCAATGAGGACGATGCTTTCGAGCGGCCTCGCATCCGCGCAGCGCTCTCGGCCGCGGACGGCGGACTGCGTATGGGCAACGCGCTGGCGCTGGCCGGCCGCGCGGCCACCGAGCGCGAAGAGCTTGGCCGTCGGGCGGCCGCGCTGATCCGCAGTCACGCCTCCCAGCCGGCCGATGGCCTCATCCGCCTCGATCCGCACCTTATGGCATCCGGCGACAACCAGGCTGCCGTCTATGCATTGCGCATCCTGCTGGCGACCGTCGGCGGCGTTGGCTTCCTGCCCGACCAGGCCCGCAGCGAAGTCTTGTTCGACCGGCTGAGGGGCGGGCGGTTTGACGCCACCCCGTTTGACGCCACCCCGTTTCGCGCCACCCCGTTTTGCGCCACATTGTCGCGGACGGCGGTCGATGCGCGGCGCACCGGCATCTTCCTGCGCCGCGAAGCCCGCAACCTGCCGCCCGCGGCTCCAGCAGAGGAAAATGCCCTCTGGGATGGCCGCCGGCGGATCACCCGGCGGGTCACATTGAGCGACAGATCGGATGCATTGGTGATCGCATCGCTGTCGGTCGCCCCGCTCGGGGCGGCCTCCGCCGCAAAGCACGCAAATGCCAGGAATGGTACGCCACCAAGCCTCGTCCGCGCCGCGCAGGCGAGCGAACCGGCGTTGTGGCGTGGCGGCGAATGCCTTGGTTTGCGGGGGGATGGCCAGGTCTCGGCAACGATCGCCATCCAGCCGGCCGTTGCGCCCTTTGCCCGCTTCCTGCCGTCCTTCGACTTGGAGCCGGCCGGGGCGGTTGCCGAGCTTGTCGGCGCGCCGCCCGCTCCGGCTCTGCCTTTCGGCCGCCGCAGTGCCGGTTCATGATGGGGCGAAAGCTTAACCGAGACATGCTGTTTAGCTTGGCAAGGGGAGGCGCCCTCCCTATGTTAGGCCCAAGCTTCCTCTTATGACGCGTGTCCGCCAGCGGACACCAACGGGACAATTGATGAATCCGAATTATCGCAATCTCGCGCTCTGGGCGATCATAGCGGTCCTGCTCATCGCCCTCTTCAATCTGTTCCAAACGCCGCAGACGCGCGGCGCATCGAGCGATGTCCCCTATTCGCAGTTCCTGCAGGACGTCGCGGCGGGCCGGGTCAAGACGGTGACGATCGCTGGTGCCCGCATCTCCGGCACCTATACGGACAGCTCCACCGGCTTCCAGACCTATTCGCCTGGCGATCCATCGCTGGTTTCAAGGCTGCAGGACAAGAACGTCACCATCAATGCGCGCCCCGAATCCGATGGCTCCAATTCGCTGTTCGGCTATCTCATCTCCTGGTTGCCGATGATCCTGATTCTTGGCGTCTGGATATTCTTCATGCGCCAGATGCAGTCGGGCTCGGGCCGAGCCATGGGCTTCGGCAAGTCGAAGGCCAAGCTTTTGACCGAGGCGCATGGCCGCGTCACGTTCCAGGATGTCGCCGGCGTTGACGAGGCCAAGGAAGACCTGGAAGAGATCGTCGAATTCCTGCGCGATCCGCAGAAGTTCCAGCGGCTCGGCGGCAAGATTCCGCGCGGCGTGCTTTTGGTCGGCCCTCCCGGAACCGGCAAGACGCTGCTTGCCCGTTCGGTCGCCGGAGAGGCCAATGTGCCGTTCTTCACCATTTCCGGCTCGGACTTCGTCGAGATGTTCGTCGGTGTCGGCGCGAGCCGCGTGCGAGACATGTTCGACCAGGCCAAGAAGAATGCACCTTGCATCATCTTCATCGACGAAATCGACGCGGTCGGCCGCCATCGCGGCGCCGGCCTCGGCGGCGGCAACGATGAGCGCGAACAGACGCTGAATCAGTTGCTGGTCGAGATGGACGGTTTCGAATCCAACGAAAGCATCATCCTGATCGCCGCCACCAACCGCCCCGACGTGCTCGACCCGGCGCTGCTCAGGCCCGGCCGTTTCGACCGCCAGGTGGTGGTGCCGAACCCCGACATCGTCGGCCGCGAGAAGATCCTGAAGGTGCATGTGCGCAATGTGCCGCTGGCGCCCAATGTCGACCTCAAGGTGGTCGCGCGCGGCACGCCGGGCTTTTCCGGCGCCGATCTGATGAACCTCGTCAACGAATCCGCCCTGATGGCGGCGCGGCGCAACAAGCGCCTCGTCACCATGGCCGAGTTCGAGGATGCCAAGGACAAGATCATGATGGGCGCCGAGCGCCGCTCGTCGGCGATGACCCAGGCCGAGAAGGAGCTTACCGCCTATCACGAGGCCGGCCACGCGATCCTGGCGCTCAACGTGCCGTCGGCCGATCCGCTGCACAAGGCGACCATCATCCCGCGCGGCCGGGCGCTTGGCATGGTCATGCAGTTGCCGGAGGGCGACCGCTATTCGATGAGCTACAAATACATGATCTCGCGCCTCGCCATCATGATGGGCGGCCGTGTCGCCGAGGAGTTCAAGTTCGGCAAGGAAAACATCACTTCGGGTGCTTCGTCGGACATCGAGCAGGCGACCAAGCTGGCGCGCGCCATGGTCACGCGCTGGGGCTTTTCCGACAAGCTCGGCCACGTCGCCTATGGCGACAACCAGGAAGAAGTCTTCCTCGGCCACTCGGTGGCGCGTACGCAGAACGTCTCGGAAGAGACGGCGCAGATCATCGATGCCGAAGTGCGCCGGCTGATCGATGAGGCCTATTCGACGGCGAAGTCCATCCTGACCAAGAAGAAGAAGGAATGGATCGCGCTGGCTCAGGGGCTGCTGGAGTACGAGACGCTGTCCGGCGAGGAGATCAAGCAGTTGATCGCCGGCCACAAGCCGGCGCGCGATCTCGGCGACGACACGCCGCCGAGCCGAGGCTCGGCCGTGCCGAAGTCCGGCAGCCGCCGCAAGAAGGGTCCGGAGCCCGAAGGCGGCATGGAACCTCAGCCGTCAAGCTAAGTCGGCCAGGAGACTGAATTAGAAACGCCGCGGCTTGGACTGCGGCGTTTTTGTTTGGAAGGCTTTGTCGCCGGTCAGTCGTAGCCTGAATCTTGCCGCAAGCGTTGGGTGCTGTTCGCTTGGATTTTGACGTCAGGGACGACCAGTTTGTCGAAGCTGGCGCTGTCGGGGAGAGGGGCTGGCTGCGACCTTGGCGCCTTTTTTGCAACGTTGGCGATTGGCGGAATCGTTCTTGACAGCGCCCCCGTCACTACACGGGAGATGATGCCGGCAGGCAGGTAAGAGGGCGGCACCAGCGCTCGCGAATGTCATCGCCAACTGCTTCGACTTAGCCGTCATGCCGCGCGGCGGCAAAAAGCCCGCTAACCTTGCGGTTCGCGGGCTTTCGGTTCCTTCGGATCGTACTGTCGCCGATCAGCTCTTCAGCCTGGCGTTGCACAGGCTGTAGAAGCCGCCGCCTTTCTGGATCCACTTGAGGCCGCCCAGCGTATTGGCGTCCTTGTTGGCATAGTAGGTTTCGAGGCAGGTGTGCATGCGGCCCTTGGCGGGAGTCTCGCCGGCAAACTTCTTCGAGATCGCCGTCGGGAACTTGACGCCCCTGGGCGCCGTGACGGTCGGTGTTTCCGGGTCGCTGGTATAGCTTGCCTCATCGGGGGCCGGCACGGTGTCGTCGTCGGATGCACCGGCGCCGCACGCGCTCTTGCGGAAATCGTTCCACTTCATGCCGTTCAGCGTGTTGCCGGCCTTGGCAGCCTGATATTTGGCGCTGCAATCGGCCATGCTGAGGCCTTTGCCGGTGTCAGTGGTGGTCGCTGCCGTGGTTGTCGTGCTGGCGGGTTCTGCCGCGGCGCTGGCGCCGGCGGCGCATTCGCTCTTGCGGAAGTCGTTCCACTTCATGCCGTTCAGTGTACCGGCGGCTTTCGCGGCTTGATACTTGGTGCTGCATTCTTTCGCCGTCAGGCCTGGTGCGGCGTCATCAGCCGCCGCTGACGACGTGGTCGTCTTGGCGGGTGTTGTGTCGACCGCGGCGGTGGCGCCGGCGGCGCATTCGGTCTTGCGGAAGTCGTTCCACTTCATGCCGTTCAGCGTGTCGGCGGCCTTCGCGGCCTGATATTTGGCGCTGCATTCCTTCGCCGTCAGGCCCGGCGCCGCGTCGTCCGTGGCCGCAGCCTTGGTCGTGTCGGTGGCCTTTGCCGTCTTCTTGGCCGGCTTGGTGTCAGTGGTGGTGGCACTGGCGTCAGTACCGCATTCGGCCTTGCGGAACTGGTTCCAGTTCTGCCCGTTCAGTGTTCCCGCATCCTTGGCCGCATTGTACTTGGTGCTGCACTCGGCCATGGTCAGCGCGTTGGCCGGCGCCGCCAGGAACAAGGTCGCGACGGCAAGGCCCGTCATAGTGGCAAGTCGATGGATGAGCATGGCGTTTCTCCGTTGCTGCCGCCCATATTGTGTCCCTGGCAAATCCATAGCGCTCAACGGGCGGTTGCGCCAGATGCTAAGTCTGCAGGGAGCGTAAAGAAAACGCGTTCTTTGCGACAAGGTGATGAAATCGTTGCCGATCATCGGTTCCAGACAAGGGGTTTTGGCGGATGCATTCGCGCCGGATTGCGCTTTTGCCAGTACCAGTCTATCGCAGCCAAGCCATCCTGTGGTAGCAATCGCCCGGTTTGGCCTGGAGTTTCTGAACCCGACGCGGTTTCATTGGCGAAAGCTCTAAATCCACCACGCCGGCGTGACACAAAACACACAAAACAATGATTTTCTAAGGATTGGTAACGCACAATCATTCAATGTGATGATAGGGGCTCGGGCCAATTGTGGCATGAGTTCCCGGGAAGAACCATCGAGGAAGGTGGCTGGCATGGCAGGACGTTATTTCGGCACGGACGGTATTCGCGGGCGCGCGAACAGGTTTCCAATGACGGCGGAGGTCGCCATGAGGGTCGGCATGGCCGCCGGCCTTTCGTTCCAGCGCGGCAGCCACCGTCATCGCGTCGTGCTCGGCAAGGACACCAGGCTTTCCGGCTACATGATCGAGAATGCGATGGTGGCCGGCCTGTGCGCCGCCGGCATGGACGTGTTCCTGCTCGGGCCGATCCCGACGCCTGCCGTTGCCATGCTGGTGCGCTCGCTGCGCGCCGACATCGGCGTGATGATTTCGGCCTCGCACAATCCCTACTACGACAACGGCATCAAGCTGTTCGGTCCCGACGGCTACAAGCTCTCCGACGAGATCGAGGAGCGCATCGAGGGGATGCTCGACAAGGACATCGATCTGGCGCTCGCCGATTCGGACGGGCTTGGCCGCGCCAAGCGCGTCGACGGCGTGCATGACCGCTATATCGAATTCGCCAAGCGCACGCTGCCGCGGTCAATGTCGCTTTCGGGGCTGCGCATCGTCGTCGATTGCGCCAATGGCGCCGCCTACAAGGTGGCGCCCGAGGCGCTGTGGGAACTCGGCGCCGATGTCGTCGCCCTCAATGTCGACCCCAACGGCTTCAACATCAACAAGGAATGCGGCTCGACCCATCCGGCCGGCCTGCAGAAGAAGGTGCACGAAGTGCGCGCCGATATCGGCATCGCGCTCGACGGTGACGCCGACCGAGTCGTCATCGTCGATGAAAATGGCGCCATCGTCGATGGCGACCAGATCATGGCGCTGATTGCGGAGTCCTGGCAGCAGAGCGGACGATTGGCCGGGGGCGGCGTCGTCTCGACCGTAATGTCCAATCTCGGCCTCGAACGCTTCCTCGGCGACATGAACCTGCAACTGCACCGCACCAAGGTCGGCGACCGTTACGTCGTCGAGCACATGCGCGCGCATGGTCTGAATGTCGGCGGCGAGCAGTCGGGCCACATCGTGCTGTCCGATTTTTCCACGACCGGCGACGGCCTCGTCTCGGCGCTGCAGGTGCTCGCATGCATCAAACGGCAGAACCGGCCGGTCAGCGAATTGTCGAAGAAGTTCGAGCCGGTGCCGCAGCTTCTGAAGAACGTCCATATTTCCGGCGGCAAGCCGCTCGAGGAAGCTCCGGTCAAGGCGGCGATCGAGGATGCGCGCCATCGCCTCGGCAAAGCCGGGCGCCTGGTCATCCGGCCGTCCGGCACGGAGCCGCTCATTCGCGTCATGGCGGAAGGCGACGACCAGCAACTGGTCGAGGCCGTCGTCAACGACATCGTCGAGGTCATTTCGGAAGCGCGCAGCGCCGCCTGATCCCTGCGCCGATCCGAACTGAAGTCGTTCTGAAAGCCCGCCCTCCGGCGGGCTTTTTCGTTCGACTTGTGCGTTCGCCACCTGCAGCAACGGCCGCCCCAATCCCTGGAATTCTAAAGATTCGTGGTTAAGCAATAGGGTTAAATGCCTTTTAACCTTTGCAATTCATTATCCACGCTGAAATCAACCACAGCCGGACGCGTTCGCCGTTCCGAGGGTTCTCAGGGGTGACAAGTATGTTCAATACAGCAAGAATGGCCCTCTTTGCCGCGCTGTTGGCAGGCGTAGCCGGTCCGGCGTTCGCCGCCGACTTCGTCGAGCCGCCGGTGGTCGAGCAGGCGCCGCCGGCGCCCATCTATGAACAACCGGCCGAATTTGGCGGCTGGTATATTCGCGGCGACATCGACTATCACTGGTCGAAGTTTCGCGGCGGCGACTATATCACCTACGGCGACACACCCGGCACCGGCAGCTTTGACAGCGGCAAGCTGGACGGCGCCTTCTCGGCTGGTGCCGGCGTCGGTTACCAGATCAACCGGCATTTCCGCACCGACCTGACCGCGGACTGGATGAGCAAATCCAAATTCCGCGGCTCTACCACCGGCATCTGCCTCGATGGAGATCCCTGTACTTCGGTCGACACCTCATCCTATACGGCGCTGCTGCTTCTCGCCAACGCCTATGTCGATATCGGCACATGGCACGGCGTCACGCCCTATGTCGGCGCCGGCATCGGCGGCGCCTGGGTCAAGTGGGATACACTCCACAACACCATCGAGGACGGTTCGTTTCAGCATGCCGGCGGCAAGGGCTGGCGTTTTGCCTATGCCGCCATGGCTGGCGCATCCTACTGCTTGACTGATCGGGTCAAGCTCGATGTCGGCTATCGCTACAGCCATATCGAGGGCGGTAAGATGTTCAATTTCGCCAGCGGCGTTGGTCCCGGTTACGACAAGGGCATCAATGTGCACGAAGTGCGCGGCGGCCTGCGCTACCAGTTCGGTAACTCGGATTGCGCTCCGCCTCCGGAGCCCTATGTTCCGGAGCCAGAGCCGGTCTATACGAAGTAAACGCTTCGAAAACCAAAGATCTTCGAACCGCCCGGCAAGCCGGGCGGTTTTTGTTTTGACCCGTCCCTAAGTCTAAACGGACTTCAACTTACCCCTGGTGGAAAGCCAATCGAAATCAATTCGGTAACCGCCTGTTATCCTTAACCGGCACTTAACCACTATGGTTAACAATGCCTCCTGAGATGGCGCTTGTGAAAGGCGCGAAGTTCGGGAGTCGGGGACCATGACATTCAAGACGCGCATCGCGCTGGCGCTCGCCGCAATCATGCTTACGCCGCTGTCGCAGGCGCTCGGCGCCGACTACGATCCGCCTGTCTATGTCGACCAGGCGCCTGACTATGTGCCGGTCGAGGTCGGCTCCGGATGGTATCTGCGCGGCGATGTCGGCTACCTGCCGCAAACGAGCTTCGAGGATCAGGATTTCGCCTTCACCCCCGCTAGCGAAAGCGAGAGCGAAGACGCGTATTTCGCGAGCATCGGCTTCGGATATCATTTCAATGATTACCTCCGCGCCGATATCAACCTCGGCTATCTGCCCGGCAACAAGTTCAGCTTCAGCTATGACGATTCGGCGACGGCGGCAGAACCGACCGTGGCGTCTGGAAACCTCAAGAACAATGCGATCTCGGGCATACTAAACGGCTATGTGGATCTCGGCACATATGTCGGCATTACGCCTTATATCGGCGCAGGCATCGGCGTCGTTCGAAGCAAATATGATCTCTCGGCGAGCTATTTTACCGACAATGGCAACGACACGGATGATTTTGACCAGCATAGCTCCAAGGCGAAATATTCTGTGGCCTATACGTTGAATGCGGGCCTTGCCTATCAGGTTTCAAAGAATGTGCAGGTCGATCTGGGCTACCAGTATTTTTCCGCTCCCGATGCCGAATACATCACTGCCGCGAGCCTGAATTCGTTCCCTGTTCAAAAAGGGATCAGCAACCATCAGGTCAAACTCGGGCTGCGCTACGATCTCTGGTAGCAGGCTCGGTATGCATGAAAACACCGACGGCGGATCTCCTGGTCCGCCGTTTGCATTTAAGTCACGACATCCTGATCACAGATCGCCGGTATCCCGGCAGCGACAAAAACTTTCCCCTTGACGCCGGAAACCTGAACGCATATCGCCGTCCGTGGGCCACCCCTCCCCAACGAGGGGCCACTATCTGGAAGGATAGACCACGATGACGACGCAAACGAAGCCCGGACTCCGTCCGGCAAATCCCAATTTTTCCTCAGGTCCATGCGCAAAACGTCCCGGCTGGTCGGTCGAGGCGCTGGCCAAGGCCGCGCTCGGGCGCTCGCACCGCGCCAAGATCGGCAAGGCCAAGCTCGAACAGGCGATCGAGCTGACGCGCGAGATCCTTCAGGTCCCGGCGGATTATCGCATCGGCATCGTGCCGGCGTCGGACACCGGCGCGGTCGAGATGGCGCTGTGGTCGCTGCTCGGCGAGCGCGGCGTCGACATGGTCGCCTGGGAAAGCTTCGGCTCCGGCTGGATCACCGATGTGGTCAAGCAACTGAAGCTCGCCGACGTACGCAAGATCGAAGCCGGCTACGGCGTGCTGCCCGACCTCACAAAGATCGATTTCGACCGCGACGTGGTCTTCACCTGGAACGGCACGACCTCGGGCGTGCGCGTTCCCAATGGCGATTTCATCCCGGCCGCTCGCAAAGGTCTGACCATCTGCGATGCGACCTCGGCGGCGTTTGCGCAACGCCTCGATTTCAGCAAGCTGGATGTCGTCACCTTCTCCTGGCAGAAAGTGCTGGGCGGCGAGGGCGCACACGGCATGCTGATCCTCAGCCCGCGCGCCGTCGAGCGGCTGGAGAGCTACAAGCCGGCCTGGCCGCTGCCAAAAATCTTCCGCCTCACCTCGGGCGGCAAGCTCATCGAAGGCATCTTCAAGGGCGAGACCATCAATACGCCGTCGATGCTGTGCGTGGAGGATTATCTCGATGCACTCCATTGGGCGAAGTCGATCGGCGGGCTCGACGCATTGATTGCCCGCGCCGACGCCAATGCCGCCGTTATCGACGGCTTCCTCGACAAATCCTCTTGGCTCGGCCATCTCGCGATCGACCCGGCGACGCGGTCGAACACGTCGGTTTGTCTTTCCTTCGCCGACCGGCAAGTTACAGCCCTCGACGCCGACGGGCAGGCGGCCTTCGCCAAGGGGCTGGTCTCCGCGCTCGACAAGGAGGGTGTCGCCTACGACATCGGCGCCTATCGCGACGCGCCGCCCGGTCTGCGCATATGGTGCGGGGCGACGGTCGAAACTTCCGACCTCGAGGCGCTGCTGCCTTGGCTAGACTGGGCCTTCGCCCGGCAGAAGGCGTCGCTCAAGGCGGCCGCCTGATCCCTCCCCCTCGAGGGGAGGGTGGCCCGAAGAGCCGGGTGGGTCCTCTCCACCTGACTCGACACTCTCTTACGAAGATCAGGCCGCGTCCGGCCGTACCGACCCCACCCCGGCGCTTCGCGCCGACCCTCCCCTCAAGGGGGAGGGACGCCAATCGCAAAGGATCACGCCAATGCCCCGCGTTCTCGTCTCAGACAAACTCTCCACCACCGCCGTGCAGATCTTCAAGGACCGCGGCATCGAGGTCGACTATTTGCCGGACCTCGGCAAGGACAAGGAAAAGCTGCTTGAAGTGATCGGCCAGTATGACGGCCTCGCCATTCGTTCTGCGACGAAGGTCACCGAGAAGCTGATCAACGCCGCCACAAGGCTCAAGGTGGTCGGCCGCGCCGGCATCGGTGTCGACAATGTCGACATCCCGGCGGCGAGCCGCAAGGGCATTATCGTGATGAACACGCCCTTCGGCAATTCAATCACCACGGCGGAACATGCCGTCGCCATGATCTTCGCACTGGCCCGCCAGATACCGGAAGCCAATGCCTCGACCCATGCCGGCAAATGGGAAAAGAACCGGTTCATGGGCATCGAGATCACCGGCAAGACGCTGGGCGTCATCGGTTGCGGCAATATCGGCTCGATCGTCGCCACGCGCGGTGTCGGGTTGAAGATGCACGTCATCGCCTTCGACCCGTTTTTGTCGGACAGCCGTGCCGAAGAGCTCGGCGTTGAAAAGGTCGAGCTGGACCAATTGTTCGCCCGCGCCGACTTCATCACCCTGCACACGCCGCTGACCGACAAGACGCGCAACATCATCGACGCAGCCGCCATCGCCAAGATGAAGACCGGCGTGCGCATCATCAACTGCGCCCGCGGCGGGCTAATCGTCGAGGCCGATCTGATTGCGGCGCTGAAGAGCGGCAAGGTGGCTGGCGCCGGCATCGATGTGTTCGAGGTCGAGCCGGCGGAGAACAACGAACTGTTCGGCATGGAGAATGTGGTGGCGACGCCGCATCTCGGCGCCTCGACAACCGAGGCGCAGGAAAATGTCGCCCTGCAGGTCGCCGAGCAGATGGCCGACTATCTGATCAAGGGCGCCGTCTCCAACGCCATCAACATGCCCTCGATCACCGCCGAGGAAGCGCCGCGGCTCAAACCTTTCGTCAAGCTGGCCGAGGTGCTTGGCGCCTTTGTCGGCCAGGTCACCGAGGATCCGATCAAGGAGGTCGAGATCCTGTTCGATGGTTCCACCGCGACGATGAACACGCGCGCCCTGATCAGCGCCGCGCTTGCCGGGCTGATCCGGCCGCAGGTCTCCGACGTCAACATGGTGTCGGCGCCGATCATGGTGAAGGAGCGCGGCATTATCGTCGCCGAGGTCAAGCGCGACAAATCGGGCGTGTTCGACGGCTATATCAAGCTGACGGTCAAGACCGAGCACATGACGCGTTCGATCGCCGGCACCTGCTTTTCGGACGGCAAGCCGCGCTTCATCCAGATCAAAGGCATCAATCTCGACGCCGAGGTCGGCCAGCATATGCTCTACACGACCAATGCCGACGCGCCCGGCATCATCGGCCTGCTCGGCACGGTCTGCGGCGAGAACGGCGTCAACATCGCCAACTTCCAGCTCGGCCGCAACCGGCCGGGCGGCGACGCCATCGCACTGCTCTATCTCGATGCGCCGTTCCCGGAAAACGTGCTGGAGCAGGTGCGCTCGCACAAATCGATCGACTCGGCCAAGAGGCTGCATTTCGATGTGGGCGTTGCTTGAGACGAGGTCAGAAGTTTCCAGTCGATCGCGTTTGAGGACAGCGCATCATAGCAGCTCCGCGTGCCTTGAGAGGCGCGCGGAGCGGTTCGCCATGATTGCCTGATTGCCGTTACCTGCAGAGAAAGCCGGGGGCGATCTTGCACTGCGGCTTGTGCGGCCGTGGCGGGCGCGGCTTGTGCGCCGGTGCGGTCTATACGGACGGTAATGCGGCGGGCGAATGATAACGTGTGGCTGCACGATGATCGGCCGGGCATAGGCGCGGTCCAGATAGTTTGCACTGGCCCAGCCGCGTATTCCAGCGGCGCGAATCGAGCACCCAGCTTCCTTCGCAGCCGAACACTGTCGCCCCTGGCCGGCCGGCAGTGTCGCGGCCCTGGCATAGTCGGGGCCGCTTCGTACATTCAATGTCGTGGTGGTGTGGGCGGTGGCTGCTGAGGTCGAAGCCGGAAAAGCTGCCAACCGGCGTGAGGGCGACGACGGGCTGTGGTTTGCCCGATCCTTAACGGTGGGCATAGGCCGGCTATATCGCCATCTTCCTTCCCTTGTATTCTGCCAGGCTGATGCCGCCGAGCACCAGTACGAGCGCCAGGGCCTGATAAAGGTGGAATGTCTCGCCGACGATCAGCACCGACAGCAGCGTGCCGAAGATCGGCACCAGGTTGATGAACAGGCCGGCCCGGTTGGCGCCGATCAATTCGTTGCCCCTGATGTAGAAGATCTGCGAGACGATCGAGGCGCCGATGGCAGTGTAGAGTGTAACCGCCCAGCCGCGGGCATCAGGCACGATGACCTTGCCGGCGGCGATTTCCCACAGGAAGAAAGGCAGCGACGTGACGAGGGCCGCAATCGACAGTGCCAGTATCAGGCTCTGCCAGCGCATGGCCGGTTTCAATCGCAACCCGACCGAATAGCCGCTGTAGAGAACCACGGCGACCAGCATGATCGCATCGCCGAAATTGAGCTCCAGCGTCAGCAGTCGTCGAGGATCGCCGTGGCAGGCGGTAAGGATCACCCCGGCGATGGTCAGCACCACGCCGACAATCTGGGCCCAATTCACGCGCAAGCGAAAAAATAGGAAATTGGCGACGATGATCAGGATTGGCATCGCCGCCTGTTCGATCGAGACGTTGATCGCCGTGGTGTAGTTGAGGGCCGTGTAAAAGATCACGTTGAAAAAGGTGAAACCGCTGGCGCCCAGCGCCGCCAGTATCAGCCAGTGCCTGCGCACCAAGGGCCAGTCCTCGCGCAGTGCGCGCCAGCCGATCGGCAGCATGATCAAAACGGCCAGCACCCAGCGCAGGAAGACCAGCGTCATCGGCGAAACATGATCGACCGCCAGCTTGCCGGCCACGGAGTTGCCACCCCACAGCAAGGTGGTGATCAGCAGGAAGAGATAGGCGCTTCGATGCATGGCTGAAGGTCCGGCCGGTGGAGGGGCTTTGAGGGTTTGCGCCGGCCTTAAAGCACGTCGCGTTGAACAGTTTCATGCGACGCGCTTCAAGCTCTTGTTTTGTGCATGTCGTTTGTCGCAAAACCGCTGCGCACTTTTGCGCGACATGCATTATTGCCACGGTCTGCCCAAGTAAATGATGGCAAAGCTGAAAATTGTTGTGCCTCAAGGCGTTTTCAGCGGCAAAGAATGGTCGCGCCGGCCTGCTCTAGACGCTATAGAGCGACATGCGTCCAATTGGATGCACAAAGTATGCGTCTCAAGGCTTTGAACCTTCGCATCGATTTCGGGAAATCGATTCCGATTTTCCGGCGGATGCGGTAGAGGCCTGTCGTCTCGAACCATTCAAGCCGCATCGAGCGGCGTTTCAAGGGAATGAAACATGGCCAATGTGGTGGTCGTCGGCTCGCAGTGGGGCGACGAGGGCAAAGGCAAGATCGTCGACTGGCTGTCGGAACGCGCCGACGTCGTCGTGCGCTTCCAGGGCGGCCACAATGCCGGCCACACGCTGGTCGTCGACGGCAAGGTCTACAAGCTGTCGCTGCTGCCGTCCGGCGTGGTGCGGCAAGGCAAACTGTCCATCATCGGCAATGGCGTCGTCTTCGATCCGCACGCCTTCGTCGCGGAAGTGGCGAAATTGAAGGCGCAAGGCGTCGAGGTGACGCCGGAGCGCCTGAAAATAGCCGAAAACACCGCGCTTATCCTGTCCTTGCACCGGGAACTGGACGGTTTCCGCGAGGACGCCGCCTCCAATTCCGGAACGAAGATTGGCACGACCCGTCGCGGCATCGGCCCCGCCTATGAGGACAAGGTGGGCCGGCGCGCGGTCAGGGTGATGGATTTAGCGGATTTGGAAACACTGCCCCTGAAGGTCGACAGGCTGCTGACGCACCACAATGCGCTGCGCCGCGGGCTCGGCCATGACGAGGTCACGCATGACGCCATCATGCAGGAACTGGGTTCGGTCGCCGACGAGATCCTGCCCTACATGGACCGCGTCTGGAAGATCCTCGACGACAAGCGGCGCGCCGGCGAGCGCATCCTGTTCGAGGGCGCGCAGGGCACGTTGCTCGACATCGACCATGGCACCTATCCGTTCGTCACCTCGTCCAACACGGTCGCCGGTCAGGCCTCCGCCGGTTCCGGCGTCGGTCCGGGCGCCATCGGCTATGTGCTCGGCATCACCAAGGCCTATACGACGCGTGTCGGCGAAGGTCCGTTTCCGACCGAACAGAAGAACGAGATCGGCGAGTTCCTTGGCACGCGCGGCCACGAATTCGGCGTCGTCACCGGCCGCAAGCGCCGCTGCGGCTGGTTCGATGCGGTGCTGGTTCGCCAGGCCGTCGCGGTCAACGGCATCAAGGGCATCGCGCTGACCAAGCTCGACGTGCTCGACGGGCTGGAAGAGATCAAGGTCTGC
The DNA here is from genome assembly GCF_055811295.1 of Mesorhizobium sp. WSM4871. NCBI lineage: Bacteria > Pseudomonadati > Pseudomonadota > Alphaproteobacteria > Hyphomicrobiales > Phyllobacteriaceae > Mesorhizobium > Mesorhizobium sp. WSM4871. Next base: position 66,076 of record NZ_JBVVPU010000015.1, on the reverse strand, counting down.
ACCGGCTACCGGCTCGATGGCGAGATGATCGACTATCTGCCGGCCAGCCAGGGTGCGCAGGCGCGCGTCGAACCGGTCTATGAGACGCTCGAGGGCTGGAAAGGCACCACCGCCGGCGCCAGAAGCTGGAACGATCTACCGGCCCAGGCCGTCAAATATGTCCGTTACATCGAAGAACTGATCGGCGCGCCAGTCGCACTGCTCTCCACCAGCCCGGAACGGGACGACACGATACTTGTGACCGACCCGTTTCAAGATTAGTTTCTCAGCCTTTCCGGGCATCGCGGCTGATTTGCGGGGGCCGGCCCAGAGACAAAATGCAGGTCGACTGAAGCATGGTAGATTTTGTTAGTCCTCTGAAGAAGACGCTTAATGGCATCGTTGACCCGACGCCCGAGATACGCGCGCGTGTCTATGACAAGGCTCGCTCCACCATCGCGGAAAAGCTTGCCAAGCATACGCCGCCGCTGGCGCCTTCGGCCATCGCCCAGCATAAGCGTACCCTGGAAGACGCCATCGCCAGCATCGAGCGGGACTATGTCAAGCCTGCGCCGGCGTCCGATCCGCTGGCGGAACTGGAAGACATCTTCTCTTCCATCGACCGCAACAAGAACCAATCCAGCCATGTCCGGCAACCGGCAAAGACTGAGCCGGCATGGCAGCCCGCGCCCGCCGCCAAGACGGCGCCGAACACACCTGCGCCTAGCTGGCAAAAACCGCAACCGGCTCCGCTTCCTCCAGGCCGCGTCGATCCGGCGCCCTCGGGCAAGGATTTTCAAGAGACGGTCGACAGGAACGATGCGTCCAGGGAGGATGGCTTCAGGAGCGACGCCTTTTCCAATGACGAAGAGCCGGCGGCGGACACCTTCCCGCGCTTGCGCCCTGCCGAGCGCAAGCGCGGCTATGGTGGCCTGATCGCCGCAGTCGTCGGCTTGCTCGTCATCGCCGGCGGCGGCTATGGCATCTGGCTCAACAAGGACGCGTTCAGCGATATGCTGGGCCTCGGCGACACCAAGGTCGCGACCACCGAACCGCTGGTGAAGCCGGCGCCGGCCAAGCCGGCAACCGATGCCGCGGCAACGGCGCCGGCCACACCGGCCGCCAACGACGCCGCCGAAAGCGCCAAGTTCACCCAGCGCCTGACGCCCGAGGGCGGTGAGGTCGATCCCGGCCCCGCGGCAGGGCATACCGGCATCGGCGAGGGCGAATCCGTCGCGGCTTTGACCACGCCGCCGCCAGCCGCACCCGCGGCCCCCGCTGGCGAGGCGCCCATCGCCAATGCGCCTGCGGCCAATACGCCAGCGCCAGCGGCCCCTGCGACACCGCCAGCCGCCGGCGCCGCCCCGGCCCCCCCCGCCCAAGCCCGCGCCGTAGCGGCGCCCCGCCCCCCCCCGCCCCCCCCGCCCGCCCCCCCCGCCGGAACCGCCCGAGCCGTCCGCCA
>NZ_JBVVPU010000015.1:52680-64625 GCF_055811295.1 Mesorhizobium sp. WSM4871 | reverse complement strand
CCCACCGGGCCTGGGGCCAAACCCGCCCGCGCGCGGGCCCCCCCCCCCCCCCCCCGCCGCGGGCGCCCCCCGGGGGGCGCGGGCCGATGCCGCGGCAGTTCCGGCTCCAGGCGCCGCACCGGCAGCGCCGACGGCCGCACCGGCGGAAACGGCAGTGCCGGTCGGCCAGAAGGCAATCTTCTATGAGGAGCGCACCAGCACCGCCCAAGGCTCGGCCGAGCCCGGCAGCATCGTCTGGTCGCTGGTGCAGGAGTCGCCCGGCGGCAACCTGCCGCCCGAGCCGGCGATCCGCGCCGAGGCGACCATTCCCGGCAAGAATGTGCAATTGCGCATGACCATCCGCCGCAACACCGACCAGACGCTGCCGGCGAGCCACATCATCGAGATGATCTTCCTGACACCCGAGGGTTTCGACGGCGGCGGGGTCGACAACATCCTGCGCGTCGCCATGAAGAGTTCCGAACAGGATGCGGGCAGCCCGCTGATCGGCATTCCGGCCAAGATCGCCGACGGCTTCTTCCTCGTCGCGCTCAACGACACCAAGGCCGATGAGGACGCCAATCTGACCTTGCTCAGGGGGCAGGACTGGATCGACGTGCCGGTCGTCTACAAGACGGGCCGGCGGGCGTTGCTGACCATGGAAAAGGGCATCCCCGGCGAGAAGGTGTTCGACGAGGCGCTGAAGGCCTGGCAAACCAAGACGGCGGGCTGAGGCCGGTCGTCAGTTCGAAGCTCCCAACAGTTCAGAAGCCCTGGAACAGCATGTCGAGCGCAGCGACGATGTCGTCGTGGTGCCTCGTCAGATTCAGTCGGCTTTCGCCCAGTTCAGCCGCTGCGACCGTGGCGATCAGATGGGTGGCCATGACCAATTTCCGCCCATTGATCTCGAATATGGGATGGAGCTTTCGCATCGGCGATGGCGCCATCGCGGCCGGCAGAAGCGGGACGACCACCCGGGTCTTGAAGTGGTCGAGCAGATCGGCCTGAACGTCAAGGAGATAGCCGCCTTCGATACTACTTGCGAAGACGTCGTAGCGCGCCATCAGAACTGCCGATGTTCTGCCAGCGGAATGCCGTGTTTTTCGATATATTCGTTCCACGCATCTATCGTCGCGCGGTTCTCAAGCTTCCACAGCCGCGTCTTTTCGGCCGCCACTGCCTCTGCAATGCCGGCTTCCGCGGCGCGCGAGACGTTCACGTCGAGCCCCTTGGCTTCCTTCATGAGCTTTGAGTCGATCGACAGATTTGCCGGCTGGCGAACCGCATTCACAGCTATCTTGCGCATGATGACCTCCGCAACATGCGCATAACGTATGCGCATTCCGGTACGGTCGCAACGAGAAGGTGCTTGAATTCGCGACTTAGCCCTCCATCTCCTCGCGCAGCATCTCTAGTTCCAGCCATTCCTCCTCGAGCGCAGCCAGCGTGGCGCGCTCCTTGTCGAGCGCGGCGATGGTCTTCTGGAACGAGGCCGGGTCGCGCTCGTAATAGGCGGGATCGGCGATGTTGTTTTCCAGCCGCGAGATCGAGGCCGTCACCGCTTCGATCTTCCTGGGCAGGGATTCCAGCGCGAATTTCTGCTTGAACGACAGTTTTTTGGCCGGCCCCTTGGGCTGAGCCGCCTCAGCCTTTCCCGTCGCCGCCACGTCGCCGTTTTCTGACCTTGTCCGCGCCTTGCGGTCGTCGAGCCTGGTGCCGCCGCGTTGCGCCAGCATGTCGGAATAGCCGCCAGCATATTCGATCCATCGGCCGCCGCCGTCGGGCGCGATGATGCTGGTCACGGTGCGGTCGAGGAAATCGCGGTCGTGGCTGACCAGGATCACCGTCCCGGCAAAACCGGCGACCAGTTCCTGAAGCAGCTCCAGTGTCTCCATGTCGAGATCGTTGGTCGGCTCGTCGAGCACCAGGAGGTTCGCCGGCCGCGCCAGCACGCGGGCGAGCAGCAGCCGCGCCCGCTCGCCGCCGGAAAGTTCGCGCACCGGCGTGCGCGCCTGCTCCGGCTTGAACAGGAAATCCTTCATGTAGGAGACGACGTGGCGCTGCTCGCCATTGATGACGAGGTTCTCGCCGCGCCCGTCGGTCAGGTAGTTGGCCAGCGTCTCCTGCGGATCGACGGCCTCACGCTTCTGGTCGAGCGTGGCGATCTCGAGATTGGTGCCGAGCCGCACCGTTCCGGCATCCGGCTGCAATTCGCCGGTCAGCATCTTCAAAAGCGTCGTCTTGCCGGCGCCGTTCGGGCCGACCAGGCCGACGCGGTCGCCGCGCTGGATGCGGGTCGAGAACCCCTTGACCACCGTAAGATCGCCAAAACTCTTTTCGATGTTTTTCGCCTCGATGACCAGCTTGCCGGATTCCGCCGCGTCGCTGGCCACCATGGTGGCCGCGCCTTCGGCGCCGCGATGGCCGCGAAAGCGCTGGCGCATGGTCTGCAATTCGCCGAGCCGACGCATGTTGCGCTTGCGCCGCGCCGTCACGCCATAGCGCAGCCAATGCTCCTCGCGCACGATCTGCCGGCCGAGCTTGTGCTGCTCGCGTTCTTCCTCCTCCAGCACCTGGTCGCGCCATTCCTCGAAATGGCCGAAGCCCTTGTCGAGCCTGCGGGTCTGGCCGCGGTCAAGCCAGACGGTGGCGCGCGACACGCGCTCGAGGAAGCGGCGATCGTGCGAGATGACGACCAGCGCCGAAGAGGTACGGCTGAGCTCCTCCTCCAGCCATTCGATGACCTGGAGGTCAAGATGATTGGTCGGCTCGTCGAGGAGAAGAATGTCGGGCTCCGGCGCCATGACGCGGGCGAGCGCTGCGCGCCGCGCTTCGCCGCCGGAAAGGTCGTTTGGCCGCTCCTCACCAGAGAGGCCGAGATGCTCCATCAGATAGGTGGCGCGGTAGGGATCGTCGGCCGGACCGAGCCCCGCCTCGACATAGGCGCGGACATTGGCGAAACCATCCATGTCGGGCATTTGCGGCAGATAGCGCACCGTGGCCGAAGGCTGGCGGAACACCTCGCCATCCTGCGGCTCGATCAGCCCAGCGGCAATTTTCAGCAGCGTCGACTTGCCCGAGCCATTGCGGCCGACCAGGGCGATCTTGTCGCCTGCCGCAGCCGTCAGCTCAGCCCCGTCGAGCAGCGGCGTGCCGCCAAAGGTCAGTCTTATCCCGTCGAGATTGAGAAGCGGCGGCGCCATAAATCAACTTTCGGGAAGCGGATAGGGATGGGCGAGCAGCAGTGCACGGCCATGGCCGAGCGCGATCTCGAGCCGGCCCTTGACCGCGTTGGATATGGTCAGCGACGAGCCAAAGGCGACATCGACATGGTTCAGCAGCCATTGGGCGCCGGTTACGGTCAGGCCGGAAAGGTCGGAGAAGCCGAGGATCGAGAACAGCGTGCCGCCGGCATAGTCGAAGCCGGCCTTGCCCGGCAACAGAGGAACCCCTTCCTGGGCGCCGCTGGTCAACAATACCTTCGTCCCTTCCTCAGCCAGCCGAACGCCGAGCGCCAGATGCAGGAAGGCGTGGTCGGCGCGCTTGCCGCCGAACGCGCCTGCTAGCACGAGGCTGGTCGCGCCGCGTTGGAGGGCGGCGGCGATGGCGAGTTCGCCGTCAGTCATGTCCTTCTCGGCCGGAAACACCTTTCGTGGCACGGAAGCCAGATCGTCCGGCAAATCGACCGGCACGGAATCGAAATCGCCGACCCAGAGCTCCGGGACGAGGCCCAGCATCCGGGCATGGCCGATGCCGGCATCGGCGGCGATGACGCGGGTACCTTCGACCTGCCGGTCGAGCAGCGGCGTGCGGATGAGATCGCCGCCAAGCAGGATGGTGAATGTGCTCATATCGCGTGGCCCTTACCAGCCCTGCTCCGGAAACGGAAGGCGAAACGCAAGACCATGCCCTGGCCGCCGGCAAACTTCCGCTTGCGCGGCACTTCGGCCGGGCTTATGTGTCGAAACGCTCTAACGGGGTGCCGGACGCGATCTTCGCGTACCGGCTGAGAGGCAAGCCTGCCAACCCGCTGAACCTGATCCGGTTTGTACCGGCGGAGGGATTAGACGTTTCGGACAGCCCGACGCCTCAATTCCTTTCAACGCGAACGAAGGAGGCGCCGATGCGCACGCTTTTATACTCCCTTATCTCGGCAATTGTGCTCGCTGGCTCCGTGCCGGCATCCGCCCAGGACAAACTCACCGTCTATACCTATGAGAGCTTCACCGCAGAATGGGGTCCAGGCCCCGTAGTGAAGAAGGCGTTCGAGGCCGAATGCGGCTGCACTGTCGATTTCGTCTCGGTCGCCGACGGCGTGGCGCTGCTCAACCGCGTCAAGCTGGAAGGCGCCGCCACCAAGGCCGACGTCGTGCTCGGCCTCGACACCAATCTGACCGCGGAGGCCAAGGCGACCGGGTTGTTTGCGCCGCACGGCGGGGTCTCGGATGTCAACGTGCCTGGCGGCTGGAGCGACGACATTTTCGTGCCGTTCGACTATGGTTATTTCGCTGTCGTCTACGACACCGAGAAGCTGAAGAGCCCACCAAAGAGCCTCAGGGAATTGGTCGAGGGCGATGCCGCCGACAAGATCGTCATCCAGGATCCGCGCACTTCGACGCCAGGCCTCGGCCTGCTTCTGTGGGTGAAGTCGGTCTATGGCGACAAGGCGCCGGAGGCCTGGGCCAAGCTCAGGGCAAAGGTTTTGACCGTTACACCGGGCTGGAGCGAGGCCTACGGCCTGTTCACCAAGGGCGAGGCGCCGATGGTGCTGTCCTACACCACTTCGCCGGCTTACCACATGGTTGCCGAAAACACTGAACGCTACCAGGCGGCCTCCTTCGAGGAGGGCGAGTATCTGCAGATCGAGGTCGCTGGCGTCACCACTTCAGGCGCAAAGAACCCCCTGGCGCAAAAATTCCTGACCTTCATGACCGGGCCGAAATTCCAGGACGTCATTCCCGAGACCAACTGGATGTTCCCGGCCGGCAAGACCGACAAGCTGCTTAATCCGGCCTTCGACAAGCTGGTCAAGCCGACCAAGACCTTGCTGTTCAGCCCTGACGAGGTCGCGGCCAATCGCAAGGCCTGGGTCGACGAATGGCTGGCGGTAATGAGCAAATAGCGCCGCGATGCCGGTGCGTTCGACCGATCCCCGCGTCACCGCCGGCGTCATCGCGCTGGCGGCGATAGCGTTGTTGATCGGCGGGGCGTTTGCCGGACTTGTCGTGGAGGGCGCACGCGACCCGTCAGGCGCGGCGTCGGCATTCGATCCCTATCTCCTGCGCGTTGTCCGTTTCACCCTATGGCAGGCACTTCTGTCGACGCTGCTTTCCGTGGTGCCGGCGTTGTTTGTGGCTCGCGCCCTGTCGCGGCACCCGCGCTTTTTCGGTCGCGGCTTCATCCTGCAGCTTTTTGCCGTGCCGCTGGCGCTGCCGGCCATCGTCGCGGCGCTCGGCATTCTGGCCCTCTACGGCCGGGCCGGTTATTTCGCCGGCATTCTCAGCCAGGTCGGCGGCCAAAGCTGGCCCGGCATCTACGGCCTGTCCGGCATTCTCGTCGCCCATGTCTTCTTCAATCTGCCGCTCAGCGTGCGGCTGTTCCTCGAAGCGCTGGGAACGGTGCCGGCCGACCAGTGGCGGCTGGCGAGCCAGCTCGGCATGGGCGCCAGACCGGCCTTCCGGCTGATCGAATGGCCGGTGCTGCGGGCGGCATTGCCTGGCGTCGCCGGGCTCGTCTTCATGCTCTGTATCACCTCTTTCACCATCGTGCTGACGCTGGGCGGCGGGCCGGCCGCGACGACGCTGGAGGTCGCCATCTACCAGGCTTTGCGCTTCGATTTCGATCCCGCCCGCGCGGTGACGCTGACACTGCTGCAGATTGGTCTGACTTTCATGGTCGTGCTGGCATTGATGCGGCTTGGCGCCAATACGGTCGGCGACGCCAATTTGCCGGTAGCGCCGCGCCGGTATGTCTCGGCAGGCGCCGCCGAGACATCGCTGAACGCTTTGGCGATCATTGCCGCGCTGCTGTTCGTCGCCGGGCCGATGGCTGCCACGGTGGCTGCAGGCCTTGGCGCCGATCTCGGCCGACTGGCGGGCGAGAACGCGGTGCGGCAGGCGACACTGACCAGCGCCGTGCTCGCCTTGCTGGCGGCGTTGCTTTCGGTGGCGCTGTCGCTGTCGCTCATCATGGCGCGGCGGGCGCTGGCCTTGAGCCGCGGCATTGGCGCCAGGACGCTGCTCGAACACGCCACCGATACCGGTGCCGGCTTCGTGCTCGTCGTGCCGCCCATCGTCATCGGCGCCGGTTGGTTCCTGTTGCTGCGCACGGTCAGCGATGTCTTCGCCATCGCTCCGGTCATGGTCGTCGCGGTCAACGCGGTGATGGCAATGCCATTTGCCATCCGTGCGGTCCGCCCCGCCTACGATGCGGCGAGCGAACGCCATGAACGGCTCTGCGCACAACTCGGCATTTCCGGCTGGAACCGGCTCCGGCTGGTCGACTGGCCGTCGCTCAGACGGCCGCTCGCCACCGGCTTTGCCTTCGCCATGGCGCTGTCGCTCGGCGATCTCGGCGTCATTGCGCTGTTCGGTAGCGATTCGGTGCAGACACTGCCCTATCTCTTGCTGGCGCGCATGGGCAGCTATCGCACGGCGGATGCCGCCGGGCTGGCGCTGCTGCTTGGCGCGGTTTGTCTCGCGCTGGTCCTTGCCGCCGACTGGCTGGGGCGGGGAGAAAGAGCATGACGTCTGCCAGGAAAGCCGGGGCGGAAAAAGGCGCTGCGGTGCGGCTGGAACAAGTCTCGTTCAGCTATGGCGAAACGTCGTTTCTCTTCGATGTCGAGTTCGCAGCGTCGAAGATAACCGCCGTCATGGGGCCGAGCGGCTCGGGAAAATCGACGCTGCTCAATCTGGTGGCCGGTTTCGAGACACCGCGATCGGGACGCGTGCTGATCGGCGGCGCCGATCTCGGCACCGAACCGCCTTCGGCACGGCCGGTGTCGATGGTGTTCCAGGAAAACAATCTGTTTGCCCATCTTTCCGTCGAACGCAATGTCGGGCTCGGCCGCTCGCCTTCGCTCAGGCTGAGCGAAGCCGATCATGCCGCCGTCGCCGAGGCGCTCAAGCGCGTCGGCCTCGCCGGCAAGGAACAGCGACTGCCGCGCGAGCTTTCCGGCGGCGAGCGGCAGCGCGTGGCGCTCGCCCGCGTCCTGGTGCGGGACCGGCCGGTGCTCCTGCTCGACGAGCCGTTCGCCTCGCTTGGGCCGGCCCTGCGCGACGATATGCTCGATCTGGTGGCCAGTGTTCATGGGGAGCGGGGCATGACGGTGCTGTTCGTCACGCACCAGCCGGAAGATGCGCGCCGCATCGGCCAGAACATGGTGTTCCTGGACAATGGCACGGTTGCCGCGACGGGTGTCGCCGCCGATTTCTTCGACCGCTCTGGACCAGAAGCTTTCCGGCGCTATCTCGGTGCAGGTCCGTTTGGCGAAGGATCACGAGATGTTGCCCGGAAGCGGACATAATTTATGGCCAAACCAGCTTCAGGCGACGCGGCGTTTGCTTGCCACGGTCTGAGTAGTGTGGCTAGGTCGGCCGATACCGGTCCGGCATAAGTTGTGATTTGCAGCTACGGCGCCACGCGCCCTGTTCGAGGCGCAAGGGATGCGGTAGCAGTTTGATTTTGTGCATGTCTTTTCGAAAGTCGGCATCGATTTTCGGAGTCGTGCGTTGAGACCCGAAAGGAAGCTGTTCTGCCGATTGGCGCCGACAGAGTGACGATGAATCCGCTGGCGCGCTTTCTTGCGCTGGCCGGCTTTGCCGTGGCGCTGGCAAGCTGCCAGATGTTCACGCCTCCCGACGTCCAGGAATCCGGCTTCCAGCCTTCCGACAAGCCGATCACGGTCGACAACGTCGCCGCCAACAGCAAGCTCGCCGAAATGGCGAAGGCGCAGCATCCGCGCATCCTGGCCACTTATGGCGGCGAATATTCCGATCCCAGACTGGAGCGCATGGTCGCCAAGGTCGTGGGCCGCCTGACCGTTGTGTCGGCCAACCCGACCCAGACCTATCGTATCACCATCCTCAATTCGCCCAACGTCAACGCCTTCGCCTTGCCGGGCGGCTATCTCTACATCACCCGCGGGCTGCTGGCGCTCGCCAACGATTCGGCCGAGCTTGCCGCGGTCATCGCGCATGAGATGGGCCATGTCACCGCGAACCATGGCCTGCAGCGCCAGCAATTGGAGGCCGAGGAGGGGTTGGCGACCAAGGTGGTCTCCGACGTGCTCGGCGATAGTCCGACAGCCAAGGCGGCGCTGATCCGCGGCAAGCTCAGGCTGGCGCAATTCTCGCGCAACCAGGAGCTCGAGGCCGACGCCATCGGCATCAAGTCGATCGGCGAGGCGGGCTTCGATCCCTATGCCGCCGGCCGCTTCCTGCAGTCGATGTCGGCCTATACCGATTTCCGCTCGATCAGCGGCGCCACCGACGCCAGTCTCGACTTCCTGGCGACGCATCCCAACACGCCGCAGCGCATCGATCTGGCGCAGCGCCATGCCCGCCAGTTCGGCGCACCCGGCGTCGGCTCGCGCGACCGCGATTCCTTCCTCGCTGGCATAGACGGCCTGCTCTATGGCGACACGCCGGAGGAAGGCTATGTGCGTGGCGAAACCTTCCTCCACCCGGGCCTCGGCGTGTCGTTCTCGGTGCCGGACGGCTTCGTCATCGATAATTCGGCGGCAGCGGTGACGGCGACCGGGCCGGGCGACATGGCGATCCGCTTCGACGGCGTGTCGATCGACAAGTCCCGCTCGCTGACCGACTACATCCGCAGCGGCTGGGTGGCCGGTCTCGACGACAGCAGCGTGAGAGAGGAAACGATCAACGGCAATGAGGCGGCGACCGCACATGCCGGCGCCGAAGGCTGGCAGTTCGACATCGCGGTGATCCGCGCCGGCGGCCAGGTCTACCGGCTGTTGACGGCAGCCCCATCCGCCAGCACCACACTTGATGGAGTGGCGCGTTCGGTCAGCGGCTCTTTCCGCATCCTGAGCACGGCCGAGAAGGCAGCGCTGAAGCCGTTGCATATCCGCGTCGTCACGGTCCAGCCGGGCCAGAACATGGGTTCGCTCGCCGCGCAGATGGTCGGCGTCGACCGCAAGCTCGACCTGTTCCGGGTGATTAATGCGCTATCGCCAGGCGCTGCCGTTTCGGCCGGCGACAAGGTCAAGATCGTTACTGACAAATAGGGCTGGCGAATAGGCGCGGCCACGGTGGTCGCTCGGGCAGATCTAGATCCGAGCCACATTACGAAGCCATTTATTTTCTCGCGGGCCAGTCCTCCAGAAGGGTAATCCCGAACCTCGGCGCGGCGGCCTTGAGCCGCTCGATATCGGCAGGTGTCGGCGGCCCGACCATTTCTCCCTCCCGGAGTTCACGACCGCTTTCGGCGAGAAACTCCTCGAACACACCTGGCGTGCCTATCAGAATGTAGCGAACGGGCTGAATGCCGGGGTTCATGAGCTGGTGCGGGATGCCACGCTGTAAAAAGATGCTCTCGCCCGGCGAGAGTGTCCGGACCTCGCCATCCATAATCGCGGTCAACTGTCCTTCGACGACATAGACGGTCTCGTCGTCATTCGCATGAACATGGATCGGCGTTTTCGTTTGCCCGCCGCTTCTGTTTTCGAACAGACAAAATGAACCTCCCGTCTGTTCGCCGGAAACCAGTCGCTTCATGACGACGCCCGCGAGCACAAATTCCTTTTGTTCAAAATCGGTCATTCAATCCTGCCAGGCCAGAACACAGGCACAGGGGCTTGCGCCGCCGCTCATCCCGCTGGCCGGACGGTCGAAACCTACGCTGCCATGAACTCCGGGTTCTGCTCGACCAGCGCTACTCTGAGTTTTTCCATGGCGCGGGCCTCGATCTGGCGGACGCGCTCCTTGGAGATGCCGAGCGCCTCGCCGAGCGATTCGAGCGTGGCGCCCTCGTCGCTCAGCCGACGCTCCTCGATGATCCTGAGCTCGCGGGCATTGAGCGCGCCGAGCGCCGTCTTCAACCATACTGAGCGGCGTTCGACGTCGATCGTCTCGCCGACGACCTCATCGGGCAACGGATCGTCGGAAACCAGGAACTCCATCCGCTCGGTGGCGCCGGCGTCGTCGGCGAGCGGCTGGTTCAGCGAGGAGTCCGGCGCCGAAAGGCGGGAATCCATCATCGCCACGTCGGCCTCGGAGACGCCAAGCGCCACCGAAACCTCGCGGTAGAGCGAGGCGTTGGAGAGCGGCTCGGCGCCATTCGCCAGGCGGGCGCGCAGGCGCCGCAAATTGAAAAACAGCGCCTTTTGCGCCGAGCTGGTGCCACCGCGCACGATCGACCAGTTGCGCAGGATGTAATCCTGCATCGAGGCGCGAATCCACCATGTCGCATAGGTCGAAAAGCGCACCTCACGCTCAGGCTCGAAACGGGCCGCGGCTTCGAGCAGGCCGACATGGCCTTCCTGGATCAGATCGCCGAGCGGCAGGCCGTAGTGGCGGAATTTCGAGGCCATGGAAATGACCAGCCGCATATGCGCCATGGTGATGCAATGCAGCGCATGCTGATCTTTGTCTTCCTTCCAGCGCAAGGCAAGGACGTGCTCTTCCTCGCGCTCGAGATAGGGGGCTCGCATCGCCGCCCGGACCATGGTTCGTCCTGCCGTGTCTTCGATCATGCCGGCTCCTGTTCGGCTTGCGGACGGACTGGCGGCCGCGATCTTGCCGGGCGCGGTTGAAATGTCGAGATTGCGCCCTAGAACAGACAAAACTCGCCATGCCGGGGAATGTTCCGACAGGCGCCATACGGGTTGCGTTGCGGGAGTTGCGTCGCGGAAAGGCATAGTGGCGGCCTATATTGGCGTGGTCGCGGCAGTTGGTATGGCTTTTTGAGAATGAGATTTCTGAAACCGGCTATCTTTGAAATCAAATTCCTTATTTTGCTTGTCTGCATCTGCCATTTTCCGGTTCTTCATAAAGCGCCGAACGCCGGCGAGGACGGGATCACAGAAAAATGAAATGGCTTACATCGCTCATCATCGCGGGAACGCTGCAGGTTCTGGCCGTCACATCGGGCCATGCCGGCGCCAATCTCGATCAGATCAAGCAGGCCGGCATCATCAAGGTCGGCACGGAAGGCACCTATGCGCCCTTCACCTATCATGACGCTTCCGGCGCGCTCGTCGGCTTCGACGTCGAGATCGCCAGGGCGATCGCCGATAAGCTTGGTGTGAAGGTCGAGTTCCTCGAAGGCAAATGGGACGGGCTGATCGCCGGCCTCGACGCCAATCGCTACGACGCCGTCATCAACGAGGTCGGCATCACCGAAGCGCGCAAGGCCAAATATGACTTCTCCAATCCCTACATCGCCTCCAAGGCAGTGCTGATCGTGCGCGGCGACAACACCGACATCAAGAGCTTCGCCGATCTCAAGGGCAAGAAGTCGGCACAGTCGCTGACCTCGAATTTCGGCAAGCTTGCCGAAACCAACGGCGCCGAACTCGTTGGCACCGACGGCTTCGACCAGTCGATCCAGCTCTTGCTTACCGGCCGCGCCGACGCCACCATCAATGACAGCCTGTCCTTTCTCGACTTCAAGAAGCACAAGCCCGACGCCAATGTGAAGATCGCCGCGCAGGAAGAAAACGCCGACTATTCCGGCGTTATCGTGCGCAAGGGCGATCCGGAGCTGGTCGCCGCCATCAACAAGGCGCTGGCCGACATCAAGGCCGATGGCGCCTACCGGAAGATCGCCGACACCTATTTTGGTCAGGACGTTTCGAAGTAACGCAATCACTGGGCGGGCGGATCGCCGGCCAGCCCGAACTGTTTCGCGGGGGGGGCGGGGGGGGGGTGGGGGGGGGGGGGGAGGGAGGGGAGGGGGGGGGGTTAATAAAAAAAAATGTTATGGTGGTATTTAAGAAGCCG
>NZ_JBVVPU010000015.1:14628-52670 GCF_055811295.1 Mesorhizobium sp. WSM4871 | reverse complement strand
ATAATTTTTTTGGCCACTTCCTTTTCCAACCACCCCATCGGGGGGGGGGGGCGCCGCCCGCCCCCCCCTTTTTTTTGGGCGGGCGCGCGTTCTGCCCGGCCCCCCCGCTTTTCGCATGATAGGCAGGGTAATCTTGCCAAAGCGCGTCGTGTTTGAATGGCTTCACGCGACACGTTATCGCAAAACCGCTGCGCACTTTTGCGCGACATGCATCAGGAGGAGCCCCCGTGCCGCACTGGCTGCAATTGATGTTGGATTCATTGCCGACGCTGTTGTGGGCGGCGCTGATCTTCACCGTGCCGTTGACGCTGCTGTCATTCGCCTTCGGCCTGTTCGTCGGGCTGGTCGCGGCACTCGTCCGCCTGTTCGGCCCGAAACCTTTGGTCGCCGTGGTCCGCTTCTATGTCTGGATCTTCCGCGGCACGCCGCTTCTGGTGCAGCTCTTCCTGATCTTCTACGGCCTGCCCTCGGTCGGCATCCTGCTCGACGCCTTTCCAGCGGCGCTGATCGGCTTCACCCTCAACATCGGCGCCTATACGTCGGAAATCATCCGCGCCGTCATCGGCTCGGTGCCGAAGGGGCAGTGGGAGGCGGCCTATTCGATCGGCATGACCTGGAGCCAGGCGATGCGGCGCACGATTCTTCCGCAAGCCGGCCGCGTCGCGGTGCCGCCGCTGTCCAACACCTTCATTTCGCTGGTCAAGGACACGTCGCTGGCCGCCGCCATCACGGTGCCGGAAATGTTCCAGGCGGCGCAGCGCATCGTCGCCACCACCTATGAGCCGCTGATCCTCTATGTCGAGGCGGCGATCCTCTACCTTGTCATGAGCTCGGTGCTGTCGGCGCTGCAGACGCGGCTGGAGGTGCGGCTCAACCGCTATGGCGGTTTCCTGGAGGCGCGGTCATGATCGGCCTCACCGATATCGAGAAGCGCTTTGGCGACAATCTCGTGCTGAAGGGGGTGACCGTCAGCATCGAGGAAGGCAGCGTCACCGCCCTTGTCGGCCCCTCGGGCGGCGGCAAAAGCACGCTTTTGCGCTGCATCAACCTGCTGGAGATCCCGACCTCGGGCACGGTGCGCATCGGCGACGAGACACTGGAATTCCGTCCAGGGATCAAGGTCTCCACGAGGGACATCCAGCGCCTGCGGTTGCAGACCGGCATGGTGTTCCAGAATTTCCAGCTGTTTCCGCATCGAACCGCGATCGAGAATGTCATGGAAGGGCTGGTGACGGTGCTGAAATGGTCAACCGAGCGGGCGCGCGAGCGAGCGCTCGCACTGCTGGAAAAGGTCGGGATGGCGCACAAAGCCGATGCCTGGCCGGCGACGCTTTCGGGCGGTCAGCAGCAGCGCGTGGCGATTGCCCGGGCGCTGGCGCCGTCGCCGAAAGTGCTGCTCTGCGACGAGCCGACCTCGGCGCTTGATCCCGAACTGGCGCAGGAGGTGGTCGATGTGCTCGGCCAACTCGCCGCCGAGGGCACGACTATGGTGATGGCGACGCATGATCTCAGGCTCGCCTCCAAGATCGCGCAGGAAGTGGTGTTTCTCGACGCCGGTGTCATCGTCGAGAAGGGGCCGGCGGCCGTGCTGTTCAGCAATCCGGAGCGGCAACGGACCAGGCGGTTCATTGCGACCTTGAAGCAGGAGGCGGAGAAGGAAGTCAGCGGCGAGGGGTAGGCCTCCCGGTCGGTCCGCGGCCTCACAACAAAAACCCGGCGCAAGGCCGGGTTTTCAGAACTCAAAAGCGAAAAAGCTTCAGGCAGCTTCTTCCTGCTCGGCTTCCTCGTTGTCGGCCTTGGCGCCGCGCTTGGGACCCTTGTTGAGGTTCACCTCGATGAGGCGCACCGCTTCGGTTTCCGACATGCGGTTGACGGCGGCGATCTCGCGCGCCATGCGGTCGAGCGCCGCCTCATAGAGCTGGCGTTCGGAATAGGACTGCTCCGGCTGGTTGTCGGCGCGGTACAGGTCGCGCACCACTTCCGAGATCGAGATCAGGTCGCCGGAATTGATCTTGGCATCATATTCCTGGGCGCGGCGCGACCACATGGTGCGCTTGACGCGGGCGCGACCCTGCACGACCTTCAGTGCGCGCTCGACATAATCCTCTTCCGACAGCTTGCGCATGCCGATGGAGGTCGCCTTGGCGACCGGAACCTTCAGGCGCATCTTGTCTTTCTGGAAATCGATGACGAACAGCTCCAGCTTGTGGCCCGCAACTTCCTGCTCGTCGATCGAGACGATCTGGCCGACGCCATGCGCCGGATAGACGATGTACTCGCCGGTCTTGAAACCGTGACGTGCTGCGGTGGACTTCTTCTGCGGGGTGATCGTTGCCATTACGCCGTGAACTCCTTGTTGTGGTGCCGGCATGGCGGCGCCGGCTGAACTCGTGCGGTCGGATTACCGACCGTTAGCCGCACAACAGATGAACTCACCGGAAAAGCCAGGACCGGCAAACCGCATAATTGCGACCGCCTGCCCCAGATTGCTCTGGTCCGGATTGAGAAATTCACCTTTCAGTGATTTGGGGCGTTGGCGCCATAAATCGACGTTGTGTCACCGGCATGTTTCGCTCATGTAGCACAAAAAGTCGGAAGAATCAAGGTTTTGCTGCATACGCGAAGGCTGAGCACAATCGCTGCCTGTCAAGGCAGTTAATGTATCATGGCCATTACGCCGCGTAATTCCACCCGAGTTGGCGTTGCGTCAATCGCCCTCGCCAGGCTCGGCGGAGAAATATTTCTCGAACTTTCCTGCCTCGCCATCGAAGGTTTTGGCGTCCGCCGGAGGCTCTTTCTTGGCCGTAATGTTGGGCCATTTTTCGGCATATTCGGTGTTGATCTGCAGCCATTTGTCGAGGCCCGGCTCGGTGTCCGGCTTGATCGCGTCGGCCGGGCATTCCGGTTCGCAGACGCCGCAGTCGATGCACTCGTCGGGATGAATGACGAGCATGTTCTCGCCTTCGTAGAAACAGTCGACCGGACAGACTTCGATGCAGTCCATGTATTTGCATTTAATGCAATTGTCGGTCACGACATAGGTCATCGGTCGGCTCCGGAATGCCCCAGTTTGCTGGGCTTTTTTGGTGAGGTAACGTCTTTGCCCACCGCTTGCAAGGGTAGCCATTGCGGATGATGCCGGTGTTTCCGGAATGGAATTCTAGAGGGCTGGTGCAGCAAAGGGCGTCAATGTCTCAGTCTTCGCCGATCAGGCGGTCGGTTTCCCGGCGTTGCTTCTTGGTCGGGCGGCCGCTGCCGGCCTCGCGAAGTGCCGGAATCGCGTCGGGAACAGCTTCGCCCTTCGGCGCGGGCGGCGGCGACATGTCTTCGTAGAGCGTGCGCGCTTCGTCGGCAGGGCCGCGCCGGGTCCCCGTGCCAAGCACCTTCCAGATGAAGATGCGCCGCTCGAGCGTGATGGTGAGAACGTCGCCGGGCCGGACCGTATCCGAGGCCTGCGCTGCTTTGTCGCGATTGATGCGGACGCGGCCGGCCACCACCAGCTTCGCCGCCAGCGAGCGCGATTTCACCGCACGCGAAAAGAACAGCCATTTGTCGATGCGCTGGCGGCCTTCAGCAACCATCGGACCGGGCTGAGCTATTTCTTCAGCTGGTCGCGCAGCGCGGCGAGCTTGGCAAAGGGCGAGTCCGGATCGAAGCGCACCGGGCGTTCCTCACGCGGCTTTGCCTGGAAGGCGGGCTTGCCGCCTGGCGCGCCGCCCTTGGCGTCCTGCCGGCCGCCCTTCCAGTCAGGCCTGTTGTCGCGGCGGTCGGGACGGTCGCCTTGCGGCTTGCCATCGCGGCGTTCCGCGCCTTCGCCTTGTGGCCTGGGCTTGAACTTCGAGCGGTCGAAGCGCGGCTTGCCGGCGCCGTCGCGCTGGTCGCGGCGGCCCTCATGGGTCGGCCGGGGCGCGCCTTCGGCGCCTGCCGGCGCATCGCTTCGGCCCTGCGCAGCCTGTCCGTTGCGTGGGCGAGCGCGATTGTCGTGGTGACGGTGGCGGGGGCGCTGGTCGAAGCGACCCTGCCGCCACAGCAGGATCGGTTTCGGCTCCTCGGCTTCCACGGCGGGCTCGCTGGCGGCAATTTCCGCCATCGCGGCAGGCTCTTCGATTGGCGCGGGTTCCGTGGTGGGTTCAGCTTCGGTTGGCTCTGCCGCTGCGACCTCAACAGGTTCGGCTTCGGCCACTGGCTCGTCAGCCGGTGCAGGTTCAACAGGCTCCTCGGCAGCGGCTTCTGCAGAGAGCGGAGCCTCTTGCGTGATTTCGGATGCAGCTTCGGGCTGCTCTTCCGCGGCAGGCAGGGCTTCGGCGACAGGCTCCACCAAGCCGTCGGCTGCAGTTTCAGCCGCGACGGCAGGCTCAGAATTTTCGACCGACGCCTCCGCGGCTGCGTCCGTTGCCGCGGCTTCCGCCGCCTTGGCCTGCTCGGCGCGTGCGGCCTCTTCCAGCTTTGCTGCAGCAGCCTCGCGCGCGGCAGTGTCCTGCGCTTCCAGCCGCGCCTTCACCTCGGCCGCCGGCTTCGGTTCGGCCCGGTAGCCCAGACCTTTCAGGATTTCTTCCATGTCGTCGGCGGTGGCGCCGAGGATCGACATCATCGGCGGCGTCACCATGAAGGATTGGCCGTCGTAGGCGCCGTCTGGGCGCTGTCCCAGACCCGGCTTCCAATTGGTTGCCGGACGGATCAGGTCGGCCAGCCGCTCGAGGATGTCGACGCGCACCGCGCGCCGGCCGAGATTGCGGTAGCCGGCAAGCTTGTAGAAGGTCTTGTCGAAAGTGGGGTCGATGACCACCGAGGTGCGGCCTGACGCAAGCGCATGAACGACGTCGCCGAAGCCCGGCTTGTCCTTGCCGTCGTTCTTCAGCGCCCACAACAGCGTCACCAGTCCGGCCGGCGCCGGCTTGATCAGGGCCGGCACGAACACATGGTAGGCGCCGAAGCGCACGCCGAGCCGGCGCAGTGCGGCACGACCCTCCTGGTCGAGCGACTTCATCTCCTCGGCGATGTCGCGGCGATTGATGAGGCCGAAATGCTCGACGAGCTGGAAGGCGATGCCGCGGCCGATACCGGTGATCTGCTCGGCATTCTTGAGGTCGACCAGCGGCTTCAGCAAGGATTCGATCTGGAAATTGACAAAGCGCTCGGCACGCGCCGCGACCTTGTCGCGGGCGGGACCGGTGAGCTGCTCGTCGGCCAGCAGCACCAGCCGCGGTTTCAATGCCTCGTCGCCTGCCACCAGCGTGCCGATCGGTGCCCCGATCCAGCGCAGCGTGCCGTCGGAGCCGAGCGCGATATCGCCGTTGGCGCAGGCGCCGAACCGTTCGGCCCGTGCCTCGAATTCGGCTGCGAGCGCCTTCTGCGCTGCCGTGCGCACCGCCTTTGCATCCTCGCCGCCGGCGCTCTGGTCGGCGGTGAAGCGGAACCCCTGCAATTCGCCGACATGATGGCCTTCGACGAGGACGGTTCCGGTTGGGCTGATTTCGGCTTCAGGCATGGTATTTTCTCTAAGGCGCCGCATGAGGACGGAAGTCCTGCGGTCTACGAAGCGTTTCGTCAACCGCTCATGCAGCGCATCCGACAATCTGTCTTCGATTTCGCGCGTCTTTTCCCGCCAGTGTGCCTGATCGGCCAGCCAGCCAGGGCGGTTGGAAACGAAAGTCCAGGTGCGGATCTGGGCAATCCGGTGCGACAGCGTGTCGATGTCGCCCTCTGTCGTGTCGGCCCGGCGCACCTGCTCGGCCATGTAATTCTCATCGACATGGCCATGCCTGGCAAGGTCCATGTAGATCGAGGCGATCAGGTCGGCATGCTGGGCCGGGGCGATCTTCCTGTAGTCGGGAAGCGCGCAGGCTTCCCACAGCAGCGCCACGCGCCTGGGATCGGTGGCGAGCGCCCTTATCTCCTCGTCGCGCGAGAGGTGCTCCAGCGCCTGCGCATCGACTGCCGGCAACGCGCGCGTCAGGCCCTCGACCGGCGCGTTGGTCTCGATCGAGCGTTTGAGCGCATCCAGGCTGGCGAAATCGAAACGCGCGGTGCGCCATTGCAGCACCTTCACCGGATCGAACTCATGCCCCTCGATCTTCTTGATCAGATCTTCGTCCAGCGGATCGACCTGGCCGGTGACGCCGAAGGTGCCGTCGCGCAAATGCCGGCCGGCGCGGCCGGCAATCTGGCCAAGTTCGGCCGCCGTCAGGTTGCGGTACTGATAGCCGTCGAATTTGCGGTTCTGGGCGAAGGCGACATGGTCGAGATCGAGGTTGAGCCCCATGCCAATGGCGTCGGTGGCGACGAGGTAGTCGACATCACCCGCCTGGAACAGCGCCACCTGTGCGTTGCGGGTGCGGGGCGACAGTGCGCCAAGCACGACGGCGGCCCCGCCCTGCTGGCGGCGGATCAGTTCGGCGATGGCATAGACCTCGTCGGCGGAGAAGGCGACGATCGCCGTGCGCCTGGGCAGACGGGTCAGCTTCTTCGACCCGGCATAGGCCAGATGCGACAGCCGTGGCCGGGTCACCACCGAGACGCCTTTCAGCAGGCGCTGGAGGATGCCGTGCATGGTGGCCGCACCCAGCAGCAGCGTCTCCTGGCGGCCGCGCAGATGCAGGATGCGGTCGGTGAAGATGTGGCCGCGTTCGAGATCGCCGGCAAGCTGGACCTCGTCGATGGCAACGAAGGCGGCGTCGGTCTCGCGCGGCATGGCTTCCACCGTGCAGACCGAGTATTTCGCGCCCGCCGGCTGGATCTTCTCCTCGCCGGTGATGAGCGCCACCTTGTGGGCGCCGACCTTCTCGCAGACGCGCGTATAGACCTCGCGGGCGAGCAGCCTGAGCGGCAGGCCGATGATGCCGCTGTCATGCGCCACCATGCGTTCGATGGCGAGATGGGTCTTGCCGGTGTTGGTCGGGCCGAGCACGGCGGTCACGTCGCGGCCCGACAGGATCAGCGGCTCGGTGTGTTTCGGCTGGATGTTCATCGGCTCGGAAATAACGCTTCTGCCGCTCATTGCCGGGGAGCACGCCAGTGGTGGCGCGTGTGACAGGGCACACATAGGGATTTCACGCGCGAAGCGAAAGCGGAATGTTCCCAGGGCAATCGGGTAAACCCGCTTGCCCTTCCTTTTTCTTTCCCTCAAGCGCCGGGCGGGCGCATCCGCGCCCTTGGCTTACGGCGCATAAACGCCGACGGCCGGTCGGCCTTGCCATTTTCGCTGCGCAAAAATGGAAATCACCATCCGTTCGGCTCGACCGACGATTTCTTCCCTCACACGATTGCCTGGAATGTTCCGCCGGCGGGTCGAAGCCTTTCGTTCGGTGCCGTCCACCCGGTCCTGATTAACAGTTGGAACGAGTCTGGAACGAATCGGCGACGAATCACTGACTCGCGCGGATTCAGGTTTTGTTCACGGCTATATCTGGATTTTCTGGCTGCGTTACGCACCACATGCTGAATCGGTGAATTGGCCCGATTCATGCAGGCAGAACGCCGTCGTTAACCTTTGCCGGTGAACGATCGTGGCGGGCCGATCGGGCTCTTCCAAGATTATGAAATTGTTGATGTTTCCTAATGCGCCTTAACTTTTCCGGCTGTGGTTTCGGGCTTCGTCGTTAACGTTCCGGTCAAAGCCGGAACGAAACGGCGACGAATCAGAGATAGGCCGATATTCCTGTTTTGTTCACTCCAACATGTTGTGTTGTGAACAGGTTTTCCACCGAGAATCCACAGGTTGTGGAACCGGTTTTGCACACGCGGCTGAGCCGCCCTTAACCTTTGCGTGCCGGATTGGGTCAGGGCATAGCGCTGGGGCGGCGAATGGATCGGGCATTCCCGCCCGCTCCCCGTCAAAGCCTCAGGTGATGTACTGGCCGCCATTGGCGGTGAGGGTCGAGCCGGTGATGAAGCCGGCGTCCTCGGAGGCGAGGAAGACGACGCAGCGCGCGATCTCTTCCGGCTCGCCGAGGCGGCCCGCGGGGATTTGAGCGATGATCGATTCCCGTACTTTTTCGGGTACGGCCATGACCATGTCGGTCGCGATGTAGCCGGGGCAGATGACATTGACGGTGATGCCGGCCCGTGCCCCTTCCTGGGCGAGCGCCTTGGTGAAGCCGATGTCGCCAGCCTTCGACGCCGAATAGTTGACCTGGCCGGTCTGGCCCTTCTGGCCGTTGATCGAGGAGATGGTGATGACGCGGCCGAATTTGCGGTCGCGCATGCCGCCCCACAGCGGATGCGTCATGTTGAAGACGCCCGACAGGTTGGTGTCGAGGACTTCTTTCCACTGCTCGCGCGTCATCTTGTGAAACATGGCGTCGCGGGTGATGCCGGCATTGTTGACCAGCACGGAAACCGGGCCGAGATCGGCCTCGACCCGGCCGATGCCGGCGGCGCAGGCATCGTAGTCGGCGACCGACCATTTGTAGACGGGGATGCCGGTCTCCGCCTTGAATTTCTGCGCCGCTTCGTCATTGCCGGCGTAATTCGCGGCAACCGAATAGCCGGCATTCTTCAACGCGATCGATATAGCCGCGCCGATGCCGCGCGACCCACCTGTGACGATTGCAACCTTGCTCATGCGTTTCCCCTTTTTGATACGCCCGTTTTTCGGGCTTTTTATGCACTGAAGAAAGACCGGGCGGCTCGCGTCGCCCGGCCATCAATATCGTTAGAGCGCTTCCACGCACATGGCGACGCCCATGCCGCCGCCGATGCACAGCGTGGCCAGGCCCTTCTTCGCACTTCTGCGCCGCATCTCGTAGACCAGTGTGTTGAAGATGCGGGCGCCGGACGCCCCGACCGGGTGGCCGATGGCGATGGCGCCGCCATTGACGTTGACGATCGAAGGATCCCAGCCCATGTCCTTGTTGACGGCGCAGGCCTGCGCGGCGAAGGCCTCGTTGGCCTCGACCAGGTCGAGGTCGCCGACCGACCAGCCGGCCTTGGCCAGCGCCTTGCGCGAGGCGGGGATGGGTCCGGTGCCCATGATCTGCGGGTCGACGCCGGCGGTGGCCCAGGAAACGATGCGCACCAGCGGCGTGATGCCGCGCTTTGCGGCTTCCGCTTCGGTCATCAGCACCACGGCGGCGGCGCCGTCGTTGATGCCGGAGGCATTGCCGGCGGTGACCGTGCCTTCCTTGTCGAAGGCGGGTCTCAGCTTGGTCATGGCTTCGAGAGTTGAGCCGTGGCGGATGTATTCGTCCTGGTCGACCATCGTGTCGCCCTTCTTGCCCTTGATGGTGACGGCGACGATCTCGTCCTTGAACCTGCCGGCCTTTTGCGCTGCCTCGGCCTTGTTTTGCGAGCCGACGGCAAACTTGTCCTGGTCGTCCCTGGTCAGTTGCCACTGGCGGGCGACGTTCTCGGCGGTGTTGCCCATGTGGTAGCCGTAGAAGGCATCGGTCAGGCCGTCCTTGATCATGGTGTCGATCAGCTTGAAGTCGCCCATCTTGACGCCGCTGCGCAGATGCTGCGCGTGCGGGGCCATCGACATCGATTCCTGGCCGCCGGCGACGATGATCTTTGCATCCCCCATGGCGATCTGCTGCATGCCGAGCGCGATGGCGCGCAGGCCTGAGCCGCAGAGCTGGTTGAGGCCCCAGGAGGTCGCTTCCTGCGGCACGCCGGCCGCCATCGCCGCCTGGCGCGCCGGGTTCTGGCCTTGCGCCGCCGTCAGGATCTGGCCGAGGATGACCTCGTCGACCTCCTTGCCGTCGACGCCGGCGCGGGCCAGCGCTTCCTTGACCGCGACCGCTCCCAGTTCATGGGCCGGCGTGTTGGCGAAGGCGCCGTTGAAGGAACCGACGGGCGTGCGCGCCGCGCTGGCGACGACGATGGTGTTGGCAGCGGACATGTTCTTCTCCAGACTTCAGGGGGCGTGTTTTGGGTATCGTTAGGACTTTTCTTGCCCGTTCCATGACTCAAGTCAAATCGCAAATGGGCATGCCGGCCGTGCGCTGCAAGCGGTTTGCCCGCGCCCATGGGAACAGGGTCGTCGTTGCTGCGCAGCATATTCAGCCCGCCATGCAGCATTAATTGATCCCGCACTGCACAAACCGCTTGGAATTGTGACGCTTTTGCGCATATCCTTGAAAAGGCGCAATCGTTATCGGCCGCTTACTCAGGTGCGCCGGTGTCCGGGGAGGGATGCAGATGGCCGCGAAAGACGAACCAATCATCATCAAGAAATATGCCAATCGCCGCCTCTACAACACGGGGACCAGCACCTATGTGACGCTCGAGGATCTCGCCGACATGGTCAAGAAGGGCGAGGAGTTCACCGTCCAGGACGCCAAAACCGGGGACGACATCACGCATCCGGTGCTGACCCAGATCATCTTCGAACTGGAGAACAAGGATGGGCAGAACATGCTGCCGATCCCGTTCCTGCGGCAACTGATCGCCTTCTACGGCGACCAGATGCAGATGATCGTGCCGAGCTTCCTCGAACAGTCGATGATCGCCTTCGCAAAGGAACAGGAACGGTTCCGCGAGCAGATGAAGGGCGCGCTCGGCAAGTCACCGCTGGACATGATGAAGATCGCCACGCCGATCAAGGCGCTGGAAGAGCAGACGCGACGCAACATGGAGATGTTCCAGAACGCCATGCGCCTGTTCACGCCATTCCCGCCAGCCGGCACGAATGGCCCCGGCACTGCGCCTGCCGAACCAGCCAGGAAGGATGCGCCGGAAAAACCCGACGACCTTCAGGAACTGAAGGAGCAGATCGCCGCCATGCAGCGCAAGCTCGACACCATGTCGTGATTGCCCGCGGCTAAAGCGCGCCAGATTTAATGTTCAAGCGAGCTCCGGCAGGGGTCCCTCGTAGCGTGCGCGTGGCCTGATCACGCTGTTGCTCACGACCTGCTCCACGGCATGCGCCGTCCAGCCGACGCTGCGGCCAAGTGCGAACAGACGAAACGGTGCGTCGGCCGGCAGATGCAGGCTGCGCGTCAGCGCGGCGAGCGCGAAGTCGACGTTGGGGCGCATACCCGTTTCCGCGAAAACGGCATCGCGCAGCCGCACGAGCCCGCTGTCCACGTCGATGCCGAAAAGCAGCGCCTGGGCGCGCGGATCGCCTTCGGGATAGAGCGCATGGCCAAATCCGGGCAGCGGCCTGTCATGGCCAAGCCAGCGCTCGATGGCAGCGTCCGCCCCCAGCCTCTGCGCATCCTCGACCAGCCCCATCAGCGCTTCGGCGGCACCGCCATGGCGGGGTCCGGAAAGCGTGGCGAGGCCGGCAAGCAGGCAAGCGGCTATCGGCGCGCCGGTGGAGGCGGCGACGCGCGCGGCGAAGGTCGACGCGTTCAATTCATGATCGGCCAGCAAGACCAGCGCACGGCGGAGCAAATCCGCGCCGGCGGCGTCGACAGCCCAGCCCTGCGCCAACCTTTGGTGCACGGAGCCGCTGCCCGGCCTCGCACCCAGCGCCAGGGCCAGGGCGCCGATCGCGCCGGCGCCATCTTCATGCAGTGAAGCCGAATTGCGCCCGAGCGAAATCCTGCCTTCAGCGGCCAGCGCGGCCAGTCTCGCGAAAGCCGCCGCCCGGCCGGTTTCGGGGCTGTCATTGGAACCCGGCAAAGTGAACGATACGGCGGCGCCGGAGGCCCAGAGCAGCTTTGCCGTCTCCTCCAGCGTGGCCGTGGCGGAAAGCACCGCCGCATCCTTGCCACGATAGATCAGGCGGCCATGCTCGACGGTCGAGATCGACGTCGATATCGCCGGTTCGCCCCAGGCAATGGCGCTTTCGGCGATCGCCTGGGGGCTTCGTCCGCGCGCCCGGCGGGTTGCCAGCGCCGCGATATCGTCGGCGCGGTACTGGCTGCGGCGCGGGTCCAGCCGATCCGGCCTGACGCCGATGCGCCCGCGGCTGACATAGGCATAGAGCGTCTGCGCCCGCACCTTGAGCCTTTCCAAGGCCTCTTCCCGCGTCAGCCACTCAGACATGTCCCACCCCCTGGCGTCCGTCATATTGATTAACTTGATCAATATTGATTGATTTGTCGCTCACCATTATCTGCAATGCGAAATCGGTCAAGGAGACAATCATGGCAAACGGGCTCGATGATGTGGTCGCGGCGGAAACAGTGCTCTCCGATGTTGACGGCCTTGACGGTCGTCTCACCATCCGAGGCCATTCGCTGCAGGAACTGGCTGGCCGTTGGTCCTATTCCCAGGTGGTTCGCCTGATGCTCGACGGCTTCTTTGACGACCTTCATGATGACGGACAATTGGCTGATGCACTCGGGCAGGCTCGCGTCGAGGTATTCGAGCAGGTTGAACCCGGGCTGCCCTATCTCGCCTCGCTCGACATCTACAGCGGCATGCGGGCCGGCGTCGCGCTGATGCCGGACGGCGACAGGCTGATCGATGCGCTTCGGCTGATCGCCGCGCCCGCGGTGCTGACACCGGCCTTGCTGCGCCTGCGTCGCGGCGAAAGCCCGATCGCACCGGAGGCGAAGGCCGATCACGCCGCTGACATGCTGCGGATGCTGACCGGCATTCCAGCGTCGCCGACACTGGCCAGAGCCCTCGATGCCTATCTGGTCACGGTCTGCGACCACGGCCTCAATGCATCGACCTTCGCGACCCGGGTGGTGGCGTCGACGCAGGCCGGCCTGACGTCCTCGGTATTGGCCGGGCTCGGCGCGCTCAAGGGCCCGCTGCATGGCGGCGCGCCCGGTCCGGTGATCGAGATGCTGGACGCGATCGAGGCAAGCGGCAATGCCGCCGGCTGGCTGCGCGCCGAAATCGAGCGCGGCGAGCGCATCATGGGGTTTGGCCACCGCATCTACCGCGTGCGCGATCCGCGCGCCGACATGCTGAAAGCCGTGGTTCGGCAACTCGGCAGCGAGGACGGAGCCGGTCGTCGTCTGGCATTCGCCGAAAAAGTGGAGCAGACGGCGCTCGAGGTGCTTCGGGTCGCCAAACCGTCACGCTCGCTCCAGACCAATGTCGAATTCTATACCGCGTTGCTGCTGGAGGCGGCAGGCTTCCCGAAAGAGGCGTTCACCAACGTCTTTGCCGCTGGGCGCGTGGCCGGCTGGATCGCCCATGCGCGCGAGCAGCAGACGACCGGGCGCCTCATCCGCCCGCAGTCACGCTATATCGGGCCGGTGCCGAAGCTTGTTGCCTGAAGCCCTCCCGGCCCATCGCATGGGCCGGACCACTGCTCTTCGTGACAAAAATTTCATGTCATCGCGTCGAATGTGCTGCTGGTTTCACGGCGCACAAGACATATATGCTGCACTGCAATATATTCCTGTCAGCGCAGCATTGAGGATTCCGTCTTGCCCAGCAGAAAAACCGCCATCGTCACCGGATCCACTTCGGGTATCGGCCTGGCCATTGCCCATGCGCTTGCGGCGCAAGGCTGCAACATCGTCGTCAATTCCTTTTCCGATACGGCGGACGACCATGCGATTGCCGATGCGATCGCCAAACACCACAAGGTGAAGACCGTCTACATCAAGGCGGACATGTCGAAGCCGGCCGAATGCCGGGCCTTGGTCGAGAAGGCAGCCGAGGCATTCGGCTCGGTCGATATCCTCGTCAACAATGCGGGCATCCAGCATGTCGCGCCGGTGGAGGAATTCCCGGTGGAGAAGTGGGATGCGATCATCGCCATCAATTTGTCGTCGGCCTTCCACACCATTGCCGCAGCCATTCCGCTCATGAAACAGGCCGGCGGCGGCCGGATCGTCAACGTCGCCTCGGCGCACGGGCTGGTCGCCTCGCCGTTCAAATCGGCCTATGTCGCGGCCAAGCACGGCATCATGGGGCTGACCAAGACGGTGGCGCTCGAACTTGCACGCGAAAAAATCAGCTGCAACGCCATCTGCCCCGGCTATGTGCTGACGCCGCTGGTCGAGGCGCAGATTCCCGACCAGATGAAGGCCAACAGGATGGATCGCGAGACCGTCATCCGCGAGGTCATGCTGGAAAAGCAGCCGACCAAGGAGTTCGTCACGGTCGAACAGGTCGCCGCAGCCGCGGTATTCCTGTGTTCCGATGCGGCGGCGCAGATCAACGGCACGCATATTTCAGTCGACGGCGGCTGGACCGCCCAGTGAGTTCGGGTGCGCGCGATAGATCCGGCCACCACATCAAGGACGACGCCATGACGACAAACGGCAAGGCGGAGGAGAAAAAGAAGATCAATGTGGCGCTGCAGGGCGGCGGCTCGCACGGCGCCTTTTCCTGGGGCGTGCTCGACCGGCTGCTGGAGGACGGGCGACTCGATATAGCAGCGGTTTCGGGCACCAGTGCTGGCGCCATGAACGCGGTGGCGCTGGCCGACGGTTTCGTGCGTGGCGGCGTCGATGGGGCGCGGCAAAAGCTCGATGGTTTCTGGCACGCGGTGGCGCGGAAAGGTCGGTTCAGCCCGGTGCAGCGCATGCCGTGGGACGTCGCCTGGGGCAATTGGTCGATCGAGAACACGCCCGGCTATCTGTTCTTCGACACGATGTCGCGTGTGTTTTCGCCCTATGTCGCCAATCCGCTCGGCCTCAACCCGCTACGCGACGTCATCGAGCAGGAGATCGATTTCGGCAATGTGCGCGCTTGCAAGTCGATGGAATTGTTCATCTCGGCGACCAATGTCGAGACCGGGCAATTGCGTGTCTTTTCCGATGGCGAGATCGACCTCGACACGGTGATGGCGTCGGCCTGCCTGCCGCAATTGTTTCGCGCCGTCGAGATCAAGGGCGTGCCCTACTGGGACGGCGGCTATGGCGGCAATCCTGCGCTGTTCCCGTTCTTCAAGTCGGCCGTCACCGAGGATGTGCTTTTGGTGCAGATCAATCCGGTGGTGCGTGAAGGCACGCCGAAGAGCGCCAACGAAATCCAGAACCGCATCGACGAGATCACCTTCAACGCCGGGCTGCTGCGCGAATTCCGTTCGATCGCCTTCGTCAAGGAACTGATCGCCGCCGGCCGGCTTCCGCATGGCGAATATCGCGACATCCGCATGCACCGCATCGACGCGGACGAGGCGTTCAAGGACCTGTCGGCCTCGTCCAAGGTCAATGCCGAATGGGCCTTCCTGACGTATCTGCGCGACCTTGGCCGCACCGCCGCCAGCGACTGGCTGGAGGAGCATTACGACGCTGTCGGCAAACGGCCGACGCTCGATCTCTCCGGCGAGCTCGACGACGGCTTCAAGCCGGTGCGCGGCCCGGCGCCCGGCCGGCGGGTCAAGGAATTCCTGGCGGCGCGCAAGAAGCCCGAGGCGGCACGCCGCCAGGCCTGAGGGGTTTGGTGGCGCGAATGGCTTCCCCCGTGGAGCGGAGGTATTGGATTCAGTCCCGTCGTGCGATGTAACGTGACCTTACACAAACGGGAGGGCGCGATGTTGCAGGCCAGACGGGATGCTCTCGACGCGGGGTTCCAACTGCAGCGAGCGGCATTTAAGGGACAACCGTTCCCAGGCCTCGGTGTGCGGAAGGATCGGCTGAAGCGTCTGCTGGCGCTCACCGAAAAGCACGAGGCCGAGATTTGCGCCGCCATCGACGCCGATTTTGGCGGCCGGTCGGCCCAGGAGACGCGCCTTGCGGAGTTGTTCGTCGTGCGTGCGGGTATAAGGCATGCGCTTGCGCATCTGCCGGGTTGGATGCGCGAACGCCGTGTCGCCACCAGCCTGCCGTTCTTGCCGGGGCGCAACCGTCTTCTTCCTCAGCCGGTCGGCGTGGTTGGCGTGGTGTCGCCCTGGAATTACCCGTTCCAGCTCGCCATCGCGCCGGCGACGGCGGCGTTGGCCGCCGGCAATCGCGTTCTGCTTAAACCCTCTGAACTGACACCGACGTTTTCCGCGCTGCTCGATCGGCTGGTCGGGGAGCATTTCGCTCCCGACGAGATGAGTGTCGTGAATGGCGACGCCGAGGTCGGAAAGGCATTCGTATCGATGCCTTTCGACCATCTGCTGTTCACGGGCTCGACTGCCGTTGGCCGTCAGGTCGCGATGGAAGCGGCCGCCAATCTGACGCCGGTGACGCTCGAACTTGGCGGCAAGTCGCCGGCCATCTTCGACGTGTCCTGCGATCTCGATGCGTCCGTGTCCAGCGTCGCCTACAGCAAACTGCTCAACGCTGGCCAGACCTGCATTGCACCCGACTATCTGATGGTTCCGCTCGGGCAGGCCGCGACGGTTGCCGCAAAGCTTGCCGCTGCGATGGCACGTCTCTATCCGACCTTGCGCGACAATCCCGATTATACCGCCATCATCAGCGAGCGGCACCATCGGCGTCTCGGCGACATGATCGCCGAGGCGCGCGAGAATGGCGCCGATGTCATCGAGGTCGATCCGGCCGGCGAAAAACTCGGCGCTAGAGATCGCAAGATGGCGCCCACGCTGGTCATGAGTGCAAGCAACGACCTGCGGCTGATGCGCGAAGAGATTTTCGGGCCGGTGCTGCCGATCATCGAATACGCTGAGATCGATGATGCCATCGACCATGTCAATCGGGCGGAGCGTCCGCTGGCACTCTACTGGTTTGGGCGCGATCGCGGCAATCGCCAACGGATGCTGCGCGAAACAGTCGCCGGCGGCGTTACAATCAACGACTGCATGCTGCACCTCGTACAGGAGCGCCAGCCATTCGGCGGCGTTGGCGCCAGCGGCATGGGCGCCTACCATGGCGAATGGGGTTTTCGCACCTTCAGCAAGGAAAAGCCGATTTTCATTAAATCCAGGCTGGGCGCGGGCGGCCTTCTGCGTCCGCCCTATGGCAGGACATTCGAGCGGGCCTTGCGGTTGCTGGGGCTCATGACCTGACGCATTCCTTCATCATGCTGACGGCTGCTGACATTCTGGCGTTGCAGCGCGAGGAAGCGGCCTGCAAGGCGATCGGGAGCTGGATGGCGGCGAGTGCACCGCGGTCTACGATGCACTAATCCATCAACTTTTCTGACTATATTGCGGTGCAACTTTGATGTAGAAGCGCCTCTCGCCGATCACGGCAATTTGAACACGGGCTTGCGCGCACCCATATCGGCAGCGCGTCCGAGTTAGAAGACGCGGTAGTTGTTAGAAGACACGATCTGGCCAAACCCCGCGCACTGGAAAACGACGATGCCGAAAATCAGGTTTCACAAGCTCGCAGCGATTGTCGTGCTTATCGGCTTCGCCGCCTGGATGGCGACGGGACAA
This sequence comes from Mesorhizobium sp. WSM4871, assembly GCF_055811295.1. Taxonomy (NCBI): domain Bacteria; kingdom Pseudomonadati; phylum Pseudomonadota; class Alphaproteobacteria; order Hyphomicrobiales; family Phyllobacteriaceae; genus Mesorhizobium; species Mesorhizobium sp. WSM4871. Next base: position 35,539 of record NZ_JBVVPU010000015.1, on the reverse strand, counting down.
TTCTCGTCGGTCGGCAGCGCCGCCGCCGACAGCAAGCCCAAGGCAGGCGAAGTCGAGCAGCCCAGGGCCGAAGCCGAACAGCCCAAGGCGGCCTTGCGCACCGTCGCCGTGGTGACGCCGCCGCGGCGGACCTATGCGCGCGCCATCCGCATTTCCGGACTGACCGAGGCAGACAAGCGCGCGGTGCTGGCGACCCGGGTCGACGGCATCATCGACAAGCTGCCGGTCAAGCAAGGCCAGCACGTCAAGACGGGCGACCTCGTGTTGATGCTTGCCTCCGAGGAAAAACTTTCGGCGCTCAACAATGCCAAGCAGCTTGTCGCGCAGCGTCAGGCCGAACTCGATGCGGCCTCGCGGCTGGCGAAAACCGGCAATCTGCCCAAGCTGCAGCTCGACAACGCCCGCTCCACCCTGACCTTAGCGCAATCGATGCTGGAAGCCATGCAAGCCCAGCTTGATCGCAATGAGGTGAGGGCTCCGTTCGATGGTGTTGTCGACAGAGTGCCGGTGGAGCTTGGCAGTTCGGTGATGCAGGGCGGCGAGGTGGCGACCATCCTGAAGCTCGATCCGGTGATCGCCCGTGGCGAAGTCAGCGAACGTGATCTCGGCTATCTCAAGATCGGCGACGAAGCCGATGTGCGTCTGGTCAGTGGCCGGACCGTCAAGGGCACCGTGCGCTACATCAGCCGGGATGCGTCTTCGGCAACCCGAACCTTCCGCGTCGAGGTCGCCATCCCCAATGGCGATGGCTCCGTGCCGGCCGGCATGACGGCCGAGATCGCGCTCAGCGCCCAGCCGACCGACGCCGTGATGCTGCCCCGCTCGGTGGTGACGCTCGGCGACAAGGGCGATCTCGGCATTCGCGCCGTCGACAAGGACGACAAGGTCACGTTCTTCCCGATCGACCTGGTCGACGACACACCGACCGGCCTGGTGCTCGGCGGCATTCCAGCCGACGCACGCATCATCGTCGCCGGCCAGGAACTGGTGAAGGAAGGCGAAGTGGTCAAGCCGGTCGAAGCCGATCAGGCGACCATCCAGAAGGTCTTGGGCGAAGCGACGACCGGGACGCAGTAATCATGGATATCGTCAGAATCGCAATCAACAATGCCCGCCTGACCATATCGGTGTTGGTGTTCCTCATCCTTGCGGGTGCGGTCGCCTATCAGTCGACACCGAAGGAAGCGGAACCCGACGTTCCGATACCGATGATGTATGTCAGCCTGATCTATCAGGGCATCTCGCCCGAGGATTCGGAACGCCTGCTGCTGCGGCCGATGGAAGCCAAGCTGAAGAGCTTGAAGGGCCTGAAAGAAATGCGTTCCGCCGCCTTCCAGGGCGGCGGTTATGTGCTGGTCGAATTCCAGCCGCAGACGGATCTGGCGACAGCGCTGCAGGATACGCGCAGCAAGGTGCAGGACGGCAAGGCCGACCTGCCGCAGGCCGCCGAGGAGCCTGTGGTCACCGAAGTCAACGTCTCCGAGTTCCCCGTCCTGGTGGTGACGCTCTCTGGCGAGGTGCCCGAGCGCGTGCTGACGGCGGCGGCGCGCGAATTGCGCGACCGCATCGAGGAAGTGCCCGGCGTGCTGGAAGGCGCGTTGCAGGGCGCGCGCGACGACCTCGTCGAAGTGGTCATCGATCCGATGAAGCTGTCGTCCTACGGTCTGCAGCTCGATCAGCTGATCGGCGCGGTCGGCAATTCCAACAGTCTTGTCGCAGCCGGCAACATCGAGGGCTCCGAGGGCAAATACGCCGTCAAGGTGCCGTCACTGATCGAGACGCCGGAGGATGTGGCGGCACTTCCGGTCGTCGCCGGTCCCAATGCCGTGGTGCAGGCCAAGGACATCGCCACCGTCCGTTCCACCTTCAAGGACGCCGAAACGGTTACGCGCCTCGACGGCAAGCCGGCGATCGCGATCGAGGTGAAGAAGCGCATCGGCTCCAATCTGATCGACACGATCGCCCAGGTGCGAGCGGTGTCCGACGGCTTCATCAAAAGCATGCCGGAAGGCATGCACGTCACCTACACGCAGGACAAATCGGTCTTCGTCAACCAGCTGCTCGGCGATCTGCAGAACCACGTCATGATCGCCGTGATCCTGGTGTTCATCGTCATTCTCTATGCGCTGTCGGGCCGCGCGTCGGTGCTGATCGGCTTGGCGATTCCGTCGTCTTTCCTGATCGGTATCCTGCTGCTCGCGATGATGGGCTACACGATCAACATGATCGTGCTGTTCAGCCTTATCCTGGCGGTCGGCATGCTGGTCGACGATGCCATCATCGTCACCGAATTCGCCGAGCGGCGCATGAGCGAAGGCATGCCGAAGGAAGAAGCCTTCGCGCTGGCCGCCAAGCGCATGGCCGGCCCGGTCATCGCCGCGACGATGACGCGTATCGCCGCCTTTTCGCCGCTGTTGTTCTGGCCGGGCATCATCGGCGACTTCATGAAATACATGCCGATCACGCTGATCGTCACGCTGTCGGCGTCGATGCTCTATGCGCTGGTTTTCGCGCCGACGCTCGGCGCCCTGTTCGCCAAGGCACCGCCGCATCACGAGGACGACAATCGCGACGGCTGGTACATGGCGGTGGTCAAGCAGGCGGTGCGCTTTCCCGTCACCGTGCTTGTGCTCACCGTCGCGCTTTTGTTTGGCGTCGGCTTTGCCTATTCGAAATATGGCGCCGGCGTCGAGTTCTTCCCGAATGTCGAGCCCGACTACGGCCTGCTCTATGTGCATGCCCGCGGCAATCTCTCGCTCGCCGAAATGGATGCCGCCACCAAGACCGCGGAGAACCGGCTGCTCGGCTGGCCCGGCGTCAAATCGGTCTACACCCGTGTCGGTAAGACGCAAGGCGGCGGCCAGGACATTCCCGAGGACGTGGTCGGCGTGATCCAGTACGAATTCGTCGACTGGCGCGAGCGGAAATCCGCGAACGCGATCCTCGACGAACTGCGCGGCGTCATGGCCGGCATTCCCGGCGTCGATGTCGAGGTTCGCGTGCCCGAAGCCGGTCCGCCCACCGGCAAGCCGATCCAGATCAGGCTCTCGGCCGTCGACCCGAAAGGGCTCGATGACAAGGCCCGCGCCGTTGCCGCGCGCATTGCCAAGGTGTCCGGCGTCATCGACATTTCCGACGGCCTGCCGCCGCCCGGCGTCGACTGGGCGCTGGAGGTCGATCGCGCCAAGGCGGCGCAATACGGCATCAGCCCGACTTCGGTCGGGACGGTGGTGCAACTGGTGACGAACGGGCTGAAGCTCTCAGAATACCGGCCCGCCGGAGCGGACGACGCAGTCGACATCAGGCTGCGCCTGCCCGAGGACCGGCGCACGCTGTCGACGCTCGACGAACTCAGGGTGCAGACCTCGCAAGGATCGGTGCCGATCTCGAACTTCGTCGTGCGCAAGCCCGAGCCGACCGTCGGCATCCTCAACCGCATCGACGGCGCGCGCACGGTTGTCGTCCAGGCCAATGTCGCGGCCGGCGCCCAGGTCGCGAACATCCAGCAACAGGTCACCCAGGCTGTCACCGATATGGATCTCGGCAGCGGCATACGCTGGAAGCTCGCGGGCTCGAACGAGGACAGCGCGGAGGCCAGCGCCTTCCTCGGCAAGGCGTTCGGCGCGGCGATCTTCCTGATCTTCCTGGTGCTCCTGGCGCAGTTCAACAAGTTCACCAGCGTCTGGCTGGTGCTGTCCTGCGTGGTCATGGCGACGATCGGCGTGTTCCTGGGCCTGCTTTTGACAGGCGAGGCATTCGGCATCGTCATGTCGGGCATCGGCGTCATCGCGCTGGCCGGGGTGGTGGTGAACAACAACATCGTGCTGATCGACACTTATGACCGGCTGCGCGAGGAAGGCTGGGACAAGGTCGAAGCGGTGCTGCAAACCTGCCGCGAACGCGCCCGTCCGGTGGTGCTTACGGCGGTTTCGGCGATCCTCGGCGTGCTGCCGATCGCCTTCGGCCTCGGCCTCGAAATTTTCCATCACGAGACGACGATCAACGCGCCGTCGACGCAATGGTGGATTTCGCTGTCCTCGGCGATCGTCTTCGGCCTGTCCTTCGCCACCGTGCTGACGCTGGTGGTGACGCCGTCGATGCTGATGGTGTTCACCCGCGCGAAGGTCAAGCCCGGCGCCCGGCGCGGCTGGTTCAGCCGCCTGTTCCGGCGCGGCAAGGGCGAGGGTTCGACCGAAACGGCACCCGGACAAGGTTCAGACTCCGAGCCGGCAATCGCCTTCCCGAAAGCCGCCGAATAGGTCACCTTGAATAGCCACATAAAAAGGCCGCCCGGGAACAACCAGGCGGCCTTTTGCATTGTCTCGTCACATCTGCAGTTCAAGGCGAGGGTTTTCTCATGCCGATCAGCACCATTCTCATCATCATTCTGATCCTCATCCTGATTGGCGCAGTGCCCGCATGGCCGCATTCGCGCGCCTGGGGCTATGGGCCTTCCGGTATCGTCGGCGTCCTTCTGGTGGTGGTTCTGATATTGCTGCTGATGGGTAGGATCTGAGCCGAAGCGCGAGCCTTTGTCGTTCGATCAGGCAGCCTTTTGCTCGCCGGTGTCCGCTACGGGCAAGATGCCGATATCGAAAAGGGCTTCGGCGACGGCCTTGTCCAACGGCGTATGCGGGATCCTGCCGATGATGCCTTCGAGCCGGTCGGAAACAAGCCGGTGCGATTCGAAGCGAAGATAGGACATCGAGACGATCTCGCGCCACATCGCCACGAACGGGCTGCCGGCGCGCAGCACCCACCACGGCATCGAGGTCAGCTTCAGCGTGCGTCCCAACGCTTTTTCCGATGCCGCCTTGATCTCCAGATCAGTGACGGCATGGCCCGGAAAGTTCAGCGCTTCGTAAGGGCCGAGCTTGTCCAGATTTCGCGCCAGCCCGACGAATGCCTGGGCCAGGTCCGGCAGGTAGGCCCATTCATGCACGAGGTCGACCGGCCCAGGCGCTGTGTAGACACCCTTGTTCATCTTGGCGGCGACGACCAGGTCGAACCACGATCCGGTGCCGGTGCCGCCGAAGAAATCGCCGGCCCTGAGAAGAATGGTGCGCACCCGGCCGGCCTCGGCCTCTCGCCGAAAAAGCTCCTCCATGGCGACACGGATGCGGCCCTTTTCAGTCGTCGGATGGAACGGCGTGTCTTCGCCGATCACTGCCGGAATCGGCGACCCGTAATTGTAGACATTGCCTGGAGCGAGGTGCAGGGCGCCGTTCGCCCGGCAGGCGGCCATGACGTTTTCGGCCATCGGCAGGCATTTGCCCCAGTCGGTGTAGATCGGGTTGAGGCCGTTGAAGATGATATCGACGCCTTCGGTGGCGCGGATCAGCGCTTCGCGGTCGAGCCCGTCGCCGGCTACAGCCGTGGCGCCCTTGAGTTCCGCCGGCACCTTGCCGCTGCGGGTAACGGTGCGGACGTCGTAGCCGGCGTCGATGAAGGCCTTGGCCACCACGCGGCCGAGCCGGCCATTGGCGCCGAGGATTGCGATCCTGGTCATTGTTCGTCTCCGTGTTTGCGTTAGAACCCCAATGTGGAGCCTCCGCAGATGAATGAAAATTGACTGAAATTGGCGATCTGATATTCATTCTTGAATGGATATCGACTGGAACTTGATCAAGAGTTTCGTCACCGTGGCGGAAACGGGCAGCCTGTCGGCCGCTGCGCGAAAACTCGCATCGAGCCAGCCGACGCTCGGCCGCCATATCGCCGAGCTGGAACAGGCGCTTGGCGTCACGCTGTTCAGGCGCGGGCGGCGCGGCTATGCACTGACGGAAGCCGGCAGCACGCTCTATGAACGCGGCCGGGCGGTCAGCGAGCAGGCGAGCGCCTTTTCGTTGCTGGCGCTGGGGTCGGTCGAGGCCATCGAGGGCACTGTGCGCATCGCCGCCAGCGAGGTGATGGCGGCCTATGCCCTGCCGGAGATGACGGCGCGGCTCGGGATCGAGGAGCCCGGCATCGAGGTCGAGATCGTGGCGTCGAACCAGGTCGAGAATCTCCTGCGCCGCGACGCCGACATCGCCATCCGCATGGTCAAGCCGGCGCAGAACGAGTTGGTGGCGCGAAAGGTAACCGACATTCCGCTCGTCGCCTGCGCGGCAAGATCCTATCTCGACCGGCGTGGCCGACCGAGCGACGCCGGCGATCTCGCCGGCCACGATCTGATCGGCTTCGACCGCGGCGACGACATCATTCGTGGCTTTGCACAGCTCGGCGTCCCGCTCACCCGCAATGCCTTCCGCTTCAGGACCGACAACCAGATTGTGCTGTGGGAGGCGGTGCGGGCGGGAAACGGCATCGGCTTCGGCCAGCAGCCGCTGGCCGATCGCGATCCGCTGGTCGAGACAGTGCTGCCTGGCCTCGAGCTACCGACCCTGCCGGTGTGGCTGGCCATGCATCGCGACGTGCGCACCAGCGTGCGCATCCGCCGGGTGGCGGATTTCCTCTATGAGGAGCTGAAACGCTATTCGGCTGGGGCTGGCGCGAATTCGGCGCGGTGAGCGAGGCCTGCCATCAACAGGACGACGATCAAGAGCCCCGACAGCGCGACGAAGATCGGGCCGAAGCTCGAATGCTCGGCGACGAAACCGATCGCCGATGGCGCCACCAGAATGCCCGAGTAACCCATTGTCGTGACGACGCTCATGCCGGTGCCCGATGACATGCCTTCCTGGTTGCCGCCGGCCGAAAACAGGATCGGCACCATGTTGGCGATGCCGAGGCCGCAAAATGCAAAAGCCGCGATGGCGATGAAGGGCGAGGGCGCCAGTCCGGCCACCAGCATGCCGGCAGCGGCGGCAAGGGCCGAGATGCGCAGCGTCATCACCGCTCCAAAGCGGTTGCGCACGCCGTCACCAAAGAAACGCATGACGGCCATGATGCCGGAAAAGGCGGCGTAAGCCAGGCCGGCGATGGCAAGGTCGGCGCCGAGTTCCTGTTGGAGATAGAGCGCCGCCCAGTCCAGCACCGCGCCCTCGGATATCATTGTCAGCAGCGCCATCAGTCCGATCAGATAGACTAGCGGATTTCCAGGCAGCGCGAATTTGCGATGCTCGGCAGCCTGCGGCCTGTCCTCGGCGATCAGGTAGCGGATCGCCACCGCGATCGCTGCAAAGGCCAGCGCCGTCACTACGCTTGCGTGGGCGAGATGGCCATAGTTCTGGATGGCGAACCCACCGAGAGCGCCGCCGGCGAAACCGCCAAGGCTCCAGAAGCCGTGCGACGACGACATAATGGCGCGTGACAGCCGCCGCTCCACCACCACCGCATTGGCGTTCATGGCGACGTCCATGCCGCCGATCGAGCCGCCGAAGATGAACATGGCGATGGCCGCCAAAGGCACATTGGGGGCGAGCGCCACTGCCAGCAGCCCGAAGCTGCCGCACAGGCCGAACCAGCGCAGCACGGTGCGCGAACCATACCTTGAGATCAGGTGGCCGCACCAGCTCATCGCCGCGACGGCGCCGGCGCCGAACAAGAGGATCAGCAGGCCGAGCGTGAACTTCGAAATGTCGAGCCGGGTCAGGAACACCGGGATCTGCGGCGCCCAGCTGCCGGTCAGGAAGCCGTTGGCGAGGAAGATGGCCGCCACGGCCCACCGCCCGCGAATGGCGGTCTGCATGATTTCTTGCGCGTGCATCGCGTGGAATCCGGTCTGAAAATGGCCTCGCGGCGCAAATTAGATCGATTCAATTTGCAGTCAAGCGCTGCTCGTAGGGAAATGCTTGGACCAACGGCCGAGATAGGATCGGCATCGTTCCCAACGGACCACCTGTGTTGGAGATGAGCGGAAACGCTTCTCTCCTCGTCATCACGGGCGCAGACCTCAGGATGACGAAGCCGCGAAAGCTTGACCCCGCCCCAGAAGCCAGAAGGAGGTAGCCAGAGGCGCTCGCCTTATAAAGGCTGCTAGTGATCCCCGGGGCGTCTTGCCTCGAATTCCGCCTTCTTGGCGTCGGAGGCCACGGTTTGGTTGAGCGCCTGCCATTCGGCATAGGGCATGCCGTAGATGATCTCGCGCGACTGGTCCTTGCTGAGGTCGACGCCCTCGGCTTGCGCCGCCTCGCGATACCAGTTGGACAGGCAGTTGCGGCAGAAGCCGGCGAGATTCATCAGGTCGATGTTCTGGACGTCGCCGCGCTCGCGCAGATGCGCGACCAGCCGGCGGAAGGCGGCGGCCTCGAAGTCGCGTCTTTGCTCGTCGCTGAGTTCGGTCATGGCTTGTCGGCCTCCTTGGGCTTCCGTCACAGCGGCCCGGTGCGCGAGCCGAACATTTTCACCTGATGTATATCGGCACGGCGGTCGATCGCGTCAACGATCGGCGCCAGCCGTTCGGCCCATGCCAGCGCACCCTTGCTATCGGCGATCAGATCCTGGCGGATCTCGATCAGCGCATGGGCAAAGCCGTTGACGATCGCATGCCTGAACATGGTGTCGCCGCGAAGCGCGCCGTCATAGGGTTCGTTGTCGCCGACGACGAGGCCCTTGTCGGCGGCCAGCATATCGATCAGCGGCCGGGCCACCCGGTCGTCGCGATCCCACAGGATGCCGACATGCCATGGGCGCTCAAAGCCCTGCATGACCGGGGTGAAGGAATGCACAGAGAAGATGAAAGGCGCATGCATGGAAGCCTGGGCCACCGAGGCGATCATGGCGCCGACCGCGTCGTGATAGGGCCGGTAGAAGCGGTCGAGCCGCCTTTCGCGCTCTTCCCGTGCCATGGGGTAATTTCCCGGCACGACGGTGCCATCATAGAGCTGGCGGATCAGCGTCGGGTCGTCCTCGCCACGGTTCGGATCGATCAGCAGCCGTGAAAAATTGGCGAGCACCGCCGGCGCGCCGAGCAGGGCCGCCAGTTCGCGCGTCACCATCTCGACACCGATGTCATAGGCGATATGGCGGTCGAACTCCGCCGCCGGCAGGCCGAGGCTGCCATATTCTTGCGGCAGGTCGCGGCGGGCATGGTCGGCCAAGAGCACGATGCCTCGCTTGCGGTCGCCCTCGACAATATCGAACGGCGCGAAAACTGTGGATCGGGTCATTGGCGGGAAATGGTCTGTTCGCTGGCTTCCGGGGAGGGTGGTATCGTCATTCCACGAAGAGGACGCCCGCGCAATGCCGTTGTTTGGCCAAGGTTTCTGCGGAAATCTGGCAGAGGGTGGCAGACGCTGCGCCGAGGCGTTTCTAAATCGATTGGAATTGGGCAAAACGGCGCGTTGACATGCGCCCGGACTTTTCCGAAAAGGGGCGTTGAGAGATGCAAATGTGGTTCTTGAGGGGTTTCAGGATGGGTTCCGCCGGCAGGCTGCGCGTGCGCTATGCCTTGGCCATGCCGCTCCTGAGCCTTGCCATCGGCCTGTCAGCGCTGGTTGCCGCCTCGCCGGCGCGCGCCGATTTCCGCGTCTGCAACGCCACGCAGAACCTGGTCGGTGTCGGCATCGGCTACCGCGCCAAGGCCGGCTGGATCACCGAAGGCTGGTGGCACATCGAAGGATCGAGCTGCAAGACGCTGATCGAAGGACCGCTGTCATCAAGGTTTTACTATCTTTATGCAGAAGACGCCGAGCGTGGCGGACGCTGGGATGGCCCGATCAACATGTGCGTGGCCGAAAAAGAGTTCAAGATCGCCGGCGTTACCGATTGCGTCGCCCGGGGCTTCCAGCGCGCCGGATTCCAGGAATATGACACGGGCGAGCAGGCAAGCTGGATGGTCCAGCTCACCGATGAGCCCGCAACGGGAGGCGCCCCAGCCGCCCCGGGAACGAACAGTCAATGAGACGTAGCCGCAAGGTCAAGATCCTCGCCACCATCGGTCCGGCCTCCTCTTCCGAGGAGATGCTGAAGAAGCTCTTCGAAGCCGGCGCCGACGTGTTCCGCATCAATATGAGCCACACCGACCATGAGCTGATGCGGACACTTGTCGGCCGCATCCGCAACGTGGAGAAAGCGGTCGGCCGGCCGATCGGCATCCTCGCCGATCTGCAAGGGCCGAAGCTGCGTGTCGGCAAATTCGCCAACGGCAAGGAGGTGCTGAAGCCTGGCCAGACCTTCACGCTCGACGACAATCCCGAGCCCGGCACGTCGACAAGGGTCTATCTGCCGCATCCCGAAATCCTGAGCTCGGTCGAGGCCGGTCACCGTCTTTTGATCGACGATGGCAAGCTCGAATTGAAGGCGCTGAAGAGCAACGGCAAGGCGATCGTCTGCACGGTCGTTGCCGGCACCACCATTTCCGACAAGAAGGGCGTCAGCCTGCCCGATACCGACCTGCCGGTCGGCGCGCTGACCGAGAAGGACCGCAAGGATCTCGACGCGGTGCTGGCCGAGAGCGTCGACTGGGTGGCGCTGTCGTTCGTGCAGCGGCCGGAGGATCTCGCGGAAGCGCGCAAGATCGCGCGTGGCCGGGCGCTGATCATGGCCAAGATCGAAAAGCCGCAAGCCGTCGCCCGGCTGGCCGAGATCATCGACCTTTCGGATGCCTTGATGGTCGCCCGCGGCGATCTCGGCGTCGAGATGCCGCTTGAGGCGGTGCCCGGCATCCAGAAGCAGATCACGCGCGCCGCGCGCCGCGCCGGCAAGCCGGTGGTGGTCGCCACGCAGATGCTGGAATCGATGATCACCGCACCGGTGCCGACCCGCGCCGAAGTGTCCGATGTCTCGATCGCCGTGTTCGAAGGCGCCGACGCCATCATGCTGTCGGCCGAGTCCGCCGCCGGCGCCTATCCGGTCGAGGCGGTGGCGATGATGAACCGCATCGCGACCAAGGTCGAAACCGACCCGACCTATGCCGGCATCATCAACGCGCAACGCTCGGAGCCGGAAGCGACCGGCGCCGACGCCATTTCGCTCGCCGCCCGCGAAATCGCCGAGACGCTCAAACTGTCGGCGATCATCACCTATACGGCGTCCGGTACCACCGGCCTGCGCGCCGCGCGCGAGCGGCCGCAGGTGCCGATCGTGGCGCTGTCGCCGATCCTCAATACGGCGCGGCGGCTGTCGCTGTTGTGGGGCACGCATTGCGTTGTCTCGCCCGACGCCATCGACCTCGACGACATGGTCGATCGCGCCTGCCGCATCGCTCTGGACGAGGGGTTCGGCAAGCCGGGCGACCGGGTCATCATCACCGCCGGGGTGCCGCTTAGGACGCCGGGCTCGACCAACATGCTGCGCATCGCGTATGTCGGGTCGGAGGCGCAGGCCAGCCGCTAGCCATGCACGCCGCCGCCCAAGCGCGCAGCGATTTTCGGCAACGATGTGCAGCGACGAAGTGAGCAGGCGCCCCGCCTGCGGCCGCGTCAGGCAGGCGAGGCGACGGCGAGCACGATCGAGATTATCAGCAAGAGCGGTCCCATCCATTTGAAATGACTGGGAAGGCGTGCCAGCCAAGTCTGTTGGCTGGCCTGGGGCTGGTTCGGCATCTGGAGGAATCCATAGCCTACGCCGGACATCCACAGGCCGGCGCAGAACATTATGAACTCGTCGATGTAGGCTGCAATCATGGTTGCCTCGGTCCGGGTATTTTGCAGTCGGTGGAATCGTCTGGCGTCGCAGAAATGCGGCCAGGATAACCGATAAAACGGCGCTGTCCCACCGGCATCAAATACCTTCGCCGGCAAGCTCTTCCGAAAGAGTGCCTACCTGATCCTGGGCGCTGCGCATCATCGGATAGATGGCGAGCACGCGCTGCCAGGCTTCAAGCGCCGACTGCTTGTGGCCGGTCGCGGCCATGATCTGCGCCAGGCCGGAAAGCGCGCCGAAATGGCGTGGCTCGAGCCGTAGCGTATGGTCGATGTCCGACATCGATTTCCCAAAATTCTTCATCATGAAGTGCGCGGTAGCGCGCCGGTTCCAGCCTTCGGCATAGGTCGGCTGCAAGGTCACCACCTGATCGAGGAAATCGAGCGCCACGTCGAACTTCTGGTTTTCGATGGCCTTTTGCGACCATTGCATCATCAGGTCGATAGAGGCGCTGCCGGACTGGGACCATTCGCTCCAGATGCGGCCGGCAATCCGCTCGGCGGCTTTTTCGTTGCGCTCGCGCTTCAGGTCGACAAACAGTTGGTCGAGCCTTGCCTCCTTGGTCGTGACAACCGGAGGAGTGGCCGGGTCTTCCGCTTGAGCCGGAAGCGAGATCGAACCGAAAAGAAAAAGGGCCGCGAGAAATGCAAAACGAATCCGCATCCCGGGAATCTAATCCCGGACGGCGGATCGTCAAACTGAATTTAGCGTGAAAGGGCGCCGGCATGCCGGCATTAGAGCGCCACGCGTCCTTTTGGACGCCTCGATGCGGTAACATCATATGCGCGCGACGCAAGGCCACGCTGCAAGGCTCAGCCCTGGCGCGCCTTGTAGCGCGGAGCGGTCTTGTTGATGATGTAGATGCGGCCCTTGCGGCGAACCAGCTGGTTGTCGCGATGACGCGCCTTCAGCGCCTTGAGCGAATTCTTGATCTTCATGGTCTTGCCCGTTGGTGTAGGCCCGGTCCCGGGCGAATTATAAAGGCGCGCCAGAAGACGCGCCTCAATACTTGTGCGTGGCTCATAGACGAGGAGCCTTGCCCATGTCAACCGTAAGCATGCTTCATAGATGGAGTCAGTGTGGCGGATATCGGAGCAACGACGTTCGGCAATATTCAGCCGCGGCGGCTGGTCCGCGTGAAATGGCCCATCTTGCGGCCCGGCCGCGCCTCGGCCTTGCCATAGAGATGCAACATCAGATCGGGCTCGGCGAGCAGGGCCGGAACGCGCAAGACATCGTCGCCGATCAAATTCTCCATGACGCAGTCGAAATGGCGGTCGGGATTTCCGAGCGGCAGGCCGGCGACGGCGCGAATATGCTGCTCGAATTGCGAGACGACGCAGGCGGCTTCCGTCCAGTGGCCGGAATTGTGGACGCGGGGGGCGATCTCGTTGGCCAGCAATGAACCGTCGGCAAGCACAAAGAACTCGACGCCGATGACACCGACATAGTCGAGCGACGCCAGTATCCTTGCCGCCGCCGCCTGCGCCGCCGCGGCGGTTTCGGAGGTGATCGCGGCCGGCAGGGTGGACGTATGCAGGATGCCGTCGCGATGGACGTTCTCGGCCGGATCGTAGGCGGCAAGAGAACCGTCCAGCCCACGCGCCGCGATCACCGAGATCTCGCGCTCGAAGGCGACGAAGGATTCCAGGATCAGCGGCACATTGCCCATCGCCTCGCAGGTGCCGGCGAAGCCGCCCGTTTCCATGTTGCGGAAGACGCGCTGGCCCTTGCCGTCATAGCCCATGCGCCGCGTCTTCAATATGCCGCTGCCGTCGAACTTTTTCAGCGCCGCCGTCAGTTCCTCGTCCGTGTCGACGGGGCTGAAATCGGCGGTTTGTATGCCGATGCCATTGAGGAATTTCTTCTCCGCCACCCGGTCCTGCGCCACTTCCAGGGCGCGCGCCGGTGGATAGACCGGCACCGTTGCGGCAAGTGCCTTGGCGGCCACGACCGGCACGTTCTCGAACTCGTAGGTGACGACGGCGCTGGTTGCCGCCAGTTCGGCAAGTGCTGCCGTATCGTCATAGGCGGCAACGATCTGCCGGTTGGCGAGTTGGGCCGCCGGGCAATCGGCTTGCGGCTCCAGCACCAGCGTGCGGTAGCCGAGGCGGGCCGCGGCCATCGCCAGCATGCGGCCAAGCTGGCCGCCGCCGATGATGCCGATGGTCGATCCCGCGGGCAGGCTCACGGCGCGTCCGTGGGTTCGGATGCGACCTTGGCGGTCTGGGCGGCGCGCCAGCTATCCAGCCGGGCGGCGAGTTTTTCGTCGTTCAGGGCCAGCACGGCAGCGGCCAGAAGGGCGGCGTTGGTGGCGCCCGCCTTGCCGATGGCCAGCGTGCCGACGGGAATGCCGGCCGGCATCTGCACGATGGAGAGCAGCGAGTCCTGTCCCGACAACGCTTTCGATTCCACCGGCACGCCAAAAACCGGCAGCGGCGTCATCGCCGCCGTCATGCCGGGGAGGTGCGCCGCACCGCCGGCGCCGGCGATGATCACCCGAAAACCGGCCGCCTTGGCGCCCTTGGCGAAATGATAGAGCCGATCGGGGGTGCGGTGGGCCGAGACGATCAGCCGCCTGTGCGGAATGCCCAGCGCCTCCAGCGTTTCGGCGGCGTGGCGCATCGTTGCCCAGTCGGACTGGCTGCCCATGATGATGGCGACGTCGGCGCGTTGATCCTTCAAGCTTCTGCTCCCGGCGACAAAGGCGCGCATTAGCGGAATTCGGGGAGAGCCGCAAGGATCGCCGCTGCCATCCAACGTTCGCGCGCACGGTTCCGTCGTCGCCGAAGCGACGGCCGCGCCGGTCGACCTGCTCTAATCCGGCCAGCGCAGGGCACCGGAAGACACCTTGCGAGGTTGGTTCATGGCGTCGGCGGGGCGCTCGGCGCTGAGCACAGCGCGCATGCGCTCGGCGACGATCTCCGCCTCGCCAGAGTGGAGGTTGCACGGGTCGAGAAAGAAGTGGCCGCGCTCAACCTCGTGGTTGCGCACGATGATTGGAGGCGAGCCCGCCGCCAGCGCCGAGGCGAGGCCGGCGGCGCTGAAGCCGCTTTCCGGCCGGACGAAGACCTGCAGGCGGTCGAGCGGGTTGGCGGTCGGATCGGGGATGATCTCGGCGCCAATTCCGGCGATGCCTTGCAAGGCCTTCTTCCACAGATTGAGTGCCGCTTCCTCCCGCTGCCGGATGCCGGCATGGTCGCGCTTCTCCCAGGCTTCGAGTGCGGCCATGGTGCCGGCGATGCTTTCCTTGCCGACCTTCATGGCGCGGGCAACGCCACGGTTCTGGAGATAGGCGGCCCGCACCAGGTCCTTGCGCCCCGTCACGATGCCGCTGGTCGGGCCTGAGAGGAATTTGTGGCCGCTGTAGATGACTATATCGGCGCCGCGCGCGAGGAAGTCGCGCAGATCGTATTCCGAGGCGGCGTCGACGATCACCGGGACATTCCTGGCGTGGCAGATCTCGCAGAATTCCTCCAGTGACAGCATGCCGTATTGCACGGTGTGATGGGCAACGACGTAGAGGCCGGCCGCGGTGCGGTCCCGGATCGCGTCGCGCACGTGGTAATCCTGCGTGACGCTGACGGTGCCGGCCGGGATGGTTTTTGCTCCGGCAAGGCGGATCGACTGGTCGATCGGCGCGCCGTAGTTGACGATATGGCCGAGCTGGACGATGACCTCCGACTTCAGCCCTTCCGTGTCGTCCGGCAGCCGCTCGATCGCCAGCAGGTTGGTGCCGGTCATGGCGCCGGCAATCGCCATGGTGATGCCGCTGGCGCAGCAAGCGGTGATGAAGCCGGCCTCGCCGCCGGTGAGCCGCGCGACGACCGTGCTTGCGGCACGTTGCAGGTCGTCCATCTCCACCCATTGCGAGGCGATTTCGGCCATCGCGCTGATCGCTTCCGGGACAATGATCGAGGCGCCAAGCGACGTCATCGTGCCGGAAACGTTGATGATCGGGCGAAGGCCGAGCCGTTCGCGGATTGTCGTGTTGGAGCCGTTTGCGGGATAGGTTTTCATCGTTTGCGTATCCATGGGTGAAAATTCAGGCGGCGATCTCGACGACCGCTTCGATTTCGACTGTGATGTTGCCCGGCAAGGAGCCGACGCCGATCGCCGAACGGGCATGCCCGCCGATGCCCTCGAAGACGTCGGCGAAAAGATCGGAGCAGCCGTTCACCACTTTCGGGTGGTCGCTGAAGGTCGGGATCGCATTGACGAAGCCAAGCAGCTTGACGATGCGCACGATGCGGCCGAGGTCACCAGCCGCGGCGTGCATGACGGCGAGCAGGTTCAAGCCGGTGAGGCGGGCATGCGCATAGGCCTCTTCCACCGTCACGTCGTCGCCCACCTTGCCGGTATAAAGCGTGCCATCGGCGCGCAACGGCCCCTGGCCGGAAAGGAAGATCAGACGTCCGCTCTCGGCATGGGTGACGAAGTTGGCGATGGGTGTCGGCGGCTCGGGCAGCGTCAGGCCCAGTTCGGCGAGCCGGATGTAAGGCGTCATAAAAAGCTCCTTGCGACAGCTTTCGCTGCCCGGTGTCAGAAATGCGAGGCGCGGAACCGCGCCAGGAAGTTGCGAAGGCGTTCGTTCTCGATCTCCGCTCCCAGAATCTCGGCGGGCGGCCCGGCAGCGCTGACGCTGCCATCCGCCATGAAGACGATGCGGCTCGAGGCGTCGCGCGCAAAGGCCATTTCATGCGTGACCATCAGCATCGTCATGCCGTCCTCGGCCAGGCTGCGCACGACCGCGAGCACCTCGCCGACGAGTTCGGGATCGAGCGCGGAGGTTATCTCGTCGAGAAGCAGGATCTTCGGTTCCATCGCCACGGCGCGGGCAATGCCGACGCGCTGCTGCTGGCCGCCGGAAAGCTCGGCCGGCAGGCTGTCGGCCTTGTGGGCGAGGCCGACCCGGCCAAGCCAGTGCTCGGCGATCTGGCGGGCCTCGGCGTCGATCTTGCCACGCACCTTGCGCAGGCCGAGCATGATGTTGCCGGCCGCCGTCAGATGCGGAAACAGGTTGAAGCTCTGGAACACCATGCCGGTCTCGGCGCGCATTGCCGCCAGATCGCGTTCGCTGCGGCGCTGGCGTGTTGCTGCCTCGCGGTAGCCGACCTCCTTGCCGTCGATGCGGATGGAGCCGCTGTCATAGCTCTCGAGGAAATTGACGCAGCGCAGCAGCGTGGTCTTGCCGCTGCCGGATGGCCCGATGACCGACACCACCTCGCCACGCTTCACCTCGAGACTGACGGCACGCAGCACCTCGACGGTGCCGAAGGCCTTGGAGACATCGCGTACATCGAGCAGAGCGGCGTTGGCGTTTGCGGACATCTTGCTATTCCCGGATGAAGGAGAAACGCCGCTCCAGCCGCCGGCTGGCGAGCGAAAGCGCGTAGTTGACCGCGAAGTAGACGAGCGCGCCGAATATGTAGAGCGGCATTGCCTCGTAGGTGCGGCCGATGACCTGGTTGATGGCCTGCATCAGGTCGGTGATGCCGAGCAGCGAGACCAGCGCGCTGCCCTTTACCGCATCGGTGACGCCATTGATCCATGGCGGCAGGAAGCGCCTGAACGCCTGCGGAAAGATGACGTAAGCCAGGCGCTGGCGAAAGGTCAGGCCGATCGCCATTGCCGCTTCGGATTGCCCTTTCGGAATGGAGGCGACCGCGCCCCTGAGATACTCGACGACCTGCGCTGTCTTGAACAGAGTGAGCGCCAGCACGGCCGCCCAGAAGGACTGCAAATGAACGCCGACGGCAGGCAGGCCGTAATAGACGAAGAAGATGAGCACCAGGATCGGGATGCCGCGGATGGTGTCGCTGAAAATGCGCACCGCCCAGCGCAGCGGAGCCGGACCGTAGACGAGGCCGACGCCCATCAATACGCCGGCGATGAGCGACAGCACCACGACCAGCAGCGACACCCAGAGCGTCAGCGCGAAACCCTGGGCCAGGAAAGGCAAGGCGTAGAGGATCTGGCCGAGCATCTAGCGTGCCGCCCTGAACCGGCGCTCGACGAGCCGCAGCCCGAAAAGCAGCGCGTAGCCTGTCAGCAGATACATGGCCGTCACCACGAGGTAGACCTCCACGATCCGGAACGTGTTGAAGTTGATCCACTGGGCACCGTAGGTGAGTTCGGGCACCGAGATGACAGAGGCGACGGACGTGTCCTTGAACAGCGATATGAAGGTGTTGGAGAGCGCCGGCAGCGTGATCCGCAGCATCGTCGGCAGCCGCACGTGGATGAGCCTTTGCCAGGGCGTCAGGCCGATCGCCTTGCCGGCGTCGATCTGGCCGCGCGGAACGGCTTCGAGCCCCGAGCGAAACACCTCGACGAGATAGGCGCCGCTATAGAGCGACAACGTGGCGATGAACGAGGTCTGCGCGGAATAGGCGATGTCGACCACGGTCGGCAGACCGTAGAAGACGAGATAGACGAGCAGGATCAGCGGCACGTTGCGGATGAACTCGACATAGGCGGCGATGATAGACCGCACCACGCGCCCGGCCGAAACGTACCAGACCGCCAGAACCAGCCCGATGACGATGCCGATGGCGATCGAGATCACGGCGAGCTCGAGGCTGAGCAGCAGCCCGCCCCAGAGCTTGTCGAAATGCCGCCAGATCAGGTTGAAATTCAGGGCATAGCCCATGCGTCCGCCTCAGTGCCAAGGGCTATCAAAGGAGAAAGAGGCGGAAGGGCGCCGATCGCCGCCCTTCCGCCGGCTGTATCAGATGACTGGGAAGCCGGGATGGCGCGCCGGTGGCTCCAACCCGAAATAGTCCTTGAACGCGGCGTCGTAGAGCGCCGTTTCATGACCGAACATTGCCGTTGCGAAGCTTGTGTTGACGAAGGCCAGCCAGTCGGGATCGCCTTGCCGCAACGCCGCACCGTAAAGCATCGAGAACCAGCTCTTGCCGGCGTCGAAATATTTGTCCGGATTGCGCGAGGCGAGCCAGCGCACCGTCGACAGATCGACGGCGGCCGCATCGGCGCGCTTCGATTCCAGCGCCTGCAGCACGTTGGCCTGGGTGTCGATCTGCATCACCTGCGACTCCGGCAGGACGAGATGCACATTTTGCTCGGCATCGACGTTCTGCAGGATGGAAATCCGTGTTGCCGAACCACCGGCGAGCAGCTTGTCGAAAGTCTTGTTCTCGGCGGTCGGCAGGGTCAGCAGCGCCACTCCTTCAACATAGTAAGGTCTGGAGAAGTTGATGAGCTGCGAGCGCTGCGCGGTCATGGTCATGAACTGGATGGTGATGTCGACCTTGTTGGTGGTCACGTTGGGAATGCGCTGCGCCGGATCCTGCATGACGAACTCGACCTTGGTCGGATCGTCGAACAGACCCTTGGCAAGAATGCGCCCCATGGTGATATCCATGCCGACGAGTTCGCCGGCATCGTTTTCGAAGTGCCAGGGCGCGTTGGTGCTGCCGGTGCCGACGATCAGCTTGCCGCGATCGAGAACGGTGCGCAGCAGGCTGTCAGGCGCCGCCTGCGCGGCGGCCTTCTGGGCATCGACCGTTGCCGCAGCGCCAATGACGCCGGCCGTAGCCAGTCCCGCCATTCCCAGTTTCAGAAAATCACGTCTCTTGGATGTATCGTTCACGGCAACCTCCTTTTTCGTGTTGTGTTCCCCTTTGCAGACACATGCGTCGGTTGGCAATTTGTCTCTTACAAAAGACACATGTATCCTGTACAAGACAGATACTAACATCGGGAATCAACAATGCAAGATGGCAATGCCTTGGCGGCTCGAACGGACACCGGTTCGGACGAGGACAGGACTTCGGGCTCTCGCGAGAAGGGTCTCAACCGGGTGCTCCATATTCTGGAGTTCCTGCACAAGACCCAGCGCGCGGTCGGCATCGGCGATCTCGCCAAGGGCGTGAATGCGCCGCGTTCGACGACCTACACGCTGGTGCGCGAACTCGTGGATGCGGGCCTGCTGGAAATGGCCGGCGACGGCAACCGGGTCTATTTCGGCAAGAAGCTCTATCTCTACGGAATGGACTATGTCAGAGGCAACGACCTGCTAAGGAGAGGCCGTCAGGAGGTCGACAATCTGTCGCGCGAGACGGGTGAGACCTCCGAATTGTGCATGCTGCAAAGCGGCCGCTACACGATCGTACATTCCAGTCCGGGCACCAGGCCGTTCCGCATCAGCTCGGCCACCGGCTTGCAGATACCGCTTCCCTGGACCGCTTCCGGGCGCCTGCTGCTGGCCGGTTTCGAAAGGGCCGCGATCGAAGACATGGTGTCGGAGGACGACCTCGTCCTGCCGGACGGCCGCAGATTGCGGCTCGACGATTTCATCGCCGACATCGCCACCGCCAAGGCGGCCGGCCATTGCATCACGTCAGGGCTGGTCGATGCCTACACCAAATGCCTGGCCGCGCCAGTCTTCTCGGCGCCCGGCAAGGTGGAGGCGACGATGTGCCTGGTGGTGCCGATAGACACGTCTGAAGCAAAGACCGGCGAGCTCATTGCGTTGCTGCGGAGCCGTTCGGCCAGCCTGTCGATCTCGTGATTCGGCTTTGCTGAGGTGCTGTGGGCGGCGTTCGCTCACGCAATGATGTCGGGAATGATCCGGTCTTCCAGCGCCATCAGCCTGTCCTTCAGGAAGAGCTTCTTTTTCTTCATGCGCTGGATCTGCAGCGGGTCGCAACTCATGGCGATCATCGCGTTGATGGCGGCGTCGAAATCGGCGTGTTCCTGCTTCAGCCGAGAATATTCGAGGCGGATATCAGCCTGTTCCTGTTCGGACATTACCTACCGTCTGCACGTCTGCGACGCCCAAAATGGGCTTGATTTGGGCGGGGGCGGCATATTTTGCCACCGGCGCGCAGCCCTTACCACATTTCACATTGTCGTGGAATGCTACCATGCAGCATTCGACATCGATGCCCGATGGTGGCAGAGTGTCATGGTGCCGTCACAGATGCGAGCCTGCGGTGGAACGCGCCTTGACGGCTGCAATCGAGGAAACCATGAAAGGGAGAACCAATCATGTCTCTTGCATCCCATCTTGATGAGTTGCAGCGGAAACACGGCGACATCGAGCGTGAGCTCGACGATGCGATGAACCATCCATCGGTCGACGACCTCGAAATCGTGAATCTGAAGCGGCGCAAGCTGGCAATCAAGGACGAGATTGAAAAACTGAAGGCGAAACCGACGACGCACTGACGCTCTTCTACAGCGCCGCGTCCATTGGACGCGCAAAGGACGCTGTAGCACTTTGATTGGCGCATGATACATTACGAAAATAGGAATAGATTTTAGGGAAGGGTAATGGGCCAAAAGCAGCGCCGCGTTAGGGGCGCGGCCAAGCGTCCGGTGGCCGCCCAGGTGCCGGGGGGGGGGGGGGTTTTTCCTCAGT
>NZ_JBVVPU010000015.1:0-14618 GCF_055811295.1 Mesorhizobium sp. WSM4871 | reverse complement strand
CCGGTCACATTGGCCCCCCAACTCCCCCTTTATCATTTTTTTTGCCCTATTCACCTTTACTAAATTCGTATTTTTTTTTTTTTATTTTATCATGCGCCAATAGCTGCGCCGCTTTCGGCGCGCGACCATCCTTCCGGTGGCAGCCATGCTGCCGGGAGGGCGGTCTGTTTAACCTCTGAACATCATGGCTCCTGCCGCTGGCGACATCGAAGCTGTTGCCGCAGCCTTCCGTTATGGATTTGCTAGGTCTGCCTGCCTGTCGCCATTGACAAGCCATCTTTGCTCCTCCACCTCATGCCCGGACCTTCGCATCGGCCCGAAAACCTGATCGGGTTTTCGGCAAGCACGTTGCGCGGATTAAAAGCGTTGGAGCGTACTTTGTGCGTCCAAGTGGACGCGCGTCGCTCCAGAAATAAAAGGCGGCCGGCATGACCGGATATTTTTCTTCTCCCTTCCCGCGCCGCACATCGGTCGGTGTCGATGTCGGCGGCGTGATGGTCGGCGGGAGCGCCCCTGTCGTCGTGCAGTCGATGACCAACACCGATACCGCCGATGTCGACCAGACGGTCGCCCAGGTTGCCGCACTGCATCGCGCCGGCTCCGAGATCGTGCGCATCACCGTCGACCGTGACGAGAGTGCCGCCGCAGTGCCCGCCATTCGCGACCGGCTTGCCCGGCTCGGCATCAACGTGCCGCTGGTCGGCGATTTCCACTATATCGGCCACAAGCTGCTCGCCGACCATCCGGCCTGCGCGGAGGCGCTGGCCAAATACCGCATCAACCCCGGCAATGTCGGCTTCAAGGACAAGAAGGACCGGCAGTTCACTGACATCGTCGAGATGGCGATCAAATACGACAAGCCGGTACGCATCGGCGTCAACTGGGGCTCGCTCGACCAGGAGCTGCTGACGCGGCTGATGAACGACAACCAGGTTCAGGGCTTTCCGCTGACCGCGCAGGAAGTGACGCGCGAGGCGATCGTACAGTCGGCCATTCTGTCGGCCGAAATGGCCGAGGAGATCGGCCTTGGCCGCGACAAGATCATCCTGTCGGCCAAGGTCAGCGGTGTGCAGGACCTGATCGCCGTCTATACCGAACTCGCCACCCGCTCCAACCACGCACTTCATCTCGGCCTGACCGAGGCCGGCATGGGCTCGAAAGGCATCGTCGCTTCGTCCGCCGCGATGGGCATCCTTTTGCAGCAAGGCATTGGCGACACAATCCGCATCTCGCTGACGCCGGAACCGAATGGCGACCGCACCCGCGAGGTGCAGGTGTCGCAGGAACTGCTGCAGACCATGGGCTTCCGGCAATTCGTGCCGATCGTCGCCGCCTGTCCGGGTTGCGGGCGCACCACTTCGACGGTGTTCCAGGAACTCGCCCAGAACATCCAGGCCGATCTCAGGAAGAACATGCCGGTGTGGCGGGAAAAATATCCCGGCGTCGAGAACCTGAAGGTCGCGGTGATGGGCTGCATCGTCAACGGACCCGGCGAATCCAAGCATGCCGATATCGGCATTTCGCTGCCCGGCACGGGCGAGACGCCGACGGCGCCGGTATTCGTCGACGGCAAGAAAGCGGCGACGCTGCGCGGGCCGTCGATTGCCGCCGACTTCGAGAAGATGGTCGCCGACTATATCGAGCAGCGGTTCGGGCAACGCGGCAAGGCCGCGGCGGAGTAGGCCGATGCGCTTCCCCCGGGCGACGCTGGTCTTGCTTGCCGGGCTGGGCTTCGCAACTGGCGCCCACGCCGACCCGCCGCGCCCCGCCAAGCAGCGCCTGATCGACCGGGTCTGCAACCTGATCGAGGCCCATGCCAACCAGAACGGCCTGCCCGAGGATTTCTTTGCCCGGCTGATCTGGAAGGAAAGTCGCTTCGACCCCAATGCGGTCAGTCCGGTCGGCGCCGAAGGCATAGCCCAGTTCATGCCGGGCACCGCCAAGATGCGCGGTCTCGCCAATTCCTTCGATATCGAGCAGGCGATCCCGGCCTCGGCGAAATATCTCGCCGAACTGAAAACCGGCTTCGGCAATCTGGGGCTCGCCGCCGCCGCCTACAATGCCGGCGAGACCCGGGTGTCGCGCTGGCTGAAATCCGGCGGCTTCCTGCCGATGGAAACCGAAAGCTACGTCCTGGACGTCATGGGCGAGCCGGCCGACAGGTTCACCGACACCGCCTATGCCGGCATCGTCCGGCCGCTCGACAAGAAAGCGAACTTTGCGGTCGCCTGCCGCATGCTGCCGGTGATCATGTCCAGAACCGTGGCCATGGCCTCGATCAACGTCAAGCCTTGGGGCGTGCAGGTGGCCGGCAATTTCCGCCGCGCCGCCGCGCTCAATCAGTGGAGCAGCGTTAAGCGCCGGTTTCCGGCCTTGCTCGGCGGCAGCAATCCGGTGGTCAGCCGGGTGCGCACCCCGATCGGCCGGCGCGGCATCTATGCGGTGCGGATCGGCGCCGACACCAAAGCCAAGGCCGACAATATCTGCCAGAAACTGCAAAGCGTAGGCGGCGCGTGCATTGTGGTGCGAAATCGGTAGGGGTATCGGCAAGAGGCGCTTGGACGTGACAGCCAAAATCGTTGTGCTCAATGGCGTCGGCAGCGCGGGTAAAAGCTTGATCGCCAAGTCTTTCCAAACGATAACCGCCGAGCCCTTTCTGCATGTTCAGATGGATACATTCGTCGAGATGCTGCCGGAAGCCCTTCAGGACCATGCCGACGGGTTCTCTTATGAAACTGTAGGGAAGGACGACAAGCCGCAGGTCGTGATCAGCACCGGACCGATCGGTGCGCGAACCTTGCGTGGCATGCGGCACGCCATTGCCGCAATGGCGGAACAAGGCAACAACCTCATCGTCGACGATGTGCTTTGCCACGGCGAGATGCCGGAGTATCTAGAACTGCTGTCGAAGTTCGATCTTCACCTGGTCGGCGTCTTCGCGCAGCTCGATGTTCTCGAGGCCCGCGAGATCCAGCGGGCCGACCGCTTGCCGGGACTGGCGCGCTGGCAGTATGACCGCGTGCACAAGGGTATCGACTACGATCTCGAAGTCGACACCAGCATCCTTACGCCGCTGGAGTGTGCCCGTCGCATCCAGCAGAGATTTCAATTGTAGCGTCGGCCATCACTTGCCTCGGGCGATTGCCCTGCCCCGACGACCAGCATGGGCTGTAGCATGTTTGACGGATACATCATATGCGGCACTCCGAGAACCGGAAGCACCCTGCTATGCGACCTTCTGGCGTCCACAAGAGTGGCCGGCAATCCTCACTCGTTCTATCGGCGCCAGAACATATCCGAGTGGGCAGAGGAATGGAATTTGCCGAACCCTGACACGATGGGCGGGCTCGAATTCAATATCGCATATCTCAACGCAGCAATCAGGGCTGGAAAGGACGGGACCGGTATTTTCGGTCTTCGTTTGATGAAGGAAAATCTGGGTGATCTCTCAGCAATCCTCGATCAGATTTTCCCGCAACTTCCATCGGACAAGGCGCGTTTTGAAAAAGCTTTTGGCAATATTCTCTACATACATCTCTCCCGTGAGAACAAGCTCGCGCAAGCTGTTTCCCTGATCAAGGCGGAGCAAACCGGTCTTTGGCATATCGCTCCTGACGGAACCGAGATCGAAAGACTCGCACCGCCGAAAGAACCCCGATACGATTTCGAGCGGATCAAACATGAGGTTGCTGAACTCGCGACCTATGACTCTGCCTGGAACGTGTGGTTCGAAAAGCAAGGCATAACCCCTCTTCGTGTCGGCTATGAGCGTCTCTCAAACGATCCGGCCGGGACATTGGTGACCATCTGCGAAGCCATGGGGGTTCAAGCACCAAATGCCGAGGACGTAACTCCAGGCGTTGCAAAGCTCTCTGACGAGACGAGCCTCGACTGGATCCGCCGCTTTAATTTGGACTCAGCCGTCTGACCCTTCGATAGATACCCTAATTCAGATCGAAGAAATGGTCCGCCATAGGTACGTCCCCCCAAAAGGCAGATTGCAGGGCTGATCCGTCTGAGCGAACGCATTGGCAAAGCATCGCCAGAACCGCGCATCGGACGCACGGTTCTGGCAAGCTCAAACCCCGAAGGCGCCCCCCGCCGATCGGATGGCGCGAAACCTATGTGCGCCTCCAAGAGAGGTCAATTCAGCGCGCGGGCCTTCGGCTGACTATTATTGGGTGTATTTCCGAGCGGCTGCAACCAGCTGGTGGATCTCAGGATGCGGCCCCATAGCGGGAGGGGCAGCTTGGTGCGGCGTCAGCTGTTGCGGTTCGCCACGAATGTTGCCGCTTCTTTCAGAAGCGCGGCGTTTTCGCCATAGGGATCGAGTAGCGCATGCGCCTGGTCGACCAGCCCGTTGAGCTGGTCCCGCGCCCAGTCGGCGCCGTGCAGCGCCACCAGCGTCGCCTTGCCGGCGGCGGCGTCCTTGCCGGTGGCCTTGCCCATCTGGCTGGCGTCCGCCGTCAGGTCGAGCAGGTCGTCGGCAAGCTGAAAGGCCAGCCCGATCGCCGAACCGAACTCGGCCAGTCTTTCGCGGTCGGCCGGCGGCGCGCCGGCAATGATCGCACCCGCCTCGCAGGCGAAGCGCATCAGCGCGCCGGTCTTCATCGCCTGCAGCCGGATGATGCCGGCTTCGTCCGGCCTGATATGCTCGGCTTCGAGGTCGAGCGTCTGACCGCCAACCATGCCGCCGGCCCCGGCGGCGCGGGCCAGCGCCAGCACCAGGGCCGCCCTGCGCTCCGCCGGCAGCGCCGTCGCCTCATCGGCGATGATGTCGAACGCAAGCGTCAGCAAGGCGTCGCCGGCGAGGATGGCGGTCGCCTCGTCGAAGGCTTTGTGCACGGTCGGCTGGCCACGGCGCAAATCGTCGTCATCCATGGCCGGCAGGTCGTCATGGATCAACGAATAACAATGCACGCATTCGAGCGCGGCGGCCACGCGCAGCGCCGCTTCGCCGTCGGCGGAAAACAGCGCGGCACTTTCCAGTACCAGGAAGGGCCGCAGGCGCTTGCCGCCGTTCAACACGCCGTGGCGCATCGCCGCCATCAGGTGTTCCGGCCGCACGATCTCGCCGGAATGCGGGCGTTCGTCGAGAAGCCGCCTGAGCAGCGCCTCGATCGGGCCAGCGCGCGCGACAAGTGCTGCTTCGAACGGCATTTGGTCGTCTTTCGTCATGGCCGGGACCGGTAGCCGACACTCAGACGTTGCGCAAGAAGCCAAGCGCCATTATGCCGGGGGCAGGGAGTAGCGTGGGTTGGACGGCTTGGCGGAACCGATCGTCGATCTCGAAACCGAAGGGTTGGACATGGCGGGTAGACCGAAACGCGGCAACCGCATCGGTCTCAAACGCTGGGTCCGGCGTGGCATTGCCGTGGTCCTTATGCTGGCGCTGATCCCGGCGGTGCTGACTTTCCTTTACCTGCCGTGGTTCGTGCATCCGGTGTCGACGCTGATGCTGAAGGATCTGGCGACGTTTTCCGGCTATGACCGGCGCTGGGTTTCGATCGACGATGTGGCGCCGGTGCTGGCGCATTCGGTCATCATGTCGGAGGACGGGCAGTTCTGTTTCCACCGCGGCATCGATCTCGGCGAATTGAGGGGCGTCGTCGACGATGCGCTGTCGGGTGAGATGACGCGGGGCGCCTCGACCATCACCATGCAGACGGTGAAGAACCTCTATCTCTGGTCACGGCCGCTGGGCTCGGTGCGCAAGGTCGTCGAACTGCCGCTTGCCGTCTATTTCGACGCGGTGATGTCGAAACGGCGCATCATGGAAATCTACCTCAACATCGCCGAATGGGGACCGGGCATCTATGGCATCGAGGCCGCCGCCCAGCACCATTTCGGCGTCTCGGCAAAACAATTGTCGCGGCGGCAGGCGGCGCTGCTTGCCGTCACCTTGCCGAACCCGATCGCACGCAACCCGGCCAAACCCGGGCCGGGGCTGAGACGGCTGGCCTCGCTGATCGAGCGGCGTGCGGGCCGGTCCGGCGCCTATGTCGGCTGCCTCCAATAAGCGGCAAAAAAATTCGCTTCGGTGCTGGCCAAAACGGCGTCAGGCGTGTATAGGCACCCGACTTTCTCAGATTCCGGCCCCTGATGCGGCCCTTTCACGAGGGCAGCCGGGGCATTTTGACCATCTAGTGGAGCATATCCATGGCCGTTCCGAAACGAAAAACCTCTCCGTCCAAGCGCGGCATGCGCCGCTCGGCCGACGCCCTCAAGGCCCCGACCTATGTCGAGGACAAGAATTCCGGCGAAATGCGCCGGCCGCACCATATCGACCTGAAGACCGGCATGTATCGCGGCCGCCAAGTGTTGACGCCCAAGGAAAGCTGATACCAGCTTTTCCGAAGTTTTGAGTTATCGAAAAGACCGGCCTCTGGCCGGTCTTTTTGCGTTTGGTGTCCGGGTGGACGTTCTAGGTCAGCCACAGTCATGGCTCGCACCCGTTACGGCGCGTGGCGCGGGGTGCTGCATCCCGAATGGGTACAAAGCCTGCAGCCGGCCGACCTTGGATACCCTTGGCTATCCCTCACCGATCCACAGCTCTGACGTCATCCGAACCCCGGTGCCGTTGACCGCATCTCATTTTGGGGCTGCGTTTTTCGACTGACGGGGGATTGTCATTGACGTTTTACTATGTAATTTTCAATTTTATAGTTGGAAATCGACACGGATTTGAATTTAGATGTGGGATTTCGTCAGCACCAGCGATCTCGATGACACTGAACAGGCCGTCCTTTCACAATTGAAAGCCGACGGGCGCATGTCGAGCGTCGACATTGCCAAGCGCATTGGCGTGACCGAGGCGACGGTGCGGCGGAAAATGGCTCGCATCCTCGAAGACCCGGATATCTGTATACAGGCCGTCGTGCGTCCGTTGCGCAGCGATGTCGGTATCGCCGCCATCGTCGGCCTAGACGTCGACCGCGAGCACATCATCAGCGTCGCCAGGAAGCTGTCGGAATATTCGTTCGTCGACAGCGTCTACGCGATGACCGGACCGTTCGACATCATCATCCAGCTGACCCTGCCATCGACGACAAGCCTGCATGATTTCCTGGTCAGCGAATTGTCCAATGTTCCTGGGATCAAGGATTCCGAGAGCTACATGATCGGCCGCGTCTTCAAGCACAGCGGCCGGGCTTACCAGCACAGCAAAACCGAAGAAAAAAGAGGGTAACAATGGGTGAGTTCTTTTCTGCTTCGCGCCGCCGCGTTCTGTCTCTGCTCGCCGCCGCGCCGTTTTTCCTGTCCTTCGCTTGTGCCTCCCACGCCGATGGCCTGCTCGACCAGATCAAGCAGCGCGGCACGATCGTGGTCGGTACCGAGGCCGCCTTCGAGCCGTTCGAGTTCGTGCGCGACGGCCAGATCGTCGGCTACAACAAGGACATACTGGACTATGCGGTGAGCCAGCTCGGCGTGAAGCTCGACCAGCTCAACCTGCCTTTCCAGGGACTGCTGCCGGGCCTGCTGGCCAGGAAATTCGACCTGATGGCGACGTCCACCGGCATCAACGCCGAACGGGCGGCGAAATATGCCTATACGCGCCCCACCGGTTCGTTCGAGAATGTCATCGTCGTGCGCACCAACGAAGACCGCATCAAGAAGCCCGAAGACATCAACGGCATGGTCGTCGCCACGCAGCTTGCCTCCTCGGTGCAGCCGATCATCGAAGCCTATGACAAGGACCTCAAGGCAAAGGGCGGTGCCGGCGTGGGCGAACTCAAGCTGTTCACATCCTTCCCGGAAACCCATGTCGCGCTGGCTTCGGGACAGGTCGACGCGATCGTGATCGCTTCGCCTTCGGCGGCCGTGCTGATGAAGAACGTGCCCGACACCTACAAGGTCGTCGGTTCGATTGGCGAATTCTCCTATCTCTCCTGGGTCGTTCGGCCGGAGGACAAGGATCTGCGCGAATTCATCAACGCCAAGATCGGCGAGCTCAAAGACAGCGGCAAGCTGAAGGAGCTGCAGATGAAGTGGTTCGGCTTCGAGATGCAGACACCCGCCGAGGGATATTTGCCGGAAGGAGCTCTCTAGAGAGATTTTCCTTATCGGACAGCGCGTTGCGGAGGGTTGCCGTTCGTAACGCGCGGGCCGTCTCCAGATCTGTCGGTTGAAGATGTTCGACTTTTCCAGAACCCTCGGGTTCCTACCGCAATTCCTGACGGGTGCCGGCGTGACTCTCGGCGTCTCGGCGTTGGGCTTCGCTGTCGGCACGGCGATCGGCTTCGGCCTGCTCGCCTGCGGCAGGTCGCGCTGGCGCGCCGTCCGCTGGATCGGCGCGCTCTACACCAGCTTCATTCGCGGCACGCCGCTGATCGTCCAGATATTCGTCGTCTATTATGTGCTGCCGGGCCTGGTCGGCATCGACCTGCCGCCGCTGCTGGCGGGCATCCTGGCGCTCAGCTTCAACAGCGCCGCCTTCGTCGCCGAAATCCTGCGCGCCGGGCTGACGCGCATTCCCGCGGGCCAGTATGAAGCGGCCAAGGCGCTTGGCCTGAAGCCCGTGGTGACCTGGTTCAAGATCGTCCTGCCGCAGCTTTTCCGCGCCATCATCCCGCCGATGGTCAACGAGTTCACCATGCTGGTGAAGGCGTCATCCATCCTGTCGGTGATTGCCGTGGTCGAACTGACCCGCACCGCGCAGAACATCATGAACGTCACCTACCGGCCGGTCGAGGCCTTCTGCATCGCGGCGGTGCTGTATTTCATCGTGCTGTTCTCCTGCAGCCTGCTGACCAGGCATCTGGAACGCAAGGCGGAGGGCACCCGCGCATGAGCTTCGACCTCTCGGTCATAGCAGACAATTGGCAGATACTTGCGAAAGGATTCGGCAATACGGTGCTGATGTGCGTCGTATCGCTGCCGCTCGGCTTCGCACTTGGCACCGTGCTGGCGCTGGTCAGGCTGCGGGGCGGGCGGCTGCTCGCGGCCATCGTCTCGGCCTATGTCGAGATCTTCCGCAACATTCCGTTTCTGATCCAGATTTTCCTGCTGTTCTACGCATTGCCGATGTTCGGCGTCAGGCTTTCGCCGGTGGTGGTTTCGATCGGCGCGCTGTCGGCCTATGCCAGCGCCTATTCCGCCGAAATCATAAGAGGTGCGATCCAGTCGATATCGCCGGGCCAGGTCGAGGCGGGCTATGCGCTGGGGCTGCGCTACCTCACAATCTTCCGCAAGATCCTTGTGCCGCAAGTGGTCGGCTACATCTTGCCCGCGGGCACCAACCTCACCATCACGCTGATCAAGGAATCGGCGATCCTGTCGGCGATCACCGTGCCGGAACTCACCTATATGGCCCAGAACATCATCGGCCGCACCTTCTCGCCGGTGGAGATCTTCACCGCCATCGCATTGCTGTACTGGGGGCTGACCGCCCTCGTCGCAGCGATCTCGCGCAGACTGGAGCACAGGCTGCAGCCTCATCTCGCAGCCCATCGTGGCGCCTGATCCAAAAAGCCTTTCATCACAGAGGAGACCCCATGTCCAAGCTCACCACCGCGCCGCGCGATGTCTTTCAGACATTCCTGAACTTCCCGCTGGTCGAGGATCTCGACACGTTGAAAGCCGATGTCGCCATCATCGGTATGCCCTATGGCGAGCCCTATACGATCGACGAGTTGATCAACGACCAGACCAACGCGCCAACCGCCGTGCGCCGCGCCTCGCAGCGCATCAGCCAGTCGCTCGACCGCTATGATTTCGACATTGGCGGGCCGGTCTTTGCCGGCCAGGACATCAGGGTTGTCGACGTCGGCGATGTTCCAGGCAACGCTGCCGACCATGTCGGGCACTACAAGCGAGCGGAAGCGGCGATCCGCAAGATCCGCGCGGCTGGCGCGCTGCCGATCACCATCGGCGGCGATCATGGCATTCCGATCCCGATCTTCCGGGCGCTTGATGGCGAAGGTCCGATCACTCTGGTGCAGCTCGACGCCCATCTCGACTGGCGCGATAACGTCAACGGCGTCAAGGAGGGCTATTCCAGCACCATTCGCCGTGCTTCCGAAATGGCCCATATCAAGGAGATTTTCCAGGTCGGCATTCGCGGCCAGGGCAGCGCCCGCACGGAAGAGGTCGAAGCGGCCCGGGCCTACGGGGCCAACATCATCACCACCGACGAATGGCAAGATATTGGCACCGCCGCGCTGCTCAAGCGCATTCCCGATGGCGGCCGCTACTATCTCACCATCGATGCCGACGGGCTTGACCCAGCAGTGATGCCGGCAGTCGAGGGGCCGCAGCCGGGCGGCGTCACCTATCGCCAGACGATCGAACTGATCAAGGGACTGTTCGCCAAGGGACAAGTCGTCGGCATGGACATCGTCGAAATTGCGCCTGCCCGCGATATCAACGAGATCACCTCGATGACCGCCGGCCACATCATCCTCAACGTCATCGGCGCCGCCGTGCGTGCCGGTCAGCTCAAGCGCTGAGCTTGGCCTTGATGTCAGCCGGATGACTTCCGGCTGACATGGTTATTTCGCACCGTCTTTGTCCGTGTTCGCGCTCGCATGCGAAAATTCTTGACGGCGAACGCCCGGCGCATACTAGAGAAGGCTGTCCAGAGCGCGTGACGTCCGAGAATTCAGGCGACGCGCTCTGGGTTGTTGTTTCGTGCGTGTCGTTGTCCCAAACCGCTGCGCATCCCCGGGGTCAGGCCCGAGGGCAGGCATCGGGCGACACGCACCAACCGGAGACGCCTGATGTTCGGTGCCATTCCGCTGCTGATCGTGCCCTTCGTTCTCTACAATCTCGGGCTTCTGGGAATATTCGGCGGCGGCGACGATCCGTGGGCGACAGAGATGTTCTCGGTCCGCATGATGTCGGGCGGCGTCTTCTCGATGACCCTTGGCGACCTGATGGTACTGATCGGGCTGATCTTCTTCTTCGTCGAGATGGTGAAAGCGACGCGCACGACGAACGCCTCGATCATGGACCATCTGTTGTCGACCTTCGTCTTCGTGGCGTTCCTGGTCGAGTTCCTGCTGGTGAAGGGCGCGGCGCATTCCGTCTTCTTTACGCTGACGATCATCGCGCTGATCGATGTGCTGGCTGGCTTCTCCGTCTCCATGCGGTCGGCGAGCCGTGACATCAACATGAATTAGTGTGTATTGATATTCAGGTGATGCCGGCCTGCGAACGGCGGTTTCCTGCGCTTCCGGTACTCACGTACCCAAAAGTACGCATTCTCGGCGCGGCCTGACCTGAATCTCAACACACCCTACAGCCTCGAAGCTCCAACGCCTCAGCCTGGGTCGGCGGTGAAGCCGGCGGCCTCGATGCCGGCGATTGCCGCTGCCTCGTCATTGTCCGACGTGTCGCCGGAAATGCCGACCGCACCGACGATGGCGCCCGATTTGTCGCGGATCAGCACCCCGCCGACGACAGGCAGGATGCGCCCGCCGGACACGTCGGAGACGCCGGCCATCAGATGCGGGCGTTCCTTGGCGAAGGCTTCCGCGCGGCGTGAGCCCATGCCGATGGCAAGCGCGCCATAGGCTTTGCCGGCCGACATTTGCGGACGCAGGAACGAGGCGCCGTCCTGGCGCTGGAAGGCGACCAGATGGGCGCCGGCATCAAGGACGGATACGCCGAGCGGCTTGAGCTTGAGTTCGGCGCCTTTGGCAAAGGCGGCCTCGATGATCTTGATGGCGGTGTCGAGCGTCAGCGCGGTCATGGCATTCTCCTGTTGAAACGCCTCAATCATCGACCGGGAGCGGACGATGCAAAATCCCGGTTCCGGTTGAAATTGCTTTGCGTGAGAAAGCGGAAATGGAAGGCAATGGTACCTGGAGCGGGTTGATGGCTCGCGCAAGCCGAACAGGCGCAGCCTTCCACCGCTTCCAGACCTGCGCCAGAGTCCAGACGAATGAGGCTATTTCTTCTTGGCGCGTGAAGGTTTCTTCGCTGGGGCAGCCGGCGCATTGGCGAGGTCTTCCGCCTCCTTGGCGAGGCGCAGCGCCCTCAGCTTGTTGGTCTTGGCCTGGCGGGCGTCGCTCTCCGCGACATATTCCGCCATCGCCTTCTGACGAACGGTGGCGGCCTCTTCCTGCTTCTTGAAACGCAAATCGGCCCGCGCGCGGGCCGTATCCTTAGAATTCTCAACCAAGGGCTTTTCCAATCCCGTTAATTATTATTTCGACCCCTTGATAGCAGAGCCGGCCTGCAAATGGCAAAATAAGTTGGTCAGGCTGCCGGTTCGCGCCCCGCTTCCTGCGCCTTTCGGGCGACAACGGCCTCGTATCCGGCCTGCAAGGTAGCGCGGACGGTGGGGCCTGACGCGGGGGAAGGCATGCCCAGATGCTCGTGGCGCAACTCGTCCATGAACTTGTCCCACATTGGCGGGCCGCCCTTTTCGAGCAGTTCGGCGCGGATCGATAGCTCCTCGCTGACCGGCAGCCAGACGCGGCCCCAGGCGCCGAGATGCGCCAGGATCGGCACCAGGCTTATCGCCATTTCGGTCAGGCTATAGATCGCCTTCTGCTTGTGGGACGGATCGTCGGCCTTGGTCAGCATGCCCAGTTGCATCAGCCGCTTCAGCCGGTCGGCGAGGATGTTGGAGGCGATGCCCTCGATCGAACCGTTGAGCAATTCGCGAAAATGGCGTTTGCCGCCGAAAATCATGTCGCGAAGAATGATCAGGCTCCACCGGTCGCCAAACACTTCGAGCGACAGGTTGATCGGGCATCCGGACCGGTGATCGGTGTGCATGCGATTCTCCAGGAGAAAACTGGTTGCATTATCGTATCAGTTTTATTATGGTGCAACTGATTGCAAAATGCAATCAGTGTGCAAGAAGGAGATCGCGATCATGACGAGCACCTTGGAACCCGACATCGTATCCCAGACATTTGGCGACCCGGCGCATCCGCCGCTGCTGCTGATCATGGGCGCCATGGCATCGATGCTCTGGTGGCCGGAGGCGTTTTGCCGGAACCTGGCCGGCGAGGGTCTGTTCGTGATCCGCTACGATAATCGCGATACCGGCCGCTCTACCAAATATGCACCAGGCGAGCCGCCTTACACATTCGACGACATGGTGGACGATGCCATTCGCGTGCTCGATCACCATGGCGTGCGCAAAGCGCATGTGGCCGGGATGTCGATGGGTGGCATGATCGCCCAGCTCGTGGCGCTGGAATATCCGTCGCGCGTCCTCTCGCTCACCGCGATCAGCACGTCGCCGGCCGGGATCGATACATCGCACCTGCCCGGGACGAGTGAGGCCTACATGGAGCACTCGGCCGAAGGCGCGAAGGTCGACTGGTCGAACCGTGCCCAGGTGGTCGACTTCATCGTCAAGGACGCACAGGCCATCGCCGGCACGGCACACCCCTTCGACGAGAAGCGGACGAGGGCGTTCGTCGAGGAGGACTACGACCGATCCGGCGGCTTTTTGAGCGCGACCAATCACTTCATGCTCAAGGGTGGTGAGGAGTGGAAGGGCCGCCTTCACGAATTGAAGGCCCCGCTCCTCGTCATCCATGGCACGGCGGATCCGATCTTTCCGGTCGAGCATGGCGCCGCTCTCGCGGAAGTCGTTGCCGGCGCGACGCTTGTGCGCATCGAAGGCGGTGGCCATGAATTGCATCCCGATGATTGGGGCGCGATCGTTGCCGCGATCACGGCGCATTGCCGGGCCAGAGAGAGCGGCGCTGGGTCTTGAGGCGGACCATCCTGGCCGCAACAGTGGAGCAGCCGGTGTGTTTGACTCCCTGGCCATCTGAGCAAGGCCAAGCCGCGTGAACCACGGAAAGTAAAACAATGTCCCTGACGATGCATCTTCACCCGCTGGCCTCCTTCTGCTGGAAGCCGCTGATTGCGCTTTACGAGAATGGCACGCCCTTCGCGTCGGTCGTCGTCGATCTCGGCAACGAACAGTCGCGCGCGGCGTTCCTGAAACTGTGGCCGGCCGGCAAGATGCCGGTGCTGCGCGACGAGGCGCTGGACCGGACGGTGCCGGAATCGACGATCATCATCGAATACCTCAACGCGCACTATCCTGGACCGGTCGAGATGATCCCCGCCGATGTCGCTCTCGCCCGCAAGGTTAGGCTGGCCGACCGGTTCTATGATTTCTACGTCCAGGAGCCGATGCAGAAGATCGTCGGCGACCGGCTGCGGCCGGAAGGCAGGGCCGATCCGTTCGGCGTCGAGCAGGCGCGCGGCCAGTTGCGCAGCGCCTACGCTATCATCGAGCAGGACATGCGGTTACAGACATGGGCGACGGGCGAGGCCTTCACCATGGCCGATTGCTCCGCGGCGCCAGCTCTGTTCTACGCCAACAAGGTCGAACCGTTCGGCGACAAATATCCCGCGGTGAGACGTTATCACGACCGGCTGCTTGAGCGCCCGTCGGTGGCCCGCGTGATCGAGGAAGCGCAGCCCTATTTCAAGTTCTTCCCCTACAACAACGGTTGACGCGGCGGCTCGATCCGGCTTTGCGGGCGGCAGCCGGCCGGGTGCTGTCGGTTAATGCATGTCGCGCAAAAGTGTGCAGCGGTTTTGCGATAACGACATGCATAAAACAAGAACCTAAAGTATCCGTTTTGATCAAGGGGTTTTAGGGGCCCATTTTCGCTGCGCCTTTAGGAGAGCGTTTG